>NZ_JAMXRX010000001.1:0-794644 GCF_024124605.1 Halomonas sp. CnH100-B | reverse complement strand
CGCCTGACGACCATAGCACGCGTGAACCACCTGATCCCTTGCCGAACTCAGAAGTGAAACCGCTTAGCGCCGATGGTAGTGTGGGGTCTCCCCATGCGAGAGTAGGTCATCGTCAGGCACTTATACCGCAAAGAACCCAGCCAAACGGCTGGGTTTTTTGTTGCGCGCTCGAAAGCGCGCCATGACCAGCCCCGGGCATCCTGTGCTCGGGGCTTTTTGGTTGTGTGGTCTCTGGAAAACGCGGGAGGGAAACAAAAAAGCCGCTTATCAAACGCGGCTTTTAGATCGGGATCAATCCCGCTGATGTTGGCGAATACCGCCTGCCCAGGTTTCATAGATGGCGCGGTCATCGGCCAGCATCATGAGGGCGAAGAGGCGCTCGCCCAACGTGGTGCAGTGTTGGATACGGCGCTCAAGCAGCGATGTGGCATGGGGATCGATCACGACAAAATCGGCTTCGTAAGACGGGGCGAGCTGCCCAATGTGATGATCCAGCGAGAGCGCTTTAGCGTTACCGTGGGTCAAGCCGTAAAACCCCTGCCAAGCCGTCAGCGGCTGCCCCCGCAATTGGCCAACTTGATAGGCGCTTTTCAGCGTCGCGAATCCCGAAAGATCGGTACCGGCGCCAATATCACTGGCGTAGGTGAAGGACATTCCTATCTCTTTCGCTGCTTCTCGATCAAAGAGTCCGCTGCCTAGGAAAAGGTTGGAGCTTGGGCAGAATGCAATATTGGCGCCTCGCTCGGCCAGCCGTTGGCGCATACCGTTATCCAGGTGAATTCCATGGGCAAAGGTGCTGCGAGGTCCGACGAGTCCAGCGTCTTCATACACGGAGAGGTAGTCTCGGCTGCCCGGGAAAAGCTCGGCTACCCAGTCGAGTTCTCCGCTATTCTCAGCAAGATGCGTTTGTAGCCATAGAGAAGCGTCATTGCGCAGAAGCGCGCCTGCCGCATCCATTTGGGTCTTTGTCGATGTCGGCGCAAATCGAGGTGTTACGCTGTAGCCTAAGCGTTGTTTGCCGTGCCAGTCTTCGATCAAACGCTCGGTATCGGTAATACCCGTTGCACCATCCATCAATGCGTCGGGGGCATTACGATCCATCAGTACTTTGCCGACAAGCATGCGTAATTGGCGTTTCTGGCAAGCGGTAAAGAATGCATCGACCGACCCTGGGTGGCTAGAGCCGAACACTTGCGCGGTCGTGGTGCCAGCTCTCAGCATTTCGTCTAAAAACGCGTTGGAGAGAGCTTCTGCATGGGCATGATTGGCAAAGCGACACTCTTCAGGGAACGTATAGTCGTTGAGCCAGTCGAGTAGCTGGCGACCATAGGAGGCCATGATATCGAGCTGGACATAGTGCACGTGGGTATCGATAAAGCCAGGCATGATGAGTTTGCCACGATAATCGAGCACCTGACTGTTTGAGGGTAACTGTTCGATGATATCCACGTAGTGGCCAACTGCGTGGATATGACCCTCTTTTAGCCACAGAAGACCATCGCCGTAATGCTCGAGGCTGCCAGGTGTCGGAAAATCGTCGTCCCCTGGATCACGGGCAAAGCTCACCAGCTCCGCGCGGATAAACGTATCAGTAGAAGTCATATTAGCTCGAATGTGTCGCTGTATCGTTGAATAGAGAGCGTAAAGCTACGGGGTCGAGTCCGCGGGTTTGCCGATCGATGGGTTGATCGGTTAACCATAACAGTTCGGTCACGACGGTCATGGCAATCGCATAGGGCGTTTTATTGCTGAGTTTGGTGCCGTGAACGGCGCCAATGGGGCAGCGGACTCGCTGAATCTCATCCGGTGAAAAGCCATCACGCATCAAGCGACCTTGAAAGCTCGCCCATTTACTGTCCGAACCGATCAGTCCAATCGTGGCGAGGTCCGGGCGTTTCAGCAGTGCTGAAATGAGCGCGTAGTCTTCGTCATGGCTGTGAGTCATGACGAGGGTATGGCCACCGGTAGGGAGGGCGTCCATGACGGAGGTCACACTCGCCAACGTGTAACAGTTAAGACGTGGCTGTTGGGCATCTTGCTTGGTAAAACGGTCGGGGCGACTGTCATACCAATCGATTTGCCAGGGAAGTGGCGCGCTCAATTTGACGATTTCTCGACCTACATGGCCCGCACCAAATAGCGCAATCCGCTGGGGGGCGCCTGGAAAGACCTCAAGCAGCACATTGACAAAGCCACCGCAGCACTGACCGCTGCGTCCGCCTAGTGAAAATGCCTCAAGATGAATGCCGGCTTCCCCTTGCTGTAATAAGGTCCGAGCGGCGCTAATGGTTTGCCACTCGAACGTACCGCCTCCCAGCGTGTCGATAATGGCGTCATCGGTAATGACCATGCGAGCCCCCGGCTCGCGTGGCGTCGAACCTGTGCTGGTCACTTGTGTTGCAAGGACATGTGGCGTACCGCTTTGCTGTAAACGGTGCAGAGCAGCGTGCCACGTTTCATGCGTTGGCGTCATAGTGTTTTTTTCCTGATGGCATTGGCTGCCATCATGACTCTTTCTGGTGTGGCGGGCGTATCCAAGTGGGGGGAAAGGCGATAATCCGTCAGGCTCGACAGCGCGTCTCTTAACGCCGACCACACACAAATACCTAGCATGAAGGGGGGTTCGCCCACGGCTTTCGAACGGTATAGGCTTGCCATGGAATTGGGGTGTCCCTCTAAGAGGGAAACGTTGAATACACGAGGTAAGTCACCGTAGGTGGGGATTTTATAGGTAGCCGGTCCATCGCTAATCAGCACGCCTTTATCGTTCCATTTGAGCTCTTCACTGGTCAACCAGCCCATCCCCTGAATGAAGCCCCCCTCGACTTGACCGATATCGATCGCTGGATTGAGCGAATTGCCTACGTCATGCAAGACATCGACTCGGTCGACCAAGTACTCTCCACTGAGTGTGTCCACGCTGACTTCGGCCACCGCGGCGCCGAATGCATAATAGTAGAAGGGGCGGCCTTGGCCCGTCGCTCGGTTATAGTGAATCAACGGCGTCGCATAGAACCCTTTTTCCGAAAGTGATACGCGGTTTAAGTATGCCGTTTGGATGAGTTCGCCCCACGGTATGCGACGCTCGCTCTCTCCGATGCCTGCGACCAGCATGCCGTTTTCCAGTCGCATGCCTTCACGATCCATTCCACCTTCGAAATGTTGGGCAGCAAAGTCGAACAGCCGCTCTCGCAGCTTGCTGGCAGCATCTCGGGCAGCCATACCGTTGAGATCCGCGCCGCTGGAGGCCGCCGTAGGAGAGGTGTTGGGGACTTTATCGGTACGTGTTGCGCTGATTCGCACGCTGTCCAAGTCGAGGCCCAATTCTCGGGCCACCACTTGGCAAATTTTGGTATGCAGCCCCTGGCCCATTTCAGTGCCGCCATGATTGATCATGATGCTGCCGTCGGTGTAAACGTGCAGCAGCGCCCCTGCTTGGTTGAGATGCTGAGCGGTGAATGAAATGCCAAATTTTACGGGGGTGAGCGCAAGCCCTTTTTTGATGATGGGGCTCGATGCATTGAAGTCGCGTAACTGTTGGCGCCGAGTCCAGTAATCGCTGCTGGTTTCCAGTGTGTTCACGAGGGTATGCAGCAGCTGTTTTTGATCGACTTGCTGCCCGTAATGCGTCGTATCACGACCATCGCGATAGAAATTGCGTTTACGAATGGTCAGCGGGTCTTCGCCTACTTGGCGGGCAATGTCATCCATCGCCGCCTCAATGATCATCATACCCTGAGGGCCGCCAAAACCACGGAAGGCGGTATTGGACGCCGTGTGGGTTTTGGCACGGTGGCCGGTAACCCGGGCCTCGCCCAGCGAGTAGGCGTTGTCGGCGTGGAACATGGCGCGATCCACGATGGCATCCGAGAGGTCGGGTGAGTAGCCACAGTCGCCAATCACCGTAATATCGCCTCCCTGAATGACGCCACGTGCGTCGATCGCCAGCTGATAACGATTATGAAATGGGTGGCGTTTGCCCGTGATGCGCATGTCGTCACTTCGCGGTAGACGAAGCCGTGTCGCCCTACCAGTGCGGCGCGCAATGATGGCAGCGATACATGCCCAGGGCGAGGCTTGGGTCTCTTTTCCCCCAAAACCGCCGCCCATACGGCGCACTTCCACTGTTACAGCATGAAACGGAACACCAAGCACTTCCGCGACCAGTTTTTGCGTCTCGCTTGGGTGCTGATTGGAGGTGTAGACCATGACGCCGTCATCTTCCGTGGGCACCACGACGCACGCCTGGCCCTCGAGATAGAAGTGCTCCTGTCCTCCGATGAACAGTTCGCCTTCAATCAATTGCTCGGCATTTTGCAGGGTGGCTGCCCAGTCTCCACGGGCTTGCACATGGGTAGGGCGGACTACGTCTTGACGCTCGGCGGCGGCCACGGGATCCAAGCTGGCAGGCTGCTCATCGATTTGCAAAGAGGCCAACTTGACCGCTTGACGAGCGGCCTGAAGGGACGTGGCTGCCACGGCAAAGAGGCACTGTCCGGCGTAGCTGATCTCATGGTCAACGAAAATCGGATCACCGGGAAACACGGGGCCGATGTCAGTATGGCCAGGCACATCATGGAAGGTAATGACATCGACCACACCTGGCGCGCTGCGCACCGCGTCCAACCCCATCGACGTTAGCGTCCCATGGGCAACGGGCGATAGCCCTAACGCTACGTGCAGTGCATCCTGGGGCGTTTTGAGATCATCAATATAGGTCGCTTTACCAGTGACATGTTTCTCGGCGCTTTCGTGGAAGCTGGAAGTGCCAGCTTGGCGATGCCCGTGGCTGTCAACTGTATGGCGAGCCAGTGGCCCGGCCCCTTGAATGTGATCGTTCAATTCGCGGCGAGCGCGGCGGCTATCGCCATCAAGCTTAGTGAGCGTACGCATGGAGCATGACCTCCTGTGTCGGTGCTGAAAGCGAAAGGTAGAGACGTTCCATGAGGTTGGCAGCGGCCTGCTGGCGATAGCGCTGGCTGCCACGGACATCGCTCATTGGTTGGAAGTCGCTCCCCAGCGCCTGCTGCGCAGCTTGAAAACTTTCCTGCGATAGCGCTCTGTTCGTCAACGCCGCTTCTGCATGCAGGGCACGTTGAGGAACCGCGGCCATGCCACCAAAGGCGATCCGCACGTCGCTCAAAACGCCACCCTGTAAGCGATAATGGAAAGCACCTAGCACGGCGGAAATATCGTCCTCACGTCGTTTGGAGAGTTTCCACACTTTTAGCTCGGCATCCTCTGCTAGCCGCGGGATGAAAATACGGCTGATGACCTCATCGGCGGCGAGCGCTGTCTTTTTATACGCTAAGAAGAACTCATTAAGAGGCAGCACGCGGCAGCCATCTCGATGCGTCAGCTCCAACGACGCACCCAGGGCCAACAGCACTGGCGGCGTATCTCCAATGGGCGAAGCGTTGGCGATGTTACCGCCTAAGGTGCCTCGATTGCGCACTTGCTGCGAGCCCAGCCGGTGAAGCAGGTGGGCAAACGCTGGATAGTGCGCTTCAAACAGCGGCTCTAGCTGGGAGTAAGTGACGCCTGCGCCGATCCACCAGCCGGACTTACCATTCAGAGTGGCCTCTTCGATATGGCGCAGCGATTCGACGTGGGTGACGTCGATCAATTGATTCAATGTGGCCAGCCGCTGAGTGTTTTCAAGCCACAGGTCGGTAGCGCCAGCCACCAAGCGGGCCGATGGGTAGCGGCGGCGAAGCGCCGTGAGTTCTTCCAACGTGGCGGGTTGGGCAAAAAGCGCGACGTCGTCGTCTGGTGTATTAGACGGACTCAGCGCCACGGTCGCTGGTTGGCTGGCGTCGAACCACTGCGGCGTTTGCCATGGATGAGACGACATGCTCAGGGCGGCATCCCGAATGGGGCGGTATCCGGTACAGCGGCAGAGGTTGCCACCCAGCGCTGCCTCCAGCCGTTCCGGCGTCAAGGGCGCCGGGCGTTTCTGCTGTTGGGTATGTAGTGTAAATAGCGACATGACGATACCCGGCGTACAGAAACCGCATTGGCTTCCGTGGCACTCGACCATTGCCCGCTGCGCAGGATGAAGCTCTCCGTTCGCTGATAGACCCTCTACGGTGAGTAGATGCTGGCCATGCAGTTGATGGGCAGGGGTAATGCAGGCGTTAAGGCTCAGAAAATCCGAGTCGGCCGGGCTTTTAATCGCGACGGTGCACGCGCCGCAATCCCCCGAAGCACAGCCCTCTTTCGTGCCGGTCATGCCCAAATGATCGCGTAACAGCGTTAGAATACTGGTATCCGGGGGCACCTGACACTGGGTCGGGGTGCCATTGAGCAGAAACTCAATTGTTGCCATGCCAAACTCCGTTATGATTGTTCTGACCGATCGGTCAATAATGTTGAGCTTGGGACAAAACGGCGCCTCTTGCAAGAGTTTGTTAAATGAATGTGTCATGCACTTTTAGTGTGCATTTCGCTACAAAACGCACTGTGATGCGGCACGTTAACGAGACAACGATGACAAGTTCGCCTGAGAGCGATCACAAGGAGCTTACTGAATGACGGTGGATACCGCGAACCCAGAAAACGCCAGCAGAGAACGCATCGAACAGACCATATTGAGCGCTGCAGAGCAGGTGTTTTCACAGCACGGTTATCGGGGGGCCAGTCTTCAAGCCATTGCCGATCAAGCCCAGTTGCCTAAGGCCAACATTCTCTACTACATGGGTAGCAAGCAGGCGCTTTACGTCCGTCTACTGAACCGAATGATGAAGCGCTGGAACGCGGTACTCGAAGATATCCATGAAGAGAGTGATCCCGCTCAAGTACTGAGCGATTTCATTCGCACCAAAATGGAGCTTGGGCAGCGCTATCCGGAAGGGTCCAAGCTCTTTGCTGCGGAAATTTTAGCGGGCGCTCCCTTTCTAAAAGAGTATTTATCAGGAGAGCTCAAAGCATGGGTGGCGTCTCGTGCGGCGATCATACGTGAGTGGTCGCGACAGGGAAAAATGGACGATGTGGACCCACGGTGGTTGATATTTCTGATCTGGTCAGCCACCCAGCACTACACGGAATATAGCGCCCAGGTGTCCGGCATCCTCGGGAAAGCGTCGCTAAGCGAAGCGGATTTGGCGTCCGTTTGCCAGTTTCTGGAACACGTCATTCTCAAAGGCTGCGGTATTGCAACCTCCGGTCATCTCACGCGCTGATTTATGAGTACATCGCTTCCTATCGATCAGCATTTAACGGCACTCGAGTGCGCATTGGCGGATCAGACGCGCTTGATTCTCGTGGCGCAGCCAGGGGCTGGTAAAACCACCCGCGTACCGCTAAGGCTTCTTGAGAATGACTGGGCCAAGGGGCAGAGGCTGCTGTTACTCGAGCCGCGGCGAGTCGCCGCCAAGCTTGCTGCCACTTTCATGGCCGACCAGCTCAATGAGCGCGTAGGCGAAACCGTTGGGTATCGAATGCGGGGCGATAGTCAGATCGGACCCCATACGCGGCTGGAAGTGGTCACGCAGGGGGTGCTGACACGCATGCTGCAAGAGGATCCGCTGTTAGAAGGCGTGGCAGGCATCATTTTTGACGAATTCCATGAGCGCAGCATCGAGGCAGATCTAGGATTGGCATTGGCACTCGATGTGCAAGAGAGCGTGCGCGATGATCTTCGACTGCTGGTTATGTCTGCCACGTTGGACGTGACAGCGCTGACGCGGGTATTGGGAAGTGAAACGCCCGTCATTGAAAGTCAGGGGCGGGCATTTCCCGTCGAGACTCACTACCGCCCACTGGCAACGAGCGAGTCGCTCACTGCCGCCGCGTTGAGAGTGATTCACGAAGCTCTGTCACGTCCCGTTAGTCAAGACATACTGGTCATATTGCCTGGCGTGGCGGAGATCTCTCAGCTCGTTGCCGCCGTGGAAGGGAGCGCTTTGGATGTTGACGCTCTACCGCTGCATGGCAGGTTGCCCTTGGATGCGCAGCAGGCTGCTATGAGACCTCATGGTGCGCGCCAGCGAGTGATCGTTTCGACGGCCATTGCCGAGTCCAGTGTCACCATCGATGGCGTGAACTGTGTCATCGATGCAGGGTTAGAACGCGTACCGCTTTTCAATTCCCGGACGGGATTGACCAAGCTGACGACACGGCGTGTGAACAAAGCGAGCGCCGATCAGCGTCGTGGACGCGCCGGTCGGCAACAGCCGGGGACGTGTTACCGGCTCTGGGCGGCTGAGCAGCCTCTGGTGGGGTACGCTGAGCCTGAAATACTGCAAGCCGACCTATCCAAATTGGCGTTAGAGCTGGCGCTGTGGGGCGTACGTGAGCCAGACGAGCTGTCCTGGGTCACGTCACCTCCTGAAGGCGCATGGCGAACGGCTCAAGATCTCTTAAAACGGCTCTGCTTACGAGTGCCCAACGGTGGATTGACGCCGCTTGGTAAACAGAGTGCTGCACTTGCCCTGACACCGCGTTTAGCCGCCATGCTGCTGGGGGCGCGAACGCTGCAGGCAACGCCCTTGGCGTGCGCGTTGGCCGCGTTATTAGAGGGGAGGGAGCGGATTCAAGGTTCACTGCGTGATGCGCTGGTTCAGCGGCTTCGTCAGCCCTCGGCCTTTCCGCAGTGGCATCGGGAGGCGACCCGTTTGTCTCGGCTCATGGAAACTAAACTTCCATTGGAGATCGATCTGGAGCCGCTTGGCGCGTTACTTTGTCTGGCATACCCTGATCGCATCGCGCAACGTATGTCGCCTGGTCGTTTCAAGCTGGCGAACGGCAAAACGGCCACGCTGTCCGAAAATCATTCACTTGCACAGCAGGCTTGGCTCGTGGCGGTGGCGCTAGAGAGTGCGACCAGTGACGCCCGAATGTATTTGGCAGAGCCCATTACGCTTGCCATGCTAGAGAGCCTTTACCCTGATACGCAGCAGTGGGAAGAGCGAATACGCTGGTCGGAAGAGCAGGGCAGGCTGGTAGGAGATGCCGTTCAGCGGCATGGCGAACTCATCTTGGCCTCCCGGCCGTTACAGCAGTTGTCAGCTGAGGCGATGGAGCAGGCGCTTTTGACTGCGCTGAGACAGCGTCCTCACCTAGTGATGACCGACAACGTTCGCCAATGTCAGGGGCGTATGGCACTGCTCTCACGGATATGGCCCGAGCAGTGGCCCGATTGGTCCGAGACTGTCTTGCTGGACACATTAGACATCTGGCTAGCGCCCTATGTCGTTGGGCTGACGCGCCTGGCTCAGGTCGAAAAGTTGCCATTTCATACCTGTTTATTGAACACGCTGGCGTGGGAGCAACAGCAGCAGATGGAGCGCTTGGTGCCGAGGGCGCTAACCGCGCCAAGCGGCAATGCCATCAGCCTCGATTACGCGCCGTGTCGTATAGAGGCGCAGTCGCCGATACTCGCGTTGAAGCTTCAGGAGGCTTTTGGTTGGCAGCACACGCCCACCGTCGTCGATGGGCGTGTGCCGATCACGCTTCACTTGTTGTCCCCGGCGAGGCGCCTGCTCCAAGTGACCCAAGATTTGCAGAGCTTTTGGGTCAATGGCTACCCCGAAGTACGCAAAGAGATGCGAGGGCGGTATCCAAAGCACCCATGGCCCGAAGATCCCTTATCCGCTCAAGCCACGGCACTTACCAAGCAACGCAAAGGATAAGCCGTTAGCTAGCGTCAGTCGTTATCTTCATCGCTTCGCGGTGTGTCAGGGAGCTCACCCGGTTTACGATAGCGAACGCCGTCAGCACGAGGCTCTTCGTACTGGCGGTTCTCATCCTCGGCCACAACACCCAAGACGGTTTCTTGAGAACCATCCGGCCACGTATAGGTAGTGCAGCCAGCGAGCGATAGAAGAGGAAATAGGGCAACACATAGGGGCAACGCGATTCCACGATGCTTGGGCATAAACGACTCCATTGACAACCCATTGCAGAATTAGCAAATGTCGGCTTAGTGTGAATTGGCCGACGATGGGCCGCAAGCTTAATTACGCTGCGAGCGTGCTGCTAAAAGATGGCGTAGGGTGTCAATGGAAAGCGGTCTACAGTGGTGTTCCTCCATCGTGATCCTCTACAGCATTTTTCGCTTGCGCACTCAGGCGGGTTGCCTGCGTCAATGGCCTTATATGCCTATGTCTCCCTCGGCACTGCTTTTCTCACAGCATGATTCATGAAATTGCCTATCCTCAATGATAGCCAGGTGCTCTACGACGGTTGCCCAATCGAGCATTAACCCACTCAACCGTGAGGAAAGCGCTATGTGGTCAGTGATCAAGTCAGTACTGGCAGCGCTCATAGGCGTCCAGAATGATCGTCAGCGGCAGCAGGATTTTTCTAGTGGCAAGCCTGCAATCTTCATCATAACGGCGGTCGCCGTCACGATTGTGTTCGTGCTAATGCTGCTTGGTGTGGCGATCTTTGCAGCAGGTTGAACCGTTGAGAAACATCACGCTTGTCGAGCGTGACGAATGCCATATGTTTTCTATACTCAAATGACATCACTTAATCCTGACCTAATAAAAGGGTTGGCGAGAACAACAATAACAAGGAGGCGGCTATGCACCTACCGTGGCGATGGCTTCTCACCATGTCCAGTGTCGCAAGTATCTCCCAAGTGCAAGCCAGTAGCTGGAATATGCCGGTCGGCGTAACGGATGTCAGCCGCGATATTTTTGGCCTTCACATGACCATTTTCTGGGTATGTGTGGTGATTGGCGTCGTCGTCTTCGGTGTCATGTTTTACTCCTTGTTCCGCTATCGTCACTCCAAGGGAGCCAAGGCTGCCCGCTTTCATGAACACACCTCCGTGGAGGTGCTCTGGACGGCCATTCCGATCCTGATACTGGTCGGCATGGCGGTGCCCGCAACGGCCACACTCAAAAACATGTATGACGCTTCTGAAGCTGACCTGGATATCATGATTACCGGTCAGCAGTGGCGCTGGCGCTACGAATACCTGGGTGAGGATGTTGCGTTCACTTCCAACCTAAGTACCAGCCGCGAACAGATCCGTGGCGAAGAAGAGAGAAGCGAGCATTATCTACTCGATGTGGATGAGCCTCTCGTGCTGCCCATCAATCGCAAAGTGCGCTTTTTGATGACGTCCGATGACGTCATCCACTCTTGGTGGGTGCCCGAGTTGGCCGTCAAACAAGACACGATCCCTGGGTTCATTAACGAAAACTGGGTTCAGATCAACGAGCCCGGCATATATCGCGGGCAGTGTGCCGAACTATGCGGGGTCAATCATGGCTTCATGCCCATCGTGGTGCATGCCATGGAGGAAGCGGAGTTCGAGACGTGGCTTGAAGAGCGTAAAGCTGCTGCCGAGCAGGAAGCGATGGGGGTCGATCGTGAATGGGCGATGGAAGAACTCATGGCTCGTGGCGAAACCGTCTATCAATCCATCTGCTCCTCTTGCCATCAAAGTGAAGGGCAGGGGGCTCCCCCCGCGTTCCCCGCGCTTGCAGGCAACGAACAGTTGATCAATGACTTGGATTGGCATTTAGGCCGTGTCATCAACGGCGTGTCGGGCGCGGCCATGCCAGCCTTCCGTAGTACGCTGAATCCGGTAGAGATAGCTGCGGTGGTGACATACACGAGAAATGCCTGGGGAAATGATACGGGGGATATCGTTCAGCCAGCGGCAGTGGCCGAACGTATCGCGCAATAAGCGTTAAACAACGTCTTCTAATAATACGATAAAGTACGGAGAGACTTATGGCGCCCAAACTACCTCCACAACACCCGCTGCAGCACAGTTCGACGGCCGTTGCGGGCAGCCAGTCTCAGGAGGGACACGCTCACCACGCCCCACCCAAAGGCATCTTGCGATGGTTGCTGACCACCAATCATAAAGAGATTGGGTCCCTGTATTTGATTTTCTCACTGACGATGTTTTTTGTCGGTGGGATCTTTGCGCTGGTGGTGAGAGCGGAGCTATTCCAACCCGGTTTACAGCTGGTCGAGCCTGAGTTCTTTAATCAAATGACCACGATGCACGGCTTGATTATGGTCTTTGCAGCCGTGATGCCCGCTTTTACGGGGCTCGCCAACTGGATGATTCCCCTACAAATTGGCGCGCCAGACATGGCGTTACCGCGACTCAACAACTTCAGTTTTTGGCTTTTACCCGTTGCCTTTGCTCTGCTGCTTTCTACCTTACTGATGCCAGGCGGCGGCCCTAATTTCGGCTGGACCTTCTACGCGCCTTTATCGACGACCTATGCGCCGGCTTCCACGACGTTTTTTATCCTGGCGCTGCATATCGCGGGAATTAGTTCGATTTTAGGTGCCATCAACATCATCGCGACCATTCTCAACATGCGAGCTCCTGGTATGCGGATGATGGACATGCCGCTGTTCGTCTGGACATGGCTCATCACGGCCTTTCTGTTGATCGCCGTCATGCCGGTATTGGCGGGGGTCATCACCATGATGTTGATGGATATCAACTTCGGTACCAGCTTCTTCGATGCTGCGGGTGGGGGAGATCCCGTGCTGTTCCAGCATCTGTTCTGGTTCTTTGGGCACCCGGAAGTTTACATCATGATACTGCCAGCGTTTGGGATCGTGTCAGCCATCATTCCAACGTTTGCGCGTAAACCGCTGTTTGGCTACGCCTCGATGGTATATGCCACTGCGGCCATCGCACTGCTTTCGTTTTTGGTTTGGGCCCACCATATGTTCATCGTCGGTCTACCGCTGACCGCCGAGCTGTTCTTCATGTACTCCACCATGCTGATCGCCGTGCCCACGGGGGTCAAGGTGTTCAACTGGGTGACCACGCTGTTTCGGGGGTCAATCAGTTTTGAACCACCCATGCTGTTTGCGCTGGCGTTCGTCGTGCTATTCACCATTGGCGGCTTTTCAGGGCTGATGCTGGCGATTGCCCCTGCCGATTTCCAGTACCACGACACCTATTTCGTAGTGGCACATTTCCACTATGTACTCGTGCCTGGCGCTATTTTCGCCATCATGGCAGGCGTGTACTACTGGTTACCCAAGTGGACGGGGCACTACCCCAACGAACGTCTGGCGCAGTGCCATTTCTGGTGCTCCATCATTGGCGTCAACCTGACTTTTTTCCCGATGCACTTCGCCGGGTTGGCAGGTATGCCAAGGCGTATTCCCGATTATGCGCTGCAGTTTGCCGACTTCAATCTGCTATCCAGCATTGGGGCGTTTTTCTTTGGTGCCTCACAGCTCCTCTTTGTACTTGTGGTCGTGCTCTGCGTGCGAGGCGGGCAGAAAGCCCCTGCGAAAGCTTGGGAAGGCGCCGTAGATTTAGAGTGGAGCGTGCCCAGCCCGGCGCCGTTGCATACGTTTGACACGCCTCCCGTCTTTCATCGTGCCCAAACTCATGACTAAGTAGTGAGTGTCGGCCTAGGTGGAGGTATGAGCATGGCTATCGAGGGGTATCAAGAAGCGGGAGTGAGAAAAACGGTCGTGCGAAGCGTGGCGGCCCTGGTGGGGATGTTTGCCTTTGCATTCGCCTTGGTGCCCCTCTACGACGTGTTTTGCAAGGTGACCGGGTTGAACGGCAAAGTCGATACTACTGCCCAGGCCATCGTACATGAGGAGGTCGATCAGTCGCGCTTCGTCACGATGCAGTTCATTACTCGTGGCAGTGCCGGTTTACCCTGGCAAATGAGCGTCGAAACGCGGCAAATGCGCGTTCATCCAGGGCAAACGGCAGAGGTGGATTTCACGTTCACCAACAACAGTGCCGTCGAGAGTTGGGGGCGAGCCGTGCCCAGCGTGTCTCCCTCCAGTGCCACGACACATTTACGCAAGGTCAGCTGTTTTTGTTTTCAAGAGCAGCAACTGCAGGGAGACGAACGGCTCACCATTCCGCTCGTGTTTCAGTTGGCCAGAGACCTGCCTGAAGAGATCAACACCATCACCTTGGTATACACCCTATACCCAGTACAGCGCATAGCGCTCCAGACGGTCCAAAACAATAACTCGGCGGGGGATAACATATGAGCAGCGGCAGCTACTACGTTCCTGCTACCAGTCGGTGGCCCATTTTAGGTTCACTGGCGCTTGGCGCCATGATGGTGGGTATCGGTATTCAGTTGGTGCACGATACCGGAGCGCCACTGATGGTCATCGGTGTTCTGGGGGTAGTGAGTGTGATGGGGCTGTGGTTTCGCGATGTCATTCATGAATCCATGGGTGGCCTCTATGATGCTCAGATGGACCGGTCATTTCGCTGGGGGATGGGCTGGTTCATTTTTTCTGAGGTGATGTTTTTCGCCGCCTTTTTTGGTGCCTTGTTCTATATCAGAACCTTCACGTTGCCATGGCTCGGTGGTGAGGGGGCCAAAGGTGTATCAGCGCTGCTTTGGCCAGATTTCGTGCCGCAGTGGCCGCTGCTCAATCCGCCCGATGCGTCGGTATCAGGGCCGACCAGCGTGCTTAACCCTTGGCAACTGCCTCTGGTCAATACGCTCATACTCGTGACGTCCAGTATCACGCTGACCGTCGCACATGAGGCTCTTAAACTGGGCTACCGGCAAACCTGTCGCAACTGGCTGGCGGGTACGGTGCTGTTGGGTATCTGCTTTATCGTCATTCAAGGTGTCGAGTATTACGAGGCTTATCACCACTATGGCATCACCTTGGAGGCGGGGATTTTCGGCGCTACCTTTTTCATACTCACGGGTTTCCATGGCCTTCATGTGATCATTGGCACTCTGATCTTGGCAAGCATGCTCGTGAGGATCGTCAAAGGCCACTTTGCTAACGATCACCATTTTGGCTTTGAGGCGGCCTGTTGGTACTGGCACTTCGTGGACGTGGTCTGGGTGGGGCTCTTTATTTTCGTCTATGTGTTCTAGGAGGCTATCCAAGCTCGCCTGATAAAAAGCCAATGAGAAGCAGTGCCACCAGCAGGCAAGCGAGAGCAATACGCCATTTCAGTGATATGAGCAGGCGCCTGGAAGTGCTGTCATCACGAAGCAAAAAGCCTGCGCCTGCGGCAAGGCTGGCCACCATTCCGATAAATACCACGGCGATGAGTAGTTTTAACCACATGATCAAGCCCTCTCGTTATCCAGTCAGACTTTATGTTTGGTATTTGTTCTGGGGTGTGGTGGTCACGCTCGGTCTCGTCTTAGGACTATGGCAGTGGGAGCGGGCGGATGACAAGCGCGAATTATTGGCCAGCAGAGCGGCTGCTCCTGTGATGATCGAGCCCACCGATACACCCGTCGAAGGCGCACAGGTACATTTACGTGGCAGATATCTGTCGGAGCATACGCTCTATTTAGACAATCGAATGACGGGAGGTCGGTTGGGCGTTGCGGTGCTTACACCGCTCAGAGATAGGTACGGGCAGCTATGGTTGGTTCAGCGAGGGTTTTTAGAAACGGGGCCCAGCCGAGAGGCACCCTCTACATCGACGCCTGTAGGCATGATCGACGTCTCTGGGGAGTGGCAGAATGCACAAGTGCAAGGCCCCCTTTATGGCGCTAATCGAGAGGGCGTCAGGCTTCAACAGCTTAGCCTTATGCCATGGGAGTCGACGCTAGGCGCATTCAGTCATCAAGGGTGGCTGCATGCAGAGGAGGGAGCCGGTACGCTGACACCTTGGTGGGAGCCAAGTGTGATGCCGCCCAGCCGTCATCTTGGCTATGCCGTGCAGTGGTGGGCGTTGGCCTTAACGGCTTTCATGATCATGCTGTTGGGTGGACACCGTTTGGTCGCCGACAATCGCGAACGCTATCTAGGAGGACGCTAATATGCCACCCCATCGTCCCGTACGCTATCCAAGAACCAAGCTGCTGCTACTGTTCGTGGTTTTTGCTGCTCCCATTGTCACCGCTTGGGGGATGGTGACTTGGCATGTGGGCATTCCTCAAGCGCACACCGCCCATGGCCAAGTCACGCTAGACGTTCCTTCTTTACATGAATGGCCATTGACGTGGCCGGCGCCTGCCTCTGAGCGGTGGACGCTGGTATTCGATTGCGGCGCGCACTGTGAACAAAAGCAGGACGAGCTTTGGCGTTTACACCGCGCCTTGGGGCGGGAGGCACCACGCCTGCAGCGATTGAGAATCGGTGGGGAAGCCGCTGCATTGCCGGGCGAAACGGTCACCAGTTGGAAACGTTCCCCTGCGTGGGGTGACGCCAGCAGCGTGTGGTTGTTCGACCCGGTGGGTAGGCCCGCCCTTGCTTTTGACGACGCAACGGCTGCCGCCGACATCCTCGATGACATACGTCATTTGTTTAAAGTCAATCCACTATAGCCCGTGCCCGGCTACTCTTAGCCGTAAGGAACTATGATGCATAGCGACCCACAGCGCCGTCTTCGCTGGCTTGTATGGTTGACGTTGTCAGGTACGTTACTCACTGCCTGCGTGATATTGGTAGGTGCGTGGACGAGGTTGGTAGATGCCGGGTTAGGCTGTCCGGACTGGCCAGGTTGCTATGGAAAGCTCATCGTCCCCGATAGTGAACATGCGGCGCTCCAGCATCCTGATGCCCCGTTAGAACCTTTCAAAGCGTGGGTAGAAATGGCGCACCGCTACGTGGCGAGCTTTCTAGGCGTCATCGTGCTCAGCGTGGTGGCATTGGGTTGGCCACTGCGAACGCGTAAGGGGTATCCGTGGCGTCTCAGCCTGTCACTATTGCTCGTCATTCTCGTGCAAGGCGCGTTTGGTGCCTTTACCGTTACCCTCAAGCTGTGGCCGCAGGTGGTCACGCTTCACCTGCTGGGTGGACTCAGCGTTTTAATGGTGTTTTTCTGGTTGCATCTTCGGTTGCGCAGTATTCGGCAAGGAAGCGTTTCCTCGGGCGCTGCAGGCAACGTGCTCTGGTACGCTGCTGGCGGGGTACTAGTGCTTCAACTCGCGCTAGGCGGCTGGGTGACCAGTAACTACGCCGGTATTGCTTGCCAAGGATTTCCAACTTGTAACACGCAATGGTGGCCCAGTATGGATCTCAGTGAAGGGTTCCACCTAACACAAACCGTTGGTCCCAATTATCTTCATGGTCAATTGCATGCCGATGCCCGCACGGCGATTCACATGGTACATCGGCTGGGGGCGCTTTTGTTGGGTATGACGCTACTGCTGCTCTGGTGGCGTTACCGGCACATCAAACAAGTTGCGAATGCACTGGTGGGTGTGCTGTGTGCCTATACGCTCCAAGTGGGGCTAGGTGTCGCTAACGTGCTGTTGTGGCTGCCGCTTTGGCTAGCGTTACTCCATACCGCTGGCGCTGTAGCACTCGTGTTGAGTCTTGGATGGGCTTGGTGGTGTTGGTGCTATCGTGTCAGTGTGCGGGAGATGGCGTACTCTATGCCACAGAGAGACGAGTTGGCTACTCGTTACAGCTAAGCGTGGGTTTGGAGGCTTTAGAGGGGAGTGACAGTGAATGGTGTTGGTCTAACTCCGCTAATTAGGTGTACAATTCTCGTTAAGCTATTTATTTCCCAGTCAGTAGGGGCTTTATGAGTTCAACGGTTGCACTTTTACTGCTCGTCGTCGCCGTTTTGATCATTATCGGTTTGGGTGGCTATGCCTACAAGCTTCGTAATGAGGTGAAGCGCCGCGAGGCATTTCGTTTGGACGAAGAGCGTCGTGCCCAACAGAATAGCTTGGAAAATCTCGATTACGTCGTCAGTGCCCTCGTCCAAGAGCAGGTTGATATCACCGAGGGTTCTTGGCGCTGTAAAGTGTTACTCGAGATCATCGACCCAAGCCTTGCTGAGCGTCCTGAATTCCAAGCGTTTGCGGACGTCTATCATCGTACGCGTCACTTGAAGACTCACTCAGCACGTAAGCAGTTGACCCCTAGGGAAAGAATGCAAGAAGACAAGGAGCGGCTCGCCGTCGAAGACGAGATGCGCCCTGCGGTGCTTGCGGCTGCGGCGGCAGTGATTAAATGGCGCGCTAAAGGCCCCTCCGCTCTGCATTGAAATTTTTTTAATGCCAACGATGTCAGCTTTGCTATGCTGGTAGGGTCGGTATTGGCAAGAAGTTGATATCTCGGCATTGTTGCCTTCTAGCGCTGAAACGTTAATGATAGGCACCTTGTTCGTTTCATGGGGTAGGGTTCCTAGACCTGAAACAGAACAGCGAAAAATGGATGCTCTCGCCATAAGAAGCATTGGATAGATTTGGTCTTTTAGACCATGTCAGCATTGGATCAAGAAGGAGTCTTGCATGAAAAAATCAACGACTGGCTTGCTCATCGGTTCTGCATTAGTCGTCGGCCTATCAGGCTGCGCTAGCTCGGCCTCTCAGTCTTCCAGCCAAGACGGCGCCAACAGCGGTCAAAGCTGGTATCAGCACCCGGCCGTTTGTGGCCTGGCGGGCAGCATCATTGGCGGCAGCATCGGCTACGCCACCAGCAGCAGCTCTGATGAAGACGCGGGCGCTGCGACGGGTGCCGCTGCGGGTGCTGCGATCGGCGGCCTGCTGTGTGCAGACCGTACGCCTGAGCCGGTAGCACCTCAGTGCCCGAGCTATGGCGAAGTGCCTGCTGGTGTTGCTGTTGATGCCGAAGGCTGCCCGCTGGACTCCGACGGTGACGGCGTGCCGGACTACCGCGACCAGTGCCCGGGTACCCCGGCTGGCGTCGAAGTCAATGCCAACGGTTGCCCGCTGGATTCCGATAACGACGGCGTTCCGGACTATCGCGACCAGTGCCCGGACACTCCGGCTGGTGTAGAAGTTAACGCCCTGGGCTGCCCGGCGAGCGTTGTGCTGCGTGAAGTCAACTTCGAGTTTGATTCTGCTCAGCTGACTGCCAACGCGCAAAACGTTCTGAACGGCGTTGCTGAGCGTCTGGTGAACAACCCTGACGTACGTGTCAGCATTGAAGGCCACACCGATGCTCGTGGTTCTGACCAGTACAATAAGGATCTGTCACAGCGTCGTGCAGAGTCTGTGGCTGCTTACCTGAATCAGCGCGGCGTAGAGGCTGACCGCATGCGTGCGATTGGTTACGGTGAAGAGCGTCCGGTAGCGACTAACGACACTGAAGAAGGTCGTTTCCAGAACCGTCGCGTAGAACTGGATGAGTGGAACTAATTCACTCGACTGTACCCTCAATGGGTAGTGTCGTCGGCGTCAGCGTCGACGACACCCTTTGATACAGAACGGGAGGCTCATGCCTCCCGTTTTATTTTACGATGTCATAAAGTCTGATAGGCTTGGCAGCCTTTAATACGTGCTGAATACCCCCGACCATTGATAGCGAAATGTGATCCTTGGTATGGATCACCACTGCGCTCAAGGAATACTTGAATGCCCATAGTGACACTGCCGGATGGCAGCCAAAGAACGTTCGAAGCACCCCTCTCTATTATGCAGCTAGCAGAGTCCATTGGCCCTGGTTTGGCCAAGGCCTGCGTGGCGGGCAAAATAGACGGTGTGCTGGTGGATGCCGCTGACATCATCGAGCAGGATGCCGACGTTTCCATCATTACTGCCCGTGATGAAGAGGGTTTAGAGATTATTCGTCACTCGTGTGCCCATTTGATTGGTCACGCAGTGAAGCAGCTTTACCCAGAGGCCAAAATGGCCATTGGGCCTGTGATCGATGATGGCTTCTATTACGACATCGATTTTGGTAAATCGGTAACGCCTGAAGACATGGACGCCATCGAAAAGCGCATGCAAGCGCTGATCGATCATGAGTACGATGTCATTCGAGAGTACGTTGATCGCGATCAGGCGATGGCTACCTTCGAAAAGCGGGGTGAAACCTACAAGCAGGAAATCATCCGCGGCATTCCGGAAGGCGCAACGATCCGTTTGTACCATCATGAGGAGTACACGGATATGTGCCGTGGCCCTCACGTTCCCAATACGCGTCATTTGAAGGCCTTCAAATTGACGAAGTTGGCCGGTGCTTACTGGCGTGGCGATGCTTCCAACCCAATGCTGACCCGTATCTATGGAACGGCGTGGGGCGATAAAAAGCAGTTAAAGGCCTACTTGAAGCGCCTGGAAGAAGCGGAAAAACGCGATCACCGCAAGTTGGCGCGGAAGATGGACTTGTTCCACCTTCAAGAAGAAGCGCCGGGTATGGTCTTTTGGCACCCTAATGGCTGGACCATGTACCAAGCGTTAGAAGAGTACATGCGCAACATTCAGCGTGAGCACGGCTATCAAGAGATCAAAACGCCCCAGGTGGTGGATCTGTCGCTGTGGAAGAAATCGGGTCACTGGGGGCATTACAGTGAGCTAATGTTCACCACTGAGTCTGAAAAGCGTGAATACGCGGTCAAGCCGATGAACTGCCCGTGTCACGTTCAGGTGTTCAATCAAGGCCTCAAAAGCTACCGTGACCTTCCGCTGCGCTTGGCAGAATTTGGTAGCTGTCACCGCAATGAACCTTCGGGTTCCCTGCATGGTCTGATGCGAGTGCGCGGCTTTACTCAAGACGATGCCCATATTTTCTGCACGGAAAGTCAGATTCAGGCCGAGGCCGAGGCCTTCATTGCGCTAACGCTGCAAGTTTATAAAACGCTGGGTTTTGAAGACGTCGAGCTCAAGCTATCTACGCGTCCCGAAGACTTTCTGGGTGAAGCCGAGATGTGGGATCGGGCCGAGCAGGGGCTTGAGGCAGCGCTCAATGCGACTGGTTTGGCGTGGGAGCTGCAGCCGGGCGAAGGGGCTTTCTATGGTCCTAAAATTGAATTTGCGTTAAGAGATTGTCTGAATCGTGTTTGGCAGTGTGGTACTCTTCAGCTAGATTTTAACTTGCCAGGGCGTTTAGGGGCGCAATACGTCGACGAAGACGGTACGCGTAAAACCCCTGTGATGCTGCATCGTGCTATTCTGGGATCCTTTGAGCGATTCCTGGGTATACTGATCGAGCATTATGCAGGCGCAATGCCGTTATGGTTGGCACCGCAGCAAGCGGTTCTCATGACCATTACCGATGCGCAGCGTGATTATGCGCTCGATTTAGAGCAGCGCCTGCAAAAAAGTGGCTTACGGATCAAGGCGGACTTGAGGAACGAGAAGATCGGCTTTAAAATCCGTGAGCATACGTTACAGAAAGTTCCCTATCTCCTTGTGGTAGGAGATAAGGAAGTCGAAGCTGACTCAGTGGCCGTGCGAACTCGCAGCGGCGAAAACCTCGGTACCATGACCGTCGATGAATTCATCGAACGTTTTAGTGCAGAGCGAGCAGCCCTGGCGACATCGTCAATTGCCTAAGGAGACGGAGCGATCAAGCGAAGCAATCAGCGCGGGCGTCCACAAGACAAGCGCCCACCAATGAACGAGCGTATTACCGAAGAAGAAGTGCGTTTAATCGATGCCGACGGTGAGCAGTTGGGCGTAGTGCCCACCACTGAGGCTCTTGAACGTGCGGAAGCAGCCGGTTTAGATCTCGTGCAAATTTCGAATGCCGATCCGATCGTTTGTAAGATCATGGATTATGGCAAATTCGTTTTTGAGACCAAAAAGCAAAAAGCGGCTCAAAAGAAGAAGCAAAAGCAAATCCAGGTCAAGGAAGTCAAATTCCGTCCTGGCACCGACGAAGGCGATTATCAGGTGAAACTCAAAAACCTGACCCGCTTCTTGGAAGGTGGTGACAAGGGTAAGGTCACATTGCGCTTCCGCGGTCGTGAAATGGCGCACCAAGACATCGGCCGTAAGCTGATGGAACGGATTGCGTCAGACCTGGAAGAGATCGGAGCGGTGGAGTCTTTCCCGAAAATGGAAGGCCGCCAGATGATCATGATTCTTGCCCCGAAAAAGAAGTGATCCAACGGCGAAGTCAACGGGCTAGCGCTTAGGCGCTAGTCGGCCCTGGGTTTTCTAAAAAATATCGAGCGGAGTTTTCTCATGCCGAAAATCAAAAGCAACAGCGGCGCTGCCAAGCGCTTCAAAAAGACTGCGAATGGCTTCAAGCATAAACAGTCTTTCCGTAGCCACATCTTGACCAAGAAGTCGACCAAGCGTAAGCGTCAGCTGCGTGGCATGAAGCAGATTCATGCTTCCGACAAAGCGCTGATCCAGCGCATGCTGCCGAACCTGTAAGGTCGAATTTTCTTATCTGAGTGCCTCTAGCCTCAGTCATAAAGTCAGGAGTGTGTTATGACCCGTGTTAAGCGTGGCGTAGTTGCCCGTCGTCGCCATAAAAAAGTTCTGAAGCAGGCCAAAGGTTACTATGGTGCACGTTCGCGTGTTTTCCGTGTAGCCAAACAGGCTGTTATCAAAGCCGGTCAGTATGCGTACCGTGACCGCCGCAACCGCAAGCGCCAATTCCGTGCGCTGTGGATTCAGCGTATCAACGCTGGTGCGCGCATCAACGGCATGTCTTACAGCCGCTTCGTTGGCGGTCTGAAGAAAGCCGGTATTGAAATCGACCGTAAAGTATTGGCCGACCTGGCAGTACACGAAAAAGCAGCATTTGCTGCTATCGTGGAAAAAGCCAAGGCTGCCCAATAAGGTCATTTGCACTGAGCTGATGCCAGTGTGAAATGACAGAGGTCATTTCAGTGTGACCCATGCAGGGGAAGAGCAGCCGCTCTTCCCCTGTTTTTTTGTCACCTTCAACATGCCAGCCATCCTCAGAGATGGAATCGCTTAATTCGGAGTAAATCGGATGGATCACCTTCCTACTCTGGTGTCAGAGGCCCGCGATGCTATTCAAGCTGCGCAGAGCGTCTCAGCGCTAGATGAGTTGCGCGTACGTTACTTAGGTAAGAAAGGCGAAGTGACGGCCTTGTTGAAAGGGCTGGGCAAGCTGTCGGCAGAAGAGCGCCCTGCGGCTGGCGAGCAAATCAATCAGGCCAAGCAGACGCTGTCGAGTGAGATCGATGCCAAGCGTCAGCAACTGGAGAGCGAAGCGCTCAATGCCCGCTTAGCGGCTGAGCGAATTGACGTCACGTTACCTGGTCGAGGCCAAGAGAGCGGCGGGCTTCACCCCGTTACCCGTACGCTGGAGCGTATCGAAGCGTTGTTTACGCGTATTGGTTACGATGTGGCCGTGGGTCCCGAGATCGAAGACGACTATCACAATTTCGAAGCGCTCAATATTCCTGCTCACCATCCGGCGCGCGGAATGGCGGATACCTTTTATTTCGATGCGACTCGCCTGTTACGCACTCATACGTCTCCGGTGCAAGTGCGCACCATGAAGAGCAGTGAGCCGCCCATTCGTATCGTCTGCCCTGGGCGCGTCTACCGTAGCGATTCGGACTTGACCCATACGCCCATGTTCCATCAGGTCGAAGGTTTGCTGGTGGATGAAGGCGTCAGTTTTGCCGACTTGAAGGGAACGATCGAAGATTTCCTGCAGGCGTTCTTCGAGCGTGACGATTTGTCGGTTCGCTTTCGCCCCTCGTACTTCCCCTTCACGGAGCCCTCTGCTGAGGTCGATATTCAGTGCGTGATGTGTAGCGGTCATGGCTGTCGTGTCTGCTCCCATAGCGGCTGGTTGGAAGTCATGGGTTGCGGCATGGTTCACCCTGAGGTATTTCGGCACTCCGGTATCGATACCGAGCGCTATACGGGTTTTGCCTTTGGGATGGGCGCTGAACGTTTGGCGATGCTTCGATACGGCGTTAATGATCTGCGCTTGTTCTTTGAAAACGATCTGCGCTTTCTTCGTCAATTCACCTAAGACCGCTGCCAGCGACGGGAATCAACATGAAATTTTCAGAACAGTGGCTGCGTGAATGGGTAGCTCCGCAGCTGGAAACGCAGGCCATGGCCGACCAGATCACCATGGCGGGCCTTGAAGTAGATGCCGTTGAGCCGGTCGCCGCTGCTTTTAGCGGTGTGGTCGTGGCTGAAGTGCTGACCAAAGAGAAGCATCCCGATGCCGATAAGCTCAATGTCTGTACCGTCAATGACGGCACGGGTGAGCCTGTGCAAGTGGTGTGTGGTGCGCCCAACGTCGACGTAGGGCAGAAAATTCCCTTTGCCCAGGTGGGGGGTGTTTTGCCAGGGGATTTCAAAATCAAGAAAGCCAAGCTGCGTGGCGTTGAATCCCGCGGCATGATCTGCTCGGCTTCAGAGTTGGGGTTGGAGGAGGAAACCTCTCCAGGCATTCTGGTACTGCCCGAGTCGGCGCCGGTTGGTACGCCTTTCCGTGACTACATGCAGCTCGATGATATGACCATCGAGGTGGATTTGACGCCGAACCGCGGCGACTGCCTCAGCATCAAAGGGCTGGCCAGAGAAGTCGGCGTCCTTAACCGTCTGCCGGTGCACGGTCCGGACATGACCGAGGTCGAAGCCACCATCGATACGACTTTCCCCGTTGTGGTCGATGCGCCAGAGCAGTGCCCTCGCTACGTGGGGCGGGTGATCGAAGGCGTGAAAGTGGATGCCGAAACACCGCTCTGGATGGTCGAGCGCCTGCGACGCAGCGGCGTGCGCTCCATCGATCCGGTGGTGGATGTCACCAACTACGTCATGCTAGAGCTTGGCCAGCCGTTACACGCATTCGATCGCGATCATTTGCAGGGCGGTATTACCGTGCGTCTGGCCAAAGACGCCGAACGCTTGACGTTGTTGGATGGCCAAGAGGTCGCTTTGCGCCCCGAAACGCTCGTCATTGCCGATGAGCGAGGTCCTCTGGCGATGGCTGGTATCATGGGGGGCGAGAACTCTGGGGTTAGCGCAAATACACAGACTATTTTCCTAGAGTCGGCGTTCTTTGCGCCGCTTGCGATTGCTGGGCAGGCGCGCTCTTACGGGCTGCACACCGATGCATCGCACCGTTTCGAACGTGGCGTCGATCCTGAGCTCCCCGTCATGGCAGTCGAGCGTGCCACACAGCTTCTGTTGGAGATCTGTGGTGGTCAGGCGGGGCCGGTGGTAGAGACCGTTAGCGAGGAACACTTGCCCGCACCGCGTGCGATTACGCTGCGTGAAGCTCGTCTTGAAAGCGCGCTTTCCAAGCGGCTATCGGCGGACGATGTGACCGATATTCTCCAGCGTCTTGGGCTGGCCGTGGATAAGCAGGCGGAAGGTTGGTCGGTGGTCGCGCCTAGTTGGCGGTTTGACGTCGCCATCGAGGAAGACCTCATCGAAGAAGTGGCGCGTATTCATGGCTACAACAACCTACCAGTGCGTCGTCCTGCCGCCCGATTGGCGCTGCGATCCGCGAACGAAGCCAGCTTGACCCAGTCGCAGTTGCGTAACCAAATGGTCGCCCGCGGCTTCCAAGAAGCAGTGACGTACAGCTTCGTTGCACCTGATCTGCAGGCTGCAATGCTACCCGACGCGGTTTCTCCCGTGCTCGCTAACCCGATCTCATCGGATCTGTCGGTGATGCGTGCCAGTCTCTTTCCCGGTTTGGTGCGAGCGCTCGAGCACAACCTGAATCGTCAGCAGACGCGTGTGCGTATTTTTGAAACGGGCTTGGTGTTCAATGGGCCGTTGGATCACTTGACTCAGGTGCCGATGATGGGCGCACTGGTTTGTGGTGGTCGCGAGGCGGAAGGGTGGAATGGTGCCAAGGCGCAGGTGGACTTCTATGACCTGAAGGGCGATCTAGAGAGTCTACTGGCCATGGGCGGCGCTCAGGACGAGTGGCGCTTCGAACCCGGAGAGCACCCTTCGCTGCACCCAGGGCAAACAGCGCAGCTCTTCCACCAGGGTAAACCAGCAGGCTGGATTGGTACGCTACATCCGCAAGTGCGAGCGACATTGGGCCTCAAGGTCGATGCCGTGCTGTTTGAGGTCCGTTTGGATGCGCTGAGCCAAGGGGCGATTCCGGCGTTCGAACCGCTGTCCCGCTATCCAGAGGTGCGTCGTGACTTGGCGTTCATCCTCAAAGATGCCACGCCAGTGCAAGCGCTGTTGGATTGCGCTAAAGCCAAGGCAGGGGATTACCTGAAAGACATAAAGCTATTTGATGTCTATGCTGGTAAAGGCGTGGCCGAAGGTTATAAGAGCATTGCATTGGGCTTGACCTGGCAACACGCTTCGCGCACGCTAAATGATGAAGAAATCAATCAGTTGGTCGACTCGATCATTACTAACGTGCGAGCCGAATTAGATGCCGAACTTCGCGGCTAACTAAGCTATGCCATGACACGACGCTTATCACGTTCTTGGCAATGCGTATGCTACATGGAGGAGCCCTATGGGTGCGTTGACCAAAGCAGAGCTAGCTGAGCATTTACACACAGAGCTGGCGCTGTCGAAGCGAGAAGCAAAAGCGATGGTAGAGGCGTTCTTTGAAGAAATTCGCGCCTGTTTGCGTGAGAACGAACAGGTGAAACTGTCGGGCTTTGGCAACTTTGACCTACGTGATAAGCGTGAGCGGCCAGGACGAAACCCCAAGACCGGTGAGGAGATTCCCATTTCTGCTCGGCGTGTCGTCACGTTTCGCCCCGGTCAGAAGCTCAAGCAGCAGGTGGAGCGCTACGCGAGTAGCCAGTAGTATCACCCTGCCATGGCTGCCCAACGAAAAGGAGTGCCGTCAGGCACTCCTTTTTTGCATCACTCATATGGGCTTCTGGATGTGTCGTAATGAGTGCGAAGTTAAATACCGCGTCCTTCAATCAGCCAAGTGATCACGACTTTAATGACGTAGCCCAGCATGCCAGCGCCTAGCACGACAAACAGCATGATCGTGCCAAACTTGCCAGCGTTCGATTTTTTGGCCAAATCCCAAATGATGAAACACATAAAGATGATCAAGCCACCCACCATGATGGGCGTGATCCATGTCTCGAAGGCCTGCTGCATAAGCGCTCCTGTTGCGCAATTGTCGAAGCCCCACGTGGGGCGTGCGTCGTTTTTGCCAGTCGTGTTAATATTTGAGCAAATTCATCAGGTATTTGTCGACTGAACTTTGTGGAAATCACAACGTAAGGTGCGACACCATTGCCTAGGAGTAGAACAATGCCGACGTTAACCATTCTGGTGGGCACCATGTATGGCGGTGCATTGGATGTGGCGGAACAGGTCAAGCCTCTGTTTGAACAGGCTGGTTATGCTGTCGATATCTCTGAGCAGCCAACGGTTGAGGATATTACCCAGAGAAATGACCTGACCCTGTTCTGTGTTTCGACCACCGGCAGTGGGGATTTTCCCGGTAATTTCGTTCCCTTTGTACGCAGCCTGAAAGACCAAAGCCCTTCACTTACAGGATTGCGTTATGGCCTCATTGCGCTAGGTGACAGCTCCTATGGGGACACGTTTTGCGGCGCGGGCCGGGCGCTGGATGACCTCCTTCAAGACCACGGTGCTCAACGGTTAGGTGAGCGTCTTGAAATCGATGCCATGGAAACCTTCATGGCCGATGATGCTGCGCTACCTTGGGTCGAGGAGTGGATCGAAACTCAGCAGCTGAAGGTCGTTTAACATGCAGCGAGCGCTTTACTCCCCTGAGCGGGTCAGCGTGGCACTGGGGTTGTGCGTCGTGATGCTGTCCGCATTGCCACGTTACATGGCGGGCGGGCACGAAACTCGCCAGACGCTACTGCTGATAGCTTTGGTGTTCGTAGCAGGTGCTGCCATCTTTCAGTGGAAGATGTTGTCACTTGAAGCCCGGCAAGCAGTGCCGCCATTGCTTAAGCGCTTGGCCATGATGCTGGTGTTGGGGGCTTTGGTAATGGGAGCCTGGCATGCCGTGTTTACCGAATGGATCAGTTGGCAGGTCTTCATCTCCCACGCGACGACCTGTGGCCTCCTGCTGCATGCGGTATCGTTATGGTGGCCAGCGCGTGACGCGTGAGTTTTTGTCCTGCTAACCCCTTGTATTTGATGCTCGTGCCCCCATCTTGCGAGCATGGCGCTTGCCACCATGCGTCAGGGTTCTTAAAATTGACCCCTTGAATATATTTTACGCAACTAACACAACGCCCAGCCGCTAGAGGACAATTCATGCAAGTTTCCGTCGAGACGACCTCCCAGATCGAACGCCGTATCACTATTCAGGTGCCGGCAGCAGATATCGACGAGGCCGTCAGCGCTCGCTTGAAAGACACCGCGAAAAACGTTCGCTTGAACGGTTTCCGCCAAGGCCGGGTGCCAATGGCCGTCGTGCGTCAGCGCTATGGCGACAGCGTGCGCAATGAAGTGGTAGGCGAAGTGATGCGTGAACGCTACGTGCGTGCGATCACTGAAGAAGGCCTCAATCCTGCTGGTTTCCCGCAGATCGAGCCAAAAGTAAATCAAGAAGGCAAAGATCTCGAGTTCGTTGCCATCATGGAAATCTATCCGCAGGTCGAACTGGCGTCTATAGAAGGCACTGAGGTTGAGCGTCCGGTGGTTTCCGTTAGCGACGCCGATGTCGATGAAATGATCGACACGCTGCGTAAGCAAAACGCCGCGTGGGAAGAGGTTGACGCGGCCGCAGCGGATGGCGACCAAGTCACCATCGACTTCCAAGGTTTCTTGGGTGACGAGCCGTTCGAGGGTGGTAGCGCTGAAGGCCACGCGTTGGTCATCGGTTCCAATAGCTTCATTCCGGGCTTCGAAGAGCAGCTGATCGGTGCCAAAGCGGGCGAAGAGAAAACCATCTCTGTAACGTTCCCGGAAGATTACCAAGCCGAGCACCTTGCCGGTCAGGATGCGACTTTCAAAGTTACCGTCCACAAAGTCAGCACTCAGAAGTTGCCGGAAGTGGATGCAGCGTTCATCGAGCGTTTTGGCGTAGAAGGTGGTGACGAGACCAAATTCCGCGCTGAGATTAAAAAGAACATGACACGTGAGGCGTCACAGGCGGTCGATAATCGTGTGAAGCAGCAGGTATTGGACGCCCTCAAAAAGGCGAACGACATTCCTGTTCCCAGCGCGCTGGTTCAGCAAGAGACTGACGGAATGAAGCGTCAGGCAGCTCAGCAGTTCGGTTTGGGTGAAGACTTTGATGTCAGCCAGCTGCCGAACGAGCTGTTCGAAGAGCAGGCCAAAGGTCGTGTTCAAGTCGGTCTGCTGTTGGCTGAAGTGATCAAAGCCCACGAGCTTGACGCTGACGACGCTGAGATCAAAGCGAAGGTCGAAGAGCTGGCCGAGCAATATCAAGACCCCTCCGAAGTGGTGGAGTACTACATGGGTAACGAGCAGCTGAAGACCCAGGTAAAATCTGCCATTCTCGAAGAGAAAGCCGTCGATAAGCTGCTTGAGCAAACGAACGTAAAAGACGTGGAAATGTCTTACCAGCAAGCGCTGGCTGCCGCTCAGCAACAGGCTGAGCAAGATGAGAACGAAGAGGGCGAACAGGCAAGCGCCTGATCTCATCGCGTGGCGCACCCTGCTGGGGTGCGCTTTTCCCTTACCGGACGCAAGGAATCACCCGAATGAGTGAGTTTGATATTCAAAACGCCGGCGGTTTAGTGCCCATGGTGGTTGAGCAGAGCGCCAAAGGGGAAAGAGCCTACGACATTTACTCGCGTCTTCTCAAAGAGCGCGTGATTTTCCTGGTAGGCCCGGTAGAAGATTACATGGCCAACCTTGTCGTGGCGCAGCTGCTGTTTCTTGAGTCTGAGAATCCTGATAAGGATATTCATCTTTACATTAACTCGCCCGGTGGCTCGGTGACGGCAGGGATGTCCATCTACGACACCATGCAGTTCATCAAGCCGGATGTCTCCACCGTGTGTATCGGTCAAGCGGCTAGCATGGGCGCACTCCTGCTCACCGCGGGTGCAGCAGGCAAGCGTTACTGCCTGCCTAATTCCCGTGTAATGATTCACCAGCCGCTCGGTGGTTACCAAGGCCAAGCATCGGATATCGAGATTCACACCCGTGAAATTCTCGGTATTCGTGAAAAACTGAATCAAATCCTGGCCCATCACACCGGTCAAGAGATTGAGAAAGTGGCCCAAGATACCGACCGCGACAATTTCATGAGCGCCAATAAGGCCAAAGAGTACGGCTTGATTGACGCAGTGCTGGATAAGCGGCCTACATCCTGATAGCGTGATAGGATTCTGCTTTTCTAACGAGCTTTTAAGGCGGCGTCAGCCGCCGCAGTGACAGAGGTACGCGAATGGCCGACGGCAAAGGCAAGGACGAAGGTGGCAAACTGCTCTACTGCTCGTTTTGTGGCAAAAACCAAAACGAAGTACGTAAGCTGATTGCCGGCCCGTCCGTGTATATCTGCGATGAGTGTGTCGATTTATGTAATGACATCATTCGCGAAGAAGTTCTCGAAGCCGATGCCGAGAGCGATGAGGAGCGTTTACCTACGCCCCGCGAAATACGTCATACATTGGACGACTACGTCATCGGACAAGACCGCGCCAAAATGGTGCTGTCCGTAGCGGTATATAACCACTACAAGCGTCTGAAGTCAGAAGTGCGTGAAGGCGATGTGGAGCTAGGTAAATCCAACATCCTGCTGATTGGTCCGACGGGCAGCGGTAAAACGCTCCTCGCCGAAACCATGGCGCGGCTACTGAATGTACCTTTTACCATTGCTGATGCAACGACGCTGACCGAAGCAGGTTACGTGGGTGAAGATGTTGAAAACATCATCCAAAAGCTGCTTCAGAAGTGTGACTACGATGTCGAGAAGGCCGAGCGCGGCATTGTTTACATCGATGAAATCGACAAGATCTCGCGCAAATCGGACAATCCGTCGATTACCCGTGATGTTTCTGGCGAAGGCGTGCAACAGGCGCTGTTGAAGCTGATTGAAGGCACGACGGCCTCTGTTCCTCCGCAAGGGGGGCGCAAGCATCCTCAGCAGGAGTTTGTCCAGGTAAATACAGCGAATATCTTGTTCATCGTCGGCGGTGCGTTTGCGGGTCTCGATAAAGTGATTCGTGATCGTGCCGAGAAAGGCGGGATTGGCTTCAACGCCAGCGTCAAGAGCAAAGAGTCCTCTCGCGGTGTGGGAGAGCTGTTGGCAGATGTCGAACCTGAAGATCTGGTCAAGTTCGGTTTGATCCCAGAGTTCGTCGGTCGTCTGCCCGTCATCGCCACGTTGACCGAACTCACCGAAGATGCACTGGTGCAAATCTTGACCGAGCCCAAAAACTCGCTGATCAAGCAATACGCCAAGCTCTTCGAGATGGAAGACGTCACGCTGGAGTTTAGAGACGATGCGCTGAAAGCCGTGGCGGCGAAAGCTATGGAGCGTAAAACCGGCGCGCGTGGCCTTCGCTCCATACTAGAGTCGGTTCTGCTCGACACGATGTATGAAATTCCATCCTTGGAAGGGGTGAGCAAAGTCGTCATCGATGGCTCGGTTATCGCTGGCGAAAGCGAGCCACTGTTGATCTACTCGCAGCAGGAAGAAGCCCGGGTCGACGGCACCGACGGCTAACCCCGACGTGCGTGCCACGGCCTAGCTCTCCACCGCTGGTGCCAAACCAAGGGGTCGCCTAGGCGGCCCCTTGTTGTTAACACACGACTTGAAATGGCTGATCAGCACGCAGTGAGCGTGTCCTGCCATGCCCTTTCACACTGTGAGGTACTTGGCTAAGTACCGTTCAAGTACTCATCCGAATTTGAGGAACGTCTGCGATGCAGCAGAACGCCGATCAGACACAATGTCTACCCCTGTTGCCATTGCGGGATGTCGTAGTGTACCCGCAAATGGTTATTCCGCTTTTTGTTGGTCGTGAAAAGTCCATTCAGGCCCTGGAAGCCGCAATGGAAGCCGACAAGCGTGTACTGCTGGTGGCTCAGCGAGAAGCCTCACAGGATGATCCTGACAATGCGGACCTCTACGCGATGGGGACCGTTGCAGACATCATGCAGCTGCTGAAACTGCCAGATGGTACCGTCAAGGTTTTGATCGAGGGGAGCTTCCGCGCTGATGTCATCGATATCGAAGAAAACGAGGCGGGCTACACCCAAGCGCATTTAACGCCGCGTGAAAGCGAGCCGCTCACCAGCCGTGAGCAGGAGGCGCTGGTGAGAGTGCTGCTGAATCAGTTCGAGCAGTACGTCAAACTCTCCAAGAAGGTCCCCAACGAAGTGCTGAACTCGCTCTCCGGCATCGAAGATCCGAGTCGGCTGGTGGATACCATCTGCGCCCACCTGTCGCTGAAAATTGGTGACAAGCAGGAGCTGCTCGAGATGGATCGCGTACGTGACCGTATCGAGCACTTGATGGCGCTGATCGAGTCTGAAATCGATCTGCTCCAGGTAGAAAAGCGCATCCGCTCGCGTGTCAAAGAGCAGATGGAGAAAACGCAGCGCGAGTATTACCTCAACGAGCAAATGAAGGCCATCCAGAAAGAGATGGGTGAGCTGGATAACGTGCCCAATGAGGCAGAAAAGTACGAACAGGCGATCAAAGAGTCCGGCATGCCCAAAGAGGCATCTGAAAAAGCGACGCAAGAGCTCAACAAGCTCAAGATGATGGCGTCGAACTCTGCTGAGGCGACCGTAGTGCGTTCGTATCTGGACTGGCTCATCGCCGTGCCGTGGAAAAAACGCACGCGGGTCAAGCATGACTTGGTCAAAGCACAAGAAGTGCTCGACGCGGATCATTACGGTTTGGAAGAGGTCAAGGCGCGCATTCTTGAGTACCTGGCAGTCCAAAAGCGCGTGCGAAAACTGAAGGGGCCGGTGCTTTGTTTGGTGGGGCCGCCTGGTGTGGGGAAAACCTCATTGGGGCAGTCCATTGCCCGTGCGACCAATCGTAAGTACGTTCGCCTGGCGCTGGGTGGCGTGCGCGATGAGTCGGAGATTCGTGGCCATCGTCGTACCTACATTGGTTCGCTCCCCGGTAAGCTGATGCAGCGCATGAGTCGTGCCGGTGTGAAAAATCCGCTGTTCCTGTTGGATGAAGTGGACAAGCTGGGAATGGACCATCGGGGTGATCCCGCCTCCGCGCTGCTGGAGGTGTTGGATCCCGAGCAGAACAGTAGCTTTAGCGACCATTACCTCGAGCTGGACTACGATCTCTCCGAGACGCTGTTTATCTGCACGGCGAACTCGATGAACATTCCAGGCCCGCTGCTGGATCGTATGGAGATCATCCGCCTGCCCGGCTACACCGAAGATGAGAAGCTGGCCATCGCCAAGCGCTACCTGCTGCCAAAACAGCTGGAAGCCAACGGTTTGGAAGAGCAAGAGTTGGCACTCGATGACGATGCGCTACTGGAGCTCGTGCGCTACTACACCCGTGAAGCGGGTGTGCGGGAGCTCGAACGTCAAATCGCCAAAGTGTGTCGCAAGGTACTGCGCGAGCGCCTTGAAGCCGAGCGCACCTCGAAAGACAAAGCCGGTAGCAAGCTGCAGGCTCCGCAACTCTTGTCTGCCGATCAGATCGAAACCTATGCGGGTGTCCGTCGCTACAGCTACGGTTTGGCAGAGCAAGAGGATCAGGTAGGCCGAGTCACCGGCTTGGCATGGACGTCCGTGGGCGGCGAGCTGCTCAATATCGAATCGGTCGTCACGCCAGGAAAAGGTCGCATCAATAAAACCGGCTCTTTGGGCGATGTCATGAAAGAGTCGGTGAGTGCTGCTCAGACGGTGGTCAAGGCGCGAGCCGATGCCTATGGTATCGACCCTCAGCGTTTCGAGAACGAGGACCTGCATATCCACGTGCCTGAGGGTGCAACGCCCAAAGATGGGCCTAGCGCGGGTATCGCCATGGTGACAGCCATTGTCTCGGCCTACACGCAACGCCCGGTACGCTGCGATGTGGCCATGACAGGTGAGGTCAACCTCCGGGGCGAAGTGCTGCCGATTGGTGGTCTAAAGGAGAAATTGCTGGCGGCCCGGCGGGGTGGTATAAAGACCGTCCTAATCCCTGAGGAAAATCGTCGAGATCTCAAGGAAGTACCGGAGAATATCAAAGGAGCACTTGATATTCGTCCCGTACGGTGGATAGATGACGTGCTGGCGGTTGCGCTGGCGGAGAACGTGACCGAAGGGGCCACGCTAAAAGGCGCCGATAAGTCGTTCAGTACAAATGCTGTTGCAAGCACCCATTAAGCATTAAAGCACCTTCCGCTTTAATTTTACTTAATAAATTTGCCCAATGCCTTGAGCAGCGGGCATTTCACGGCCCGGTCGCTTGACAGGTGTTTCAAGGCATTGCTATAAAACGCAGCTATGCTTTGAGGTTGATGCACTCGGTGACCGTGCCGTTCAGAGCCATTTTTTGAAACAGTTAAGGGGTGAAGTGTGAATAAGTCCGAGCTGATTGAAGCTATTGCCGCGTCTGCAGATATTCCGAAAGCAGCGGCAACCCGCGCATTGGATGCCATGGTGGAGTCTGTCACCGATAGCCTCAAAAAAGGCGAGAGTGTTTCTCTGGTCGGTTTTGGTACTTTCGCAATCAAAGAGCGTGCTGCACGTACCGGCCGTAACCCGCAAACGGGCCAGCCCATCGAAATCAGCGCCGCCAAAGTACCCAGCTTTAAAGCCGGTAAAGCGCTGAAAGACGCCGTCAACTAATTGGCACGCGTTTGCTGTAACCTAATGGGCGCATCGCATCCGCGATGCGCCCATGTTCTTTTCTGGCCCGATGATTTGGGCAATAGATGGCTTTGATGATCTGAGGCTAGCATGCTGCAAAGTATACGAGATGGCTCCAGAAGCTGGGGTGCCAAGATAATTATCGGTCTCATGGTGGCGGCCATGGCACTGTTTGGCGTGGAATCGCTGTTTAGCGTGTTTGGTAGCGACCCCAACGAAGTCGCCAGCGTGAATGGTGAACCCATTATGCGCCAAGACGTCGAGCTGGGCGTTCAGCGTGCACTGCGTTCTGGCCAGGTGCCGCCCGAGCAAGAGCGAGCGCTGCGCAATGACATGCTCGACCAGCTCATTACCCAAACCTTGCTGACCCAATACGCCGAAGACGGCGGTTTTCACGTCTCCGATGCACAGTTGGATCAAATGATCGTCAGTCTGCCGGAGTTTCATGACCAAGACGGGCGTTTTTCGGCCGAGCTGTTCCGTAACCGTCTCGCTGGTGCCGGTTACACGCCACTTTCATTTCGAGAAGAACTGAGAGTCGATATCAAACGTCAGCATTTACAGCAGGGGCTTGCGTTTAGCGATTTCAGCCTACCCAGTGAAGAGCAGCGCTTGGCCGATCTGCAGCGTCAGCAGCGCGATTTTCGCTACGTCATGCTGAATGCAGAAGATGTCGAGATCGACGTCAACGTCACCGACGAACAGATGCAGGCGTACTACGATGCCAACCAGTCACGTTTCGAGCGTCCTGAACAGGTGCGCGTCGAGTACGTGTTGATCGATCGCCAAGCCATGGCGGACGACGTCGAGGTGGACGAGCAGGCGCTTCGGGAAGCGTGGCGCGAGCAGAACCAAAGCGCTGACCGTCGTGTATCACACATCATGGTGACCTTCGGCGATGAGCGGAGTCGCGAAGAAGCTGAAGCGCTGGCGAGCGAAGCGCTTGCGTCATTGGAAGAGGGCGAAAGTTTTGCGGATACCGCGGCGCGCTACTCGGACGATACGGCTAGTGCCGAGGACGGTGGCGATCTTGGCGTCATTAGCCGTGGTTTTTTTGGTGATGCCTTCGATGAAGCGGCGTTTTCTCTGGGCGTAGGCGAGACCTCTCAGTTAGTAGAAATGGACGGTGCTTTCCACATTCTTCGGGTAACCGAACTGGCAGGCCCATCGTTTGAAGAGCAGCGCGATGCGCTGGCACAGGACGTAGCACTCAGCAGTGTCAACGACGAATTCAACGAGCAAGTGCAGCGCCTGATCGACGAGAGCTTTGCTGCCGACGACCTGCAAAGTGTCGCTGATGATCTCGGCCTGACGCTCGAGCGAACGGAATGGATCGCCCGTGGTGAAGGAGAAGGTGTACTGTCTGAGCCCGGCGTTCTGGATGAAGCTTTCAGTGCAGACGTGCTGGAAGAGGGCTACAACAGCGAAGTAATCGAACTCGATAATGATCGACGTCTCGTGCTGCGGGTGGCCGAGCATCGGGACGCGACGGTTCTGCCCTTGGAAGCCGTTCGCGAGGAAGTCGAGCAGGCTGTTGCGGCTCAGCAGCGCCAAGAAGCACTTCAGGCCCAGGCCGCAGAGCTAATTGCTTCCCTGCGGGAAGGTGAGAGTGTCGAGCTGGAGTGGCTGGAAGCCAATGACGTGTCGCGTCAGTCGGACACCACGCTGCCTCAATCGCTGGTGGGTGAAATCTTCCGTATGCCTCGTCCAGACGAGGGCGAAAGCGTTTACCGTGCCGTCAACATGCCGCAAGGGGTGGCTGTCGTTGCGCTTGACGACGTTTCCGTTGGCGAGGTGGATGAGCAAATGACGGCGTTCGTGGCCCAAATGGCCGAGCAGCTTCGTGCTCAATCGATCATCCAGGGCTTGATTGACGACTTGCGTAGCGAGGCGGAGATCGAGCGCTAGGGCATAGCCCCGCGTTGGAGGAACGCCATAGAAAAAAAGCCGATCGATTTGATCGGCTTTTTTATGTCGCAATGAGCGCAGGTTAGGGCGGAGCGTTGAGTGGAAACTGCCGCAATACGGGTTCGGCGTGACGCTCGTCAGAGCGCTCCACTAGCACATCCCAGCCGTGTTCGCTGTCCCAGTCCCCTAGTACGAAGCGTTTGGCAGGCACGTCTTCCACTGTGAGGTCGTGTACGTTGGGCCGGTGAGTATGACCATGAATCATGGTCGATACGCCGCAACGTTCCATAAGTGCCACGACTTCGTCTTGGGTGACGTCCATGATGTCGTCGGCTTTGCCCGCATTGGCATCACCTGACTGCATGCGCAAGCTTTTGGCAAGCTCCAATCGCTGCTCCAATGGCAGCGAGAGAATCTGATGCTGCCACTGCTCGCTTCGCGACTGAGCGCGAAACGCCATGTAAGCTTCGTCTTTGGTACACAGGCTGTCGCCGTGAAGAATAACGGCGGGGACACCTTGCAGTTCGACTTCTTCACTGTCTGGCAGCAGAGTGGCACCACAGCCGTTGATGAAGCGCTCACCCAGCAAAAAATCGCGGTTGCCATGAATGAAATAGATGCTAGTGCCCGCGTCACTGAGTACACGTAGCCGTTGAATGACATTATGGGCCACGGCGCTCAACGGATGCGGCGTGTCCAGCAGGTCGTCGCCAATCCAGGCATCGAAAAGATCGCCCAGAATGTAGAGCGCGTCTGCACCTTGAGCGGTTTGTTCCAAGTAACGGTAAAACCCCTGATTGATCTCAGGGGTATCGTGACTTAGATGCATATCAGCGATGAGCAGAGTACGCATAAAGCTCCTAACGGTTATTCCGCTTCCTTCACGTAGGCGCGTTCGATGATGACGTCTTCTGCGGGAACGTCAGCATGCATGCCGCGACGTGTGGTGCTCACACCTTTGATGGCGTTGACCACGTCCATGCCATCAACGACCTCTCCAAAGACCGCATAGCCCCAACCTTGCAGGCTTTTGCCGCTATGGTTGAGGAAGCTGTTATTACCGACATTGATAAAGAACTGCGCCGTGGCGGAGTGGGGGTCTTGCGTACGGGCCATGGCCAGCGTGCCGATAGTGTTTTGCAAACCGTTGTCAGCCTCGTTTTCGATCGGATCGCGTGTCGGCTTTTGGTTGAACTCTTGGTCGAAACCGCCGCCTTGAATCATGAAGCCATCGATGACCCGGTGAAACAGCGTGCCGTCGTAAAAACCGTCGCGCACGTACTGTTCGAAATTCGCCGCAGTGGCCGGAGCTTTTTCATGATTAAGCGCAATGGTGATGTCACCGTGGTTCGTCTGTAATACGATCATGGATAAATTCCTGTTCAATAAAGGCGTTCGCCTTGGCGCTGTGCATCGGCGTCACGTTATAATAGCGGTTTTGCTCGGCACCGCGAAGCGCTAACCCCGATTGCCTTCGTATCGTGTGCCCTGCACGCCATCCACCATGAGGTTATCAACACCACCATGACCAACGAGACCACCCCAGCGCCGAACTTCATTCGCAACCAAGTACGCGACGAGATAGCGGGCGGCCAGGTCACCAAAATCGTGACGCGCTTTCCCCCGGAGCCCAACGGCTTTTTGCATATCGGCCACGCCAAGTCGATCTGTTTGAATTTCGGGTTGGCAGAGCAGTTGGGTGGTGAGTGTCATCTGCGCTTTGACGACACCAACCCGGCGAAAGAAGAGCAGGCGTACATCGATGCCATCAAAGAAGACGTTAGCTGGTTGGGCTTTGAATGGGCCGGTCCGGTGCGCTTCGCTTCCGACTACTTCGATCAGCTCTACGCCTGGGCCCAACACCTGATTCGCGAAGGGAAAGCCTATGTGGATGATCTCTCCCCGGATGAGATTCGTGAATATCGAGGCACGCTGACCGAGCCCGGCAAGCCGAGCCCTTACCGTGAGCGCAGCGCCGACGAGAACCTGGACCTTCTTGAGCGGATGCGCAACGGTGAGTTTGGTGAAGGCGAAAAAGTACTGCGCGCCAAAATCGATATGGCGTCGCCCAACATCAATTTGCGCGATCCGATTTTGTACCGGATTCGTCATGCTCATCACCACCAAACCGGTGATAAGTGGAAAATCTACCCCTCGTACGATTTTACCCACGGCCAGTCGGATGCCATCGAGGGCATTACCCACTCCATCTGTACGTTGGAATTTGAAGACCATCGCCCGCTGTATGAGTGGTTCTTGAATAACCTGCCGGTGCCTGCAAAACCGCGTCAGATCGAATTTGCCCGTCTCAATCTCGACTACACGCTGACCTCCAAGCGTAAGCTGAAGCTGTTGGTGGATGAGCAGATCGTCGATGGTTGGGATGACCCACGGATGCCAACCATTTCCGGTATGCGTCGCCGTGGCTATACGCCCGCTTCGATTCGTAAATTCTGTGAAATGATCGGCGTGACCCGTTCCGACGGTGGTTTTGTGGATATCGCCATGCTGACCCATGCCATCCGCTCAGATTTGGAAGATAACGCACCCCGCGCCATGTGCGTGCTCAAGCCGTTGAAAGTGGTACTGACCAACGTGGCAGAAGACCACGAAGAGGTCTACGAGGTGCCAGGCCACCCGGCGCGTGACGACATGCCCATGCGCAAGGTGCCGTTTGGGCGTGAACTCTACATCGACCAAGACGATTTCATGGAAGACGCACCGAAGAAATTCTTCCGCCTAGCACCGGGCAAAGAAGTGCGCCTGCGCAACAGCTACGTCATTCGCTGTGATGAAGTGATCAAAGACGATGCAGGTGAGATTGTTGAGCTGCGCTGCTCCGTGGACTTCGACACCCTGGGTAAAAACCCGGAAGGCCGCAAGGTGAAAGGCGTGATTCACTGGGTCAGCGCTGCCCATGGTGTACCGATGGAAGTCCGCCTGTACGACAACCTGTTTATGGTCGAGCAGCCCGACCGTGATAAGGATGTCGACTTCCTCGAGCATTTGAATCCCGAGTCGCTGGTGGTGTGCCACGCGATTGGCGAACCCAGCCTGGCAAGTGCTGCTCCGGAAGACCGCTTCCAGTTCGAGCGGGTGGGGTATTTCTGCGCCGATCGTCACGCCTCGACGGCTGAGCACCTCGTGTTCAACCGCACCGTCGGTCTGAAAGATAGCTGGGCGAAAATCAAACAGAAGGGTTAAGGAAACGTCGTATGCATATTTACAATACGCTGACACGCCGCAAAGAGCCTTTTAGCCCGTTAGTGGCTGGCAAGGTCAGCATGTACGTTTGCGGCATGACGGTGTATGACTACTGTCACCTTGGCCACGCCAGGGTGATGGTGGCCTTTGACGTGATTACCCGCTATTTGCGCCACCGTGGCTATGACGTGACCTACGTGCGTAATATCACGGATATCGACGATAAGATCCTCAAGCGGGCCGAGGAGAACGGCGAAACTATTAGCGCACTCACTGAGCGCATGATTGCTGCGATGCATGAGGATGAGGAACGCCTGAACGTGCTGCCGCCTAGCCAGGAGCCCCGTGCAACTGGGCATATTGGCGATATCGTTGCCATGATCGAAACGCTCATCGAAAAAGGGTTTGCCTACGCAGCGGCCAATGGTGACGTTTATTACCGAGTGCGTAAATTCGCCGACTACGGCAAATTGAATAACCGTCAGTTGGATGACATGCGCTCTGGTGCACGGGTCGATGTGGATGTGCACAAAGAAGACCCGCTGGATTTCGTGCTTTGGAAAGCGGCCAAGCCGGGTGAAGCCCACTGGCACTCTCCCTGGGGAGACGGGCGACCGGGTTGGCACATCGAGTGTTCCGCGATGTCGACCTGCTGTTTGGGCGATACCTTCGATATCCATGGCGGCGGGCCGGATTTGACTTTCCCCCACCATGAAAACGAGATTGCCCAATCGGAAGCTGCGACAGGGAAAACCTACGTCAATACCTGGATGCATGCCGGAGCCGTTCGCGTCAACCAAGAGAAGATGTCCAAATCATTGGGTAACTTCTTCACCATCCGCGACGTGCTTGCCGAGCATGATCCAGAAGTGGTGCGCTACCTGTTGGTGGCAAGCCACTATCGCAGCGCCATCAATTACTCGGTGGACTCCCTGGTCGAAGCGCGTAAGTCGCTGACGCGGCTTTATACGGCATTAGATGGCGTGAACGCTGACGAGCAGGCAGCCGCCAGCGATGCCGCAGAGCGCTTTACCGCGGCAATGGACGACGACTTCAACACGCCTGTCGCCTTGGCCGCGCTATTCGACTTGGCCCGCGATCTCAACCGAGCGAAAAGCGATCAGCCGGCAGATGCACCGCGTTTGGCTGGTGAGTTAAAGCGCTTGGCCGGGGTGCTGGGACTACTGCAGCAAACGCCACAAACGTTCCTGAAAGGTGCCCAGCAGCAGGTAGCGCTAAGCGATGAGGAGATCGAAGCGAAAATCGCCGAGCGGTATGCAGCGAAAGCCAGCAAGGATTTTGCCCGCGCTGATGCTATTCGTGACGAGTTGGCAGCGCTTGGCATCATTCTTAAAGACTCCCGGGAAGGAACCACCTGGGTGATCGAAGCGCCTTAATCGCGCGCCTGGGTCAGACGTCGTTAACGCGGCGTCTGACTTCAACGCAGCAGGCTCTTATACTGAAACGATACGCCCTAGACGCTCATTGAAAAGGATGACCCCATGCGCTCACTGTTCACACCTTCGTTGGCTGCCTGTCTATCGACGGTAGCCTTTTCTGTCGCCACACTCTCCACCGCCAGTGCTAACGACCCTGTGGTGGTCTCTTCCAAGATCGATACCGAAGGGTCCGTCCTGGGCGAGTTGATCATCCAGACGCTGGAGCGTAACGGGATTCCCACCGAAGATCGCCTGCAACTGGGGGGCACCAGCGTGGTACGCAGCGCCCTGAAAGCAGGCGAGATCGACCTTTACCCCGAGTACACGGGGAATGGCGCGTTTTTCTTCGACATGACCGATAGCCCGGTGTGGAACAGCGCAGAAGAGGCGTATCAAACCGTTAGCGAACGTGATGCTGAACAGGGCTTGATCTGGCTCCAGCCTGCCAGTGCCAACAATACGTGGGCCATGAGCATTCGTCAGGACGTGGCCGAGGCCAATGATTTGGTGACGCTGGATGATCTGGCCGCGTATCTTGCCGACGGCGGAGAGTTCAAATTTGCTGCCAGCGCCGAATTTGTCGAATCTGCCCAGGCGCTACCTGCTTTCCAAGACGCCTACGGCTTCGAGTTGAGCGATGACCAACTGCTGGTGCTTTCTGGTGGCAATACCGCGGCGACGATGCGTGCAGCGGCTCAGCAAACCAGCGGTGTCAACGGTGCCATGACCTACGGGACCGACGGTGGTTTGAGCGCGTTAGGCCTTGTCGTCCTCGAAGACTCCAAAGGCGTCCAGCCGGTGTATCAACCCACCCCCGTGGTGCGTGAGGAAGTACTGAACGCTTACCCTGAAATGGAAGCGGTGCTGAATGAAGTATTCGCCACGCTCGACCTCGTCACGCTTCAAGAGCTCAACGCAGATGTCGCGGTGAATGGCTTCTCGCCGGATCAGGTCGCCAGTGACTACCTTGACGGCCTGGATGACTAATGGATGTCGTTAATCGACGCTTTGCCATCGCCATCGTTTAAACGACGCCCTTGGTACCCGAATGTTGTTCTGTTGTGCCTAAGCGTTGCCATGCTGGCTGCCGCTTGGCTGTTGAGCTTCGTGAGTGTTGCCCCTAATCGCATCGTTTCCGGTACCACCTTTGGCATCGTCGACGCTATTCGTTGGCCAGGGGCGATACTCGTGTCGCTGCTCTTTGTTGCCATGACGGCTCTGGCCTGCGTCCCCAGCCCCCGACACTACCGGGCGATACTGGGTCTTATCACACTCACCTTGCTACTCATGCCATTTGGCTTGATGGTAGCTGGGCATTGGCTGGTCGACCCTTCACTACCCCAGGCCCGGCTTGGCATAGGTCCGGCCTATTGGTCCGTGCTGTTCGTCTTACTGCTCTGTTTGGTAGAACTGCGACTGCGCTTGGGATTGTCGCGCTGGTGGCCCACGCTACTGCTGGGAGGGGTAGGCGTGGCTTGGTGGGGGTGTGCGGCACTCTGGCTGGATCACCTTGCGCTCGTGCAGGAGTTTCAGGCGCGCGAGCAGCAGTTTTATCAGGCGGTGGGACAACACATTGCGCTGGTGAGCACCGCCGTAGGCGTCAGCGTGGTGTTGGGGATGTCGTTAGCGATGCTGATGCGTCGCTATCAGCGCCTGCAAAAAGTCGCCTTTACGCTGCTGAACTTTTTACAAACCATCCCCAGCTTGGCGCTCTTTGGACTGTTGCTAGCGCCCCTGGCTTGGTTGGCAGCGAACGTACCGACACTGGCGGCATTAGGGGTGAGCGGTATTGGTAACGCGCCCGCGTTGATCGCGCTCATAGCCTACAGCCTGCTGCCGATGGTACGTAATACCTACATCGCCCTCGAAGAGGTGAGCGAGGACACATTGCAAGCCGCTAAAGCCATGGGCATGCGTACGAGCCAGCGTTTTTGGCAAGTGCGTTTTTCGCTGGCGCTTCCCGTACTGTTAGAAGGCGTGCGTATTACCTCCGTTCAGGCCGTCGGGTTAACCGCTGTGGCCGCGCTGATCGGGGCCGGTGGTTTGGGTACGTTCATTTTTCAAGGGCTGGGTCAAGCCGCCATGGATATGGTGCTACTGGGCGCGCTGCCCATTCTAATCTTGGCACTAATGGTGGATGCAGGGTTAGGCGCGTTAGCAGACGCGCTGCGTCCCGGAGGACAGGAATGATCGAGCTTTCCCACGTTTCAAAACAGTTTGGCGACGACACCGCCGTGGATGACATCACGCTACGGGTCGCAAAAGGAAAGTTCTGTGCGCTGGTGGGGACCTCTGGCTGTGGTAAATCCACCACGCTGCGTATGATCAACCGGCTGATCGATCACAGCAGCGGCGACATCATTTTGGATGGCCAAGCGATCGAGCAGTACGATCCGGTGAAATTGCGTCGTCGAATTGGCTATGTGATCCAGAGTACTGGGCTGTTTCCTCATTGGAGCGTTGCACGCAATATTGGATTGGTGCCTCGGCTGCTGAAGTGGCCCGCCGCCGAGATTTCCGCTCGAGTTGAAGAGCTGATGGGGCTTTTGGGGCTGCCGGTAGACGAGTTCGCTCATAAATATCCGCATCAACTCTCGGGAGGGCAAGCTCAGCGAGTGGGTGTCGCCCGTGCGCTTGCCGCTGACCCCGACATTCTGCTTATGGATGAACCCTTTGGCGCTCTGGACCCCATCACCCGGGAAAAACTTCAGGATGAGCTGGCCAAGTTGCAGGCTCGGCTGCACAAAACCATCGTCTTCGTGACTCATGATATGGACGAAGCGCTGCGGTTAGCCGACCAGCTGGTCGTCATGCGCGATGGCCGCATCGTTCAGCAAGGCACGCCGCTGGCGCTGTTGCAGCATCCTGCTGATCCCTTCGTCGAGTCGCTGCTGGGTGGCCTTGAGCGTGGCTTGAAGCAGGCAGCGTTGACCAGAGTGAAAGATCACATGACCTCACTTGGTCCGACGCTGCCCGCGCAATCGCGGATTCCTGCCGATTTCACGCTGCGACAAGCGCTTTCCATGATGCTACGTGATCACTGTGACCGCTTGACGGTCGTAGACCAAAACGACGTGCCGATCGGCGAGCTCTCTCTGCGCCGCATCGTCAAAGAAGCGCAGCTGGATAAGGTGAGCCAACGTGACGCGTAAGTCAGCTTCCGTCAGTCAGCTCAACGCGGTCAGCGTGCAGTGGTTTCTTCCGCTCATCTGGGCCGTGTTGCTGGCCGTGTGCATCGTTGGTATGCCGGGCCTCGAGAGTATGTTTCGCTGGGTGGAGACGGATGCCAGGCAGGTCATCTACGACCGCGCGGCGCTGTATGAACTGTTGGGACGCCATGTCTTGGTGGTCGGGGTGGCGGCGGCAGTGACCATCGTGGTGGGGGTAGCGGCGGGCATTGCCGTCACTCGCGAGCGAGGGCGTGATTTTTTGCCGCTGGTAGGGCAGTTGGCATCGTTGGGACAAACGTTTCCACCGGTGGCCGTGTTGGCCTTAGCCGTTCCGGTGCTCGGCTTTGGTACGCTCCCTATCATCGTTGCCCTCATGCTCTACGGGCTGCTGCCGATCGTGCGTAATACGCTGGCCGGTATCAATGATGTCGACCCGACTATCAAACAAGCGGCGCAAGCCATGGGCATGACGCCTTGGCAAGTCCTGCGCCAAGTCGAACTTCCGTTGGCGGCCCCCGTCATCCTCGCAGGCGTTCGGACATCGGTCACGATCAATATTGCCACGGCTGCTCTGGGCGCTACCGTAGGCGCGAGTAACCTAGGCGATCCGATCATTGCCGGGATCGTCAACGGCAACGTGGCCTACGTACTGCAAGGAGCGCTGCTGATTGCGCTGCTGGCGCTGTGTGTCGACAGCGCTTTTAACGTGTATCAGCAGCACTTACGTCAGCGTCTCTCTGCGTCTTAAGTTGAATCCCTAAACCGCTTGCACTGAGTTACTGTCCAAGTGTTGCGTTGACCCGTGTCAGATAAATCCACTGGCACAAACGGTCATCACCGACAACACTGCCCTCAAAAGGGGTAAAAACAAGGACAATAATGATGACTCAGTATGTACACCAGCCGTCTTTCATGACCGGCGATGAATTCTCCATCGAGACCTTTTGTCTGCTGAACCCCGATGGAGAACTCTACGAAGGCGCAAAAGAGCCCCCGCTAACGCGGGAACACGCGCGTAAGCTCTATCAGGCCATGTTGGCCACCCGAATTCTCGATGAACGCATGATGGCCGCTCAGCGCCAGGGGCGCCTCAGCTTTTACATGCAGTGCACCGGCGAGGAGGCCGCCGTGGTCGGCGCGACCGCTGCGCTGGATGATGCCGATATGATCATGGCCCAGTACCGTGAGCAAGGCGCTCTAATGTATCGCGGCTTCTCGATCGACGAGTTTATGAATCAGCTGTTTGGCAACGAGCTCGACTACGGTAAAGGTCGCCAAATGCCGATTCACTACGGCTCCCGTAAGCTGCACTACATGACCATCTCTTCCCCGCTAGCGACCCAGATTCCCCAGGCCACCGGGTACGCCTATGGCCAAAAGCTGGCCGGTGAAGGCCACTGTACGCTGACCTTTTTTGGCGAAGGCGCAGCCTCAGAAGGGGACTTTCACGCCGCGCTTAATATGGCCTCGGTGCACCAGGTGCCGGTGATTTTTTTCTGTCGCAATAACGGCTATGCCATCTCGACGCCTGCCACCGAACAGTTTGCTGCCGATGGTATTGCTCCCCGTGCGTTTGGTTACCATATGCACGTGATACGCGTGGATGGAAACGACGCGTTGGCCGTCTTCGAAGCGACACGGCAAGCCCGGCAAATTGCGGTCGAGCAGAACCAACCGGTGCTGCTCGAGGCTATGTCCTACCGGTTGGCTGCCCACTCATCTTCGGATGACCCGTCGGGCTATCGCGCTAAGAGTGAAGAGGAAGCGTGGCGCGTGAAAGATCCGTTGCTACGTATGCAGCGCTGGCTGGCTAAGAAAGGCTGGTGGAGCGATGAAGAAGAAGCTGCCCAGCAGGAGAGCCTGCGCCGCGAAGTGCTGGAAACCATGAAGCGCGCCGAGAAACGCCCGCCGCCGCCACTGGAGTCGCTGATCAGCGACGTGTATGCCGATGTGACGCCAGCGCTGCAGCGGCAGTTGGATCAGCTCAAGCGCCACATTCGTCGCTATCCCGATGCTTATCCGCGCGGTGCACAATCCCTAGATCTGACCCTTTCGTCAGCCGACGATCGTCAGGGGGAGGCGTAAGATGACGACCATGAACATGCTTCAGGCGATCAACAATGCGCTAGATATCGCCATGGCAGAAGACGAAAAAGTGATCTGCTGTGGCGAGGACGTGGGTGTCTTCGGTGGTGTTTTTCGTGCCACCAGCCATCTGCAGGAGAAGTACGGAAAAGCGCGCTGCTTCAACACGCCACTAGTGGAGCAAGGCATCATTGGCTTTGCCAACGGGCTGGCGGCACAGGGGGCGGTGCCTGTCGCCGAGATTCAATTTGCGGACTACATTTTCCCTGCCTTTGACCAAATCGTGAACGAGACCGCCAAGTTTCGCTATCGCTCGGGGGATCTCTTCAACGTCGGTGGGCTCACCATCCGTACGCCTTACGGCGGCGGCATTTCCGGCGGCTTATACCACTCTCAATCGCCGGAAGCCTACTTTACCCATACGCCCGGTTTGAAAGTGGTGGTGCCTCGAAACCCCTATCAGGCCAAAGGCCTGCTGTTAGCGGCCATTCGTGATCCTGACCCTGTGCTGTTCCTGGAGCCGAAACGACTTTACCGCGCTGCAGTGGGTGACGTACCCGATGACGATTATCAACTGCCTATCGGTGAAGCCGAAGTGGTGAAAGAGGGTAATGATATTACCTTGGTGGGTTGGGGCGCGCAGATGGAAGTGATCAGTAAAGCCGCTGAGCTTGCTGAAGAGCAAGGCATTGCCTGCGAGGTCATCGATCTGCGCTCGCTGCTGCCCTGGGATGTGGATACCGTGGCAGAGTCGGTATTCAAAACCGGCCGTATGATTGTTAGTCATGAAGCGCCGCTCACCGGCGGCTTTGCTGGTGAAATTGCCGCAACGATACAGGAGCGCTGTTTTCTCTATTTGGAATCGCCGATTACTCGGGTTACCGGGCTGGATACGCCTTTCCCGCTCGTGCTGGAGAAAGAGTACTTGCCCGACCACCTGAAAATTTTTGAAGCGATTCGCGAAAGCGTGAACTTTTAGCGCCAGGGAGAACAGCCATGAGTGATTTTTTACTGCCAGATATCGGTGAAGGCATTGTTGAGTGTGAAGTGGTGGAGTGGCGTGTGGCCGAGGGCGACACCATTGAAGAGGATCAGCCGATTGTCGAAGTGATGACCGACAAGGCGCTGGTGGAAATCACCGCGCCAGAAGCCGGGACGGTCACCAAGCTGTATGTGGCCCAGGGGAAGATTGCCAAGGTTCACGCGCCGCTTTATGCCTACCAAACCACCGGTCAGACGAACAACGATACTGCTGCTATCGAACAGGCACCTTCAGTGCCGCCCAGCAGCGACGCGATGGCCGCGGATGAAGATAATGTTAGCCAGCCGCCTAACAACCAAGCCGTTGTCCCGGCGCCCTCAAGCAAAGTGCCCGCTAGCCCTGCGGTGCGCCGCTTAGTACGCGAGCATAGCCTAGCCCTGTCGGATATCTCAGGCAGTGGCAAAGATGGCCGAGTACTGAAAGAAGACGTGCTAGCGCACCTCAACGCGCCAGCGGTATCTAACCAAACGGCCAGTGTTTCGATGCCATCAAGCACCGGCTTAGCCCCCTCAAAAGTAGAGCCGCTGCGCGGCGTACGGGCGGTGATGGCCAAGCGCATGGTAGAGGCCGCTAGCTCCATTCCTCATTTTCACTACGGTGAAGAGATTGATGTCACTGAGCTGTTGGCGCTGCGCGAGCGGCTCAAGCCGCAGGTAGAGGCGAAGGGCGAACGGCTCACTCTGATGCCGTTCTTTATGAAAGCGATGGCGCTGGCCGTGGCGGAGACGCCGATCATCAATGCACAGTTAAACAGCGAAGCCAACGAGCTGAGCTACTACGACCAGTGCAATATCGGCATGGCGGTGGATAGCAAAGCGGGGCTGCTCGTCCCGAACGTAAAAGGTGTCGAGCGGTTGTCCCTATTCGAGATTGCCAAAGAAGTCGGCAGGTTAACCCATGCAGCACGGGAAGGGCGTGTGGAGCAGGCGGATTTAAAGGGCGGCACCATCAGCATCTCCAACATTGGTGCACTCGGGGGAACCTACGCCGCGCCGATTATTAATGCGCCGGAAGCGGCCATAGTGGCCATTGGCAAAACCCAGTGGCTGCCGCGCTTTGATGAGCACGGGGGGGTGCAGCGCCGGGCGATATTGACGGTCACCTGGGCAGGCGATCATCGCTTTATTGATGGTGGCACTATCGCCCGGTTCTGCAACGCCTGGAAAGGCTTTCTGGAAGCGCCGGAAAGCATGCTTCTGCACTTGGCGTAACCGTGTAGGCACTTGTAATGAGCCAGGCACCGCTGCAGCAGTTTTACATACCCGAAGAGCAGTCGATCTACCTGCTAAGCCATCACGATGCGCGAAAGCTAAAAGACTGGGTAGCGCTGTGTCAGGCACAGCTTGCCCAGTTGGGCTATTCGAATATCGAGCTGATTGGTAAGGGAGCTTACGGGTTTGTGTTTGCGGGTAGCGCTTGGCAACAAGGCGTCAAAACGCACTACGTGTTCAAGTTTTCACGCATTACGCTGCCCACCCATTTACAAGAACGCCTCGAAGAGGAGGCGTTCATGCTCGATCAGGTATCGCACCCCCGAATTCCCAAGCTCATTACCTACCAGCGCGCCCGCAGCCAGTCGATTTTGGTCATGGAGCGTGCGCCTGGCTGGAACCTGGAGCAAGTGTCGCTCAAGCAAGGAAAGCTCCCACCACGATTGATCGTGCGCATTGCCGCGCAGCTGGCGGATATTCTCAAAGCGCTGCGTCGTGAAACGGGCCCACATGCACGGCCGGTGGTACATGGCGATATCAAGCCTTCCAATCTCGTTTTCGATGCGGTCAGTGAATCCATCGCGCTAATCGACTGGGGCTCATCGGTGTTCGCACAGTTGGATGAATCGCTTCAGTTCGTGGGTGCCAACGTCATGGAGTTGATGTCGGACAATCTGCAGCAAACCAATGCACGGCTGGGTGATGTCTATTTTATCGGTGAAGAGCAGTTGAACGGAGCGCTCTCGTCGCCACGGTTCGACGAGCAGGGGACGGCAGGTACGCTCTATGCGCTAGCGTCTGCGCAGTCCTGTCGTTTTGGTCATCGAGCGATTCCAGCAAGCGCATTGGGGTTGCCGATCGAGTTCGCGCGTACGCTGGATGGGATGCTCGATCCCGACCCGCACGTACGTCGGCGGGCGGGGGATCACTTCATCCGTGAAATGCCGCGCATGGCCAAGCTGGTCATGATTGACTTGCCCACTCCCGCTCAAACACCGCTCGTGCCGGTGTGGGGCAAAGGCCGGCATCGAGCAGATACCCAAGAGATCGACACGGTGGTTTATAGCTCTCGAAAAGCGTTCTTGCGGGAAGCGAGTGTCGAAGAAACGCTCAACGATGTGAACGACGTCCAACTTGACCGCTACTACAAGCAGTTCATGCAGGGCATGGGGGAGACTGAGAAGGCTTTTCTCGCCTCGGTGAGTCGGCTAGGCAAATATCCGGTGGTGGGCGGCTTGGCAGTACGCTGGGAGCGAGAAGGCGTTTACATCGATTCATCGCTGAACCTGCATGACCCTGAGTTGAAACCCGCATTTATCGAAGCGGTGAACAACATGGTGCACTTGGCACGCGCCATTCATCGCCAAGGCGTGTTCAAAAGCTGCTTGTTCAATGCCCGCCAAACGCTGCACTTAGAGCGTGCTAGCCCTGAGGAGGCGTTTTGCTGTCAGCCAGAGATGGCGATTAATTACGAAGTGAGCGCGGTGCCGGAAATGGAGGATCGCACCCGGCAGCACAGCTATTTTGAGGATGGCCCTGACCCCGAAGAGCTACTGGTACTACCAGAGAGCATCATGCACATGCTTCAGCGGCTCAACGAGATACACCATACCGGTATGATCATTTTTGAAGCGCTGCCCAGGCATCTGAAGATCCATAGCTACTACCGGCTGCTAGACCCACGGCGCGAGCAGGAGTTTCGTGATTTACTCAGCCGCATGCTCACTGCCGTCAGTCAAATCGAGGGGCTTGGCGTGTCAGGATTCATGAAAATGCCTTACAAAGACACGCGCTTTTTTACCCACCTAGAGCGACAGCCAGAACACTTTTACCCCAAAGATCCAAAGGAGTACCTCAGAAAGTGCTCTCTGCCGACCGCGTAGCGCAAGGGAAGGGCGTCTCCCTCACCGGGGTGGGCGATATCGTGGAGATAGCTCCTGCTTAATTTTCGCTGCTACTTCCTTGAGTCTGGGGCCAAGGTTGTTGACCAATCGATCATGATCTAAACGCAGGCTAGAGCCACCGCAGTTAATCGCCATCACTTCGGCACCATCTTCCAAAATGAGCGGCATGGCCACGGCGCTAATATCCCGCTGCCAATCCTGCTCGGAGAGGCAAAAGCCGTACTCAGCATAGTCGCGCAGGCTCTGCTCAATACCGGCATGAAGGCGCGGCCAATCGCTGCCGTGAAACGCGGCTAGCTCTTGCATCACCTGTTGGCGGCGCTCGTCAGATAATCCGCACAGCCAGGCACGACCAATCGCCGAGGTGGCGATGGGCAGCCGCGAGCCGACATCCAAGCGAATAATCAGCGGCCCGTGGCCGTGGCAGGTTTCCAGATACACCATGTCGCTGCGGTCGGCACCGCCCAGGCTCACGTTGCAGTCGGTGGCGTCGGCAAAATGCTGTAAATGGGGGCGAGCAATTTCGCGAATGCCCATATTAGCCAGAAAGCGATAACCCAGCGCCAGCACACCCGGCCCGAGGCGGTACTTCTCCAGGTGACGGTTGTGTTGCAGGTAGCCTAACTGGGTCAGCGTATAGGTTAACCGGGACACCGTGGGGCGCGGGATGTGGGTGCGATTCGAGAGCTCTGCATTGCCCAGGTACTCTTCTCCAGTTCCAAAAGCGCGGAGCAGCTCTAACCCCCGCGCAAGCGCGGTGACAAAGTTGCGATCTTTTTCGGGTGATTGCGGCTCATCAGCAGCGGCGTCGGTTGGTTCCATCAAGCGTCTCGGCTAATCAATCATTGAGTGGCAAGTATCGCATACCTGCGCTGGGGCGTTGCAAAGCGCGATAAGAGAGCTTAGTCAACGCTTGGCCTGCGGCGCCTGCCTTAGAGACTGTGCTAGCGCCGCAGGAGGGCGGTTAGCTGTCTAGGCGTTCAATGATGGTCGCAATGCCCTGGCCAACGCCAATACACATGGTGACCAGCGCATAGCGCCCGTCGGTGGCTTCTAGCTGGCGCAGCGCAGTGAGCGCCAAACGTGCGCCCGAGGCACCCAGCGGGTGGCCAATGGCAATGGCACCACCGTTGGCATTAAGGCGCGGATCGTCGGCGGAAAGACCCAACTGCTGAACGCAGCCCAACACCTGCACTGCAAAAGCTTCGTTGATTTCAATCACGTCCATCTGCTCAAGCGAAAGGCCAGCCCGAGCCAGCGCTTTTTGCGAGGCGGGTACCGGCCCCAGGCCCATAACGCGGGGAGCAACCCCCGCCACGGCGCTGGCAACGATACGCGCTCGCGGAGCAAGCCCAGCTCGCTCGCCTGCTGCACGCGTGCCGACAATCAGCGCGGCAGCCCCGTCGTTTAATCCAGACGCGTTGCCGGCGGTCACGACACCGCCTTCAAACAGCGCGCCGAGTTTGGCCAGTTTCTCCTCGGTGCTTTCAGCCCGGGGATGCTCATCTTTATCTACCAACAGCGGCGGCTGTTTGCGCCCTTGAGGCACTTCTACCCCAAACATTTCTCCTTCGTAAAAGCCGTTTGCCAGCGCCTTGGCATAGCGCGCTTGCGAGCGGGCGGCAAAGGCGTCGCTGGCCTCGCGGCCAATGTTCAGGTCGTGGGCAATGTTATCGGCAGTTTCCGGCATGCTGTGGCTGCCGTACTCGTTGGCAATCCACGGGTTGGGGAAGCGAGAGCCAATCACGGTATCAAACATCGGCTGATTGCGAGCGTAGGGGGAGTCGGCTTTGCCCAGCACGTAAGGCGCGCGGGACATAGACTCCACGCCGCCAGCCAAAAATAGCTCACCCTCGCCTAAGCGAGCGGCACGGGCGGCATCCATCATGGCGGCTAAGCCACTGCCGCACAGGCGATTGACGGTTTGGCCTGCCACCTCAATCGGCAGGCCCGCCAGCAGCGCACCGTGACGGGCCACGTTACGGGAATCTTCCCCCGCTTGGTTAGTACAGCCCGCCAACACTTCTTCGTAGCTTTCCGGGGCAAACGGATTACGCGCCACCAGTGCTTTGAGCGTTAAGCCCAGCAGCTCATCCGGGCGAATGGCCGCTAGGCTGCCGCCATGGCGACCGAAAGGGGTGCGTAATCCGTCGTAAATATAGGCGTCTTGCATGGTTATTTTCCTTGTTTGTGTAAGCCTTACTTGAGCCGTAGTTGAAACTGAGGTGTGTCAGCCCGTTGGCCCGTCAGTGAGGGGCATGCCCAGCGCGGCGCGGCGGCGCAGCCACGGGCTAGGGCGATAGCGGGGGTCACCGGTGGCGGCTAATAGGTTGTTCAAAATGGTTAGGATACGCGAAGCGCCGTAATGGTCGCCCATGCGCAGCGGGCCAAATGGGTAGCCCAGGCCAAGTTCCACCGCACGATCAATAGTGGCGGGTGCAGCGACGCCTTGCTGTGCGATATCTGCCCCAACGTTGACGATGCAGGCCACCACGCGCTGCAGTACAAAGCCGGTGCTGTCTTGTAGGGTGCTGACCGGCGTGCCGTCAGCATTCAACAGGCTGGCGGCAGCATTGACTAGTTCGGGGCGGGTAATGGGGGAGACCATCAGGCTGCGGCGCTTATCCAGCCCCGCCAGCATATCCACCGCGACGCACTGCTCGGCATTCAAGCCTTGGCGCAGAGCGCACTGCGTGGTGTCTTCGCCCAGCGGTGTCAGCAGGCACAGCGCTGCTGAGGAGGGCTGATCCGCACTTTCTAGTGGCCAGCCCGCCGTGGCGACCAGTTCGGCAAGCTGGGCGGCGCTGCCAGGGTCGTCTTGGCTGATCCACACGGGGCAAGGCGAGGCTGACGCAATGGCGGGCTCTTCCGGCATCTGCTGCTGGCCATCCACGTAGCGATAAAAGCCCTCACCGGTTTTGCGCCCTAGCAAGCCTGCTGAGAGCCGCTGGCGGGTGAGCGGTGAAGGGCGAAAGCGCGGCTCTTCATAGTACTGGTGGTACACCGACTCCATCACCGCATGGGAAACATCCAGACCCGTCAGGTCCAGCAGGGTAAACGGCCCCATCCGAAAACCACCTTGATCCACCATGATCCGGTCAATGGTGGCGGGGTCGGTCACACTCTCACTCAGAACGCGCAGCGCTTCGGTACCAAAGGCGCGCCCGGCGTGATTGACCAGAAAGCCAGGGGTGTCGGTGGCCTGGGCGGTAAAGTGGCCCATGGCGGTGCCCAAGGCATTGACCCGTTGGGTGACGTCGCTAGCGGTACGTAACCCCGGAATCACTTCCACAATTTTCATCAGCGGGACGGGATTGAAAAAGTGAAAGCCAATCACGCGCTCTGGGTGCTGGCAGGCGGCAGCAATTGCGGTAACAGACAGCGAAGAGGTGTTGGTGGCGAGCACGGCATCCTGGCGAACAATGCCCTCTAAATCGCTAAACAGCCCCTGCTTGGCTTCCAGCTTCTCGATAATCGCTTCAACGACGATATCGCAGGGGGCGAGGGCGGCGAGGTCGCGGGCCTCAATCAATCGCTCGCCGTACTGCTCGGCTTGGGCTTGGGTAATCCGCTGCTTGTCGGCGCTGCGCTGCCATAACCCATTAATAAAGGCAGTCGCTTCCGCCACCGCGCCTTCTTTAACATCAAATAGCATGACGTTCAGGCCTGCCTGCGCGGCGAGCTGAGCAATCCCTCTACCCATGGCCCCCGTGCCGACAATGCCAAGAGTGTTGAACGAATGGGCGACTGCGTCGTTGGACATAGGTCAAAATCCTCGCTGCAAGTGTTTGTTGTTCTGCATTGCAAAATAGCATTTCGTTTATTGACTGCCATCCTAGGCTATGCAAAAGTGCCTGACAAGAGAGTGAACGCTAGTTTCGCCATGCAGAATTATTGCAGGCCTCACTGCCCGCGCGAACGCCAACCATAAAAATATCGTTGCTACCAGGAGCCGTTATGATCCGTGATCCCGAACTGCTGAATCAGTTGGTTGATACCATTGCCCGCTTTGTCCGGGAGCGTTTGATTCCCAATGAGGCACGGCTTGCCGAAGAGGATGCAGTGCCCGCCGAGATCCTGGTGGAAATGAAGGAGATGGGGCTGTTCGGGCTATCCATTCCTGAAGAGTACGGCGGCTTAGGGCTCACCATGGAAGAAGAAGCTCTGGTAGCCATGGAAATCGGCAAAACGTCTCCCGCGTTCCGCTCGGTATTCGGTACGAATAATGGTATCGGTGCCCAAGGCATTCTGATTGACGGCACTGAAGAGCAGAAAGCCAAATACGTGCCGCGCTTGGCCACCGGGGAAATTCTTAGTTCGTTCTGCCTGACCGAGCCGGACTCTGGCTCCGATGCCGCCAGCCTGCGCACCACCGCCGTGCGCGATGGCGACCACTACGTGTTAAACGGTACCAAGCGCTATATCACCAACGGCCCGGAAGCGGACCTGTTCACCGTGATGGCGCGTACCGACCCAGACAACAAAGGCGCTGGCGGTATCTCTGCCTTTATTGTTGAAGGCAATACGCCCGGTCTGATTCGCGGCCCGGCAGATAACAAGATGGGCCAGAAGGGCGCGCATACCTGCGATATCATTTTTGATAACTGCCGTGTACCGGCTGAAAACATCATTGGCGGCAAAGAGGGGCAAGGCTTTAAAACCGCCATGAAAGTGCTCGACCGTGGGCGACTGCATATTTCTGCGGTGTGTGTGGGCGTGGCCGAGCGTTTGGTCGAAGAGTCGCTGCGCTACACCATGGAGCGTAAGCAGTTTGGTGCGCCGCTGGCGGAGCATCAGCTGGTGCAGGCTATGCTGGCAGATAGCAAAACCGAAGCCTACGCAGGTAAAACCATGGTAATGGACGCTGCACGCCGCAAAGATGATGGCGAAAACGTCTCAACCCTAGCCTCCTGCTGCAAGCTGTTCTGTGCCGAGATGGTGGGTCGCGTCGCGGATCGCGCCGTGCAGGTGCACGGCGGTGCGGGCTATATGTCGGAATACGCCGTTGAGCGTTTCTACCGCGATGTGCGTTTGTTCCGCATTTACGAAGGGACGACGCAAATTCAGCAGCTGGTGATTGCCCGGAACATGGTGCGGGAGGCGTCCTAATGGCTCTGTCGGTCCCTTACCAAGCGCCAGATGAGAAGATCTTTGGCCGTCTGGCAAGCGAGCTTTTAGCAGAACTTCCCGAGCGTTTGAGCACCCGCGTGCTGGAAAATGCGAAACGCCTAGCGGATCACCCCGCGCTTGTGGATGGCAACGTTCGCTGGAGCTACGCCGAGCTGGGGCAAGAGATTCATGCCGCCTGCGAGTGGTTAGCTAATTTAGGCATACGGCCCGGCGACCGTATTATGACGGTCAGTGAAAACTGCCGTGCCCTGGTGGTACTGCTGTTGGCCGCCAGTGAAATGGATGTTTGGGTCGCGATTGTCAATTCGCGCCTCTCCGCTCAGGAAGTGGATTTAATTCAGGGCAACTGCCTGCCGCGCCGAGTGTTTTACACCTGCGAAGCCTCCCCAGAGGCGAGCCAGCACGCCGAGCGCCACGCGGCTGACCGCTATCAGCATCCGCAGCTCGGCGGCTTGGCGATTTCACCGCTATTTGAGAGCGAGCCAGAGCCTGTTCACGCCAGCGGTGCCGAGCAGGTGGCGGCGATGATCTACACCTCAGGCACCACCGGTACGCCGAAAGGCGTCATGCTGACCCATCGCGGTATTCTGTATATCGCTTCTATTTCCGGCGGCATGCGCCATCTGAGCGAAGGGCAGCGGGTGTATGGCGTGCTGCCGATGTCTCATGTGTTTGGCCTCTCATCAGTGTGTATGGGTTCGCTGTATAACGGCGCGTGCCTGTACACCGTGCCGCGTTTCGAGGCTGCTCAACTGTTGGCAACGTTGAAAGAGGAGCGTATTACGGTGCTCCAAGGTGTGCCTGCCATGTATGCTCGCGCCTTAGAGTATTTGAAGCGTGAGCAGCGCGTGCTGGAAGCGCCTGCGCTTATCTATATCTCCGCAGGCGGCTCGCCGCTGGATAGCGATACCAAAAAACGCGTGGAAGCTGCGTTTGGCCTAACGCTGCACAATGGCTACGGTCTCACCGAAGCCAGCCCGACGATTAGTCAAACCCGCATTGAAGACCGCCACCAGAGCAGCACCGTGGGCCGCGTGCTGCCGCTGTTGGAGTATCGGTTAGAGCCCTTAGGCAGCAGCGGCACGTCAGAAAAGGCAGGCGATGAGATCGGCGAGCTGTGGGTGCGTGGCCCTAATATCATGAAAGGTTACTTCCGCCAGCCGGACGCCACCCGCGCCACCTTAACGGAAGATGGCTGGCTCAATACCGGTGATATCGCCAAACTGGATCACGACGATCAGCTCTATATCGTGGGCCGCAGTAAAGAGCTGATTATTCGCTCGGGCTTCAACATCTACCCGCCGGATGTAGAAGCAGTGATTAATGAGCATCCTGCGGTGACCTTAACCGCAGTGGTTGGGCGGCAGGTGGCAGGCAATGAAGAGGTCGTGGCATTTGTGCAGTGCGAGCCGGGCGTTGAGGTTGATATGGCAGAACTCAAAGCCTTTATTGCCGAACGGCTTGCGCCTTATAAGCGTCCGACCCAAATTGTGCTGATGGATGCGCTGCCTTCCACTGCCAGCGGTAAGATTTTAAAAGGACGGCTACGCGACTTGGCCCAGCAGGAGAGCGCTTTATGAGCGAAACAGACGGCGCTGACGCCTCCATCACACCGCAGGCGCTGATGGGTTATCACGAATTGCTGGGCATGCAAGTGGTGGAGTGGGAAGAGGGGCGCGCGGTAGTGGAACTCACCATTGAACCCAAGCACCTTAACCGCAGCGGCAATGTGCATGGCGGTGTACTGGCTTCCATGCTGGACAGTGCCTTAAGCCTAGCGGGCCTGCACTGCGATGTGCCGGGGAATATTCGTCGTGGGATGACGCTGTCACTCACTACCACCTTTGTGGGGCCTGCTCGGCAAGGCGTGTTAAGGGCCACGGGCACGCTGCGTGGCGGCGGGCAAAAAACCTTCATGACCAGCGGTGAGATCGTGGATGAGCAGGGCAATCTCGTCGCTATGGGCGAAGGCTCTTTTCGTCGCCGTAGCGGCAGCGAATCGTCACAAGGCGTTCCCGACCCGCAGTTGAGGGAGCCTAGCGAGTGAGCACAGCCCGCCTGCGGGTTTCCTGTTTGCTACTGGTGACGCTTGCCACGCTGATTCATTTGGTGGGTGGCAGCGTGGCGTGGCAAGCCGCAGGCATTGTTGCGCTGCTGCTCTATTTGATGACCCTGAAAGGTCAACTCACCCGCATGGCCAAGGGGCTGCTGTGTGCCGCTGGCGTACTCACACTGCTCGCGCTGTGGAGCTCGCCTACGCCTGGGCAACTGCTGTTTGAGGCGAGTGGGCGTTTCGCGTTTTTTGCTACCTTTGTGGTGGCGCTGAGCATGTTGCGCCTACCTGCCTATCGCTCTTGTTTAGTGCGCCGCTGCGGGCAAAGCATGCTGCTTCAGCCGCCTAGCCGCCGCTACCCGATCTTATCCCTGGGCTCGGCGCTGTTTGGCATCATTCTGAACATTGGCGTGCTGAATCTGTTCGCCGCGATGATCGAAAAGAGCAATACCCTGAGTGCCGCCCAAGGGCGCGCCTGGGTGCGCGAGGCCCGTCAGCGGCGCATGATGCTGGCGCTGCTGCGCGGATTTTCGCTGGCACCGCTGATTTCGCCCATGGGTATTGGGGTAGCCGTGGTGCTCTCAAGCCTTCCTCAGGTCACCTGGCCACAGCTGGCACCCTATATTCTGGGGGCCGCCGCGCTGATTTTTATGGCGGGCTGGGCGGTGGACTATTTCACCGGCCCGCACCCACCTGCCAATAAAACCTATGTCACCCCGTCGCTGCGCCCGTTGGCGCAGTTTAGCGTTTTGCTAATCGGCATTGTGGCGCTGGTGTTTTCCATTGCGTGGCTGCTGGACTTACGACTACCCATTGCCGCGCTGCTGGGCGCGCCTACCGGGGCGCTTTTATGGCTGGCTTGGCAGCGTCGTAGGCTAGGCTATGGTGGATTGCCTGCCGCCATAACTGCGGTGCATCGTCAGCTACCTTGGTTGCTGTCTCCCAGCGCTAATGAAATCGTGGTGCTGGGGGCGGCAGGCTATTTGGGGCATGTATGCGTGGGCTTGGTGGATACTCAGCAGCTAGCACCGCTATTGGCGGTGCTAGACCCGCTGGGCACTTTGAATGCGGTGTTGGCCATGCTGATGGTGGTGGGGCTAGCGCAAATAGGCGTCAACCCGATTGTTACGGTGACGCTATTGGTGGGCTTGCTCCCCACGCTGGGCATTGAGGGGTTAACGCCTGAGCTGATTGGGGCATCGTTAATGGTAGGCTGGGCGCTGGCGCTGATGTCATCACCAATGACCGCTTCCATGCTGATTCTCTCGCGCTTTACCGGCGTACCCGCCACCCGCATCGGTTACCGCTGGAACGGGCGCTTTCTGATCGCGGCGATACCGCTGCTGGCGTTATGGTTTGGTTGGTCGCCTTTCTGAGGTGGGCTGTACAAGGAAACGCTTGACCTTTGGCAGGCGTTTTTTTATTGTTATTTTTATAAAGTGAAATATTATTTTGCTATGCGGAATGAAAAGCCGATGGTTCAATCGCTGGAGCATGCCTTATGAAAATCCTCGTCGCGGTGAAACGCGTCATCGACTACAACGTCAAAATCCGCGTCAAAGCGGATCATTCTGATGTGGACCTTACCAACGTCAAAATGGCCATGAACCCCTTCTGCGAAATTGCCGTGGAAGAGGCGGTGCGCCTGAAAGAGAAGGGCGTAGCCACCGAAGTCGTGGCCGTGACCGTGGGCCCCAAGGCCGCCCAAGAGCAGCTGCGCACCGCACTGGCGCTGGGGGCTGACCGCGCCATTCATATTGAAACCGACGAACGCGCCGAATCGCTGGCGGTGGCCAAACTTCTGGCCAAAGTGGTGGACGAAGAGCAGCCCGGCCTCGTCATCCTCGGCAAGCAGGCCATCGACACCGACAACAACCAGACCGGCCAGATGCTCGCCGCGCTGACCAATCTGCCGCAAGGCACCTTCGCCTCAGAAGTGGCGGTAGACGGCGACAAAGTTAATGTCACGCGTGAAATCGACGGCGGCCTGCAAACCGTCGCGCTGACACTCCCGGCCATCGTCACCACTGACCTGCGCCTCAACGAGCCGCGCTACGCCAAGCTACCGGACATCATGAAGGCCAAGAAAAAGCCGCTGGATGTCAAAACCCCCGCTGACTACGGCGTGGAAGTGGCCTCCAAGGTCACGCTGCTCAAAGTGGAATCCCCCGCCGAGCGCAAAGGCGGTATTAAAGTCGCCTCGGTGGACGAGCTGATCGACAAACTGAAAAACGAAGCCAAAGTGCTTTAAAAGGAGCTGATCTCATGAGCATTCTGGTACTTGCCGACCTTCATGAAGGTCAGTTGGCGGGCGCGACCGCTCACGTCGTGGCGGCGGCCCAGGCCATTGGTGGCGATATTGATGTGCTGGTCGCCGGTGAAGGCGTCCAGGCCGCCGCTGACGCGGCCGCCAAACTCGACGGCGTCAACAAAGTACGCGTCGCCGATAACGCCGTTTACGCCCATCAGCTGGCCGAGCCCATGGGCGCGCTGCTGGTGGAGCTGGCAGGTGATTACACCCACGTACTGGCCAGCGCTTCCACCACCGGTAAAAACGTCCTGCCGCGTCTGGCGGCTCTGAAAGACGTCAGCCAGCTGTCGGATGTGATTGGCGTCGAGAGCGCCGATACCTTCCTGCGCCCGATCTACGCCGGTAACGCCATCGCCACGGTCAAAAGTGACGACGCGCTGAAAGTCATTACCGTGCGCACCACCGCGTTCGATGCGGTGGGCCAGGGCGGCAGCGCAGCCGTGGAAGCGGTAGCGTTCGCCGCTGACAACAGCCAATCCAGCTTTGTCAAAGAAGAGCTGGCCCAGAGCGACCGTCCGGAACTCGGCGGTGCCAAGGTCGTCATCTCCGGTGGCCGTGGCATGGGTAACGGCGAGAACTTCAAGCTGCTGGACGGCATTGCAGACAAGCTGGGCGCGGCCATTGGCGCTTCCCGCGCGGCGGTAGACGCGGGCTTCGTACCCAACGACATGCAGGTGGGCCAGACCGGTAAGATCGTCGCGCCCGAGCTGTACATTGCCGTGGGTATCAGCGGCGCGATTCAGCACTTGGCGGGCATGAAAGACTCCAAGGTGATCGTCGCGATCAACAAAGACGACGAAGCGCCGATCTTCCAGGTGGCCGACTACGGCCTGGTCGGGGATCTGTTCGAGCTCCTGCCGGAGCTGGAAAGCAAGCTGTAAAAGCTTCTTGCATCCACGTCTTGGTCGGAATAACCCGTAGCGGGGGTCTTTCGCCATGGATGGCGAAAGTAGCGCCCATGGATGGGTTCACAGCGCCCCCGTGTAGGGTTGTTCCGACCACGCCACTGCAGTGTGACATCTTATTGAAAGGCCCTGTGGGGCCTTTTGCAGTATTGCTTCAAAATAATAACTAGCGAGTTTTCCATGGTAACCCAACTGACCTCCTCGATGACGCTGCCGGTTATCGGCTCTCCCATGTTTATCGTTTCTGGCCCTGAGCTGGTCATTGCCCAGTGCCAGGCGGGGATTATTGGCGCGTTTCCGGCGCTGAACGCCAGGCCTGCGGAAGTGCTTCGGGAGTGGCTGCAGCAGATTACCGAGACGCTGGTCGACTACAGCGCCCGGCACCCTCAGCAGCCCGCTGCACCGTTTGCGGTGAATCAGATCGTGCACCCCACCAATGACCACCTGGAGCATGATGTGGCGCTATGCGCTGAGTTCAAGGTGCCACTGATCATCACGAGCCTGCATGCGCCCAATCGGGTAGTCGAACAAGTGCACGCTTATGGCGGCCTGGTATTTCACGACGTGACCACGCTGAGGCACGCTAAAAAAGCCATCGATGCTGGGGTGGATGGGCTAATTTTGGTCTGCCATGGGGCAGGCGGCCATGCGGGGCGGCTCAACCCCTTCGCCTTTGTAGCGGAGGTCAGGCAGTTTTACGATGGCCCGCTGGTGCTGGCAGGGTCGATAACCAAAGGCGAGCAGATCGCTGCCGCTCAGGCGCTGGGCGTGGACATGGTGTATATGGGCACGCGCTTTATTGCCACCCAGGAGGCCAATGCTCAGCCAGCGTACAAGCAGATGGTACTGGAAGCTGCTGCGGGGGATATCGTCTATACCAATCTGTTTACCGGCGTGCACGGAAACTACCTGCGCCAAAGCATCGAGCTGGCCGGGCTTGACCCAGAGGCACTGCCAGAGGGCGACAAAAATGCCATGCGCTATGGGTCAGGCGGCAGCAGCAAGGCAAAAGCGTGGCGAGATATTTGGGGTGCCGGGCAGGGAGTGGGGGGCATTACCACACTGAACAGCGTGGCCGATGAAGTAGCCACGCTGCGCGACGATTACCAACAAGCGCTGGATCAGTTACGACGGCGCTGACGAAAAGCAGCCACGCGAGCATGAAAATCCTCGGTGGCCTTACACTCATCTTGCAGTGCGCCTTCAAGCGTTAGCGTGTCGTCAAGCGACAGGTTTGCCGCCTGCCGCATGGCCCGTTTTGTTGCTCCCAGCGCTTGAGAGGATTGAGCCACCAGGGCCTGTGCCAGCGCTCGTGCTTCCGCTAACACCTGATCATCTTCCACCGCCCGGTTAGCCAGGCCCAGCGCCACGCAGCGCTCGGCATCCATTGGGGTAGCCAGCGCTGCCATCTCAAAAGCTTGGGAGTGGCCAAGCTTGCGCACCAAATGCCAGCAAGCGCCGCCATCGGGAATCAAGCCAATATTGATAAAGGCCAGTTTTAGATAAGCCGAGCGGCCCATCACCACCATATCGCTGGCCAGCACATAGGACACACCAATCCCCGCGGCAGCGCCGCTCACCGCGGCGATTACGGGCTTTTCCATCGTCATCATACTGCGCAACGCGGGCAGAAACAGCGTTGCCAGTCGCTCGCTGGCAGGCTGGGTGGAGGCCTTTTCAAATTCTGCTAAATCGGCACCGGCGCAGAAGGCGCTACCTTCACCGCTGAGGATCACGCAGCGCACCTGCGGGTCAGCTGCCACAGTGGCTAATGCGTCATTGAGCGCCAGGGCCGTGGGCTCGTTGAGGGCATTGCGCACCGCAGGGCGCGCAATGGTCACTTCGGCGATACCGCCCTCGGTAGTCTCAACGCGTACAAGTGACGTTTCTTCACTATGCATGAGCTTCTCCTTAGGCGGCGTCAAGCTCTTCGCTCACCGTCTCAAGGTGATAGTCGCTGTCGCCCAGGTAGTGATCAAACATCACTAGATGTTTGGCGTAGTGGGCCACGTAGCACTCTTCGGTCATACCCATGCCGCCATGAAGCTGAATGGCTTGTTCCGCAATAAAGCGCGCAGACTCGCCGCAGTAGGCCTTGGCCGCGGCGATTTTATAGTCCCGCTCATCAGCAGGCAGCGAGAGGCTGGTGGCGGCGAGAATCGCCATAGAGCGCGACTGTTCTAGGTGAAGGTGCATATCCACCATGCGGTGCTGCAGTGACTGGAACGTGGCCAGCGGCAGGCCAAACTGCTTGCGCTCTTTTAAATAGGCGAGGGTTTGGTCGCAGGCAGTTTCCATCGCACCAATGGCCTCGGCACACAGCGCGGCGCGGCCCAGGGCCAGCACCTCTGCCAATGCGTCACCTGCGTCTTCGCTTAGGCAGTTCTCAAGTGGCAGTGCAACGCTGTTCAACGTTAGGTCACCGGCGGACTGGTCATCCATCGTGCGGTAGGTATGTGAGGTGACGCCTTGCGTATTGGCAGGGACGATAAACACGCCTAACTTGCCGTTAGGCAGTCGGGCGGTCACCAGCGTGGCGGCGGCACTGCCTGGGTTCATCACGACATCTTTGCGGCCGTTAAGCTGCCACTGGCCATCGTGTTGGCTCGCTTGGGTCGAAATATCGAACGCGTCATAGCGGGCGGTGTGTTCTTGCCAAGCCAAGGCGAGCTGGTGTTCACCTTCTAACAGCGGAGCCAGCCAGCGCTCTTGCTGTGCGGGGTTGGCGCATAGCGCAAGCAGCTGCCCGGGCATGACTAACCCAAACAGGTACGCTTCTGGCACTAAGCCGCGCCCCAACGCTTGCATAATAATCATTAAATCGGTGCCGTCGCCGCCTAGCCCGCCGACGTCTTCGCTAAACGGCATATGCAGCAGGCCCAGCTCGGCAAAAGTGCGCCATAGCGGGCTGGCCCCTTGGGCAGGCGCTTCAAGCATAGCGCGGCGCTGTTCGGGCGTTACCTGGTCGGCCACTAAGCGTGTCAGTGTCTCTTCGAGCATGCGCTGCTCGTCGGTGAGTGCAAAATCCATGGTGACCCCCTTACATACCTAAAATGGTTTTAGCGACGATGCTTTTTTGAATCTCGTTGGCACCGCCATAAATCGACAGCTTGCGACGATTAAAATACTGGGCGCTGGTGGCAGCGCCTTGGGCATATTCATCAGCCAGCGATTCATCACCATGGAGAAACTCGGGGAAGAACGGCAGGGCAGCAGGGCCAAGCGCACGGCGGGTAAGCTCGCTAATCTCTTGGCGCAGTTCAGAGCCGCGTACTTTTAGCAGCGAGCTTTCTGCCCCCGGCACCCCGCCATCTCGCGCTGCGGCAATCACGCGCAGGTTGGTCACTTCCAGTGCCATCAGCTCAAGCTCGGCTTTGACCACCCGCTGGCGAAAGCTGGGGAGCGATAAAAGCGGCTTGCCGCGATGCTGCATACGGGTTGCGAGGGACTTCAAATGGCGCAGCGCCTGCTTAGCGTGGCCAAGCCCGGCGATGCCGGTGCGCTCGTGGGTTAGCAGGAATTTGGCGCAGGTCCAGCCTTGGCCCTCTTCACCCACGCGGTTTTCTACCGGCACGCGCACATTATCGAGAAACACTTCGTTGACTTCATGAGTGCCGTCGAGGGTGATAATCGGCCGTACGGTAATGCCGGGGGTCTGCATATCAATCAGTAAAAAGCTGATGCCCGCCTGCTTTTTCGCGTGGGGGTCGGTACGCACCAAACAGAACATCATGTTGGCGTGCTGGCCCAGGGTGGTCCAGGTTTTCTGCCCGTTGACGATGTAGTGGTCGCCATCGAGCACGGCGCGGGTGGATAAGCCCGCCAAATCCGAGCCAGCACCCGGCTCGGAGTAGCCCTGGCACCACCAGTCCTGGTTATTAAGAATCCGCGGCAGGTAGTGCTGTTGCTGCTTCACACTGCCAAATTTCATGATCACTGGCGCGACCATGTTGACGCCAAAGGGCACCACCGTAGGGGCGTGGGCGGCGGCACACTCTTCATCGAAGATATGTCGCTGCACCGGGCCCCAGCCTGGACCGCCGTGCTCAACAGGCCAGTTGGCGGCAAGCCACCCTTGTTCGCTGAGAATATTCTGCCAGCGGATGTGGTCATCGGCGCGCAGATGCCGCCCAAGGCGCACGCGCTCACGGATGTCGCTCGGCAGTGCATCGGCTAAAAATCGGCGGACTTCCTCGCGGAATGCCTGCTCTTCGGGGCTAAACGTCAGGTTCATGAGTGTGCATCCTCGGAAGGCGTCTTTTTGTGAATCGATAAATGGGATGGCAGCGTGGCTTGGCGGTGCGGCCCGCCTAAATGGCGTGGGTAGCCCAACGCTTCCACTGCCAGCAGATCAATATCGCTCTCGCGGTAGCAGGCGCCTTGCTGCGCTAGCGTCAGGCTCGCCTGCTCCATGGCTGACTGAGCGTCGTTGTTGGGCGCTTGTGTTGCGGCGTTATAAAGCGTGCTCAATACGCTAGGCGACTTGCTAACCACCACGTTGGCTCGCAGCGCTTTGAGCGTTAAGGCTGCCCGCTGCTGGTCGGTCGCGCTGGCACTGTGATTCATCAATTCATGGAAGGGGCCGCGCTCGGCAAGCACTAGGCTGAGAGGCGATGTTGGGGCATTTGCGGTAAGTAACTGCAGCGTTACGGTGACCGCTTGAGAAGGGCAGGCGCTTGCGTCTTCGCCAGGGGCGAGCAGGCACAGCTCAGTGCTATCGTTTGGGGTATCGGTTAGCGTTATGTTGGCGCGCTGGGTGGCGCTATGAAGCGTCTCAAACAGCGGGTGCTCACCGATAAGGGCGATCTGCGCAAAGGGCTCAGCATTGTCTACGCCAGGGACGACATGGGGATTTCTAGCGGCAAAAAACAGGTGAATCAGCCCTGCGCGCTGGGGGGAGTCCATACAGGCAAGAAATAGCTCACGCTCGCGATGCAAACCCTCTTCCAGAGATGCGGCTTTGGTGCAGGCGTCAACGGCGTCCACAATGCGAAACGGAGAAAACAGTGCCGGTGCGCTGGATTCAAGCTGCTCTCGCATGGCAGCAAGGGCCTTGGGGTTGGCCTCTGGAGCGGGTAGCTGACCGGTGATGCGCGCCTGCTGTTGTCCCGCTAATACCTCTTTTGCCGCTGCCAAACCCGCTTCCAGCGGTGTTTGGGCATCGCTGATGGCATCGATAATGCCGATATCTTGCGCTTCAGCGGCGTCTACAAAGCGACCGCTGGTAATAATTTCTAGGGATCTTTCCACACCTACCAAACGGGGCAGCCGCTGAGTACCGCCTGCGCCGGGCAGTAAGCCAAGCTTCACTTCTGGTAAACCTACGCGAGTGCCTGCCAGCGCAACACGATAGTGGCAACCCAGCGCAACTTCCAAGCCGCCACCTAGCGCTGTGCCGTGTAGCGATGCGATAAGCGGTTTGTGGCAGGCTTCTAGCTGGGTAATGACATCCGGTAGCAGTGGCGCTTGGGGTGGCTTGCCAAATTCACGTATATCGGCACCCGCAATAAAGGTGCGCCCCTCTGCCATCACCACCAGTGCTTGGGCCTGCTGGTCGGCCAACCCCTCTTCAAGGGCGCTGAGCAAACCGCTACGCACCGCTTGGCTCAATGCGTTGACGGGCGGGTTAGCGATACTAATGACGCCGACCTCGCCATGTCGCTGGTAGTGAACACTCATAGTGGCTCCCGTATTTCGCTATATGAAATTTAAAGTTGTTATTCGGAATGAGTTGATCATGGCGAAAGACACCGTTGGAGTCAATAATGCAAAATAACGTTCCGCATTGCGGAATATAGTTGGCTAAACAAAAGGCCGCACAGTGGCGGCCTTAGGTAATGACTTCCGTCGTGATTGAAGCAACATCAGAAAACGGGGTTTAACCCAGCTTCTTGTAAGGCGACGCGCCGAGTTTCCATCCAGCCGTCGATAAATGCCGCTTCGTCTTCGGGGGCATCGGCTTGATAGGCTTCCCAGGTGTCCATTAGCAGCTGTTGCCGCTCCACCAGGGCGTTTTGGTGGGCGTCCATTTCATCGGTCCATACACCGCTTTCTTGGTAGTACGCCACCACAGCATCGTGGAAAGGTACTACCCAGGTCATGTTTTGATTCTCAAGGGCATAGCCGCTAGCCCCTGGGGCGTTATCTTTATAGTCGTCAAACGACTCCACTAGCGTGGTGATCAAGCCGGTGACAGTTTCAGGGGCTAAATCGGCGTTGCTCACTAGAATGGGGTAAGGGTAGCTGGCGCTGGCCAGCGGCTGTTCAGCGTTAATACCCGCGCCTGACGTCACATCGTGGGGCTGGAAGTAGGGCGCCAGTTCCAGCATCTGTGCCCAGCCTGCTTCATCGTCAGTGGGCAGTTCTGGCCACTGTAAGCCACGAGGGCTAGCCGCTAACCGCTGCGCCGCCGGTGTCACGGTGGTGGTAATAGCGGCATCGGCACGGCCGCTGATAATGCCGTCGAAGGCGGCGTTGTAGCCGGGGAAGTCGACTCGTTCAACGTCATCCCAGGTCAAACCTGCGAATGCTAGGTAGGCTTCAGCAGCTTTGTTCAGCGCATCGTCGCCGCGCAGGTAGGCTAGCCGTTTACCTTCCAGATCAGCGATGGAACCCATCTCTACGTCGCCTGCCACCGCCATGCCTATGCCAAAACTCGCCATGGAGGTTGAAATCACCCGAATAGGCTGCGGGCCCCAGTCCGGCCCGGCGAACATCATCACGCCTTCAGAGCCGTAGTAGCTGGCAATGCCGCAGGCGCAGAGATCCACGCGGCCAGTTTTCAGCGGCGTCATGCGCATGGTGTCGTTTTCACCTGGAATAACGCGGGACTGAGTGCCGTGCTCCTCTTGTAGCAGCTGACTGATGGCCATAATCTGCGCATGGCCACTGGTGCCGGTGCCATACGCGGTCCAATTCAGCGTGCTAGGCATGGCGCTAGCGCTTCCAGCCGCCAGCAGGCCTGCCGTTAAACTACCGAGTACGAGGGTGAGGTTTGTTTTTGTGCTCATAAATATCCTCGAAGGTGGTATTAAGCGTTGGCAGTGAGCGAACGCTGGTGATGGCGCTGGCTAAGGCGGGCAAGCACCACGGCGGGTAGCAGCGCCACGGCGGCTAAACCGATCAACTCCCACTGGCTTAGCGGTACCATGCCGCCGCCCGGTAGGGCGAGCAGTAGCCCCGCGATCAGTACTAGCGCGCGAATGACGATTTCCTGCAGCGCGCCGTAGCCCAATCGCCCAACACCCATTAGGTAGCCTTGCATGGCAGAGGCAAACAGAATGATGCCGATGACTGCTTGGATAAACACGGCAATGATCATCCATGGTTCGCCCTGCATGATCAGCGCAGGGTTCAGCACGAACAGGAAGGGGATAAAGTAAATCACGCTGCCTAGGCGCATGGCCTGCAGGCCGGTTTCCATCGGGCGTGCACCGGCCACGGTGGCGGCGGCAAAGGCACCCAGTGCCACGGGCGGCGTGATAAAGCTGAGCATGCCCCAGTAGAGAATGAACATGTGCACCGCCATGGGGTCCAGGCCGCCGCCTTGAATCAACGCAGGGGCGAGCGCCACCGCCAGGAAGATATAGGCCGCAGTGACCGTCATGCCAATGCCCAACACAAAGCTTGTTACCGCGCCCATAATCAGCAGTAGCGGCACGCTGCCGCCAGCGATATTGATAAAGTCGTTGGCAATGGTGCCGGAAAGGCCGGTCATGGAGAGCGCGCCCACCAGCATACCCACGCCCGCCAGAATGGCGATGAGTTCGGCGAACAGTTTGGCCGCTGACGAGAGCGTCTCGGTGACATCCTTCCAACCCCAGCGGTTCTGCTTAGAGAGTTGGTTGAGCACTAACAGCAGGGCGGTTGCATAGAACGGGGCAACCGCTTCGCGCTGCATGATCAGCAGCATCCATACCAGCAGGCCGAAGACGAAGATAAAGTACCAGCCCTCTTTCAGCGTTTGCTTAATCGACGGTAGCTCTATGGCGGGCAGGCCTTTGATGTCATTGCGCGCGGCATAGGCATCAATTTGAATGAACAGGCCAAGGAAATAGAGAATCGAGGGGATGACCGCTGCCAGCGCCACCGCTGAGTAGGGAATATCCAGGAACATGGCCATCACGAAGGCGGTGGCACCCATCACCGGGGGCATCAATACGCCACCAGTTGAGGCGCAGGCTTCCACACCGCCCGCAAACGAGCGGCTCATGCCAATGCGGCGCATGGCCGGAATCGAGAGCACCCCAGTGGTCAGCACGTTACTGATCACGCTGCCGCTCATGGAACCCATCAGGCCGCTGGAAAAAATCGACACCTTAGCCGGGCCGCCGCGTACATGGCCTAAAAGCGCAAAGGCTAAATTAATGAAGAATTTGCCACCGCCGCTTTTTTGCAGCACCACGCCAAACACCAGAAAGCCAATCACCAGGCCCGCAAACGCCTGTAGCGGAACCCCCATGATGCTTTCGGTGCTCATGGTGTGGTACATCGCCGTTTCAGGCAGGCTAGAGGGGAATGCCTGGATGGGGCCAGGAACGATATCGGCTACTAAGGGGTAGAGAGAGAACACCCCGGCAATGATGGCAATCGGCAAACCGCCGGCTCGGCGGGCGGCTTCGATAATCAATAACCAGTAGGCATAGCTGAAATAAATGGCGATATCCGGAGCTGCAAACGCCCAGCCGCGCTCCAGAATGGGAACAGCGTTATACACAAAGTAGCCACCCACGATCAGCGTGACAGCGCTAAGCAGGTAGTCATACCAGGGAATGGATTGCTCCTGTTGGCTGCTGCGCATGGGCCATAGCAGAAACACGAGCGGCAGTAGCAGTGCCACCACTGCGTAGTAAAACTGAGTTTCCAGCCCGGTCACGAACGTGAGCAAGCCCCAGTTAAACAGGTAGTCCAGCGTCATCATCATGAGTAATACGGTGACGGTGGCAGGCACCCAACGAAGCGCCAGAGGCAGCTCGCGGATTTGGCTGATTTTTTCTTTAACCTGCGGCGTGCTGGCAGGTGTGGTATCGGTGGTCATAGGGCGTTCCATCAATCAGCAGGGGCGGCGAGCGCCGCCCCGTGGCGAGTTACTCGAAGATCGGCTCGAACCCAGCATCGGTGAGCGCCGTGGCGCGGGCGGCCATCCAGTCAGTAGTAAACGTATCGGCATCGCTGGGTGCGTCTTGCATAAACTGCTCCCAGGCCTGCATTAATACGTTTTGACGCTCAACGAGTTGGTCTTGGTGGGCCTGCATCTCATCGGTCCACACGTCGATCTCTTTGTAGTACTCCACCACTGCGTCGTGGAATGGGATTACCCACTGTAGATCCTGGTACTCCAGCGCGTAGCCCACTGCACCCGGCGCGTTATCTTTGTAGTCGTCGTAGTTTTCCTGCATCGCTTTGATTAAACCGTAAGCGACATTGTCATCAAGGTCTTGATTCGCCACCACAATGGGGTAGGGATAGCTGGCGCTGGGTACCGGGTTGTCGGCGCTAATGCCGCCTGCACCGGCGGTGACTTCATGGGGGCGGAAGTAAGGTGCCACCGCCGCCATGCGTTCCCAGCCAGCTTCATCGTTAGGGTCAAGCACCGGCCAGCTAACGCCCCTAGGGCTGCTCGCGAGCTGCTGAGCGGGCGGCGTAACGGTGGTAGTGAACGAGGCGTCCACATCGCCAGCAATAATACCGTCGAAAGAGCGGGCATAGCCGGGGTAATCAACGCGTTCAACGTCATCCCAGGTTAGGCCGCCGAAGGCAAGGTACGCCTCAGTGCCTTTGTTAAGGGCATCGTCACCGCGAATATAAGCAATGCGTTTGCCTGCTAAATCGGCGGGGGTTTCAACGTCCAAATCCCCCGCCACGGCCAGTGACAGGCCAAACGACGCGGTAGAGGTGGTAATCACGCGCAGCGGCTGCGGGCCCCAATCGCGGTCGGCAAACATCATGACCCCTTCGGCGCCGTAGTAGCTGGCGATACCGCAGGCGCACAGGTCAACACGACCCTGTTTGAGGGGCGTCATACGGGAGACATCGTTATCGCCAGGCAGAATGCGCACAGAAGAGTCGTACTTGTTCTGTAGCATATTGCCAATGGCAACGGCCTGGGCGTAGCCGCTGGAGTTGGTGCCGTAGGCGGTCCAGGCCATAGTGCTGGGGAGTTCTACTTCGTTGGCGTGGCTGACCGCCACTCCTAACAACGAGAGCGGGAGGGCAGCGATGAACAGGCGGTGAGCAAACGGACGCATTGAAATGCTCCTTTATTGTGGTTGCTTCTATTGTGATTGTTGCTTTTGGGCTCGTTACGTTCAGTTACTTTATGTTTTGCTATGCGGTATTTAGTTTTGCTAAGTGGTCGAGTGATAGTAGGTAAGGCCAGAGAGGCTGTCAACGCTGTTCTCATAGGCGGCTATAAATAGTCCTTAGCACAACGTAAAAAGCCAGGCGGTTGCCTGGCTTTTCAATAAGTTATGATTCTTAAAGCTAAGAAAATTCGCGCCATGCAGCGTAGGTGCTTAAAAATACCCGGCCGGTTAAAGCATCCAAGAAGTCACTTTTTTTCAACTGATCCATCACCGGGCCTTTCACCTCTGATAAGTGCAGTTTGACGTCGGAATCCTTCAAGCGAGCATTGATGGCATCCAGACTCTCCAAGGCTGAGGCGTCAATCAGGTTGACCGCTGAACAGATCAGCACGACATGCTCAAGCTCTGGGCGGCTGGCCACCAAGTTGTAGACGGTGTCTTCGAGATAACGGGCATTGGCGAAGTAGAGGCTCTCATCGATGCGCAGTAGGGCTGCGTTGCTTACCGTCTCCACATCGTGGCGCTCTATGTTGCGAAAGTGCTCGGTATCCGGCACCCGGCCCACTAACGCGCTGTGGGGGCGGCTGGTGCGGTACAAAAAGAGCGCAATGGAGAGCGTCACCCCGCCGATAATGCCTGCTTCGATCCCTTCCACCAGCGTCAATAGAATGGTGACCGCCATGGCGGCAAAGTCGCTGCGGGAGTAGCGCCAGGTTTGGCGCAGCATGGGGATATCCACCAGGGTCAAAATAGACACCGTGATGGTGGCGGCAAGCGTCGCGATGGGCAGATAGTAGAGCCAGCCGGTAAATGCCATGGTCACAAGTGCAATGCCGAGCGCGGCAAAGGCCCCAGCAGCAGGCGTTTGCGCGCCCGCATCGTAGTTGATGACGGTGCGGGATAAGCCGCCTGTAACAGGCATGCCGCTGGTAAATCCTGCCGCTAAGTTGGCGGCTCCTAAGCCAATCAGCTCCTGGTTGGGAGAGATGCGCTGGCGCCGTTTTGCCGCCAGCATCTGCCCCATAGAGACCGATTCCACGAAGCCTACCAAACTGATCAGCATGGCGGGGATAAGGAGTGCCCGCCAAAGTGATACGTCGCTCCAAGGAAAGCTCAAGGCGGGCAGGCCACTGGGAATGGTGCCAACGACGGCTACACCCTCGTTGTAGGCGAGCTGCCAATACCACGTGGCCAGGGTGGTGATGATCACGGCAAACACCGGGCCTGCTTTGGTGATTAAATCAGCGAGTGTGGCGGGGAGGCCAAGTTTGATGAGGCTCTTCTTGCCGAAGCGGCGCATCAGCACCAGAAAGAGCAACGTTCCTCCACCGATGGCCATGGTGTACAGGTTGTAGGTAGATAGGTTGGGTAGCAGCGTCATCAAGCGTTCGAGCAACGTAAAACCGCTGCTGGCGACGCCTAACAGGCTGCCCAGCTGGCTGACGGCAATCAATATGCCTGACGCGGTCAAAAAACCGGATATGACCGGATGACTCAAAAAGTTGCTAAAAAAGCCCATCTTCATCGCGCCCATGGCAACCAACAGGGCACCGGAGAGCAATGAAAGCACAAGGGCCGCCTGGAGATATTCGGGCGAGCCCGGAGTGGCCACCGAAGAGAGGGCTGCCCCAGTCATCAGTGCGATGATGGCGACGGGCCCCACGGCCAAGGTTCTGCTGGTGCCCATCAAGGTGTAGAGCAATTGCGGCAAAATGCTGGCATACAGCCCCACTACCGCTGGCAGGCCTGCCAGTAGGGCGTAAGCCAGTGACTGCGGTATGACCATGACGGTCACGATCAGCCCCGCCAGAAGATCGGCTCCCAGCAAACGCTTGTGGTAATGAGGTAGCCAATTGAAGATGGGCAAATAGCGTTTGAACATAAGCTCCTAGGCGTTCGCCACGTCAGTATGAAAGCAACAGCAAAAACGAAGGCAGATAGTTTAGCGCGTTATGTCCTCAATAACGGCATGGTTGGGTTATTTCCCCGTACTGCGCTCTTCCCCCAAAGTGCTACTTATTTCATTAGCATAAACCGTTAAGCTGACTGAGAAAGTGGGAATCTCCCCTATCGCATCGTCTTACGACTCAACAACGTCAATTACAAAAGAGTGCACCACATGCGACTACTTCGTTGGCTAGTGCCACTGCTCTTGATCATTACGGCGACTTGGCTGGTATCGCTTCCTGGACCATGGCCTTATGCGGCGATGGTATGCGCTTTGTTGGCAGGAATGACGGCTGTCGTAAGTGCCCTCTATGGCATTTATAACGCGGGTCAGCAACAGTTGGAACGCACTGCGCTATTCAAACCCCTGCGTGATTATGGGTCCCTTCGGGCCATGGCGTACCGACTGATGAAGCGTGCCAGCAGTACCGCCATCGCCTCGGCAGAAGTGTCGCACTACGCCGACCTGATGGCTCAGCGATTGGGCAAGCAGGAGAGCATGGCGAGCGAGGCGTCCTCAAGTATGAGCGCGATCAACACCGCCATCGTGCAGGTCAGCGCCAGCGCCTCTCAAGTGGCTGCACTGGCTGAAAGCGCTCGTCAAGCTAGCCACCACAATCATGACGAGCTGACGGATATCATTCAGGACATGACCGACGTGGCCGAACGCTCCAGCCAAGCATTGGAGATGCTGACGGCGCTCAACGATAAAATCGAGCGGGTGCGGAGTGTCACCTCGATGATCGAAGACATCGCAGAGCAAACCCACCTGCTCTCCTTGAACGCCTCCATTGAAGCGGCGCGCGCTGGCGAACACGGGCGTGGGTTTGCCGTGGTGGCGGGGGAGGTTCGTAACTTAGCGATGAAAACCTCTACCGCTACTCAGAGCGTCGATGATCTAGTGAAAGACATGCATCAAAGCGGGCAAAGCGTGGTGGTCACGATGAACGATCTGATGACCCGCGTGCGAGAGCGCTCTCAAGGTATGCAGCGTGTCGGCAGCAGCCTAGCGACGATCACGGAAGAGTTCGATCAAGTCGAGCAAGAGATTACCAGCGTGGCGGAGGCCATGAGCAGCACGAAGGCGCACAGCCAGACCGTCGCCGACAGCCTACGGCAGTTGGAAGAGGACGTGGACGAAGGTAATCGCAATATGCACGAGCTGGCCCTGCAAGCGCGGGCGCTGATGGATGCTGCCGAAGGCGTCGATGGCGAATTGGCACAGCAGCGATTGCTGGGGCGGCACCAAACGGTATTCATGGCCGCCCGCCGTACGGCCGACCGCATTGGCAAGCTGTTCGAAACGGCCATTGCGCAAGGCACATTATCAGAAGCGGCGCTGTTTCAACCCGACTACGCTGCCATCAGTGGCACCCGTCCGCCGCTGTACCATACCGGCTTCGACCGTTTCACCGACCAACAGCTGCCCACGCTACAAGAGCCGCTGCTTAGCGAGCATGGTTTGAGCTATGCGATTGCCTGCGACCGCAACGGATACGTGCCGACTCACAACGCTGCAGTGAGCCGCGAACCCACCGGCGACTACGACCACGACCTTAAGTATTGTCGTAGCAAACGAATTTTCGACGACCCGACTGGCAGTCGCTGCGGTGCGCATGAGAAGCCACTGTTACTACAAACGTACAAACGCGATACCGGAGAGATCATGCATGACCTCTCTGTGCCCATCTATGTCAACGGCAAACACTGGGGCGGCTTTCGAGTGGGGTATCAGCCCGACAAAGAGACCGCCAAGCCGGTGAGCGAGGAGCCAGCACTGCCAGCGTCAAACGGCCGCTTGGCGAGGGCGTGACTGCCAGGATGACCAAGAGTAGAGTGCCAGTCCTGTCCAAATCATTACAAAAGTGGCGAGTTGAATCAGGCCCAGCGGCTCACCAAAGATCGTCAGTGCAATCAAAAATTGAATGCTGGGGTTGATGTACATCAAGAATCCCAGCGTTGCTAAACGTAGACGGCGGGCCGCGCCTGCAAAGGCCATGAGGGGCAGGGCGGTCAGAACGCCACTCACGACGAGAAGCGCAGACATAGGGACATCGTGCAAGAAGTGCGATGTTCCCTGCCAACTCATCCACGTTAACGCGACCAAGGCCAGAGGAAAAAGCAGCAGCGTTTCCACAAAGAGTCCGGATAAGCCATCCAGCGGAACCTGCTTGCGAAACAAGCCGTAGCTACCAAAGCTCAACGCGAGCAGCAGACTGATCCATGGTAATTCCCCCAGCATGACGAACTGAATGGCAATCGCTAGGCTGGCAAGGCCCAGGGCCACCAACTGCAATTTAGCCATCACCTCTCGCAGTACTAACATGCCGAGTGCGACATTCACCAACGGTGTGAGAAAGTAGCCTAAACTGGCTTGCAGTACCTGCTTACTCTCCACTGCGTAAATATAGATACCCCAGTTGAAGGCGATCAACAACGCACAGGCCAGCACCCGTCCCAGGCGCTTGGGTTCGATCAATGCCGCTACCACCGGCGGCCAGCGGCGCAGAACACTGATCAATCCGACCAGAAATAGGCATGACCATAAAATCCGATGAATCAAGATTTCGAGCGCAGGAATCCCATCGAAGAGAGCAAAAAAGAGCGGAAAACACCCCCACATGGTGTAGGCCGTCAAGCCGAACATAACGCCTTTGACCGCTTCAGGGTCTCGTGGAGCGGATGGAAGCATAGCAGCCTCATTAAGTAAAAATGCTAATCTAGCACACAATTTACAAACACACCGATGCAAAGGAGACGCGGCATGAGCCAATTGAAAACCAGCCTAGTGCAGTGCGATTTACGCTGGGAGGATCCGCAAGCCAACCACACACATTTAGAGGCGCTGCTCGGTGAACTGGATAGCCGTGATACGGACGTGATCGTGCTGCCCGAGATGTTCGCCACTGGCTTTACGATGAACTCCAGAGAAATGGCGCAGCCCATGGCGGACAGCCAGAGCGTGGCTTGGCTGCAGGCTCAAGCGAAGGCAAGAGGATGCGTCATGACTGGCAGCGTCGCCGTTGTGGATGATGGCCAATATTTCAACCGTATGGTGTGGGCAACTCCCACTGGGAATGTAAGCTACTACGACAAGCGCCATCTGTTCCGCATGGCTGGTGAGCACGAACGCTATGGCATGGGCAAGCAGCGTCACATCGTCGAACTCAACGGATTCAAGCTTCAGTTAAGTGTGTGTTATGACCTGCGTTTTCCCGTTTGGATGCGCCAGCAGCCAGCAGAAGGAGAGCATTTCGAGTATGATGCCATCTTGTGCGTGGCTAATTGGCCCGCTCCTCGGCGGCATCCGTGGCGTACGTTGCTACAGGCGCGCGCGGTGGAAAACCTCGCTTACGTGGTGGGCGTTAACCGCGTGGGTGAAGATGCCAAGGGGCTGGCCTATAGCGGCGACTCCATGCTGGTCGATTTCAAAGGGGAACCGCTGATCGACCATCCCGCCCATACTCCGTTTATTGAAACGGGGACGTTAGATAAAACGGAACTCGATGCCTTTCGTGACAAATTTCCTGCCTGGCAAGATGCCGACCGCTTTTCGTTGCTGCCAGGAGTGGGGCAATAATGCGCCTTGATCGTTTTCTAAGTGAAACCACGCCGTTAACCCGCAGCCTAGCAAAACGTGCGCTTAAAAACGGAGAAGTGACGCTCAACGGTGAGCCTATCAAACAGGCGGCCACCCAGGTAGATACCGGGAATGACGAAGTGAAACTCAATGGCGAACGGCTCGCCTTAGTGGGACTTCGCTACGTGATGATGCATAAACCGGTAGACGTGGAGTGTACTGCTCGTCGGGGGCTCTACCCACGAGTCATTGACATTATCGACTTACCGAAAGTGGAGCGGCTGCAGCCCGTAGGGCGTTTAGATGTGGATACTACCGGCCTGTTACTACTGACCGATGACGGCCAGTGGTCTCACCGAGTGACCTCGCCACGCCACCGCTGTGCCAAAGTCTACATAGCGGAGTTGGCCGAGCCGATGGAAGGTGAGGCCGCACAGTGGGCGGTAGATCAAGTCGCGCAAGGCATACTCTTGGACGGTGAAGAAACGCCGACACAGCCTGCCACGCTGCGATTTGTGACCCCACAGCAGGCAGAGCTGACCATTACGGAAGGGCGTTACCATCAGGTGAAACGCATGTTCGCTGCTTTAGGCAACCACGTGAATGCGTTGCACCGCCGCTCGATTGGCGATGTGGTACTGCCTGATGATTTGGCCCCAGGTGAGTGGCGGGAGCTGACGGCAGAAGAGATAGCCAGCTTTTAAGCGCTGATGACCCTCAATACGCCGCCATGGACGCTATATCCATGGCGGCGTTTTTGTAGCGAAGTAGGCCATAATTTTATACCGTTATCTTATATTTATCACTTCCGATTTGCCCACCCGAGTCATTGATCCAATCGAAAGTAAGTGAGGCAGAAACCTAGTGCAGATGTGCGGCTTCGATCAGCGCTTTAGTGTAGGCATGCTGGGGAGCGACGAGCACTTCAAGGCAGTTGCCTTGCTCTACCACGTCGCCATCTTTGAGCACCATGATGCGGTGAGCCATGGCGCGCACAACGGCAAGATCGTGGCTGATAAACAGATAGCTAAGCTGGCGGCGTGCCTGTAGCTCTCGCAGCAAGATCACCAACTGCTTTTGCACGGTGCGGTCAAGGGCAGAGGTGGGCTCATCAAGTACCAGCAGCTCTGGCTCCAAAATAATTGCCCGCGCCACGGCAATGCGCTGGCGCTGTCCGCCAGAAAACTCGTGGGGGTAGCGAGCCACGCAGCTCTCCGGTAAGCCTACTTCGCGCAGGGTGCGGTGTACGCGTTCAGCGATGTCTGTCTCGTCTAAAGCGGGGAAGTGAAAGCGTAGCCCCTCACTGACGATATCGAACACCGGCATACGCGGCGAGAGAGCGCCATAAGGGTCCTGAAACACCATTTGAAAACGGTGGCGCTGACGTCGAAGCGCATCGCCAGAGAGCTGACTCAATGGCGTATCGCCCAGCTGCGCGTCGCCCTGGCTTGCCACCAAACGCATGATGGCGGAGGCAAGGGTCGTTTTGCCGGACCCGGACTCTCCGACGATGCCTAGCGTTTCACCCGGTGCAATGGTCAGATCAGTGGCCTTCAACGCGTCAAAGGCAGGCGGTTGACGTTGAAACAGTCGCGTTTTGGGCCGTGGGAAGCTCACGCGAAGCTGCCGTGTGGTCAACAAGGGCATCGTATTCGCAGGTTCTGCGGGTCGGCCTTCGGGCTCGGCGGCAATCAGCGCTTTGGTGTAGTCGCTTTGTGGCTGGCTGAACACCTGGGCAACGCTGCCGACTTCCTGCACCTTGCCTTGGTACATCACGCAGACACGGTCGGCATGGCGGCGGACGAGATTCAGGTCGTGGCTGATCAGCAGTACCCCCATGCCATGGTGGTCGCGCAGCTCTTTCAAGAGCGCAAGAATGTCTTGCTGCACGGTGACATCAAGTGCCGTGGTAGGCTCATCGGCAATCAATAGGGCGGGGTTGTTGGCAATGGCCATGGCGATCATCACTCGCTGGCGCTGACCGCCAGACAGTTGATGGGGCCATGCATCCAGCAACTCCTCGGAGCGAGGGAGTTTGACTTGTTCCAAAAGCGTTTTGGCTCTCTGCCGCGCCGCTTGCCCGGTCAAGCCTTGATGCAATCGAAGAGTTTCGCCAATTTGTTTGCCGATGCGATGCAGCGGGTTGAGCGATGTCATGGGCTCTTGAAAAATGAAGCCCACCCGGTTGCCGCGAATGCCGTTCCAATCACGTTTGCCCAGCGTGGAGAGGTCGCGACCTTCCAGCCAGCGTTGGCCGCGCACCTGTGCATTGCTGGGCAATAGATCGATGGCCCCCAGCGCAGAAACCGATTTGCCCGAGCCAGATTCTCCTACGATGGCCAGCGTTTCACCCGCCCTCACTGAGAGCGATAGGCGGTCTACGACGGTTTTGCCGTCGAAGGCCACCGTTAGCTCATCGAGCTGGAGGAGCGGTTTGGCAGTGGAGTCAGACATGGGTGGCTTCCTGGGCAGTGGTAGAGCGCTGCTTGACGTGGCGCGGGTCGAAGGCGTCGCGTAGTCCTTCGCCGATGAATACCAGCAGAGACAGCATGATGGCCAAGGTCATGAAAGCGGTAATCCCCAACCAAGGAGCATGCAGGTTATTCTTGCCTTGAGCCGCTAGCTCGCCTAGCGACGGTGACCCCGGTGGCAGGCCGAAGCCTAGAAAGTCCAGCGCCGTCAGGGTGCCAATCGCGCCGGTAAAAATGAACGGAATGAACGTCAATGTGGCCACCATGGCGTTGGGTAACACGTGTCGCCACATGATCAATCGAGAGGGCAGGCCCATGGCTTTGGCGGCGCGAACGTACTCCAAGTTACGGGCGCGCAGAAATTCGGCGCGCACGATATCCACGAGCCCCAGCCAGGAAAAGAGCAGCATGATGCCTAACAACCACCAAAAGCCCGGCTGCACGAAGCTCGCCAGAATGATCAACAAAAACAGTACCGGCAGGCCAGACCATATTTCGGTGATCCGCTGGCCGATCAAGTCAACTTTGCCGCCAAAATAGCCCTGCACACCTCCCGCGAAGACACCAATCACCAACGATCCTGCCGTCAATACCAATGCAAACGCGACGGAAAGTCTGAAACCATAGATCACTCGGGCTAGCACGTCGCGGCCTTGATCATCGGTACCCAGCCAGTGGCGATGGTCGGGCGGCGCTGGTGAAGGCCGCGTCATCTGCATGTCTAAGGTTTGATAAGAGAACGGAATGATGGGCCACAGTGCCCAGCCGTGTTCGCTAATTTGCTGCTGAATGAAGGGGTCCAGGTAATCGGTGCGGGTCGGTAGAAAGCCGCCAAACTCCGTTTCTGGATACTCCACTAACAGCGGCACGTACCACTGGCCATCATACTGCATGACGATAGGTTTATCGTTGGCAATCAGCTCGGCAAAGAGGCTAACGAGAAACAAAACGCCGAACAGCCACAAAGAGACGCGAGCGCGGCGATTGTCTCGAAACGCGGCGAGGCGGCGCCGCGTGATGGGCGAAAGGCGTGAAGTGATCGCGTGCATATCAAGACTCCCTCGACGCAAAATCGATACGTGGGTCGACCCAGACGTAGGTCAAATCCGATACCAGCTTGAGCAAAAGGCCGATCACGGTGTAGAGGAAGAGCGTGCCGAAAATGACCGGATAGTCGCGTTGCATGACTGCTTCAAAGCCCAGCAGGCCCAGGCCATCCAGTGAGAAAATCACCTCGATCAGCAGCGCGCCGGTGAAGAAAATACCAATCATGGCAGAAGGCAGCCCCGCGATGATGATCAGCATGGCGTTGCGGAACACGTGGCCGTATAACACGCGCTGCTCATCGGCGCCCTTGGCGCGGGCGGTCAGCACATACTGTTTGTGTATTTCGTCAAGAAAGCTGTTTTTGGTTAGCATCGTCAGCGTGGCAAAGCTGCCAATCGAGGCCGCGATGACGGGAAGGGTGATATGCCAAAAGTAGTCCTTTACCTTTCCCCAGGTAGAGAGCTCGGCAAAGTCGGGCGAGGTCAGCCCGCGCAGCGGGAACCAGTCCAAGTAGGTGCCCCCGGCAAATAGGACGATCAGTAGAATGGCGAATAGGAAGCCGGGGATGGCGTAGCCCACGATCACCAGTCCAGATGTCCAGACGTCGAACCGTGAGCCGTGGCGCAGGGCTTTGCGGATGCCCAAAGGAATGGAAATCAGATAGACCAGTAAGGTGGTCCACAGGCCGAGAGAAACCGAGACGGGCAGACGCTCGATCATGAGCTCGATCACCGGTCTATCACGAAAGAAGCTGGTGCCAAAATCGAAGGTTAGGTAGTCAGCCATCATACCGATGAAGCGTTCGTGGGCGGGTTTATCGAAACCAAACTGCTGCTCTAGCTGCTCGATGAAGCGTGGATCGATGCCCCGTGCGCCTCGCGAGTCATCATTGACCTGGACATCCGCACCGCCCATGTCCAGCCGCGTGCTGGCCATGGCGTTGGCACCTTCGAAGCGCGCCAGCATTTGATCGATCGGCCCGCCTGGGGCGGCTTGGACAATCATGAAGTTGAGCAGCATGATGCCGAGCAGCGTCGGAATCATCAGTAGCAGTCGGCGTAAGGTGTAACGTGCCACAGCGCACTCCACGAAAGGATGACAACGAGCAGTGGTTGTCAGTAATGGTTGTCAGCGATCGATATCAGCGTTCATGCCAAGCGTCCAACCGCGCGATTCCCTAACGACGGCGGAGACGTTGCTGCAGTGCTGCTTCGCGTTCGGTATCTACCCACCACGCATCGAGGTCCATGGCGTAGTCAGGAAAAGGCTCGGGGTAGCCAAATTTATCCCACACGGCGATACGTGTCTCGCCAGAGTGGTAGTGTGGAATGACATAAAAGCCCCAGCGCAGCACGCGGTCAAGGGCGCGCGTTGCAGTATCCAGCGACTCCCGGTCATCCGCGCGGATAAGGTCTTCCACCAGCGCATCCACGGCAGGGTGGGAAAGGGCCATACGGTTACGGCTCTGGGGCGCTTCGGCAGCGGCGCTGGTCCAATAATCACGCTGCTCGTTACCAGGGTTGTTGGATTGCGGGAAATGGCTGATGACCATGTCGTAGTCGTAATCCCGCACCCGGTTGAGGTACTGGTTGATATCGACGATCCGCATGGAGGTCTGAATGCCCAGGCGCGCCATGTTGCGTAACATCGGCTGGACCACGCGCTCCAGCCCGGCGTCGTACAGCAGCACCTCGAGCGAGAGTGGACGCCCCGCATTGCTCACCAGCACGCCATCCTCGACCCGATAGCCCGCTTCGCGCAGCAGCTCCAACGCCAGTCGAAGGCGCTCACGCAACTCGGTAGGGTGTTCGATAGGCAGGGGGGCGGTAAAGAGTCGATCCGATTGGTGCGACGCCAATAGCTCGTCACGGTAAGGTTCCAGCAGTGCCAGCTCCTCCTCGGAGGGCTTGCCGACCGCCTCCATTTCGGAATTTTGAAAGAAGCTTTCGGTGCGAGCGTAGGTATCATAGAAAATGTTGGTATTGAGCCAGGGAAAGTCGAAGGTCAGGCTTAGGGCTTCCCGCACGCGGGGATCCTGGAATTTTTCTTTACGCAGGTTGAACACGAACGCCTGCATCATCGACGGGTTGACGTCTGGCACGGTGATGCGTTTTATCAGCCCGTCTCGGTAAGCAGGAAAGTCGTAACCAATCGCCCACGTCGCGGCACGCGCATCGATACGGAAGTCGGTTAGCCCCGCTTTGAAGGCCTCCCAGGCGATATCTCGATCCCGGTAGTATTCATATACCACGCGGTCGATGTTGTAACGCCCGACGTTAACGGGCAGGTCTTTGCCCCAGTAGTCGTCGTCACGCTGATAGACGATCCGGCGTCCCGGGTCGACCTCGCTAATTCGGTAAGGGCCAGAGCCGGGATGGGCGGCCAGCGTCGGGGTGCTAAAATCACGCGGTTCCCAATAATGGCGGGGCAGAATGGGTAGCTGTGCGACGATTAGTGGCAGCTCGCGAGACTCGGTGTCGTTAAACTCGAAGCGCACCTGATGCTCGTTTAGCGCGATGGCTTTTTCGACGCCTGCATAGTAACTGGCATAGAACGGATTGCCCTGTTCGCGAAGGAGATCGAAAGTAAACACCACATCGTACGCTGTGAGGGGCTCTCCATCCTGAAAGCGTGCCTGTTCGCGCAGGTCGAACTCCATCCAGCGCCGCTCGGGGTCCAGGCGCACGCCTTCCGCGACCAGCCCGTAAAGGCTGAACGGCTCGTTGGGGTTGCTGGCCATCAGCGTGTCGTAGATTTGCGAAATGCCAGTGGCCGGTGTGCCACGGATGATGAAGGGGTTGGTCGAATCGAAGCTGCCGCCCACGGCAGTGTGCGTGATGGAACCGCCTTTGGGCGCCTGCGGGTTGACGTGGGGGAAGTAAGCGAAATCGTCAGGCAGCGCCGGGCTATCGTAGAGCGATAGCCCATGCACGGTCTCGACCGGCGCCTCGGTGGAGGGGGCGGCCCTCTCGTCCGAGGCCCATAGCGAGCAGCTCAGCAGCAGAGCGCTGATCAGTAACACCGTATTCTTAAGCATGACGCTGCGTGCCATCGGTAAACTTCCTGTTGTAACCCTGACTCGTCGTGATACCACCCTAATACGGATTGTTGCCGTCTCTGCTACTGGCCCGACAGAGACAGCAGCTGTCCCGGCTGAAGTGCTTCCGGGCGCTCGATGGCATTCCAACGGATGAGGTCTTGCTGATCGAGATTATACTGTGCGGCAATCGTTGACAGGTTATCGCCCCGCTCGACACGGTGCACGTCCGGGGTGCTGGTCGAGGCCAGCGCCGTGTCATTGGATTGCGAAAGCTGAGCTAACACCTGTGTATCCACTTCCTCAGGCACCAGAAGCGTTTGTGCGCTGCGTGGGTCGAGGCTGCCATTGAGCAGTCCAGGGTTTAGCTCGGCCAGCGCGGATCGGCTGACATCCAACAGTTGTGATGCTTGTGCCAAGCTGACCGGCTGCTCCAACTGCACTTTGGCGAAGGCGGGGTCAGGATGGATATCCGGCAGTTTGACGCCGTACTTCTCAGGCTCGTTGATGATGGTGGCAATCGCTTTGAGCTTGGGCACGTACTGCATCGTTTCATGCGGCAGGGATAGATCCCAATACTTGCCTGCCAGCCCTTGGCTCTGCGCCTGGCGCTGAGCGCGATTGACCGTCCCTGCGCCCGCATTGTAAGCGGCTAGCGAAAGCATGAGATCTCCCTCGTACCACTCGTCGGCCTGCATTTCGAGATAGTCCAGCGCTGCTTCCGTTGAGGTCACGACATCGAGGCGGCCATCGTAATGACCGTTGCGCACCAGACCCAATGCATCGCCGGTGCCGGGCATGAACTGCCACAGACCCGCCGCGCCGAGATGGCTGCGCGCGCTAGGGTCGAAGGAGCTTTCGACGAAGGGGATCAAGGCGATCTCACCCGGTAGGCCTCGGTCGCTTACCTGTTGGGCAATCCAGGCAAGCCAAGGTGTGGCCCGTTCGGTGATGGCCGCGATGTTCTCTGGGCTGGAGCGATAATACTCGATCCATTCATCGACTCTTGCCTGTGCATCGGCAGGCAGGTCTTTCTCTTGCCATTGGAAGCTGGCGCGCAGCGAGCTCCAAGCATCCTGGGGCTCCAGTACCAGCGATTCCCAGAAGTGGTGATGCAGCGCCGTAGGCTGAAATCGCGTTGCGCTGCGTTGGCCGCCATCCGTGGTGGCGTCGTTGACGGTGGTGTACGTCAAGTTTGGATCGGTAGCAGAGGCTTGCGAGCTTGCTGCCGCGGCCAAAAAAAGGCCCATTACTACGGTGCTCCCAGCGCTTAGTAATAAGCGCTGGCGAATCGTTCGATAGGTCATAATTGGGTTCGTGTCTAATCGATAGCGTTCTTAAAAACGGTTCTTCCACTCCCGAAGAGTGGTGAACGTAGCGAGTTCATCATGGTTATCCCCCTGGGTGCCTGCTGCTTGGCGCACGCTATCGGTGCCCACACGCAGGTAGGGGTTGATGGTCAGCTCGCGTCCTATCGTGCTGGGTAACGTTGGCCGGTCCAGTGCCCGCGCTTTCTCACACTCCTGCAGCGCGTGCGTTACAGCGTCATTCTCAGGGTCGGCAGCACGTGCAAACGCGAGGTTCGCCTGCGTATATTCATGCGCTGCAAAGACCAGCGTATCCTCAGGGAGTTCCGCCAAGCGATTCAATGAGCTGAACATTTGCTCGGGCGTGCCTTCGAAAAGGCGTCCGCAGCCAGCGCAAAAGAGCGTGTCGCCGCAGAACAGTAGGGCGGGAATACCCGCTGTAAAATAGCTGATGTGATCCAGCGTGTGGCCCGGTGTGGCCATGACCTCGAACAGGCGACCCATGATACGTACCTGATCGCCGTCGCCGACACGCTCATCGATCCCCTGGATCGTGGGGTTATCGGGTCCGATCACTCGGGGAGAGTAGCGTTGGATCAGCGTGGCCAAGCCACCAGTGTGATCCTGATGATGATGGGTGATCAGGATGGTGTCGAGGGTGAGCGACTCACGCTCTAGAAACTCGATGACAGGCGCTGCCTCACCGGGGTCCACCACGCAAACGCTTTGACTGGTATCCTGTCTTATTAGCCAAATATAGTTGTCGCTTAGGGCGGGTATCGGTGTCACGCTCATCATGGGCGAGATCCTTTAAATGCTAAAAATGCGTAACGTTCTATGATGCACGGTCGTGCGCCAAAACGGACGCATAAAGACGTTAAAAAGCCGTTACTGTGGAGGGAAGCGCCGTTTATGTCAAATTCGCCAAAGGCCACCAGCCTGGCCCAGCGCATGACCAACGCGCAGGCTTACTGGCAAACCGACGCCGGGCGCGCGCTTTGGGAAACACAACGCGCCTGTTTAGGCCCCGTGGTCGAAGGCCGTAAAGGCGGTCACAGTTTAGAAATGGGCATGGGGCCAGCGATGATGGATATGTCGGCCATCGCCCACCCCATCCGCTGGGCGCCCAGCCTATCCTTGGCGGAAAGCAGTGCCACCTTGGTCTGTCCGCCTGATCAATTGGCGCTGCCCGACCGCTGCTTGGATACCGTGGTCCTTCATCATTGGCTGGAACATCTTCCGGAGGCCCATTACACGCTGCAAGAAGCCGCCCGTGTCACGGCCGATAATGGGGTGCTGGTCCTGTTTGGCTTCAACCCCCTTGGCTTGAACGGGCTTACACAGCGCTGGCGCAAGCAGCAGGCGAACTTTCCTTGGAGCGGTCAATGGCGCTCGGCGAACCGTCTCAAGGATTGGCTGGCGTTTGTCGATTTTGAGGTGGAGCGCGTAGACTACTGCTGTTTTCGTGGCCCAATGAGCACCGCCTGTGGTGAACGTTGGGAGGCGCTGGGCAGGCGGCATAACGTACCCTTGGGCGAAAGCTATATGATTCAAGCCCAGCGACGCCAGCGCCATGCCCCGATTCAGCGAGTCAAATTTGGCCTGCGTGCACCGGTGGCGCCCTCATCACTGGGTGTCACCCGCACGGACGCCCCCTGGCGTTATCCGCAGAGCCAACGTCGTCTACAAAAGGAAAGTGAACGTGAGTAAGCAAGCAGCCGAGGGGCTGCCCCAGGTAACGGTGTATACCGATGGGGCCTGTCGAGGAAATCCGGGCCCGGGTGGCTGGGGGGTGGTGCTGGAAAGCGGCCCCCACCAAAAGACCTTGAAAGGCTATGAAGCCGAGACGACGAACAATCGTATGGAGTTGATGGCAGCCATCATGGCCCTGCGCACCTTGAACAAGCCATGCAGCGTTGCACTGTGGACCGACTCGCAGTACGTGCGTCAGGGCATTACACAGTGGATTCATAACTGGATCAAGCGCGGCTGGAAAACGGCAGCCAAGCAGCCCGTCAAGAATGCCGAGCTGTGGAAGACCCTCCACGAAGAGACCCAGCGACACCAGGTAGATTGGCATTGGGTGAAAGGGCATAGCGGCCACCCAGGCAACGAGCGTGCCGATGAATTGGCCAACGAAGCCATCGACGAACATCAGAGGAGTGCGGCATGCGCCAAGTCATCTTAGATACGGAAACCACCGGCATTGACCCCAAAGACGGCCACCGTTTGGTCGAGATTGGTGCCGTCGAGATGATCAACCGCCGGTTCACAGGGCGTACCTATCATCAGTACATCAATCCTGAGCGCCATATCGATGCAGAAGTGGTGGCAGTTCACGGTATCGATGACGCCAAAGTCGCCAACGAGCCGGTCTTTGCGGAGATCGCTGATGCGTTTTGGGCGTTCATCGAAGGCGCCGAACTGGTCATTCACAACGCGCCCTTCGATGTCGGATTCATCGACCATGAGCTAGGCATGCTCAACAAACGCCGCCAGGCCCCCGCTTTAGGCCCGGTGCGCGATCACTGCCGCATTCTCGATACGCTGGTCATGGCTCGCGAGATGCATCCCGGCCAACGTAACAACCTGGATGCGCTGTGTAAGCGCTACGATATCGATAACGGACATCGGGTGCTTCACGGCGCACTGCTCGATGCCGAGATACTGGCCGACGTGTATCTGGCGATGACTGGCGGTCAAACCGCGCTGACGCTGGATGCCGATAGCGGTAGTGACAAGCGCCAGCAAAACGAGGCGAACGAGGGCCTCTCGGTAAGCCGCCTGTCGCTGTCGCCTGGGCAGTTGAGAGTGGTTCGTCCAACCTCAGAAGAGCGTGCGGCCCACCAAGCCAAATGTGAAGCGCATCAGTTGCGCTGGTTTCAAGAGTCGTTAGACGGTACCGCTGCCGATGCTTAAGCGCCTGATTCCGCACCATGCCAAAGAAGGACGCGTGATACGCGTGTCTCGTAGCCACATTGCGCCTGCTCCTTTGACGGGCGAGCTGACACCGCTGCAGCCGTTTCAGCCGTGGACCGAGCAGATGCAGCCTTTGTGCTACTGGCACGATGAACCCGTCGCACTGTCAGTGGAAAGTCAGCCTGGGGATGACTGGATCGATGGGCGACAGTGGCTGGGGGAGCTGCCCGCGTCGTGGTTTAGTTTGCTATCGACGGCTCTGCAAGTGGGGGCATGGCTGGAAAATCACCGCTTTTGCGGCCGCTGTGGCGAGAAAGCCACCAAGCTCGAGGCCGAATTTGCGATGCATTGCCATGCCTGCGGACATCGCAACTATCCGCGTATTTCCCCGTGCATCATTACGCTAGTCACTAGTGGAGAAGCGATGCTGCTGGCGCGTAGCCCGCGCTTCCCGCCAGGGCGCTACTCTACGCTGGCGGGCTTCATCGAGCCTGGAGAGTCGGCCGAGGAGGCCGTGCATCGGGAAATTTTCGAAGAGGTGGGGGTCCATGTGGATCAGTTACGGTATCACCATAGCCAGGCGTGGCCCTTCCCGCACTCCTTAATGTTTGGCTTTTTTGCCGAAGCCACCACCAAGCGAATCAAGATCGATGGCGTGGAAATTAGCGATGCGGCATGGTTCTCGCCGCGGCAGCTGCCGGCGCTGCCGCCGCCTTTCTCGATTTCTCGGGACTTGATTGAAACGCACCTAGCGAAATGGCGCGATTAACAATAACTTACTCGCTAGGGAACAGGCTGGTCAGTTTGGTGGCCAGCATGACGTTGCCGGTGGCTTTCAGTTTACCGGTCATGAACGCTGTCATGCCGTTGATGTCGCCATTCATGATGCCCTTCAGCGTATCCGTACTCATGCTCAGACTCACCGAAGGGTCGTCGTGCTCGCCTTCATGCACACCCAGCGTACCGTCTTGAATGTCCAGGTAGTGACTGCCCGCATCCGAGAAGTGAAACTGGAAGACTTCGTTCATGCCTTTGGCCGCATCGGGATTAAAGCGGGCCTGCAACTTTTCGAGCGTAGTGGATGACATAGGGATAATTCCTAAGCGTTAAGTGGGTCACAAAAAGGTCATGCCTGACGTGAGACTATTTCAAACATTTGTTTTAATCAAGCCTGATATACCAAGTGTGCGGCTTGGACTGTCGACGTGGCAAAAAAGTAACCGTTTTAAACGTTTAAACACAGCAAAAGGAGAGTGACGATGGCTGAATGGCTCGCAGAAATGGGCACATTCCTACTGCAAACGACGCTGATCATGGCAGCCGCCGGGCTGATATTGCTCATCGTTTTGCGCAGCAAAGAGAGTAGCGAACAAGGCCTGAAGCTACACGTCGAGTCGCTCAACGACCAGCGTCGGGCTCGCCATCGCCGGCTTCGCGTCACGACCACCGCCCAGGGCGCACGCAAAAAGCTGCTGAAGGCGTTTCGCCAAGAAGAGAAAGCGCGACAAAAGGCGGCCAGGCAGGGCAAGAGTGATGACCAGGCGCGCCAAAAAGTATGGGTGTTGGATTTCCATGGAGATATCAAAGCCTCGCAAGCGGAGCAGTTTGCCCAGGAGGTCTCTGCGGTCATCGAGATCGCCAGCGCCGACGACGAAGTCATCGTCAGGCTCGAATCGGCAGGCGGCTTGGTACATGCCTATGGTCTGGCCGCTGCTCAGCTCGACCGGTTGCGTCAGGCAGGTCTGAGCACGACCGTATGTATCGATAAAGTCGCGGCCAGCGGCGGTTATATGATGGCCTGTACCGCCAACCACATCAAAGCCGCGCCGTTTGCGGTCATCGGCTCGATTGGTGTCGTGGCGCAAGTCCCCAATATCCATCGCTTGCTCAAGCGAAACGACATCGACGTAGAACTGCTGACCGCGGGTAAATACAAGCGCACGCTGACGGTGTTGGGGGAAAACACCCAAGAGGGGCGGGAGAAATTCATCGATGACTTGGAAAACACCCACCGCTTGTTCAAAGACTACGTCTCCCAACACCGCCCGGAGATAGACATCGACAGGCTCGCCACAGGCGAGATTTGGTATGGCAGCGAAGCCTTGGCGCAGAAGCTGGTGGATAGCGTCGGTACCAGTGAGGCTTACCTGGTAGAGCGCATTGCCGAAGCCCAGGTGTATCGTGTGAGGTTAGAGCCGCCGAAAACCATCAGCCGTAAGGTAGGGTTGGCGATCTCGGCGGGCGTAGAGCATGCCATGGTAAAAGCCCTGGGTGTGATCGACGCGGCGGGGTGGCAGCGTCGTTAACAGTGCGATAAGCGAACGATGATGACGCGTTATGCCGCGTAGTGTTGCGCCAGGGTGGCAATGATCGCCTTGGCGCTGTCGCTACTTAGGGAGTAATAAATGGTTTGCGACTCCCGCCGGGTATTGACCAGCTGGTCGCGACGTAAAATCGCGAGATGTTGCGACAGTGCCGATTGGCTCAATGAAAGTTGCTGGTTGATCTGCGTCACCGACAACTCTTTTTCCGCCAACAAGCATAGAATTTGTAACCGTTTTTCGTTGGCCAGCGCTTTGAGCAAATGTGTGCCTGCCTCGATGGCGTGACCGTTATGTTCCAGAAGACGTGCAGCGGCGCTAGTAGAAGCAGACATGAAGTTCTCCTTGCCTACACTGTTATGACAGCGTTGTTATAGATTATGTAGCCATCGTCGCGTCGCGAGGATTGGGTTGTTTAATGATCAGTAATTTAGGGGTTTTTGTCCAAATACCGGTTTAACGCTCTATCAATGGTAATGCCGCTGGTGTTGTTGACAATGCTGGCGCTTAGATACGGCTTTGGTCGAGTTTACGCCCATAGTATGAGGGTGAGATGGATGGTTACTTTATAAAGTGTCAACAATCCATCTTTGCTTTGAAGATGCTTCATCACTGACACAATAATCACAAGGTCACCATGAGCCTCTATCAGCGTACGTACCAGCACTCTATCGAACATCCCGACACGTTCTGGGCCGAGCAGGCCAAGCGGCTCCCTTGGTACACGCCGCCCAGCACCATTCTTACTTACGATGAGCAGCGCCACGCTCGATGGTTTGACGATGGCGAACTCAATATCTGCTACGCCGCCCTCGATTATCATGTGGAGCAGGGCCGCGGTAATCAGCCTGCGCTCTATTGGGACTCTCCCGTCACAGATGCCAAGCAAACGCTCAGTTACCGAGAGCTGCGTGATCGGGTGGCGCATTTTGCAGGTGGGCTTGCCAAGCTGGGGGTGAGCAAAGGCGACCGCGTGATCATTTACATGCCCATGGTGCCCGAGGCGCTGATTGCCATGTACGCTTGTGCCCGGCTAGGCGCGGTGCATTCCGTGGTGTTTGGCGGGTTTGCACCCCATGAGCTGGCGGTGCGCATCGAAGATGCCGAGCCCAAGGTGGTCATCGCCGCATCTTGTGGGGTTGAGGTCGATAAGGTGTTGCCTTACAAACCGATCGTCGATAAAGCCATCGCGCTGAGCAGCTTCAAGCCAGACGCCTGCGTGGTGTATCAACGCGAGGCGCATCGTGCAGAGCTTCAGCCCGGCGATGTGGACTGGCAAACCCTAGTGGCGGATGCCCCTTACGTGGAGTGTGTCTCCGTCAAAGCGACCGATCCACTTTACGTGCTGTATACCTCAGGCACGACCGGTAAGCCGAAAGGCGTCGTGCGTGATACCGGCGGCTATGCGGTCGCCCTGGCGTACTCCATGGAAGCCGTCTACGACTTGGCCCCAGGTGATGTGATGTTCACCGCCTCGGATGTGGGGTGGGTGGTAGGGCACTCCTACATCGTCTATGCACCGCTACTGCGTGGCTGCACCACCGTGGTGTATGAAGGAAAACCAGTGAAAACGCCGGATGCTGGTGCGTTTTGGCGTTTGATCGAGGAGTACAAAGTGAAGAGTTTCTTCACGGCTCCCACGGCGTTTCGGGCCATTAAAAAAGAGGATCCAGACGCCAAACAGCTAGAGAAATACGACATTAGCAGTCTGCGGCATCTTTACGTGGCGGGGGAGCGTCTGGACCCACCCACCTTTCACTGGCTGGACGATCTGCTCGATGTGCCGGTCATCGACCACTGGTGGCAAACTGAAACCGGCTGGCCGATTGCCGCCAATCTGCCGGGTATCGAAGCGGCGCCCACTAAGGCAGGGTCTGCCACATACCCGGTGCCCGGGTTCAACGTGCAAATAGTGGATCGCGACGGCGAACGGGCGGCCGCCATGCAGCAGGGCAGCGTCGTGATTCAGCAGCCGCTGCCGCCAGGGTGTTTGGTCGGCATCTGGCGAGATCCGCAGCGCTTTCACAGTGCTTATATGGCTGCTTACCCTGGTTATTACTTGACCGGCGACGGCGGCTACTTCGATGAAGAGGGCTACCTATTCATCATGGGGCGCACCGACGATGTGATCAACGTGGCGGGGCACCGCCTCTCCACGGGAGAAATGGAGGAAGTCGTAGGCGCGCATCCTGCCGTGGCGGAGTGCGCGGTGATCGGCATTCACGACGAGCTGAAAGGGCAACTGCCAGTAGGGCTGGTGATTCCCAAAGATGGCTTCGACGGCGATGAAGCAACGCTGGAGTCCGAACTCATCGAGCGCGTACGTGAACACATTGGCCCCATTGCCTGCTTCAAGCAGGTGCTGATCGTGAACCGGCTGCCTAAAACTCGGTCGGGCAAGATACTTCGCAAGCTGCTGCGTAATATCGCCGATGGCAAGTCCTTTGGCATTCCCTCCACCATCGATGACCCCACCAGCCTAGACGATGTGCATGCGGCGATGCGCGAGCGCAACGTTGGGGCGGCCGACCTAGCAACCCCCACCGATAGCTGATGTCGTGATGCCCACCCCGTCACTCAATGCCTGGGTGACGGGGAGCAGCACCCAAGCTGCGCCGTCTTTCATTAGCGTGAGGAACGCGTATAATGCGCGCCCCAGTGGCGCTAACCGCGCTTGTCCGAGGGTTCCCTAACCCCTCTCTCTAGTAAAAAAAGGCCAATCCACATGTTCGCTTTAACCGACGCCCAACATCGCCGCTGTCTCATGGTGATGGTCGCTTTCCATATTGCCATCATCGCTGCCAGTAACTACTTGGTGCAGCTACCCTTTACGCTGTTTGGTTTCCACACCACTTGGGGCGCATTCAGCTTCCCGTTTATCTTTCTCGCCACTGACTTGACGGTGCGACTGTTCGGTAAGGGGCCAGCCCGTAGCATTATCTTGCGTGTGATGTTTCCCGCCTTGCTAGTGTCTTACGTGGTCTCGGTGATATTCCCACGTGGCAGCTTCGCCGGTATCGAAGCGCTGGGCGAGTGGAATCTCTTCGTTGCTCGCATTGCCGTTGCCAGTTTTCTGGCGTACGTGCTTGGCCAGCTGTTGGACGTGCAGGTGTTCGACCGGCTGCGCCAGTGGGCCTGGTGGGTTGCTCCAGTGTGCTCGACGATTCTCGGCAACCTTGCGGATACGTTTGCCTTCTTTGCCACCGCCTTCTATAACAGTCCTGACCCGTTCATGGCTCAACACTGGGTAGAAATTGCGGCCGTCGATTACGCCATCAAGCTGGGTATTAGCCTGCTGTTCTTCCTGCCGCTGTACGGTCTACTGCTAGCTTGGCTGACTCGCCGCTTGGTGGTCTGGACTGGGCAGGCCGACGCCGCCCCGCGAACCGCTTAACCGATAAGGAAGTAGCATGACCGACCATGCCCCCGTGGATCTTTATGTGATGGACCTGCCCGCTGACGGCGACGCAGAAAGCCAGCCGCTGGTAGTGATTCATGGCTTGCTCGGCAGTGCCGACAACTGGCGCTCGCATCTGAAAGTGTGGCAACGAAAGCGCCGAGTCATCGCGGTCGACCTGCGCAACCACGGCCGCTCTCCACACGCCGAAGGCATGAGCTATCACGCCATGAGCCAGGACGTGCTGTCGGCACTGGATAAGCTGGGCATCGACCAGGCCCATATTTTGGGCCACTCCATGGGGGGCAAGGTTGCCATGACGCTGGCCCGCCAAGCGCCGCAGCGCTGCCTGTCGCTGATGGTGGCCGATATTGCCCCGGTGGCGTACCAGCACGGCCATGACGATGTCTTTGCTGCGCTCGCGCAGGTACGGGAAGGCAAGCCGACCAACCGCCGTGACGCAGATGCCTTGTTGGCCCAACACGTGGACTCGCGGCCGACCAGGCTGTTCCTGGCGACCAACCTCGTGCGGAATGAGCAAGGAGTGATGGAAGTGCGGGTTGGTTTGGACGAAATTCAGCGCGGCTACGAGGCCATCATCGGCGAGCCCGATGGAGATGGCTCGTTCGAGGGGGCAACGCTAGTGCTGCGCGGGGCAGAGTCTCAGTACGTGAGCGACGATATGCTGCCCGCCCTGCGCGAAGTGCTACCGCGAGCGCGGCTGGTGACTCTGAAAAACGCCGGTCACTGGCTGCACGCCGACCAGCCAGAAGCGTTTCAGCAAGCCATCGACGCTTTCATAGCGGCGCAATCATAGCGGCGAAATCCTGAGCTTGTGCTGTTCTGGCGCGTTCAAAAAACGCGTCAGGATACGATAGGTATCCACATCGAACTGTGGCGCTTCCCCCGTTAGCGCCTGGGCGCGTCTGCGGGTCGTGGCGCTGCCCAAGTAGCACCAATGGTCGACCACATGATGCGCAATGGGGCCGCCGCGACGACTTTGCTCGCGGATCACGATCCGGCCAGGCCACGGCCATGCGCTCACCTGCAGTTTGGCCAGGGCATGCTGCGCGCGCTGGGTGTGTGCGTCCAACGACTCCTGCCCGCAGCATGCGCCCCGGCATTTGCCGAGCTGTTGCGCAAAGCAGCGGCCGTTGCCTTTTTCCAAGCCCAACACCCGTGGGCAAAGCTGATGCTCTTCGGCGACGCTACGCAGCGCCTCTTTGGCTTCTTTGGCGCTTCTGAATAACCCGAACAGCTTGCCGGGCTGGGGTTGGCTGAGGGCTTTGCCGCTGACCAGCGTGGGGCAGGGGGCATCGCTCGGCCAGTACCAGGTTTTCAGCTGCCCTTGGCGGCGTAGCTGCCGATTCATGATCGGCATCAACGTTTTGACGAGCTTGGCCTCCCTCAGTTGCGCACTCAAATCCCCCGCGGTCTCCTCCCATTCGATATGCTGGATTTGTTGAGCAAGGCGCATCTCTTTATCGTCTTGGTGGTCGCGCTGAAAATGCCCCAAAACGCGGCTACGCAGGTTGACGCTTTTGCCCACGTAAAGCGGCAGTCGGTTATGGCCATAAAACAGATACACGCCGGGAGCGCTGGGTAAATCGGCGAGCTGCTCGCTGGCGAGATGGGCAGGCAAGCTACGGTGACGCTGCTCATCGGCAAGGGCGCCCTGCCAACGTTCAGGCTCACACTGGCGCTGCCAAGTTTGCCATAGCGCCCAGAGCGCGGTGGCGTCATCTTCGGCACGGTGTTGGCGTGCCCGGGAAATGTCAAAATGCGTCAGCAGCGCCTCCAAGTTGTGCGCAGACAGCGTGGGGTGCAAGCGTCGGGAAAGACGCAGCGTGCATATCAGCGTTGGCCGGTAGGTGTAGCCCGCGCGTTTGAACTCATTGCGTAAAAAGCTGGCATCAAAGCGGGCGTTGTGAGCGACCAGCGTGGCGCTGCCGAGCCACTCCAACAGCGACGCGGCGATGGTGGAAAAAGCTGGCGCATCCGCCAGCATGTCGTCTTCAATCCCAGTGAGCTGGCTAATATGAGCCGGCACGCTGGTGCCGGGATGAATCAAGCTAACGTACCGCTCGACGACATTGCCATCCACAACCTTGAGCGCGGCAATTTCGGTGATGCGATCACGGGTGGCGCGGGTGCCGGTGGTTTCTACATCGATAAACACTAGTGGGGTATCGTGCATGCTGCTCCAGCGTGTTGAAGATGAGGCTAGTCTTGCAGTGGGAGATCACCGCTCCATCAGCAGATGCGGATTCACCGCCAAACGCGAGACGGGAAGCTCGGTGGTCGTCACGCCGACGCTGCGCAAATAGCGCTCAAACGCCGCATAGCGCCGTTCATCGAGTGCGGCCGGGCTCAACGTGACGCGGCGAAGCAAATCTTCCCAGGCTGCTTGATGAATGGGGTTGTCCAGCACGGGGTGCGTCGTGACCAGCAGCGACCAGGCTTCGTTGGGATGCTCGATCATCCAGTTGCTGGCTTCTTCCAATGCCAATAGTACTCGCGACCATGTGGTGGCTCGGCGAGATACGGCATCGCTGTTGGCCAGTAGAATCAGCCCGTCATGGCGGGGGATGTCGAGCTCGCTGTAGCGCACGGTGTGCGTGACGATGCCATCGGACGCTAACTGTTGGGGCAGCGTATGGAAAAAACCATCCGCTACGGCGTCGACTCTGCTCGAACGCAGGGCATCGGCGGCATCGAAATGCACGCTTTCAGGCGCAACGAAATCGTCCACTTGACGGACTGAACGGGGCACCAGCCGCTCCACCAGCACATCGCGCCCTTCACGGGTAGAAAAACCGTAATGCAGATCGGCGAGGGCGTCCTCGGTTTCTGCAGGAGGCGGCGCTTCACCGGCAACGATGATGGCATTAAGCGGAGTCTCGATCAGCGTGGCGATGCGCACGATGGGCGCGCCCTCGTGGGCATGCAAGTGCAGCAGTGGCTGGCGCGTCAGCGCTAAATCAACTTCTCCCGCTGACAAAAGCTTGATGGCAATGGACGGGTCGGCAGGCGTCGAAAGCTCGATATCCAAGCCCTGAGCAGCAAAAAGCCCACGCTCTTTCGCCACAATGAGTGCCGCATGCTGGGGGCTTAAATACCAATCCAGCATCAGTGTGAGCTGTTTGAGCGGTGGCGGGTCGAGTGGCGGTGGTGGCATCACCGCCATGCTCGGGGCCTCTTCGGGAACAACCGCTTCACGGCCGTCATCGCTCGGCCATAGCCCTTCGGGCAGCATCACGTCGCTATCCAGACTGAGCGGCGCCTCTGGAGTATCGGCTTCACGCTCTTCGTTTGCGTAAGTCGCTGAAACTGAAAATAATAAAATTAAGGCCAATGACAGTGCTATCAATGAACGTCCACGCAAAAAAGCGTTCAACATAACCTCAACTCCCGATGGTAGGACGGCGGAGTTTAGCTGTCAGGCAAAGCACCTGGCTAGCCCCTTGCATAAACCTAGAGAACACGCTCAGTAAATTAAGCAGTGGCATGCAATAATAGAACGGCATTGATGTAGAGACGGAGAGACATGGACGCAATTTATACGTTCTTCCTTGTAGGTGGTTCCCTGATGACGCTCAGTATCTTGGCGAGCCGCCTCTCATCCATGGTGGGCGTACCGCTGCTGCTGATTTTCTTGGGCCTGGGCATGTTGGCCGGTGAAGAGGGCCTGCTAGGAGTCGAGTTCGACGATTACTCCATGGCCTTTACCATTGGTCACCTAGCGCTCGCCATGATTCTTCTCGACGGTGGCCTGCGCACCCGCCTCAAAACGTTCCGGGTGGGCTTCCGTCCTGCGCTGTCTCTCGCCACCCTGGGTGTTTTTATTACGAGCGCTATCGTCGGCGTCATTGCCATGTGGGTGTTCGATCTCTCCCTGGTGCAGGGATTGCTCGTGGGGGCCATTGTCGGTTCCACCGATGCCGCAGCGGTCTTTTCCATGCTGAGTGGCCGTGGGGTGAACCTAAACGAACGGGTGGGGGCCACGCTGGAAATCGAATCGGGTACCAACGACCCGATGGCGATTTTCTTGACTCTCATGCTGGTGGAGCTGTTGGTCGGTGACATTGGCGGTGTGACCGAAACGCTGCTGTTCTTCGTTTCTCAGTTTGGTATCGGGTTGGCGGTGGGTATTGGTGGCGGCTGGCTGAGCGCCAAGCTGCTCCGCTGGCTGGATTTGGCGCCGGGCCTTTATGCCATGCTGGCGCTGGCGCTTGGCTTTAGCGTATTCGGGCTAACCAGCGTGCTGGGGGGGAGCGGCTTCTTGGCCATTTACCTGGCGGGCTTGATGATTGGTAACCAGCCCGGGCGGCACCTCAACTTTATTCTCCCCGTGCACGACGGCTTGGCATGGCTGAGCCAAATCGGCCTGTTCTTGGTGTTGGGCCTGCTGGTAACCCCTAGCCAGCTTTGGGAAGTGGCGCTACCTGCGGGGTTCGTCGCGCTGGCGTTGATCTTCATTGCCCGCCCGCTGGCCGTACTGATCACCATCAAACCCTTCTTTAAATTCCGTTGGCGCGAAACCTTCTTCATTGCTTGGGTTGGCCTACGCGGCGCCGTGCCTATCGTGTTGGCGATCTTCCCGGTGATTGGCGGTGTCGAAAACGCCTCGCTCTATTTCAACGTGGCCTTCGCGGTTGTATTGATGTCGTTGCTGATTCAAGGCGGCTCGCTCACTCTGATGGCCCGCTGGTTGAAAGTCGAAGTGCCAGCGGGCACTACGCCTAACCGTCGAGGCCCGCTGGGTATTTTGCCAGATAACGACTTCGAGATGTTCGTGTACGTGGTCGAAAACGAAGACCTGGAAGACGTTCCCATTCGCCTGCTGCGGTTTCCCTCGGGCGCACTAATTTCCGCGCTATTCCGCAATCACGTCATGCTGCATCCCAAAGGCAGCACCCGGCTGAAGCTGGGCGATGTGATCTGCGTGATCGGTCGCACGGAAGACCTCGTTGCGCTCAACCGGCTGTTCAACGGTGATGCCAAGCTTAAACAGGAGCGCGCCTTCTTCGGTACCTTTACCTTGGATGGCAATGCGCAAATGCAGGACATCGCCCAAGCCTACGGCTTGACCCTGAGCCCCGGCGAGCAGGAGATGACGTTGGCGGAGTTCGTCTCGCTCAGAGTGGGAGGGCACCCCGTCGTCGGTGACGACGTGGACTGGCACGGTATCCATTGGGTCGTGAGTGAAATGGAGGGGGGCGTGATTACCCGTGTTGGCTTAAGGCTCTACTAATTTATTCAAAAGGCGTTGACTTACAAGGGGAAGCTGTTATTATACGCACCCATAAGCCGGAGGGATGGCAGAGCGGTTGAATGCACCGGTCTTGAAAACCGGCATAGGTTAATAGCCTATCCAGGGTTCGAATCCCTGTCCCTCCGCCACTTATCTCGAAAAGCCCCTGTAAATCAGGGGCTTTTTTCGTTTCTAGGCCCTGCGCTTCCTCCCTAGCAAGCCCTCTATAAAATGCACCGGTCTTTCACTGTGTCCAGATTGTGTCTGGGACTCCTGAACCAAAGAGCGCAGCAGCTCAAGGAAATGGGCCGCACGCTGACGGAGATAGACTTTCATTTCCATTTATTCCCGTGGTAGCAAGAGTCGACGTATAGGATGGGCCCCAAGGGCTTCGTTTAAAAGCGATAATCGCTGCTAATCCAACAACGACTCGCCCGTGCGGGTAAGCAGTGCTTTCAGGCTAGGCGACTCGAACCGACGCTGAATAGTAATGGCGTAGAACTCCTCCCACACGCCGGGCAGTGCGCCGTAATCTTTCAGCGTACCGTTATGCAGCTCGTCGCGCACGACGACCGGCGGCATGACGGCGATGTGCTGGGTATCCCGCGCCAGCAGACGCATCATGGCCATGTCGTCCACTTCGGCAGCGATCTTGGGCGTGAGGCGGTAGTGGCCGCATAGCTGATCGAAAGCGTGACGCGTGGCGTTTTCCACTCCGGGCAGAATGAAGGCGTGCCCGTTCAACGCGCTGGGAAATACCGGCGGTGGCGTGAGGTGCGGTGTTGCGATCAAACTCACCGGCTGGCGCGCCAAACGCTGTGAGCGCCAAGGATGCTCACTGTCTCCGCGAACGGGCTGGTTCGAGAGCACGACATCAAGCTTATGGGCTGACAAACGCCTTAGCAGGTCGTCCAGCCCGCCGCTTTGTAATATCAAATCCAGATCGTCTCGGCCTAGCAGCGGCCGCACGAACCCCTCCTGAAAGTTTCGCGACAGCGTGGCGACGGCACCTACACGCACCACCTCGCGGTGGGCGTGGCCACCTTCGGCAAACAGTGCGCTAAGCTCCTCGCCTTGGGTGAAAATGGCTTCTGCGTAGTCGAACGCGAGCCTGCCCGCTTCAGAAAGATGCAGCTGACGCCCCTCACGGATGAACAGCGCCTGGCCCAGGCGCTCCTCCAACTGACGAATTTGTTGCGAAAGCGACGACTGCGACACGTGCAGCGCCTCGGCCGTGCGGGTCAGGTGGCCCGATTTTGCCACCTGCCAAAAGTAGTAAAGATGGTGGTAGTTAAGCTTCATGGCAGCGTCGTCTCGGTAGCGATTGGGCTCTTCGTTCTGTTTTAGTGAACGTTTTATCAGATATAAACTATTTTTTATATGGTGGCGAGAACGGCATAGTCCTTGGCATACGACCAAGGGAGAACGGTTATGCCACATGTCATCGAGATCGCAGTGTTGTCACTGCTGGCGCTCTGGTTATTGATTCCGGTATCGCTGCTGGTAATGGCGGGTGCCAGCGCTCGCGCCAGCTCGCCCGCATCGCTTCAGCGCGCGTGGAAAGTCGGCCGCGTACTCACCGCCAGTGCGCTAACGGCCAGCCTGGCCGTAGGCGGCCTGCTGGTGCTGGATGCGCTGGGTTTGCCCACCGGCCTGCCTGAAGCGGCTCAGCCGCTGGGGCTATACCCCGATGGTTTGGCCGTGTGGATGGCACTGCTCATCAGTTTATTAGGCACCGTCTTGCTGCGCTTTGCCGAAGGGTACTTGCAAGGTGACCGTGGTGAACGTCGCTTTTTACCCTGGTGCTTGGTCGTACTCGCCAGTGTCATGCTGCTGGTGTTCACCCACCACTTGGTCGTCATGCTGATCGCATGGGTGGGCGTGAGCGTGGCGCTCCATCATCTTTTGACGCTCTACCCCGAGCGTGTCGAAGCCCAGCGGGCGGCGTGGCAGAAATTCGTCGTAAGCCGCATTGGCGATGCCGCCTTAATCGCAGCAGTGGCGCTGCTGTATGCCCGTTTTGGCACGTTCGAACTCCCCGAACTGTTCGCAGCAGCGGCGGTGGCAAGCGGTGGCTGGCAATTGGAAGCCGCCTCGGTGGCGCTGGCAGTGGCGGCGCTGTGCAAGTGTGCCCAGGTGCCGATGCATGGCTGGCTGATTAAAGTGATGGAAGCGCCCACGCCGGTGTCTGCGCTGCTGCATGCTGGCGTGATCAACCTGGGTGGTTTCGTGTGGCTGCGCCTGTTTCCGGTCTTCGATGGCTTGACGTTGGGGCACTACCTGCTGATTGCCGTCGGCGGCTTTACGGCACTCGTGGCGGTGATGACGATGCTCACGCAAACGTCCGTCAAACACGCTCTGGCGTGGTCTACCTGTGCGCAAATGGGCTTCATGCTGTTTGAAATCGGCGTGGGCGCTTATACGCTGGCGCTGGCGCATTTGTTGGCGCACTCGCTCTACAAAGCGCACTCGTTCCTGGCGTCTGGCCGCACCGTTCGCGCGGCACGCTGCGAACGCTTGCCACTGGCCCCGCTGCGTCAGCGCCTCTCCCTTGCGCTACCCGCAGCAGCGTTGGCCGCGGTGCTGCTGGCTATCTTCCCGGTACTGGTGAGCCACAATCCACTGTTAGGCGTGCTGTTGAGCTTGGCGGTTGGCAGTACGCTGCTAGGCATGCCGGTGGGCACGGCTAAACCCAAGCGTGTGGCGCTATTCGCCATGGCGCTGGCACTGGTACCGCTGTATGCCTTGCTGCACAGCGTGTTGGCGCCTGCGTTGCCGAGTGCGTACGCGCCTCTGACCCTCACAGCGGCCTTGTTGGGTACCTTGATGTTGGCAAGCCTCGTGCTCGCTGCCGGTGCCGTAACGCTCTTCCCTCAGGCAAGCTGTGTGGCGCGCTGGCGCGTTCACTTTAGCCAAGGCCTGTATCTGGCGCTGCCGTTCCAACGCGCGGTGGATGCGGTGGCACCCATTCGCCCCTGGTCGCGCCCAGCCTCCTTGGCGCCTGGTTTGAAAGGAGAGTGGTCATGAATCAGTCACCGGTGTCAGAAACCGCGACGTCTTCCGCCCAGCAAACGGCCCCTTACCATGATGCGGTAACACGAGCGACCGATGCCATCGCCCCGGTATGGCCGCTGGATCAGTGGATTGCGGTCAACCCGTGGTGGGGAGTGAAGCATCAGCCTATCGAGCGGGTAAGCCACGCACTGACCTGTCGCGCCGGGCAGCCGATGACCATGCCTGCCGAGTTCTATCGTCATGCCTGGGAAACGGGCCGAATCACGCGGCAAGATGTGCAGCAGGCGCTACGTCAGGGCGGATACGCCTACAGTGAGCAGAGCGTGATCGGTTATTTGACAGCGCCCCCGAAAGTGACCGCTTCGCTGCATAGCGCCTGGGCTCGTCTGGAGGGCCATACCGGGTTCGATCCGCTCGCGGAGAGTTGCGCCAGCTACTTCGATCAGCATCAGCAGCGCTGGTCGACGCCTGCAGGAGAGTCGCTGTATCACTACTGGAAAAGTATGGCGCAGCACGATCTACGCTGGCCTAAGGCCCTGCGCCAAGCGATACACTCGCTGCCCGATGAGCCGAAGGCTGCAATCGAGCAGGTGGCGGTGGACTGGGCGCTTACGCCGGAAGCCTTCGAAGTGTTGACCCATACGCTCTTGCTGAGGGTGAATGGCTGGGCATCCTGGTGTCAGGGCATGGGTTGGCACAGCGCCCATCAGCAGGAGGCGGCCGGTATTCACCAACTGGCAGCGATGGCGCTGGCCTGGGAGTGGCTTGGTGTCAATCAACTCACCAGTACTCAGCAGAGTGAATGGCTTGCCCAATGGCAAGCCGATGAGGCGTCCACGCCTACCCAGCATGAAGCGCTGTGGTGCTGGCAGCACGCGTACGAGCTGGGCTATCAGCGGGCATTGGCGGCTTCGTTGGCAGCTCCAAGTACGACGCACACCACCACACCCGACGTTCAAGCAGCGTTTTGTATCGACGTTCGCTCCGAGCGCTTCCGTCGTCATTTAGAACACGCTGCTCCTACGGTCACCACCCTGGGCGTGGCGGGATTTTTCGCCATGCCGGTAGCCGATGCGGCCACGGGGCCAGAGCGTGCTCAGCCCCGCGTGCCCGGTTTGTTGAAACCGACCTATCGCGTGGGCTCACCAGATCCGACAACCCGGGGCGTGCAGCGCTATCAAAAAGAGAGCCAACGGCAAAGCGTACGCCACGCCAAGTACGCGCCGCTCTCCACCTTTACACTGGTCGAGACCACCGGCATTGCCTGGGGCTGGAAGTTGATCAAAGACAGCCTGCGTAAGTCGGCATCGGTGCCGCAATGCGAGGCGCCTGCCGGATTGTTCCACACCTACGACGGTGAGCCGATTGCCCGCCATGAAAAGGTGGCGTTGGCCAAGAACCTGCTCACGCTGTTGGGCAACCCGAGCGCGTCGCTATTGGTGCTGGTGGGTCACGATTCACAAAGTGACAATAATCCGCACCATGCCGGGCTCACCTGCGGTGCCTGCGGCGGGCAGGGCGGTGGTATGAACGCCCGGGTCGCGGCTGCGCTATTGAACGACCGAGACGTTCAGCAATCGTTGCAGCAGGCGGGCGTCGCGCTGCCCACCCCGTTCTTTGCGCTGGCGGCAACGCATTGCACGCTGACCGATCGGGTGCATGTTTACCGGGATGATCAAATGCCCAAGGCGCTGGAAAGCGCGTTGACCGCTTTCGAGAACGGCGCGCAGCGCGCTGGAGAGGCGACTCGGTTAGAGCGCGCATCTGATTTGGGCGTCAAAAGTGAGAGCGCGATCGATCGTTTGAAGGCCTTGGCCATGCGCGGTGCAGACTGGTCTCAGCCGCGGCCAGAATGGGGATTGGTCAATAACGCTGCGCTGGTGTTAGCCCCTAGGTCGCGCACGCAAGGCAAAGCGCTGGATGGCCGGGTCTTCCTGCATGAGTACCACCCTGACCAAGATCCGGAAGGCAGCGTGCTGGAAGGGTTGATGATGGCGCCGATGCTGGTCGCCAGCTGGATCAATCTGCAGTATTACGCATCCACCGTGGTGCCAGGACTTTACGGCGCGGGCAACAAGCTGCTGCACTCGGTCGTGGGAGGCCATGTAGGCGTCATTGAAGGTAACTCTCCTCAACTCCGCATTGGGTTACCGGAGCAGTCGCTGCGCGATGGCGACAAGCTTCATCACGAGCCGCTGCGTTTGACCGTGGTGATCGACGCACCCAGAGAGCGCATCGAGGCGATCATCGAGCGTCAGCCGGTGGTAGCGGATTTGATTCACCATCGTTGGCTGTGGCTGACGCGGCTGGGGGAAAGTGGTTTGGAGCGCTATTCACCCGAAGGGTGGCAGCCCATCCTAGAGGAGTACGATCAGTCGTTTACCTCGTAGCCGGTCATTTCGAGATAGCCCACCCCCAGAGCCTCTTGTGTGGCGGTGTCTCGCACCGTCACGTCGCCTTCCCAGTAGGGCACGGTGGTGGGCATCCAGCGATTAGGGTGGCGGGCCTCGATGGTGAGGTCCAAGCCCGCGTCAGGCAGCGTTAGCTGCCACGTGGTTGGAATATCCCGCCGTGCCACGCGCTGAATCTCAAGGGGTGTCAGGACAACGCCGTCGGTCCCTCGTTGCTGGGTCGTGCCCCGTGCGTCCATGAGGTGGGTGAACAGGTAGTCCCCGTCCTCACCGCCGCCACGCAGCCGATACGCCATCAGCTTGCGTCCGTCGTTCAAATGCAGTGAAAACCAGTCCCAGCCGGTCTGCTCGGCGGTCAGCAGTTGGCTGCTCCACTCTCGGTCTAGCCAGCCCCTTCCCGTCACGGCTTTTTGCTCGCCGTGGAGCGTGACGCTTCCTTCGATACGTAAATAGGGCTGTGAGTAGTAGCGCGATCCCTGGCCTTGAACGGTTTTTGCGTTGAAACCATTGTCGCCGTGCCACACCAGTGGCCCGTCTGCGGTCAGAGAAAGTTCGTAGCCAAAGCGCTCCTTGCCGTCACCACTGTAGGCGCGAAGGGTGAACCGTTCAAAATTGTCGCTACCGGGGCTTTGAAGGTCCCAATCGTCGATCCACGCATGAAAGGGGGAGGCCGTGACCCCCGCTTGCCCTGGGGGCTGCTGGCTGTGGCTACGGGCAAACCGCTCGGCCGCAAGGTGAGTTTCCCCTTGCGAGAGCCCTAAGTGCGCCATCCATACCTGGTCGCTGGCCCAGGGAGCAGGTGCTGGGCGCTCATCCGGTGGCATGAGCGCTTGACGAAACAGCGTCCATTGAAGCCCCAGCGGCTGGCCAGCACTGTCTTCCAGGTTGGCAGTGAGGTACCACCACTCGATGCGGTAATCGGGATGGGGGCCGTGATCGGTTGGAAAGGTTAGCGGCACGTCGGCGCTGGCCTGGGCGTAGCCCTCCGCCTGTGCTCCTAGCCAAGCGAAGCCCTCTTGCGATGGCGTAGTGCGTGGCTCGTCGCTGCATCCCGTTAAGATGCCGACTAGCCACCCGACGAGCATGGCGCGTTTCGCGTATCGCTTCATGTGTTTCCCTCACTCAGCAAAGCGCTTGGCCTGCTGCGCCACAGCCGCCAGCAAGGCAGAGCGGCTGCCAACAGGGCGACACCGACGGCGGTGATCATTAGGGTGGCGATCTCGCTGGGAAACAGCTGAAGCGGTAACCGCCAACCAAACGCTGCCACGTTGATGACGGCGACCAGCAGCCAGGTAATCGCGATGCCTAGCGGCAGGGCAAACAGCCCGGTTAACAAGGCGAGTCCACCGAGCTGGATCAGCGGAAGAGCGACCAGCGTTTTGCGTGGCACCCCCAGCGCCCAGAGCGTGGCGAGGTGGCGTTGGCGCTGCTGGGCTTGGGCTAATAGCGTGGTCAGCAGAGCCAAGGCAGCCACGCCCAGAGTGAGGCCGTTCAGGGCGCGCGTGATGCTAAACGTGCGCTCGAAGATGGTCGTCGCTACCTGTTTGACCTCTTGCTGATCGACCAGCGCGTCACTGGAAAGGTTGAACCTCTCCATGAGCAGACGACGAAACAGGGCGACGTCGGCGCCTTCTCGCAAAGCGACGCCCACGGTGGCCAACTCGCCTCCATAGCGTTGGGTCAGCGTGTCGACGGTCATGACGATCTGCGGTTGGGGATTTCCGTAGTCGGGGTAGATCGCAGCGATGGTGGCTTCTTGGCTGCCCTGTGGACGAACGAGCGTCAGGGTGTCGCCGGGGGTGAGATCGTGTGCGAACGCCATCTGCTCGTTGATGAAGACACCGTCGCGTGTGAGCGCCTGCCACGCGGTGGTGTTGCCGCTTTGGGTCTCTGAGAGAGGCCAGTGCTCGGTGAGGCGCGGCACAGGCTGAATGCCGAAAAGCGGGATGCTGCCCGGTGGTAAGTATTGGCTGCCCGATGCTCTGCGAACATTCACTACCTCGGTACTGCCTCTCGCGGTGGGTAACAGCGCCAGCACGCTCTCTTGGTCGCGTAGCCAGTCGTTGAGAGGCCCCAGAGTAGCCGGGGCCGCGTTGATGTAGAGTGGCGCACTCAGCCGCTGGTCCAGCCACTCCAGGAAGGTCAGCCGAAAGCCACCGACCATACTGCTCACGCCAAGATTCGTTGCGAGGGCAATGAGCAGCGCCATCATCGCCAGTGATAGGCGAGGAAGCTGTAGCTGCATATCCGCCACCGCCCACTGTAGCAGCGCCACGCGGCGAAAGACGGCCTGCAAACCGCGTAAGATGGCATCGAGCAACGGGGGTAAACAGAGCGCACAGGTGAGCAGCAGCGCAGCGACGAGCGCGAAACTCAGCATCAAACCACTGCCGGTGGGGAGCCTGCTAAGCCACAGTGCCAACCCAAGCGTCGATAGCGCCGCTACCCCGCCCGCGATTCGCATGCCACGTAGCTGGCGCTGATAGGCACTGCGCCAGGCATGGGCATGCCCTAACGCGAGGACGTCGAGAGTTGCGGCGCGCCATAGCGTGCCACTCGCGGCCAGCAATAACCCTCCTAACGTTATGGCAACGCTCCCCAGCCAGTAGTGCCACGGTAAGCTCAGCGCGTGTTGTACCTCGGCGCGATAGAGCGAACTGAGCGTGCTGGCAACGTCTGGTAGGAATTTGCTCGCCAGCCACAGCCCACTGACCACGCCGGCGGCAGCCCCTAAGCCACCCAATATCAATAGCTCTATCAACATGGCCAGGGTGAGGCTGGTGGCCGGTACGCCCAGGGCACGAAGCGTGCGCATGGTCGACAATCGCTGCTCCATGGCCAAGCCCAGGGCGGCCTGCACGATGAACAAGCCTACGACCAGCGAGAGAAACGCCAGTGCGGTGAGATTGAGGTGGAAACTGTCGGTCAACTGCTCGGGGGATGCCACACTGGCGGCCCGGGTCATCCGATAGCCGTTGGGCGGTCGCTCGATGGCATCGGGTTCGGTCACCAAGCGTAGCGTCGTTTGTTCCCCCATGAGCGCAGAGAGGGCGGCAATATCCATCACAAGCGTATCGGGCGGCAAGTCACTGCGCAGTTGAATCGGCGGCAGGGTGTAATCGCCAAGGGTGGGCCTCGTACCAGGGCCATCACCACGATTCAGCCCGAGGGAGGGCAACGTATCCGGGGCGAGCTGTGTTCGCCAAGGGGGTGTGATGAAGTCGATGAGCGAGCCGCTGCCTTCACCCGTGGGCAGCGTGAGGGGGTCGATACCCAGCAGCGTCAGCGATACTCCTTCATGGGATATCGTGGCTTCCAACAGTGGGGAGACGGGTAGCCCAGCCCGGCGCAGAGCCAGGTAGTCATCCATGCGTAGCGGCTGACCATCCAAGCGGTCGAGCTGGTCGGTATCGGCGCTGAAGAGAGCGTTAGCGCGGGCATAACTTTCCTTTGCCGTGGCGTTAATCGCTTGAACGCTGCTCCATAGGGCGCTGGCGACCCACAGCCCCACCAGCAGCATCGCCAGTTGCGCAGGGTGGCGCGTGTAGTGGCTGAGTAGCGTGAGGAGGGCGCGTCCGATCATGAATGGGGATCCTGTAACTGCCCCCGGTGCAGGCGTAAAGTACGGTCAAGCGGAGCGGCAACGCGGGCGCTGTGCGTCACCATGAGCAGCGCACAGCGGGTTTCTTTGACCAGAGAGAGCAGCAACGTCAGGACGCCATCGGCGGTTTGCTCGTCTAAATTTCCGGTCGGTTCATCCGCCAGCAGTAACGCTGGGCGAACGGCGAGGGCCCGTCCGATCGACAGCCGCTGCTGCTGGCCGCCGGAGAGCTGTTCGGGGAAGTGCGCTTCCCTACCGGTTAGCCCTAATCTATCGATCAGATGGTGGCTCCACGCGGGGTCCTCCCTGCCCGCCAGCCGTGCTTGCAGGCGTAGGTTATCGGCCACATTCAGGCTAGGCACCAGATGAAACTGCTGAAAGACTAATCCTAACTGCTGTCGCCGCACCCGGGCGCGCTCGGCTTCGTTGAGCTGGGAGAGAGGTTGGTCGTTGATGATGACTTGACCGGTATCCGGGGTATCCAATCCGGCGGCTAAATGCAGCAAGGTCGATTTGCCGCTACCGGATTCGCCCATCAATGCCAGGCTGCTGCCAGGAGTGAGAGTGACGCTCACGCCATCGAGTACCTGAAGTTTGCCCTGTGGCGTGTGAAAGGCTTTGCTAAGCTGGTGCAGGGCAAGCATTGGCGTCTCCTGAGCGTGGCTAGGCCTCACTATAGCAAAATCAACCAGCAGAGAGGCATCCCCACGCCTGACGGGGGCGATAACAGATGTGTTAACAACCTCCACCAAGCGGGCCAACGAGGAAAGCACATGGAAAGGATTTACGCGTGGGATCATCGACACGAGCAGGTGGTGTATCGCATTCCTGGGCATACTCACAAGGATGGTCGAGAAGATAGTGATCTCTCACCGGTCTGGTTGCCGGCATCGCCCGACGAGTTACCTGAGGGCGTAGCCATCGACGATTTGCGCAAGGTCGATGTGAAAGAGGAGTGAGAGGTGCAAGCGCCTCAGGCACTGCGTTTCGTTAAAAGTTTGCTAAGCTAGCCTGCGATTTTCTTGGCGGGTACTCTTGGCATGCGCTTTTCAGACGTCCCTTTTCGACCGACGCGTTGGTTGCCCGGTGGGCACTTGCAAACGCTCTTTAGCCCACTGTTTCGTGCGAAGCCCTCCCTTGAGCGTCAACGTGAGCGGCTGACGCTAGACGATGGCGACTTCATCGATGTGGATTGGTACGGCCCCAAGGGGGACACGACGCGTTGCGCCGTTTTACTGCATGGCCTGACGGGCAGTTCTAATTCACTCTACATCCTTGGCCAACAGCGGGCGCTGGCGGCGCAGGGGTGGCAGAGCGTGGCGGTCAACTGGCGGGGGTGTTCCGGCGAACCCAATCATCGGGCGCGGGGCTATCATTCCGGCGCCAGTGAAGACCTTGCAGATATTCTCAAGCAGCTTGCCTCGCGCTACCCGCACAAGCCCCTGGTGGCCGTGGGTTACTCCTTGGGTGGTAACGTACTGCTGAAATATCTCGGGGAGACGGGGCAACACAGCCCGCTGCAGGCAGCGGTCGCGGTGTCGGTGCCGTTTCGTTTGGATCACTGCGCCGACCGTATTAGTCAGGGGTTCTCGAAGGTGTATCAGGCGCGTTTTCTGCGTGACTTGCGCCACTATGTCGAATCCAAACAGCGCGCCTTTCAAGCACAGGGCCGTGCTGACGAGCTTGCGCGGCTGACGTCGCTGGAAACACTGGACGGTATGAAGTCGTTCTGGGATTTCGATGGGCGTGTCACGGCCCCTTTGCACGGCTTTGCCAATGCCGACGAGTATTACCAGCGCAGCAGTAGTGCTTTCTTCGTGCCCGCCATTCAGGTGCCAACGCTCATCGTCCATGCCAAGGACGACCCTTTTATTTACCCCCACAGCGTGCCAACAGCCGATGCGTTACCGGACTGCGTGACGCTGGAGCTTTGGGAAAGCGGCGGGCATGTCGGGTTTATCGAAGGCGCTCCCTGGCGGCCCCGCTATTATCTCGAGCATCGTTTGCCCGCTTGGCTGGGCGAGCAGGTGACCCCGACGGCGTTGGCGCACCCCGCGCAGGCGATAGCGTCGTAATCATGGTTGAGAGGTGTTGTATGTCAGGGTTCTATGAACGTTTGAAGGAAGTCGACTCGCCGCGTATCGGTCTCGGCTGTATGAATTTATCCCATGGCTACGGACACGTCGTGCCCGAAGATGCGGGTATACGCGCGCTAAACGATGCCTTCGAGATGGGCTATCGCCATTTCGATACGGCCACGCTGTACGGAGGGACGGCGAATGAACGCTTGCTGGGCAAGGCGCTCGCTTCCAAGCGCCAGGCATTTTTACTGGCCAGTAAGTGCGGCATGGCCATGGACCCAGAGAGCGGCAAACGCGTGATCGACGGGCGCCCTGAGACCCTCAAGCGCCAGTGCGAAGAGAGTCTTACGCGCCTGAAGACCGATCATCTGGATCTTTACTACCTGCACCGCATGGACCGTCAAGTTCCTATCCAGGAGAGCGTGGGAGCACTTGGGCGGCTGGTAGAGGAGGGCAAGGTGCGTGCCGTGGGCCTATCAGAAATTTCGGCCGATACCCTGCGTCAGGCGCATGCCGAGTACCCGATTGCGGCTGTGCAGTCGGAATACTCGCTATGGACGCGCAATCCCGAAATTGCCCTTAGTCAAGCATGCCAAGCGTTAGGAACGGCACTGGTCGCGTTTAGCCCGCTCGGGCGCGGCTTTCTGTCCGGTGCGATTCATGCCGCTACTGCGTTTGCAGAGGGGGACATGCGAGCGGGAATGCCGCGCTTCCAGAGTGAAAACCTTCGCCATAACCTGACGCTGCTGGCGCAGTTCCGGTCGGTGGCGCAGCGTTTGGAGATCACGCCAGCCCAACTGGCGCTGGCGTGGGTAAAGGCGCAGGGCAGCCATGTGATTCCGATTCCCGGGACACGCTCCGCCGCGCATATGCGTGAAAATCTCCAGGCCGAGCAGGTCGTACTGAGCGCGCCGGACGTAGCCCTGCTGAACGATATGATGCGTCCCCATGAGGTGGCCGGTGCCCGCTACAATGAGGCCCAGCAGGCGGATATCGACACTGAGGAGTTCGTCTAGCAGGACAGGCCGTTTATTTTGAGCGCTGCGTTGCTTTCTGGTAGCCCTGCGCTACTATTCGAGACATTCAGGCGAGCGTTTCGCCTGTCAAAGGAACGTGATCATGTTAAAAGGTTTAATCATCTGTTTTGCGGTGCTGTTTGCTCAGTTGACCGTGCTGAACATCATCGATGCCCGGCTCTACAATGCTCAGGATGCTCGCCAAGTCACCTCGACGGTCGCCACCCCGCACAAAGATGAGGATGAGGACGACACCGAAGCCCCGCCACTGTAAGCGCTACGTGTCATAAAGGATGTGCCTGTGGGCAACGAAAAAGGGTAGCGTCGGCTACCCTTTTCGATACAGGCTCCGTCTGCCGTGTGGTTACAACATCTCTTCGAGCCACTGATTGAAAGTGGCCCAGGATTGCTCATCGGCACGCTGGTGGTAACGGTCGCTGCCAAAGACACTGAACGCGTGCGGCGCACCCGAATAGATGCCGACTTCATAAGTCACTCCCGCCGCTTCCAGCTCTTCTGCCAACGTCGCCACAGCGTCTAGGCTGACGGCCTCATCGGCACCGCCGTGAGCAATGAAGATGGGAGGTGTATCGCTGGAGTAGGACTGGCCTTCGGGTGTGTCCAGCCCGCCATGGAAGCTCGTATAGGCGGCAACGTCGCTGGCTTCCCCAGAACGAGCGATCTCTAACGCGACCGTCCCGCCAAAACAGTAGCCCATGATGACCGTCTCGGTAGCGGCTCCCGATGCTCGGGCTTGCTCCAGCCCAGCCAGCGTGAGCGTACGCATGCGGTCGCGGTCCTGGTAAAGCGCTTGCGTAGCGGCTTGCTTGTCTTCGACGGCTTGTGGGCGATTGCCTGCACCAAACAGGTCGACAGCAAACGCATCGTACCCTTGCTCTGCCAGCATATCGGCGCGCTGGCGCTCGTAGTCATCCACGCCGTCCCAATCGTGGACGATGATGACGCTGCCTTTGGCATTGTCGCCCCCGGAGACGAAGTAACCCTCGAAGCGCTCGCCGTTCACTTCGTAGGAAATATCGTCACCGCTGGGTGTGAAACCGTAAGCCGCCGTTGAAAGGGCTAGTGTAGAGAAGGTAAAAATACTCACACGAGAGAGTAAGGTAGGGATCTTATGATGCATGGCTCTGTCCAAGTCGTTGTGGAAGTTAAAGCATAGTCAACTTGTCTGTAGGAGGAGCACAAACGCATCTGGGGAACGTGGAAGACTAACACTTGCGTCTGGAACTAGGTAACGGCATGCTTGTCCGTTGATAGTATGACCACTAGGGAGCATAGATACATGGCTTTTAACGATTCGAATACGGCTAGAACGCAAGCTCACAGTACGGTGAGCGGTGTCAGTGCCAACAAAGTGTTACGTAATACTTACGCACTACTGGCCATGACGCTGCTATTTTCTGCCGTCACGGCTGGTGCGTCCGTGGCCATGGGTATCCAACAGATGAACATCTTCGTGTTCTTCATTGGGGCCTACGGTTTGATGTTCCTGGTCCACAAAACCGCTAACTCTGCTGCGGGCCTATTGGCCACGTTTGCCTTCACGGGCTTCATGGGATTCACCTTAGGCCCGATCATCTCGGCTTACCTGACGCTGCCTAACGGCGGGGCGCTGATTATGAACGCGCTGGCCATGACGGGTCTGACGTTCATCGGTCTGTCCGCAGTCGCGTTGACCACCAAGAAAGATTTCAGCTTCTTGAGCAACTTCTTGATGGCCGGTGCCATCGTACTGATTCTGGCTATGGTGGCGGGCATCTTCTTCAATATTCCCGCGCTGTCGCTGATGGTGTCGGCAGGCTTCGTGCTGTTTGCGTCTGCTGCGATTCTCTATCAAACGAGCGAAATCGTGCACCGTGCTGGCGAGACCAACTATATTCTTGCAACGGTGACGCTGTACGTTTCCATCTACAACCTGTTCGTCAGCCTGCTGTCTATCCTGGGCATCATGAGCAACGACTGATCGACATAAATCAGGTGGTCACTTGACGTGACATCCATGACAGACCCTACTTGGTAGGGTCTGTTTTTTTTCGCGGATTCAGCACGAGACGACGCTATGGAGTACGGCTTATTGGTGATGGGCGCACCTTATGCAAGTGCGGCCCCACACTCTGCGCTTCGTTTTGCCAAAGCGGTCATTAGCAGCGGCCACCAAGTGGCGGGGGTCTTCTTTTATCGAGAGGGCATCCATAATGCCTCTCAGTTAATGACGCCTCCTCAAGACGAGCTCAACATGCGAGAGGCCTGGGTCGCTCTGCACCAAGAGCATGGTGTGGCGCTGGATGTGTGCATTGCCGCGGCGCTGCGCCGTGGCGTGATGAGCGAGACCGAGGCCAAGCGCCATGGTCAAACGCACTTCAACCTGCAAGCGCCCTTCGAATTGACCGGCTTGGGGCAACTGCTGACACTTCAGCAGCGGTGCGACCGTTTGATCACGTTTGCTTAGGGAGCAATGCAGATGAGTCATGAACACGAGCGGCTGGTGATCATTCGTCATGCGCCGTATAGCTCCAATGCACTGCGAGAAGGGCTAGACGTTGCCCTGGTGGCTGCCGCGTTTGGCCAAGCGGTCAGTCTACTGTTTCTTGGTCAGGGCGTGCTGGCGCTGGTCAAAGAGCAAGCCGTTGGAGCGCCAGGGCAGAAAGCAACGCTACCGACCATCGATATGCTGGACATGTATGACATCGACCAGTTGCTAGTGCCGCAAAGTGCGCTGGAGACGTTGCATTTGCAGTTAGACCAGCTAGTGGATGGGGTAACGGTGATGGCCGACGAACGATTGCCCGAACTGATCCAACGCCACTCTTATGTCATGAATTTTTAAACGGGCAGCGACATGTTACATATTCTGAACAAGCCCCCACACAGCGAAGCGGCTGCGCAAATGCTCTCTACGGTAACGGAGGGCGATAGCATTCTGCTGATTGAAGATGGCGTTCAGGCGTTATTGTACGTCGATTGGCCAGGCTGGAATGCTAAGGCTGATGTGAACGTATGTGTGCTAAAAGAGGATGCCGTGGCGCGCGGCCTGAGCGAGGTGGTCTTCCGTCATCACGCAACGCTGGTGGATATGAAAGGCTTTGTCGAACTGACCGAGCAGCATACTAAGATCCTGTCGTGGTACTGATCAATGAGTGATGAAAGTTTATACCGTTATCTTGATTATGATGAAAAAATTAAACTCGATCCCGAAGGCTATCTAGTAAAGCAGGAGGACTGGAACAAGCACGTAGCCGATTTGTTAGCTAAGGATGAGGAGCTAACACTGACAGAGGAGCATTGGGAACTCATTCGCGTGGTGCGTGATTTTTATGCGCGTTATGAAATGGCACCCGCGATGCGGCCGCTCGTCAAAGCCACCAAACAGGCACTGGGCGAGGAAAAAGGGCGATCGGTCTACTTGATGCGCCTTTTCCCCGGCAGCCCGCCGAAGCGTTTAGCGAGGATTGCCGGGTTACCGAAACCGACGAACTGTTTATAGTCGGCCTCCGTCGCGTTAAACCAAATCCCCTCGGGTACACACCGAAAGCACGACAGCATCGTCTTGGCTGGTAGAGACTAGGGCGTGACCCATGTCACTATCGAAGTAGATGCTGTCGCCTTCGGCCAGTACCAGCGGCGCATAGAACTCTGTATAGAGCATGATGTCGCCGTGCAGCACCATCAAAAACTCTTCGCCATCGTGACGCACCCACTGATGATACTCATCAAAACTGCGTGCCCGCACGATGGTTTTGAACGGGATCATGCGTTTTTGAGCGAGCTGATGGCCCAGTAGCTCGTGTTCGTAGGTAGGGGTCGGGTGTAGCTGGCCTTTTCCTTTACGCGTGAGATCGCGGCGACCCATGGTGTAGCGTTCACGTTTGGGGGGTGTAAAGAGCTGGGGGAGGTCGATGTTGAGCCCGCTGATCAGTTTTTGCACCACGCTAAACGTCGGCGATACCTGGTCGTTCTCGATTTTAGAAAGCGTTGAGCGAGCAATGCCAGTACGCTGGCTGACATCTTCCAGCGTCCATTGGTTAGCCAAGCGAATTTGTTTGAGCCGCTCGCCCAAGCGTAACGGTTCGACAAAGGGTTTACGCCCTGACGCGATGCGCAGCGCTGCGTGCTCTTCAGAAGTAGCGGTCATAACGGTCACGTAAAATGGAGGGCAACATGGTGGCTGAATAGTACCACAGCTCCCTCCCTACCAGGGCCGCTAAGGCGCATTGGTGAAGGGCAGCCCCAAGAGGGCTTTCAGATGGGCCTCGGCACTGCTAGCCAGTGACGTTGGGTTGTAACCGCCTTCTAACACCGACACGACGCGGTTATCGGCGTAGAGTGCCGCAATTTCCATGGCAAGATGCGTCACCCAGTAGAAGTCTTCGTCTTCCAGGCAAATATCACCCATCGGATCGTCTTTGTGGGCGTCAAAGCCTGCTGACAGCATCACGAGATCAGGCTTGAAGGCGTGTAGCGCTGGCAGCCAGTGGCGCTCGATGATGCGTCGATACTCTTCACTGCCGGTACCGACCTCCAGCGGTGTATTCACTACGTTTTGCCACTCGCTGCGTAAGTACCGCCAGGGGTAAAACGGGTATTGAAAACTGGTGCAAATCAGCACGTCTGGATCGTTTTTGAAAATGTCGATGGTGCCATTGCATTGATGAACGTCGAAATCGAGAATGGCGATGCGCTTAGCGCCATATGTGGCTCTGGCGTGGGCGGCCCCCACGGCAATGTTGTTGTAAAAGCAGAAGCCCATGGCATCGGATGCTTCGGCATGATGGCCAGGGGGGCGCACTGCACAGAAAACATTGTCTGCCTGACGTTTGAATACCTGATCCACACCGCGAACGACGGCACCGGCAGCCACGCGGGCAGCCTTTAGGCTGTCGGGGTTCATCATGGTGTCGCTGTCTAGCGTTACGATCCCTTCGCTGGGTAAGCACTTTTCCAGTGCGTGGAGATGGCGCAGCGGATGGACTCTTGCCAGCGCTTCATCACACGCCTCTTTGGCATCCCCCTGCATGGTTTGTTGCAACAGCCCAGACAGTGACAGCCGCGCGCGAATGGCCTCCAGGCGCAGAGGGCTTTCGGGGTGCTCTGGCCCCATGTGGTGCAATGCGCAGTCGGGGTGGGTAAGGTAGGCAGTGATCATTCAAGCGCTCCGGTAACGTTAGAGCCACCTTAATCGCCCCGGGGGCTTGCGCGACAGTGTCAATAAGTCGTACACAGTAGTCATTCATGTCAGGGGAGACGCATCCGTGAGCACACGTTTTTTGCATCATTTTTTCGAACCTCGCTCGGTTGCAGTGTTCGGTGCCTCTGAAAAACCGGCGTCTCTAGGTGGCTTGGTCTTGAGCAATCTCCAAGAAGGCGGCTTTCGAGGCAAACTCTGGGCCGTGAACTTGAAGGGATACGTATCGGTATTCGGTGTGGACTGCGTGCGCACCGTAGACGAATTACCCGACATACCCGATCTCGCGGTGGTGTGTTCACCCATCGAAGGCGTCCCCAAGCTCATCAAAAAGCTCGGTAGGTATGGTGTGAAGGCCGCCTTGGTGCTCTCCGGAGGTGCCTACCTGGACCGAGAGGAGGGTAACAAAGGGTCGATTCGTCAGCGTATGCTCCAGGCCGCTCGTGAATCGGGGATTCGCGTGCTTGGGCCGGAGTGTATGGGGCTGATCGTGCCGGGTAAAAAGCTCAATGCCTCGTATGCGAGTCAGCCGGTCAAGGCGGGTCGCGTCGCGTATTTAGGCCAGTCGGGGATGCTGGCCAACGCGATGATCGACTGGGCTGCAGGCCGAGATGTGGGCTTCTCCCATTTGATTACCGTCGGGGACAGTGTGGATGTGCTGCTCCCTGATTTGATCGACTACGTGAATCAGTTTTCCCCTGCCCAAGCCATCTTGTTGCACTTAGAGCGAGTCACGGACGCCCAGCACTTCATGACGTCCGTACGGGATGCCTCCCGCAATCGCTTGGTCGTAGCGATCAAAAGCGGCCGCACGCCGCAGTCGGATATCTCCGGCATGCCCCCAACGCCAGGCATCGCTAACCGCGATGTCGTTTTCGATGCGGCCTTCGCCCGGGCGGGTGTCGTGCGGGTCAACGATTCAGATGAAATGCTCGATGCGCTGGAAACGCTATCCCGCATGAAGCCGCTGCGCGGCGACCGCTTGGCGATCGTTTCCAACGGCCTTGGGCCTGCCATGCTGGCTATCGATAAGTTGGTGAGCGCAGGAGGCAAACTAGCGGAATTTAGCCCGGAGACCCAGGCGGCGCTGCATAAAAGTCAGGTGGATATGAGTAAGCCGGGTGAGAACCCTGTGGACTTAGGCGGAAACGCAACGCCAGAGCGCTTTGTAGAGGCGCTGCAAATCGTCACCGCCGATCCTAACGTCGATGCCGTACTGGTCGTGCACGCCCCCACACGACTGGCGCCTTCCCAAGTCACGGCTCAGGCACTCATCGATCACCGCAAAACCTTCAAACGCAATTTACTCACCAGCTGGATGGGGTTGAAAGAGGCGCTCAATGCCCGCCATGTCTGCAACTTGGCCGGGATTCCCACCTACACCTCGCCCGAAAAAGCAGTGAAGGCGTTTATGCACATGGTGGATTACCAGCGCGTTCAGGCGCTGCTACACGAAATTCCGCCCAGCCTGCCGTTTTCTACCAGCCCGGACATTCGCGCTGAGTGTCGCGCGCTGATCAAACAGGCAAAAGAGCAGGGCAGGCAGACGCTGACGCACTCTGAAACGGCCCGAGTGCTGGAGGCCTACGGTATTCCCACTGCCACCAGTGCCTACGTGCACTCGCCCGAAGAAGCCTTGGTGGTCGCCGAACGCTTTCCTGGGCCAAAGGCGCTGAAAGTCGTTCACGAGGGAAACTGCCGGCCGTATCGCTACCGCAAGCATCCGCATAAGATTTCCGCTGGGCTGCTGCAAGACTTGGAAACACCGGAGCAAGTCGCTGAGGGCGTTCGGCGGTTGGGCGATAAAGTGCAGGAGAAGTTTCCCGAACATGCCATTCGTGAGTACTGCCTCCAGCCCATGCAGCGTGGCAAACACTCGATGCAAATTTGTGCAGGCATCACACGGGACCCCGTGTTTGGGCCGCTGATCGTGTTCGGTATTGGGGGCTACAAGGTCAACGTACTGGCAGACCGCCAGGTGGCGCTGCCGCCACTCAACATGAGCCTCGCCTCGGATGTGGTAGGCCGCACCCACGCGGCGTCGTTGATCCGCGAGCACTCGGCCGACCCCGAACGTGATATCCAGCATCTGTGCCAGTTATTGGTCAAACTTTCCCAGATGGCCTCGGATTTAACCGACCTTCGCGGCCTGGAGCTCAATCCCTTGCTGCTAAATCGCGATGGCATGTTGGCCGTGGATTTTGCCATGGACTTAGGACACCCCGCGCGTTTTGCGATCATGCCGTACCCAGAAGAGCTTCGACAGTGGGTGACGTTGAAAAATGGCTGGCAGGTAGAAGTGCGGCCCATTCGCGCAGAGGATGCGCCACTGATCACGACCTTTCACCGGCAGCTCTCAGAGGAGAGCATTCGGTTTCGCTACTTCCATAACAAGTCGAACCTTACCCAGCGCGACCTATCGATTCTGTCGCACATCAACTATGACCGTCAGATGGCCTTTATTGCCGAGCATCAGCACGATGATGGCAGTAAGGAAATGCTTGGCGTCGTGCGGGTGTGGAATGACCCTGACAATATCCGTACCGAGTTCTCGATCATCATTCGCGATGATTTGCAGGGCCTGGGGATCGGTAGCCTGCTGATGAAGAAGATGATCGATTACTGCACCAGCATCGGCACGCTCGAAATGATCGGCAAAATCATGGTGGATAACCACCCGATGCGGGCACTGATGAAGCATCTTGGCTTCCGATGCCGTTACAACATGGAAGAGCAGGTGATTGATGCCGTGCTACGGCTAAACGAACCCGACAGCGAGTGGCAGCGGCACCGCTTGGAGAGTCAGCCGGATTAACCCTGTTCAACACCATGTCCAATAAAATGGCCTGCTGGTCAACACCGGCAGGCCACTTGCTAGGTGCCGTCTTGCGCGGGATGATTAAGGCGCTAAACGGAAGCGGCTCCACTCACCGCCATCACGTCGCTCATAGCGCAAGCGGTCGTGCAAGCGGCTGGGTTGCCCTTGCCAAAACTCGATCATTTCTGGATGGACACGGTAGCCGCCCCAATGGATGGGGCGCGGAATATCCTGACCCTCATAGGCTTGTTCAAAACGTTTTTGACGCTCTTCGATCCAGTTGCGGTCAGGAATCACCACGCTCTGGGTCGCAATCCAAGCCCCCAGTTGGCTACCACGCGGGCGGCTGGCAAAGTACTCGTCCGACTCCTCGGCAGATACTTGCTCCACCGCGCCTTCGATACGTACTTGGCGGGATAGGGAGGGCCACCAGAACGTGAGGGCGGCGAAGGGGACGTTGTTCAGTTCGCTGCCTTTATGGCTGTGGTAGTTGGTGAAAAATACCATGCCGCGCTCATCGAACCCTTTGAGCAGCACCACGCGGGCATGGGGACGGCCTTGGCTATCCACGGTGGCAAGTGTCATGGCATTGCCATCTTTACCTTCGCTTTCGAGCGCCAGGCTGAACCACTCATCGAACATCACGAACGGATCGTCAGGAGTGTGCGTTTCATCCAAACGCCCACCCTCGTAGTCACGCCTGACGTCGGCAATATTACGTGTCATCGGTGAAGCTCCCTTGCGGTGATAAGTTGCATTAGTGTCATGTTCGCTGGTCTACCGATAAAGCTCAAGTGTTGTTCGGTGGATGACCCAAAACGGTTGGTGCAGTGACACAGCGTTGGTGAGTGGGTGGAATCCTCCTAGGAGAACCCGTCAATAAATGAGAAACTCTACCAGTACGAGGATTGAGGATCGTCAGATGCAGAGCCGCACGACACGCATAGCCGTATGGGATACGTTCATTCGTTTGTTTCATTGGTCCCTGTTGGCAGCCGTGGTGATTTCGTTCTACACCACCAAAACGTCGGGCCAGCCGTTTCTATTTCCGCTGGAAGTGCATGCCCAGTCGGGCTATTTGATCATTGGGTTATTGGTGTTTCGCGTGATCTGGGGCCTGGTGGGCACGCCGTATGCCCGCTTTGGCACGTTCTTGTACGGGCCAACTGTCACCGCACGTTATACCAAAGCGCTGATGACACGACGCGCACCACACTACGCTAGCCATAATCCGCTTGGCGGCTGGATGGTCGTATTGCTACTGGCGTCGTTGGGGTTTCAAGCGCTCAGTGGCTTGTTCTTGAGCGATGATATTTTCTTTCAAGCGCCGCTGTATGGGCTGTTAGGGGCAGGGGTAGGCGATTTATTGGGCCAACTGCATGCACTGAATAGCGACCTACTGTTGGTATTGATCGGTGTGCACGTTCTGGGGCTGATGTGGCATGCGCTTCAAGGCGAGCGCTTAGTCACTGCCATGCTTACGGGCGTCAAAAAATTTGACCGCCCCCCCGCGGATGCCACTCCTGCCGCGTCTCGTGCGCAAACCCACTATGCCATAGGTGCACTGCTGATCGCGGCAGGTGTGAGTGGCTGGTTGTGGTTCTACTGATACACTCAGCCTTTGAGGCGCTGTTGGCGGCTGCGAAAACGGGCATACCCCATGCAGCCTGTAAATAGCGCCAGCGATACCAGCGCTTCCAACACTCCGCGCATGCCCTGGCCGGGCAGCGTCGCCAGCATGACGCCTTGTGTGAAGTAGAGCAAGCTGACGAAGGCAAGCCATGCGTGCCCACGGGCACGTTGGCCAATGATCGATGGCAAGAACAGCACCAGGGGTAGGACGAACGCGACGACGGGGCGCCAATTGAACGTCTCGCCTTGCACGAAGAATCCACGATAAATTACCAACAGCAGCAGCACGCCAAAGCTAACGAGCACCAGCAGGCGTGCTTGTCGCGTCAACGTATCGAGCCCGTGTTTCTCTTCCAGCGTCTCTAACCACTGTCTCATGAAGACACCTCCTGGCGCATTTTATGTAATGCCAGCGCGAGTTTGGCGAGCCGCCTGCCTTGTGCTTTGCATAACGCTCGTTCGTGCTCGTCCACCGGGCGGTCGCTGCGCGCGCCAGCCACGTGGCTGGCCCCGTAAGGCGTGCCGCCATGCTGCGTGCTCAATAACGCGGGCTCGCTGTAGGGGATGCCCGCATAGACCATACCGTGATGCAGCAAGGGCACTAGCATGGTCAATAAGGTGCTCTCTTGGCCGCCATGCAAGCTAGAGGTCGAGGTGAACGCGCAAGCGGGCTTATCGATGAGCGCGCCATTCATCCAAAGGCTGCTGGTCGTGTCGAGAAAATACTTGAGCGGCGCAGCCATATTGCCAAAGCGCGTTGGGCTACCCAACGCCAGCCCGCTGCAGTGACGCAAATCGTCCAGATTGGCGTACACCGCTCCTTCGGCGGGAATCTCGGGGTCGACGGCTTCACAGGTGGGGGAGACCGCAGGCACCGTGCGCAGTCGCGCTTCGATACCGGGAAGGCTCTCGACACCCGCTGCTAATTGGCGGGCCATGTCTGCCGTGGCTCCTGAGCGGGAGTAGTACAGTATCAAGACAAAGGGCGTGGCTTCACTCATGGCGTATCCTAAGTGGTGGGCAGGGCGACCAAGCGTTGAGCGGTCACTGGCAACGTGTCATATGGTACCAGAGCTATCCCCTGGGCAGGAGCGCTATCGAGCAGGCTGACCTCTGGAAGCCGAACGTAGACCCAGGCAGTGCTGCCATCGGCCAGCGTCTGCGTCACGCGCTCATAGCGAACGCCAAGCCGTTCATAACGATCGAGGCGCGCCAGCGCACGGGGCGAAACGGTTAGCAGGAGCCCATCGACGTGGCTATCCGCACGGGCCACAAGATCCAACCCCTGACGCTCGAATCCTTCTAGTCGCGCAGGCTCAGGGGAACCTGACGTCCCCATGACGATCCAGCGGATAGGCCAGTAGCGCAGCGTGCCGTACACGAACACTTGGTGGGTGCGCTGTTCGATGTCGGGTAGTTCTTCGGGGCGCTCATAGAACCAAGGGCTGAGCATGGTCAGCCAGAGCCAAGCGGCAACGCCCATCAATCCAGCCAACAGTGACCATACCAATCGCTTTGCCCAAATCATGCGTCATTCCTAGGTAACGTGTGGCTGTGTAGAGTGAAGAACGTCATGCCACAAGACAAGTCTTAAGCAGTGTCGGTGATTTTGCTACGATACGTAGCGTTGTCTAGGCCTTAGACCCTATCGGAGGAGCCTGTTATGAGCCAGTCACTTCGTGATGATATGGACTTCCGCGCGTTAGTGGGCGATGTGAAGCCATTGCCCAAGCGCAACCGCGCGGATACAGGTCCCCACCGTCAACGGCCATCAGAAGCCCAATTGGCCCGGCGTGAAAGCGCAGAAGAGCGTTTGGATGAGCGTAACTTTCTCTCGGACGATTTCGTCGATTTACTGCCCCCCTTCGACCCTATCGAGTTCCGCCGTGAAGGCATTCAACAAGGCGTGGTCGATAAGTTGAAGCATGGCGGATACAGCGTGCAAGCACAGCTCCATTTGTTACGGCGCCCGTTAGTGGAGTGTCGGCGTATGCTGTTCCCCTTCATCCAAGAAGCCTATGCCCATGACTTACGCTCGGTGCTGATCGTTCATGGACGTGGGCGGGAGCTGGATAGCCCGGCCAACGTGTTGCGCTCTTATATCGCCAAGTGGCTCACCCAGTTCGATGAGGTGCAGGCCTACGTCTCCGCACAACCTTCAGAGGGCGGACTGGGTGCGACCTGGGTGATGTTGCGCAAAAGCGACCGCGCCAAAGCCAATAACCGCGAGCGTCAGCAGAAACGGCGCGGTTAAACGCAAAAAACGCCGACAAGGGCAAATCCTTGTCGGCGTTGTCGATATGCTAGCGGGGTTACTGGCTAGCAGCTAGGCGCTTTTCGAACAGAGCTTGGCGCTCTTCCACGTCGGTCTGATAACGGACGCTGAACGCATTGAGGGCGCGCAGTGCATCCTCAGGGTGCTGATCGTCTCGTAACGCCATGGTCGAGAAGCCGCAGCGACGCATGTAATCCAACTGATCGACCAGCACGTCGCCGACCGCACGAATCTCTCCCGTGAACCCATAACGCTCTCTCAGCAAACGCGCAATGGTGTAACCACGCCCGTCGGTAAAGGCCGGGAAATCTACGGCGACGGCAGGGGCCATCTTGAGTTCGCTGGCCAGTTCGGCGTTGAGTTCGGTGTCGCTCGCCAGCAGCGGTGCCAGCTCTGCATCATCCTGATGGCTTTGCCACAGTGCGAGTGGCACGAACGCAGGGCGCTGCTCGGGCAGTGTTTGCGCATCGTAGGAGACGCACCAAGCATTTTCAGCAGCCAGCTCACCGTTGTCGATCAAGTGATCGACATGAACCGGCGTCTGTTCTACGGCCTCGGTTTGGGTATCATTGCTGGGCATAAACACGCTCCTTAAAGGGTTTTAGGCCAATACGGCGATACGTATCCAGGAAGCGCTCATCTTCGTGACGTTCAGCCACATACACTTCGAGTACCTTCTCGACCACGCCCGGCACGTCTTCGCGGAAGAAAGAGGGGCCTAGAATTTTACCCAGCGAGGCGTCGTCCGTTGAATTACCGCCAATCGAGACTTGGTAATACTCCTCGCCTTTTTTATCGACGCCAAGGATGCCGATATGGCCGACGTGGTGGTGGCCGCAGGCATTCATGCAGCCTGAAATATTCAGGTCGAGCGGACCCAAATCGTATAGGAAATCCAGGTCTTCGAAGCGCTCTTGCAACGCCTGGGCAATGGGAATGGAGACCGCATTGGCAAGGCTGCAGTAATCGCCACCGGGGCAGCAGATGATATCGTTCAGTGTGCCAACGGTGGGGTTGGCCATTCCCAGCGCATCCAGTTCTTTCCAAAGCGCTTCGAGCTCGTCGACCGGCACGTCTGACAGCACCAAGTTCTGCTCGTGAGTCACCCGCACTTCGCCAAAGCTGTAGCGATCCGCCAGATCGGCCACGGCTTCCATTTGGTCGGCAGTGACGTCTCCCGGAGCATGCTCGCGGCGCTTCAATGACAGCGTGACCGCTTTGTAACCCGGCACTTTGTGGTCGGTCACGTTATTGGTGACGAAACGCGCGAAGCTGCGGTTTTCGCTACGCAGTTGGTCGAACGCTGCCACCGCGTTGTCGGCCACCGGGCGGCGCTCCGGCTCGGGGAAGTGCGCTTTGGCAGCATCGACGGCGGCTTGATTCAACGTCTGAGGTCCATCTTTCAGATGCGCCCACTCTTCGTCGACTCGGCGGCGGAACTCGTCGATACCTAGCGCCTTCACCAAAATCTTGATGCGCGCCTTGAACTTGTTATCACGGCGACCGAACTGGTTATACACCCGCACGCACGCTTCGAGATAGGTCAGCAGGTGCTGCCAGGGCAGGTCTTCGCGTACTACGTCGCCAATCATCGGCGTGCGGCCCAAACCGCCACCTGCCAACACCTTGACGCGCAGCTCACCGTCAGCATTGCGCCACAGGCGCAGGCCAATGTCGTGAACCTGAATCGCAGCGCGGTCTTGGGCGGCCCCGCTTACCGCAATTTTGAATTTGCGCGGCAGGTAAGCAAACTCCGGGTGCAAGGTAGACCACTGACGAATGAGCTCGCACCAAGGGCGCGGGTCTTCGACTTCGTCATTGGCAATGCCAGCAAACTGGTCACTAGTGGTGTTACGGATGCAGTTACCGCTGGTTTGGATTGCGTGCATCTGTACCTTGGCCAACTCGGCCAAGATATCCGGCACGTCTTCGAGTGCAGGCCAGTTGAGCTGCAGGTTTTGGCGCGTCGTGAAGTGGCCATAGCCGCGGTCGTAGCGGCGCGTAATCTCGGCCAGGGCACGCAATTGCTGGCCTGCCAGCATGCCGTAAGGAATGGCGATGCGCAGCATAGGCGCGTGTTTCTGGATATACAGGCCGTTTTGCAGCCGCAGGGGGCGGAACTCTTCCTCTCCCAAGCGTCCGGCTTGGTAGCGCTCCATCTGATCGCGGAACTGAGCTACGCGCTCGTCAACCAGCGTTTGGTCGTGAATATCATAACGGTACATGTGGCACGATCCTGCTAAAAGCGAAATGGTCACGTCGAGACGGACGGTAATGTGCCGTCACCTTAACGCGGGCGTCATATTCTACAAAAGAATATATAATTATCTTTTTATCGTTAAATGCTATTTCAAACGACTATCGAAACCCGTGGGCGAGCCAGCGTCGCCGCTGCCATACCCACAAAAAGCCAGTAGAGTTGAGCAGTCGGTAAAAGAGCTGTGTCAACCAGACCCCGACCAACCCGTAACCCAGCCAAATACCCACCCACCAAGCCAGTGGTAAAAAGAGTAGCCACTGCATCCCTAAGGTGAGCAGCATGACGGTGCGCTGCGCACCAGCGCCCATCAGGGCCTGTGCCAATACCAGCGCAGCGGCGTCGAGCACGATCATCAGGCCGGTAATTTGCAGGGGCAGTCTCCCTAACTGCACCAGCGCCTCATCGGTAAAGAAAATGCCCAAAATCGGCTCGGGGATGACGAGCATGGGTAACGCTAGAACAGTCAGCAGCATACCGGCAACGCTCAGAGCGTCAATGCCCCAGCGGTGGGCGGCCTGTTGGTCGTCGCGGCCCAAGGCTTCTCCGACAAGGCTCATGGCAGCGACTCCCACACCGACGCCCGGCAAAATCAGTAGCAAGGAAAGATTCACCAAGACGTGACCGACCGCCACGCTCGACGTGCCGAGTTGACCCAGCAGCCAAAAAAGCACCACGTAACCGGCGGCAAACCAAAGCTGTTGCAGCGAATGCGGACACGCAAGCGTCAGCGTCGATCTGACGTCTTCCCAGGAAAGCATTGAGGAAGTGCTGGGATGACACTGCCGCCAAGTGATGCTTCCCCAGATCCCCAGCCCCAGTAGAAGTGACAGCGTGGTGCCGATCGCAGCGCCGTTTACTCCCAACGCAGGCAACCCCGCGACCCCGTAGATGAGTGCCGCACTGAGCGCCACGTTAGCCGCATGGACCACGACGATGATACGTAGATAGAGATGCGTTTGCTGCCGTCCGTTCCAGTAGCCACGTAAGCAAAGGGTCAGCGCGATGGCGGTTAGCGCGATGACGCGCCAGCGGAAGTAATCGATGGCAAGCTGTGTGACGTCGTCTGCGGGGGATATCAGATGGATCAGCGCCGGGGCTTGCCACCATGCCATACAAGAGAGCGGCAACCCTACGGCCAAACCAATGACCATGCCTGCGCGCAGGGGCTGGGTAGGGCACATGTGGTTAGCGCCCGTTGCATGGGCGGTTTGCGACTGCACGCTGGAGGATAGGCCAAACACCAGCGCCGTCATCATGAACATGGCATATCCACCCATACCCACGGCGGCCAGTGCCTCCTGGCCTAAATGGCCTATCAAGGCAGCGTCGATCAAATTGAGCACGCTCTGCGAGAGCATGCCCAGCATGATAGGAAAGGCCAAACGCATGACCTTACCTTGGCGGCGAACCACTGGCGACATTCGTTCGGACGAATCAGCTAGGGTCGTAGGAGAGCACCGGCGAGAGCCAACGCTCCATCTCGGCAAGCGACATCTGCTTTCGCTCGGCCAGTACCTCGACCTGATCACGAGTGATTTTGCCCGTGGAGAAGTACTTCGACTGCGGGTGGGCAAAGTACCAGCCCGACACGGCTGCCGCTGGCCACATGGCGAAGTTCTCCGTCAGCGTCAGGCCGGTATTCTCTGGGGCGTTCAGCAAACGGAACAGCGTGGCTTTTTCAGTGTGATCCGGGCAGGCCGGATAGCCTGGGGCAGGGCGAATGCCCTGATACTTTTCGGCAATCAGCGCGTCGTTGTCTAGCGTTTCTTCAGGCACGTAGCCCCAAAACTCTTTGCGCACCCGCTCATGCATGCGCTCGGCAAACGCTTCGGCCAAGCGGTCGGTCAGCGCCTGCACCATGATGGCGTTATAGTCGTCACCGGCAGCTTCGTAGGCTTTGGAGAGCTCGTCCACACCGTGCCCCGTGGTCACCGCAAAGCCGCCGATCCAGTCGGGTTTGCCGCTCTCTTTAGGGGCGATGAAGTCAGCGAGGCTGTAGCAGATACCGTCACGGCCTTTGGTGGTTTGCTGGCGAATATGGTGTAGACGCTCGACCACCTCGGTGCGGCTCTCGTCGGCGTAGACTTCGATCACGTCATCATCCACGCTATTCGCAGGCCACAGGCCAATCACGCCGCGCGCTGTCACGTGCTTTTCATCGATCAACTTGCGCAGCATCACTTGCGCGTCAGCAAACAGGCTCTGGGCGGCTTCACCCACGACCTCGTCGTTGAGAATCTTCGGGTACTTGCCAGCGAGCTGCCAGCTCATAAAGAAGGGGGTCCAGTCGATCCGCTCGACGAGTTCTTCCAAGTCGTAATCGTCGAAGGTCATCAATCCCAGCGTGTTTGGTTTGGCAGGGGTATGAGTCGCCCAATCGGTGCGAAAGCGCCGCTTACGCGCCTGGGTGTAATCCAGGTCGGCGGCTTTGGGGCGGCGCTTGGCATTACGCTCGCGCACTTTTTCGTACTCTTCGCGAATCTCGGCCACGTAAGCCGGTTTCAAGTTGGGGGCCAGCAGCTTGCCAGCCACGCCGACCGCACGGGAAGCATCCGTCACGTAAATAACGGGGTGCTCGTACTGCGGTTCGATTTTAACTGCCGTGTGCGCTTTGGAGGTGGTGGCACCGCCAATCAGCAGCGGCAGGTCCATGCCGCGGCGCTGCATCTCTTTGGCCACGTGTACCATCTCGTCCAGCGACGGGGTAATCAGGCCAGAGAGGCCGATGATATCGGCGTTGTGGTCAATAGCGGCCTGGAGAATTTTCTCGGTGGGCACCATGACGCCAAGATCGATCACTTCGTAGTTATTACACTGCAGCACGACCCCCACGATATTTTTGCCGATGTCGTGGACATCCCCCTTGACCGTGGCCATCACGATTTTGCCCTTGGCCTGGGTATCCTCACTTTTTTCCGCTTCGATGAAGGGAATCAGGTACGCAACCGCCTGCTTCATGACGCGGGCGGACTTGACCACCTGGGGCAAAAACATCTTACCTGCCCCAAATAGGTCACCGACCACGTTCATGCCATCCATCAGCGGGCCTTCGATCACCTCGATGGGGCGGGCAGCTTGTGCACGGGCTTCTTCCGTATCGTCTTCGATATACGCTGTAACGCCTTTCACCAGCGCATGCTCGATACGCTTGTTGACCGGCCAGCTGCGCCACTCGAGATCCTCTTTCTTCGCGGCACCGCTGCCGTCACCCTTGTACTGATCGGCAATGTCCAAGAGACGTTCGGTGCCGTCGCTGCGGCGGTTGAGCACGACGTCTTCTACGGCTTCTCGCAGCTCGGCGGGCAGATCATCGTAGACAGCCAGCTGCCCAGCGTTGACGATACCCATGGTGAGGCCCGCACGAATGGCGTGGTAAAGAAATACCGAGTGGATCGCTTCACGTACCGGGTTGTTGCCTCGGAACGAGAACGACACGTTAGACACGCCGCCGGAGATCATGGCGTGGGGCAAGTGTTCACGAATCCATTGGGTGGCTTCGATGAAATCCACGGCGTAGTTATTGTGCTCTTCGATGCCTGTAGCGATGGCGAAGATGTTCGGGTCGAAAATGATGTCTTCGGGCGGGAAGCCGATCTCATCCACGAGCAGCCGGTAAGCGCGCTCGCAGATTTCGGTTTTGCGCGCAAAGGTATCGGCCTGGCCCTCTTCGTCGAACGCCATGACGACAATGGCGGCACCAAAGCGACGGCACTTGGTGGCCTGTTCGCGGAAGGCGGCTTCACCCTCTTTCAGCGAGATCGAGTTGACCACTGCCTTGCCCTGAACGCACTTCAGGCCCGCTTCGATGATGTCCCACTTCGAGGAGTCGATCATGATGGGCACGCGGGCAATGTCCGGCTCGCCAGCAATTAGGTTCAGAAAGCGCACCATGGCTTCCTTCGATTCCAACATGCCTTCGTCCATGTTGATATCGATGATCTGCGCGCCGTTTTCGACCTGCTCTAAAGCCACTTCCAGCGCCGTGGTGTAATCTTCTTCTACGATCAGGCGCTTGAAACGGGCCGAGCCGGTGACATTGGTACGCTCGCCCACGTTGACGAATAAAGAGTCGGCTTCGATGTTGTAGGGTTCGAGGCCAGACAGACGGCACGCTCTGCTGCGCTCGGGCACTTGTCGAGGCGCCATGGGGCGCACGGCCTCGGCAATGGCGCGGATGTGCTCTGGCGTCGAGCCGCAGCAGCCGCCAATGATGTTGACCAAGCCGCTTTGGGCAAACTCGCCGACGATCGCGGCCATCTCTTCTGGAGTTTGGTCGTATTCACCAAATTCATTCGGCAAACCCGCGTTGGGGTGGGCAGAAACGAACGTATCGGCTTTAACGGAGAGCTCTTCCAGATAGGGGCGAAGCTCTTCGGCTCCCAAGGCACAGTTCAAGCCTACCGAAAGCGGATTCGCATGACGGATGGAGTTCCAAAAAGCTTCCGTGGTTTGCCCGGATAACGTACGTCCTGAGGCATCGGTAATCGTGCCGGAAATCATGACCGGCAAACGACGGCCGAGATCATCGAACAGCTCTTCCAACGCATAAATAGCGGCTTTGGCGTTGAGCGTATCGAAGATCGTCTCGATCATGATCAGGTCTGCGCCGCCGTCGATCAGGGCACTGGCCGCTTCGTAATAGTTTTCTCGCAGTTCGTCGAAAGTGACGTTGCGTTTGGCGGGATCGTTCACGTCGGGTGAGAGAGATGCCGTGCGTGACGTTGGCCCGAGAACCCCAGCCACATAACGCGGCACATCGGTTTCCGCAGCGACGGCGTCGCACACCTCACGCGCCAAGCGTGCCGATTCGCGGTTGAGCTCAGGCACCAGATCTTCCATACCGTAGTCGGCCTGGGACAACCGGGTGCTGTTGAACGTGTTAGTTTCCAATATGTCCGCGCCAGCTTCCAGATAATCGCGGTGGATACGGGCGACGACGTCCGGACAGGTTAGCGCCAGTAGATCATTGTTGCCTTTCAAATCCGACGGCCAGTCGCGGAAGCGCTCTCCGCGGAAGTCATCCTCGCTGAGTTGAGCATTCTGCAGCATGGTGCCCATGCCGCCATCCAGAATCAGAATGCGTTGGGCAAGGCGTTGGGTAAGGGAAGCAGTCAAATCGCTAGCAGCCATGGCAGGGGAAAATCTCCAGCGTCTCAGTCGGAAAGGGTATTTTTATCGTCGTCGTCAGTCATTGAGCGGCGGCTATCATACCAAAGGGCACACCATAGGGCAGCAAGCCTGGTCGTGAAGTTATTGCAGCATCTTTATTAGACGTGCTCATGAAGCGTGGGCAATAGCCGACTAAAACACTCGGGATTGTGTCGGCTCGCGGTTTTGCTTACCATAGGCACAAATGACATGTGAAGTGGCCGTGCCACTACCACGGGAGGATAACATCCCTTATGACCACGACTATCGAAGCGCCTGGTATTGATATTACCGACAGTGCACAAACCTACCTTGCCGAGCTGCTGGAAAAGCAGAACGTCGAGGGGATTGCCGTACGCATTTTCATCACTCAGCCCGGCACACCTTATGCAGAAACCTGTCTGGCCTATTGCCGCCCTGGGGAAGAAGAGCCGACGGACGTCAAACTCGAACTCGAGAAGATCAATGTCTTTCTCGACAAGAACAGCCTCGCATTCTTGGAAGAAGCGGTGGTCGACTTCAATGCTGACCGCATGGGTGGCCAGCTGACCATCAAGGCGCCCAACGCTAAGATGCCGAAGGTCAATGCCGATAGTCCGCTCGAAGATCGCATCAATTACACGCTCTATAGCGAAATCAACCCTGGTCTGGCGGCCCACGGTGGTGAGATCAAGCTCGTCGAGCTGACCGAAGACAAAGTCGCGATCCTGGCCTTTGGCGGTGGTTGTCAAGGGTGCGCCGCGGTGGATCTCACGCTCAAAGACGGTGTCGAGAAAACGTTGATGGACCGTATTCCCGAGCTTGCCGGTATCCGCGACGTGACCGACCACACGGATACCACGAACGCCTATTATCGCTAAGCCTATGGCTGCCCATTGGCTTGGTAGACACTGAGCTAAAGGCAGCAGAGCGTCGGTACAAAGCCCAGCAGAGCACTGCTGGGCTTTTTTATCGTTAGCGTTTCATCATTCGAGCCACTAAAGCGCCGTCTAGCGATCAACGATGATTCCATGTAAAACTATTGTAAAGCTATTCCCTGGGCGATGATGCCTAGCGGGTTCCTACAAAGTGCCATGGAGAGACGGCCATTAAACGCTCATCTGTGTTTTCTAATATTCATAAACCTATCTTTTTCGGATCGCTAGGCCTGCTGCTGGCGGTGACGCTGCCTCTCATTCTGTTTCCAGAGATGGGGCGGGTGTGGGTGATGGCGGCGCAAAGCTTCGTGACCACCAACTTCGGCGTGCTCTATCTCGCCATGGGCGTCGCATCGCTGGGCTTCATGTTCTACATCGTGTTTAGCGACATAGGACAGATCAAGTTAGGCGATGTCGATGCCGAACCAGAGTTTTCGCTGCTATCGTGGGGCGCGATGCTGTTTGCTGCAGGCATTGGTGGGGCGGTCGTCTTCTGGGGCATGGTGGAGTGGATGTATTACCTGCAAAACCCGCCTTTCCATGTCGCGCCTTTTTCCGAAGAGGCAACCGCCTGGGCGGCTACGTATGGCATGTTCCACTGGGGGCCGATTGCATGGTCGATCTATCTCGTGCCGGCATTGCCCATGGCGTACTTTCTTCACGTGCGTAAACACAAAGTGCTGCGTATCAGTGAAGCCATTCGCCCCGTGCTGGGTGAAAAGCTGGCTCGAAGCTGGTTGGGTAACATTATCGATATTCTGTTTATTTTCGGCATGCTGGGTGGCGGCGCGACGTCGCTGGGTATTTTGGTGCCTCTCATCAATGAAGGGCTTGGCAATCTATTCGCTTTCACGCCCAATGCCAGCAGCCAAATTGCCGTGCTAGTGGGCACGACAGCCATCTTTGCCGTGAGTGCCTGGCGTGGCCTGAAGGGCGGCATCGAAATGCTGTCGGACATCAATATGTGGCTGGGCCTCGCCGTACTGCTGTTCGTACTGGTAATGGGACCAACGGTGTTCATCCTGGATACGGGCCTGAATTCTATCGGCTTAATGCTCAGCAACCTGATCGAAATGGCGACATGGACCGAGCCGTTTGGCGCGTTGGGTGGATTCGAGGACACTGGTTTCCACCAGTCATGGACGATTTTCTACTGGGCGTGGTGGCTGGTGTTCGCGCCGACCGTGGGGCTGTTCATTGCGCGTATTTCGAAAGGGCGCCGTATCAAGACCATGGTGGCGGGATCGATTTTCTTTGGCTCGCTGGGTTGTGCGCTATTTTTTATCATCCTCGGCAACTACGGCCTTTATCTGCAGCTATCCGGCACGCTGGACGTCATTCAAGTTATGAACGAACAGTCGGCGAATGCAGCCTTCTATGCCGTGCTTAGCCAGTTGCCGCTGTCTTGGCTCGTCACGCTCGCGGTGGTGATACTGCTGTCGATTTTTACCGCCACCACGTTCGATTCCATTGCCTACATTCTTTCGTCCGCGGCCGAGAAGAAACTCGATAAAGAGCCTGCGCGCTGGCATCGTCTGTTTTGGGCCTTTACGCTATCGCTACTGCCGATGTCACTGCTGTTCTTGGGCGGACTGCAAACGCTGCAGACCGCCAGTATCGTTAGCGGCGTACCGCTACTGTTGATTGCCGTGCTGTTGATGATCTCCATGGTGCGCGCAGCGCATTACGATCTGCGTTATCAGCCCGATTACGATGACCCCGAGATCAACATCGAAGAGTTTCCAGAAAACGACCCCTGGACGGAGAAGGGGACGTGGGAACTACCTGAGGAACAGAGCGGCGAGCCGAGCCAGTCTTAACACGGATACGGACCCTCGTCGCTCCCATCCTCGAGTCATGCTTGGCCATCCCGCTTATCGGGATGGCTTTTTTGTGTCTGGCGTATCATCGCTGCTACTGATCAGCGTGTTAGGCAGATCCGCTAGCTGTGCTTGCAGTGACGCCATGCGCTGCCATAACTGCTCTTGCCAATGGTCACTGTCTCGCGCCTGTTGCTGATGTGTTTCCAGCGCCTGCGTGGCTTTGTCCAGGCTCGCCTGCAGCTCGTTGCGCTGTGTTAGTAGCTCTGCATTGTGGCGTTCCAGCTCTGTCAGGCGCTGCTGATAAGCGCTGTTTTCTTGCTGGTAGTGATGAATCGCATCGTTTTTTTGCTGCAACTCCTTGGTGAGTGCCTCTGCACGCTGCTCCCATTGCTGTAAGCGCTTTTGTAGCGCTTTCTCTTCTTGAGCGCGCTCTTGTCGCAGCGTGTCCAACAGCGCCATCAATTTACCTTCCGACGCTTCGTTGCGCTGCTCCTCTTGGGCCAGACGCTGCTCCCAAGCCGTTTGCTGCGCGGCCTGTTGCTCACTAAAGCGTTGTTGATCCGTTTTGAGCGCGCGCTGTGCTTGATCGAGCTGCTCGCGGTAGTGGATGACTTCCTGAGCCACTTTTTCTGCCTGCTGCTGCCAATGACGCTCATGGGTCTGGCTCTCGCCAAGCTCGCGGTGCAGCGCCTCTAGGCGCTGTTCGGTGTGGCGAAGGTGCTCGGCCAGGGCGCTTTCACGCTGTTCGGCATTGGCGGCCTGTTGAAGCGCTTCGGCGGCTTCTTGCTGTGCGCTCTCCACCTGACGATTGGCATCTTCTCGGTAGTGCGCGAGTGCTTGGTTAGCTACTTCTTGCGCTTCGCGCCATAGCTCGCTGGCTACATTGACCACGACTTCCGGCACGCCTTTGGGTGGCGGTACGTCGCGATTCTGCTCGCGCTCAGTTCGCCATAGCCGGAAGTGTTCGCTGATGGTCGTAAAACTGCCGGTGCCGAGCACCTCCCGAATACGCTGCACGCTGGGGTTATCCCCACGGGCCAGTAGCGTATCGATAGCTTGTTGAACATCACTGTACTGAATTCCGCTGCGCGCCATGGCGTGATCCTTATGCGTTGAGTGACATTGCTTGAACGGCATTGTCCTGACTTTACGAGCAAAACACAATTATTACATATTACATAAAACGTAATGTTATTTATTTAACGGCAGTGAAATTCAAGATTATTGTCATTATCTTGAATTTATAGAATAGTAGCGTCACACTTAACGCATTGAATGGATGACGACTAAAAGGGCGCTGAGATGCCACCAGAAACGACAAAGAATGGGCACAGCCTCGATCTCTCCTCTGCAATGCCAGTGAGGGAGGAGGGGCACTGGCTGACAAGCCAATCTGTCTCAGCGCCTACCCAGCCCCCACGTATCGAGGCAGAAAACGACCATCAGGCCGTGTTGCTGTGGCTTACGGAGTATCGTGACAGCCCGCAAACGCTCAAAAGCTATCGGCGAGAGGCCGAGCGACTGCTGCTTTGGCTAGCCAGCCAAGGTAAAGGGTTGCGTGATATGAACCGTGAGGCGCTGCGCCAGTTCGAAGCTTTTCTAGAAGACCCTCAGCCACGGGCAGCGTGGGTAGGGCCGTCAAAACCTCGTGAGCATCCTGAATGGCGCCCCTTCAGAAGCGGTCTGTCGCCCGCGAGTCGTCGGCAAAGCCTGATCATTCTGCAGGGCTTGTTTAGCTGGCTGGTGGAGGCTGGCTGGGTAGGGCACAACCCTTTCGTGCTGATGCGTGACAAAGCGCGGCGCATGAACAATCAGTCGCAGGGCATAGAGCGCTACCTGGAGCAACCGCTGTGGGCCTGGTTTTGGCAGTGGCTGAACGAGCCTCCGCAGAGCGATGACGCGCGGCTCGTTTACGAGAGTTCACGAAGACGCTTCATCTTTAGCTTTGCCTATCTTTTGGCACCACGCATTAGCGAGATGGCCAACGCCCGCATGGATGACTTTCATCGGATAGAAGGGCGCTGGTGGTGGAGGGTAGTCGGCAAGGGCAGTAAGCAGGCCCGCATACCCGTGCCTGCGGACATGCTGGAGAGCCTGCAAGCATGGCGAGTGGCGCTAGGGCTCAAGGCAGAGCCAGGCTACGACGAGCCAACCCCGGTGATTCGTGCGCTGGATAAGCGCAGAGGCATTAGCGATAACCAGCTCTATCGATTGATGAAAGACACCTTTGCCAACGCCGCGGATGCGCTCGAAATGCAGGATGGCCAGCCTGCCTATATCGAAGCACTTCGACGGGCAACGCCTCACTGGCTGAGACATACAGCGATCACTCATCAGGCCCAGTCCGGCGTTAGCCTACGCTACTTAGCGGAAAGTGCTCGCCATGCCAAGCTAGATACCACCAGCCGCTACTTACATACCGAAGCCGATGAGTGGCATCGAGAGCAGCAGCGCCACCGCTTGAAAACGCCGCCAAAAACAGGGGCTGAAACGTTATAATAGCCCCGACTGTGATTCATTAACCCAAAGGATACGTCATGGCAACTTCAGGCGCAGAGCTAGCCCAACAGGAGCTAGTCGAAGAGTTTGAGATGTTTGATAACTGGATGGATCGTTATCAATACATTATTGATATGGGCAAGCAGCTGCCTGACTTTCCGGAAGAGCGTCGTACCGACGAGTTTAAAATCCAAGGCTGCCAATCCAACGTGTGGATGTGCCATGAACAGGCAGGCGACAAGCTGGTGTTCAAGGCTACGTCGGATGCGGCTATCGTATCAGGGTTGATTGCCGTGCTGCTGCGTATCTACAGTGAGCGCACAGCCGAAGAGATCAATCAGACCGAACCGCACTTCTTGAAAGATCTCGGGCTGGACAAACACCTATCGCCTACGCGCAGTAATGGCCTGCATGCGATGTTAGAGCGTATTTATCAGGTGGCTAAGCAGGGGTAAGCATTAGTGGCGGCAGGAGGACGAACCGCAGCGGTTCGCAGGGCAGTCGTCATCATCTTGGCATAGCGTTTCGCTGCGCCCGCCAGGCACCGGGTCCATGCCCCCCGGATGGCCGGGGTGGCATTTCACGATGCGTTTGACGGCCATCCAGCCGCCTTTGAGAGGGCCATGCACTTGGATGGCTTCGATGGTATAGGAAGAGCAGCTTGGCCAGAAACGACAGCGCGGACCCAACAAGGGGCTAATGGTGTATTGATAGACGCGAATGCAGCCCACCATCAGTGCGGTCAGCAGCCTGCGACCGCCTCGCTGCAGGGCCTGCCACCCGTTTTTCACGACGTTTTTGGACCATATAGCGTTGCCGGGTCGATCATCGGCTCACTGGTGATTTCTGCGCTATCTACCCCTAGTGCGACATAGAAACAGCTGCGGCGGCCGGTGTGGCAGGCAGGCCCTGTTTGATCGACCTGCACGAGCAGAGTATCGCCATCACAATCCAGCGCGGCGCTCACCAGGTGCTGCTGCTGACCGGACGTTTCCCCTTTACGCCAGAGCGTTTGACGAGAGCGGGAGAAGTAGCACACCCGCTGGGTGGATAGCGTCTCTTCCAGGGCTTCTCGATTCATCCACGCCATCATCAATACCTCACCGGTATCGTGCTGTTGGGCGATGGCGGGAATCAGGCCGTCGTCATTGAAACGTACGGCATTCAAGAGCACGCCCATTGAGGGCAGGGTGTCTTGGGGGGAAGCAGACTCCAGCGCTTTGAAAAGCTGCTGAGGCGCCAGTTGGTCAAAGTGAGACATTAGGCATTACTCGTGGGTCGGCACGCTTGGCACAAGCCCTGAAGCTCGATGGTTTGGCGCTCGACATTGAAACCTTGACGTTTCGCAAGCGCGGCCAGCTGATCGCTAATTTCATCCAAGTGCAATTCTTCGACGTAGCCACACTGGCGACAGATGAGCAGTTGGAAGCCATGGGTGTGCTCCGGGCACGCGCAGGCCACGTAGGCATTCTGCGACTCGATACGGTGCACCAGCCCCTGCTCGATGAGAAACTCTAGCGCACGGTAAACGGTGGGCGGACGAGCAGCGGCGTGCTCTGTAGAGAGCTGATCCAGCAAGTCGTATGCTTTGAGCCCTCCGCCATTTTCTGCGATAAGCTCGAGTACCCGGCGGCGTATCGGAGTAAACCGAACGCCGCGCGTGTGGCACTGAGATTCTGCTTGCTGCAATAGCGTATTGGCTTCAGTCATTAGATAACTCGTTGAACGTCACGGGTGTAGTCTACGCCGTTGCCGAAGGTGTGTCAGGGGTCTCGACCAGCTCACTCTTGCGCGCAAAGTGGTGTTGAGCAAAAGCAACACGCTTCGCTACTGGTACGTTATCAGGCTGACGCTCAATCAAGTCCAACCGACGCCGTAAGCCTTCGCCGTTGGTCATCTGAATCGCCAAACCGGGGCGGGCGTTGAGCTCCAGTAGCATTGGCCCGTGTTTACGGTCCAACACCATGTCGGTACCCAGGTAGCCAAGTCCGGTCATCTCGTAGCAACCCGCCGCCAGGTGCAGCAGCGTTTCCCACTGGGGCACGACCAGACTAGCCAAGTCGTGCCCCGTGTCGGGGTGACTGTAGCAGGGGCGGTCAAACTGCACGCCACGCAGCGCTGCACCGGTGGCAATGTTCAACCCCACTCCAACGGCTCCTTGGTGAAGGTTCGCCTTGCCATCGGAGGCCGCCGTAGAGAGGCGCATCATCGCCATGACCGGATACCCTTTGAAGACGATGACGCGAATATCGGGCACGCCTTCGTAGGTGTACTCAAGCAGGCTCTCATCAAAATTGATCAGCGTTTCGATCACGGCCACGTCGGGGGAGCCACCGAGGGAGTAGAGCCCCGAGAGGAGGTTGGAAACGTGGCGTTCTATATCGCTGATCGTCAGGCTAGCACCGCTGGGCTTGTAGAAAAGGCCATTCTCTACCTTTTCAATGACCAAAATCCCTTTACCCCCGCTGCCTTTGGCGGGTTTGATCACGAATCCCGCATGGCCTTCCAGCATGTCGCTGATATGTTGAACGCCAAACTGTGTCGTGACCGTGCCAATCAGTTCAGGGGTGGTGATGCCGTACTGCTGAGCCAGTAGCTTCGTCTTTAGTTTGTCGTCCACGAGCGGATAGAGCCGACGCGCGTTATACCGCCCGATGTAGCGAATGTTGCGCCGGTTCATACCCACGATGCCTTTATCCCGAAGACGGGTAGGCCACGTCCAATTTTTCAGCCAACTCATGACGGCTTCTCATCTTCGGTGATGGGTTTGAAACGACGCAGCTCCAGCAAGCGGTAGCCCGTGTAGTTCCCCAGGAGCAGGATGAACGCCATCAAAATGAGCTGCACACCCAAGAAGTTGAACGTGATATGGCGTACCCACGGGTTATTCATCGCCAGAAACGCCAGTACGGCGGTCAACAGGCTGCCGCCCCCTTGGATGAGTACCTGTTTCGGGCCTTCCTCTTCCCACAGGATCGACATCCGTTCGATGGTCCACGCCAAGATGATCATTGGGAAGAACGTGACCGTCAATCCGGCGCTCAAGCCCATACGGTAGGCCAGCACGGTAAAGATGGAGATGATGGCGATGACCGTAATGATGACCGCCGACACCCTCGCCACCAACAGCAAATTCAAATAAGAGAGGTAGTTACGAATGATCAAGCCGACAGCAACGATCAGCAGGAAGCCAATCAAACCGGTCAACAGGGTGGTTTGGATGAAGGCCAGTGCAATCAATACCGGCATGAACGTCCCTGATGTCTTCACACCCACTAGCACACGTAGGAACACCACGACCAGCGCGCCAATCGGAATCAAGAGAATCGTTTGGAACAGTGCTTGCTCTTCTAGTGGCAGGCTGTGAATCGAGAAGTTCAGCAGCGTGTCGTCCGAGTAGTGGTTACGGACCGCCGCTGACGCCGGCTGGTAATGGGTTAGCATCGAGAACGAGACGCGAGAGTTGGTGCCGCCTTGCACTTCGAGTACCGCGCGGCCGCCGGTTTCCCATAGCAGCAGGTTATCGGGCTGACCCTGCTCGCCCGTGGCGGGGTTGAACAGCGTCCATTCTTCAGCGTCTTGGTCGAATACTTGGATCCAGCTGCTCAACGTTTGACGACGGCGACCGTCCTCGAGCAGCAGGCCGCTGACTTCTCTAGCTTGCACGCCTGCCTGGTTCAATAGGCGAACGATCAATGCGGAAGGCTGCATTTGCGTCAGTAACAAGCGTGCGTTTTCACCTTGCCGCTCGCCGTTGATATCGAGGATCAGCTCTCGAGCGAAGGTAGCGTTATTAGCGCTGCGATCCCAGGCGCGGTCGATCAACTGGGTTGCCGCCGTATCATAGGGGCTTTCCCAAGGAGTCACCGACGGAATACCCGGCGGTGTTTGCACTGGCGAACGAGAATCAGGTGATACCAGCATTTGGACCGAGTAGTAAAGCTGCTGGCTGCCCGCAGCGTCACGAATGGTCCACTGGGCTTGGCGGCCAAGCTCATCGGCTTGATAAGCCAGCCCGTAGCCAGAGGACGCCGTATTTTCGGTTAACACACGGAACCCTGCCTGGTGAGAGGGCAAGGCTAAATCGACTTGCACCGGGCCATTTTGGGCGTTGAAGTTAATGACGGCTTCGATTTCCCATACTTGGCGCTGCTCGCCTGGAAACCAGGGGATCTCAAACTGCAAATGGCGATGCACGCTGGCAACGATGCCGACCAGCAGCAGCAACCCAACGATAAAATAAAATGGCAACCGTGACATGGTGATTCCTTTCAGCGTAAAGCGGCAGGGGAGTGATATTACTCTTCGGTATCGTCTTGATCGGCCGCTTCATCGTCAGCCGCGTCTTCAGAGGGCGCGCCACCCGGGAATTCAGGGCGGTCATGCAGGTACGTCTCAGCCACATCGATGGTGGCAATGTCCATCATGAAGCGACGTCCTAGCAGCACGGGATAATCCAAGTGCGTGCGATCGTTTAGGGTGAATTCGACGTTTTCACGAATGGGGCCCAGCGTCATCAGTAATGAAATGACCGGACGTGACTCTTCGCCAGAGGCCTGGACGATTTTGACACGGCGCTCGATAGGGGCTTCGATCCACTCGTCGCGCACTTGCTCGACGACGATATCGTCGTCATTGAGCGCCAATTTGAAGCGCACCCAGTCCTCACCATCACGCTCGAAACGAGTGATCTCGGCAGCAGAGAGAGACGAGGTGTTGGCGCCAGAGTCCACCCGCGCCTTTAAATAGGTGCCAATGCTGGGTAATCCCACCCATTCGCTACGGCCCAGCAACGTCTTGTTATCTTCCGGCTCCTCGACACGGCACTCTTCACGAATGATGACCGGCTCTTCGCCACGCGCTTCCAGGCTAGCCATGTCTTGACGCAGTTGGCGCAGCAGACTGCCGACTTCACGAACATCTGCTGTCAGCACTTGCTGCTGGTTGAGCTGCTGCTCGTTCATGCTAGTAGAGGCCTCGCATCGTTGGGCAAGGGAGGACTCTAGTTCAAGGATACGGGTATTGAATGAAGCCTCGCTTAGCGGCGGCGGCTCATTTGACTCTGGCTGTGTCACCGCGCAGCCTGCAAACGACATCGACAAACCGGCCATTAGCCATAAAACACCTGAGCGCATAACGAGGGATATCCTTGGACAATAAGAGCACGAATGATAAGGAGAAGGGAGACCGCTTGTCCAACATGGTAGCGGTTTTTCATCGGACCCGTTTACCTGATTTAACATAATATATATTATGCGAACTAAAGGGCTGGTTATTTTTGAGCCATGGCTACTGAAACAGTCACACTTCTCCTACAATAGCTATACGGCTTATCTGAATGATAAAGGAATGACTCAATGAATACCCTTCGCAAGCGTCTCTTGGCCCTATCGCTCGTTTCGAGCTTTTTCTTGCTCGCTGGCTGTGCCAGCGTCAAGGTCGAGGAGTATGCCAATACCACGCCCCGCTTGGATATTGCAGAGTATTTCACTGGCCAAACTCGCGCCTGGGGAATGGTGCAGGACTACTCGGGTGAAGTACAGCGACGTTTTACGGTAGATATTACAGGCACATTCGAGGGCGATACGTTGACGCTGGATGAGTCGTTCGTGCTTGCCGATGGTGAAACCGACCAGCGCGTTTGGGAGTTCGAGCGTGTCGACGAACACCACTGGGTTGGCACAGCCAATGACGTCGACGGCCAAGTCGATGCTCGGCAATATGGCCACGCGTTTCACATGCGCTATCCCCTCGACATCGATGTGGGCGGACGCACGTTAAGCTTTACCATGGACGACTGGATGTACCTTCAGCCGGACGGTCGGCTCATTAACCGCACCGCCATGCGGAAATTTGGCCTGACGCTGGGTGAAATAACGCTGGTATTCGAACAAGTTGGCCGCTAGGCAGCCCGTCTCGCTATCAAAAAAGCAGCCTAGCGACGATGCTAGGCTGCTTTTATCCGCACTCAGTTAGCGCAAGCGCTTATTCATCGGCCGGTGCGTAAGAACCATCTTCACGGTGAACTTCGTTGCCAGTGATCGGCGGCGTGAAGACACACGCAAGGTGCATCGTTTTATGGGCGCGCAGCAGATGCTCATCGTGCTGGTCTAAGATATAGATATCGCCTGGTTTGATGGGCCAAATTTTGCCATCTGCCAGGGTTTCAACCTCACCTTCCCCTTCAATGCAGTAAACGGACTCATAGTGGTGCTTGTAGTGGATATGCGTCTCGGTGCCTTCAAAGATGCGCGTAATGTGGAACGAGAAGTTGCCACCATCGTTGGCCAACACCAAGCGAGTGCTGTCCCAATTGCCATTTTCAGCGGTAACGAGACGGTCAGTTTGACGAGCTTCTTCAATATTACGAACGATCATATAACGTGCTCCGTTGCATGGCAGCCACACACTGGCTGCCTGTTCCTGTGAGGGACGTAATGGCGCTAGGCCACTTAGACTAACGCTAAACTACTCGTTTATAACAGACTTAACTGACGCTTCCAGAATATCCAGCGCTTCCAGCAGATCCGCATCCGGAATGGTCAGAGGGCACAAACATTTCACCACTTCCCCGTCCTGACCGCTGGTTTCGATTATAAGGCCATGCTCGAAGGCCGTGCTGGTGATTTTATCGGCAATATCACCAGATACGACGTCGATACCGCGCATCAAACCACGACCGCGCTCCGTTGCTGGCATGCCATGTTCGGTGAGCAGTGCAGCCAACTTCTGAAAACGCTCTTCGACGATTCGCGCCTTGCGCTGCACGTCGCGAGCAAAGGTGTCGTTCGACCAATACTTTTTCAGGGCTGCCGTCGCTGTGACCATGGCTAAGTTAAAGCCGCGGAACGTGCCGTTGTACTGACCGGGCTTCCACTTATCCAACTCCGGGCGCATCAATACATGAGCAAATGGCAGCCCAAAGCCTGACAGCGATTTCGAGTTTGTGACGATGTCCGGTGTGATGCCCGCATGCTCAAAGCTAAAGAATTTCCCCGTACGGCCACAGCCTGCCTGGATATCATCGACGATCAACAGGATGTCATGGGCGCGGCAAATGCTTTCTAAGCGCTTGAGCCACTCCAGTCCTGCGACGTTGATACCGCCCTCGCCTTGCACGGTTTCGACGATCACGCCTGCGGGAATGTCCAAACCGCCTGACTTGTCATTCAGCAGTTTTTCAAAGTAGTCCAGCGTGTCTGCGTGCTCACCCATGTAACCGTCGAACGGCAGGAAGCTGGCACCTTGCGTGGGAATCCCCCCGGTGGCTTCACGGAACTTGCGGTTGCCCGTGGTAGCCAGTGCGCCCATGGTCACTCCGTGGAAGCCGTTGGTGAAGGTCACAATATTATGGCGACCTTTAGCAACACGCGCCAAACGGATGGCTGCCTCGACGGCGTTCGTTCCCGTCGGACCCGGCAGATGCACTTTGTAATCGAGCCCACGGGGCTTGAGGATGACATTTTCCAGTGTTTCTAAATAGTCACGTTTGGCACTGGTCCACATATCCAGGCCGTGAACGACACCGTCGCTAGACAGGTAGTCAATCATGGCGTCCTTCAAGTGCGGATTGTTGTGGCCGTAGTTCAGCGTGCCGGCACCGGCGAGAAAATCGATGTACTCACGACCATTCTCATCGGTCAAACGTGCGTTCTGTGCCTTCGTAAAGACAACAGGGAACGAACGTGAATAGGTACGAACATTGGATTCCATGCGTTCGAGTGTCTGGGTCTGCATTTGCGACCTCCTTATCAGTGTTATGAGCCAAGCAAGAAAAGCAGCTAGGTCAACACGAGCGGGAAAACGCTCGCTCAAGACGCCCCGTTAGAGATGGTTCGTCTGAAACGGCCCGATGCGGACGAGGTTTTCCGGGTCGTGCTCTCCCCCTAACTGCTCGGTAGAGAAGTATTCCCGGCTATTGAGGGGTGCCTGCCAGCGTGCAGCCAAGCGGCGGAACAATCCCCAGGAAGCCTGGTTATCGGGTGTGATGGTGGTTTCGAGGTGGTGGACGTCGTTCAGTTCGGGACGCGACATGATCGCCTCTACCAAGCGGCGCGCAAGGCCCGTTCCCCGGGCTTTTTCACCTACGGCGACCTGCCATAAAAAATAGGTATCCGGTGCGTTGTCTTTGACATAACCCGAGACGAATCCAACGACCTCTCCTTCTTCATTAGTGGCGACGGCGCAGGTATCGCGGAACTGGGTCGCCAATAATAAATAGGCGTAAGCGGAATTTACGTCTAGCGGCGGGCACGCTTTGATCAGCTCGTAGATGCCCCAGCCATCGTCGGCATTGGGCTTACGAATGAACAGTGGCGTTTCGGCGTGGCCTACTACGGCATCGGCGACGGTAGGACGTGCCAGCTCGGCAGAGGGTGTAAACGGCTTGATCGGCGTACTCATGGTTATGCTTCGCTGTAGCGAATTTGAGTTTCATTATAACAGCTGATTATGAGCAATTCAAAAGCCATATTATTCATCTCCCTGTTTTCCATAAATTCTAGTTATAAAATCGGATCATCAACGAGCCGAGGCCCCCGCTGGGCTGGCGTTTCATGACGTCACTCACTGAGTTTAGATCAGGCTGCCCGCTGCGCGAGACAAAAAAGGCGAGCCGAAGCTCGCCTTGAATATTGATAGAATTTCTTAGTAGCGTGATGGGGTTCTCATGGTCACGAACTCTTCCGCTCCGGTTGGGTGAATGCCCACGGTGCGATCGAAATCTTCTTTCGTCAGCCCCGCGCGCACCGCGATAGCGATGCCCTGAATCAGTTCACCAGCCTCTTCGCCCACCATATGAGCGCCCACCACCACATCGCTGGCATCATCGACGATGAGTTTCATCAACATGCGCTCTTGGCTCCCAGAAAGCGTATGTTTCATGGCCCTGAAGTCGGTCCGGTAGACCCGTATGCGATCGAATTTCTCTCTCGCAGCCTCTTCCGACAGCCCGACCGTGCCAATGTTAGGGTGGCAAAAAACAGCCGTAGGAATGGTGTCGTAATCTAGCGGTCTTGGCGTTTTTTGGTGGAAGTGAATGTCCACCAGCTGCATGGCTTCTGCCAGAGCCACCGGGGTTAACTCAGGCCCTTCGATCAGATCTCCCAAGGCTAAAATCGACGGCACAGCGGTTTCATAACGGTCATTAATCGGCACTTTGCCGTCGCTGTTCAACGTGATGCCTAAGGAGTCTACGCCAAGCCCGCTGACGTTGGCTCGACGGCCGGTGGCCGCCAAGACGGCATCGACGTCGAGTGTCTCGCCTGTGGTGAGCTCTACCTGGAGCGCGTCGCCCACCTGTTCGATGCGGGCGATGTTGGCAGAGAAATGTAAATGGACACCTTTTTTAGCCATCTCATCTCGAGTGAACTCACGCACCTCCTGATCGAAGCCTTTCAAAAATAGATCCCCACGGTAGATGAGATGGGTCTCACTGCCTAAACCGTTGAAGATGCTGGCAAACTCGACCGCTATATAGCCACCGCCCAACACTAGGAAGCGTTTGGGGAACGTTTCCAAGTCAAACACTTGGTTCGAGGTCAAGGCAAGGTCGCAACCGGGGAATTCAGGCACCCAGGGCCAACCGCCCGAGGCCAGCAGGATTTTATCGGCACTCACGCTCACCTCGCCTTCGGCATTGGCCAAGGCGACGGTGTGTGGATCAGTCACGCGGGCGCGTGCATTGAAAAGCGTGACGCCTGCGCCTTCTAGCATGCGCTGGTAGATACCGTTGAGCCGTTTGATCTCGCTGGTTTTGTTATCCCTCAACGTCGGCCAATCAAAAAGTGCTGGCGACGCCAATTGCCAGCCAAAACCAGCCGCATCATCGAAGCTGTCATGAAAATGTGCCGCATACGAATAGAGTTTTTTGGGCACACAGCCCACGTTGACGCAGGTGCCGCCCAGGTAGCGATCTTCTGCGATCGCTACCCGAGCACCGGCGGCGGCGGCCATACGTGCAGCGCGCACGCCACCGGAACCGGCGCCAATGACGAATAAATCGAAGTCATATGCAGCTTCTGCTGACATGGTTATCTCCTATCCAGTGCCGTACTTACCTCGGCTGGGTAAGCGCTAAGATTGACCTTCTAAGCAAGGGAGGTTAAAAACGCCTACCTTGTGTTTAAAACGCTATTGCGCGCCCTTGAGCAAGCCCCACCTCAATGTACTCTCTGGAGACTCGATGTCTGACCAAATTGCAACGCTGCTAGATAACAATCGCGCATGGGCAGAACGTATGTGTGAAGAGGATCCGGACTTTTTCAAGCGCTTGGCGAATCAACAATCTCCAGACTATTTATGGATCGGTTGCTCAGACAGTCGCGTCCCGGCTAACCAAATCATTGCTCTTCCCCCAGGCGAAGTGTTCGTTCACCGTAACGTCGCCAACCTGCTCCACCATACCGATATGAACGCGCTTTCGGTGGTGCAGTACGCGGTGGATGTGCTCAACGTGAGTCATATCATGATCGTGGGACACTACGGCTGTGGTGGCATCAAAGCAGCCGTGACCGGTGGTGAGTGTGGCGTGGTGGACTATTGGCTCCACTCAGTACGCGAGCAGTACAACCGCCATCGCGACACATTGGAACACCTGCCACTGGCAGATCAAATTGACCGCATGTGTGAGCTGAACGTCAAAGCCCAGGTCAATAGTCTTTGCCGCACGAAGATCCTGCAGCGTGCTTGGCAGCGTGGCCAATCGATCTCGGTGCATGGCTGGGTCTATGGGTTAAGCGATGGCCGCGTGAAAGATTTAAACTGTACCATCCGCGGCCTTGATCAGGTAGAAACGCTTTATCGCATCGACCGCGTGCAGCCTAGCGATTGATCTTTTAACCGCCTATCGCTGCCCATTAATCGTAGCGGTAGGCACGATGACAACTGCGGCAGCTGAGCCCCACGTCAGAAAATGCGCGCGTGGCTGCCCGATAATCCTCTTGCTCCGCCGCTTCGATCAGGATGCTCACCTTCTCCTCCAAGTCGGTGAACCCCGCTGCAAACTCATCCCACTCTTCCCAAATGTCGGGCTTGGCATCGGAGCCACGTCCATGCGTACCTGCAATGAAGGCAGGAAGAAAGTGGGCCTGGGTCGCCTTCTCTTGTAACTCCGCCAAACGCGGTGCGGCGCCTCGCGCATCCTGGTTGTTGACCAGGTCGAAACGTAGTTGGCGTAGCAGCCTCTCTAGATCTTTCAGCTCGTCCTGACGCCAAATGACGGCCTCACGGTCACTCGCAAACGGTGTGTCGGCCGCACTTTGCGGCATGGCCGGTGTCGTTGGTTGCTCTGCATTCACGCCAGTGCTGAAGAGCCCCAACAGCGCCACTGAGAGAGCCCAATGAGGGGCTCGACGCCCCTTTGAAGATGGTTGTTGCATCCTGTTCGTCCTTCAGCCAATGGCGCAGGTCACGCCGGTGCCTTTCAATCCGCAGTATCCGCCCGGGTTCTTATCGAGATACTGCTGGTGGTACGCCTCGGCATAGTAGAAAACGTCCAGCGGTTTGATTTCGGTCGTGATGCGTCCTTTGCCCGCCTGGGTGAGCGCCTGCTGAAAGGCCTCGGCACTTTTCTGAGCGGCGGCAAGCTGTGCGTCCGTCGTGGTGAAAATCGCCGAGCGGTACTGGCTGCCGATATCGTTGCCCTGGCGATTTCCCTGCGTGGGATCATGCTGCTCCCAGAAAATTTGCAGCAGCGTCTCTAATGTGACCTGGTTCGGGTCGAAGACAACGCGCACCACTTCGGTGTGCCCCGTCAGGCCGGTGCAGGTCTCTTTGTACGTTGGGTTGGGCGTTGTGCCACCCGCATAGCCAGCCGCAGTGACATACACACCGGGCTGTTGCCAGAAAAGGCGCTCTACTCCCCAAAAACATCCCATACCCAGCACGATTTCTTCATACCCCTCTGGAAATGGGGGGTGAATGGAGTGCCCGGTGATGGTGTGAAGGTCGCTGGTCTCGATGGGTGTATCGCGCCCTTCTGGTGCTGTCGTTTTCGTAAATAGCGTCATAACACCCTCTCTATTGCTGGGGGTAAATGTAAGGATCGCCTGAGCGAGTGAATCGATAAATTAAATCCACTGCCTGGTTAGCACCAGACACTGCCTGAACATACAGGTTCCGCCACAGCGTGTAGCGTAGCGTGAGTTCTGCAATGGGCGAAAAAATACCCACACCGTAACTGATTCGCAGATCGTCGGTGAGCTGACCACTCACCGCAACCTGACTGTCGTCACCGGCACCGGTGGTATCCAACGTGAGATCATTGATCCCGAATGCTTCGCCGATGGAGCCCACGGCACCGCCGGTCCGGCCCAGCGACATACCGATGAGCGCCGTCGTCAGCGCACTGTCGACACCGCCTCCTGACGCATCTGGCGCACGGCCTCGCAGCAAGTACGACAGCGAACGGGTTTCGTCCATCGCAGGCTCCGAGAAGATCATCACATTGGGCTGCTCGGCGTTGCCGGTGACACGCAGACCGGCAATCACGTCATCTTCGGTCACTTCTGGGTTACGAATGGCCTCAAAATCCAAGACCGGCAAGCTGGGAGGGCCGCTGAAAATGAGTTGCCCACGACGAATCAACAAATCTTGCCCAAAGGCTTGAAAACGCCCATTGACGAGATTGACGTCGCCAAAGAGCTGCAGCGCCCCGCTGTCCTGTCGAATTTCAAGGCTGCCCCCTAACCCAGATTCCAACCCATAGGCAGAAATTTGCATATCTCGCCCAAGATTGAGGGTGATCAACACATCGAGCGCCATGCCAGTGGATGCCAGCTCGTCAGCGGCACTCGGGTCATCGCCCGCCTCTGCGGCCAGGCGCGCTTGACGCTCGGCCTCTCGGTCATCGCGCTCGGTGATGATGATCTCATCCGGGCTAGGTGACGTTGCTGACGCGGGCAGATCGCCCACTTCCAATCGCGCCCAAGGAAGGTCAACGTCACCCCGCACCTGTAGGCGCTCGGGCGTAACACGAATACGAATGTCCGGCGCGGCTTCCAAGCGACCGAACTGCGGTAAAACGACCAGCAAAGGCTCTTGGGTGGCGTCGATATCCACGCCAATGCGCCAAGCGTCACCGGTGGGCCAGTAGGCATTACCGCTGATGTTCAGCCGTCCGCGTTCGGCAGCGACGAACCCCTCGATGTCACCCTCTTCACCATCGAAGGCGACGGCCAGCTCACCATCCACGATCGTTATCGGGATATCGGGACCACTCACCCGTAAGCGACGCAATGCCAGCTCACCCTGCAGGTCAGGCTGACTAGTCGAGCCGCCAATGGTGACGGTGCCGTTCAACCCCCCTTCTAGCTCCTCCATACCCACCACCATGGGGCGATATGGCGCCAGAGTGATGTTATTGGCGCGTAATTGGCCCTCCAAAGAGCCCTGTCCAAGAGGATCATTGACCGCTAGATCGAGCGTCAGCTCACCTGCTTCGGACAGGGACAGCGACACGTCGGCCTCCGCTTGCGCTTGATTAGCGTCGATTTGAGCATCCAAGTTGATTCTGGGAAGCTCGACCGGTTGACCGTAATCATTCACCGCCGTAATAGCCAGTTCACTCAACAATTGAAGATTGGCCTGCCACTGAGCGCCGCCTTGACGCCAGCTAGCGACTAAATCAGCCGTGGTATCCCCTTCAAAGCTCCACTCTTCGGGTAGAAATGGCTCCAGCATCTCCATTGGAACCTCGCGCACGCTGAGTACGGCGCGACCTTGATCGGCCGAGGCCGTTATGGACTCTTCCGAGCAGACCAGTCCGCCTTGCAGGCGGCGTAGACAGAACGGGGTCAGATTCGCCTGTCCGTTGGCAAGGTTGTAGGTAATATCCAGTGGCTCTTCTAAACGAATATCTCCCGCCTCGGAGTCGACTTCCAGCGGCGTCAATCGGGCCTGATACCGCTGAGCCTGCTGATTCAAGCGTCCGCTGAGGGCTAAGTTCGCACGGCTGAGCACATTGCCGGCGTCGCCAGTGACGCTGAGCTGCAAGGCATGGTCGGAAAGCCGTCCGGTCAGATCCAACGCCACCGAGGCCAGCGACTGCCCTCCCGCGTTCACTCCCTCGGCATCCAGATCGATGCGAAGGTCAGGATCCTCCAGGCCTTCCACGCTGCCCGATAGCGAAAGCGATGCCAGCCGATTCTCGGCAAAACGCAAGCTGCGCCCATTGAGATTCGTCACGATCTCAGGTTGCGAGAAGCTGCCTTGGGCCTCAAGGGTACCGGTCAGCTCTCCGGCTAGATCAGGATGGAGGCTTTGCAGTTGGGTGAGAGCGATATTGGCATTCAACGACATCGCTTCTTGGCTCACCTGGCCTGCTGCGGTCAAGCGGTTGTTGCCTTGCGTAAAGAGCAGCTCTTGAATATCGATTTCTAGATCGCTGTTCGCATCGAGCGCGGCTTGAAGCGTTAATGGATACTCCTGCAGCTGACCCTGGATGTCGAGTTCCGGCAAACGAATGTCCCACCGTTCGCCTCGCTGGCGCACGCTCGCGACGATATCTCCACTGAGGTTGCCCTCCAGTTGAGGTACAAATAGGGACGGGGCCAGCGCATCTAAGCGTACTTGCGCGTCAACGGCGATGGCCTCAGACCAGTTCACTTCTCCCTCACTGCTCACAACGCTCTCGTCGATAGTGAGTGAAAGAGGGGACCAGCGGAAAGAAGACAAATCACCGTCGCCCTCTAACCGAATGGCGGTTGCTGGCACCTGCGGGCCTTGGGCACGAGTGGCCAGGGTGACCTGATACGCCTCCAAACTGCCGTTAATGGTCAGCGCGAGATCGTCGAGCACGTAGGGCGCCGTGGATGTTTCTTCGGCTTCACTAACGTCTTGTGCCTGGGGCTCGACGGCTGAACGGTCTGAGGCATCGCTCTCAGCGGCAGTCGTGGTGTCGTTGGAGGCCGTTGGGCGCTCAGAGCCGTCACGCTGCTCCAACGGCCACAGCAGACGCTCGCTCTCAAGCCGAGCCTCGAATGGCAAGGTGGGCGCGAGCACATCGGCCTGGGCGGTGAGTGAAACCTCCACCGGCCCTGACGTGTTCAGGCTCGCCGTCAAATCCGCCAGACTGCCTGAGAGATCCAAAGCGATCCGTTCTCCACTCAGGGCAGGCAGTATCTCAGGCAGCCATAGCTCTGCGCGAAGCGCCGCGTTGAGGGGATAGTCGCCTTTTAGGCTGACGTTGGCGGTTAAACTGGCGTCTGCTTCTGGGGTGTCAAGCTCCAACGTGCTGAGCGTGACGTCGCTGCCCGATGCCGTCGCTTCCAGCAGCAGCCGTTCCACGCTGTACTCAAAGGCACCGCTCACGTTTACGTCCGTCACCCGTAATGATTCCAGGGCAACGTCGATGGGCATCTCGATCTCGGGTAGCGACAGTCGCTCCCGGTCGCTCAGTGGAAGTGTGGACGCTTCATCGTCCGGCTCGACGGGTTGATCGGCTTGGATAGCAGCGTCAATGGCAGTAGCGCTCAACGGCGTACTCGTCTCTTGCGTCAGCCGTACGCCTGGGGATGGTGGCAAGTAGATCGACGGTGATTCGAGCGTCGTGGGCGCAATGGTGACTTGCTGCTGTTCAGCGGCTATCGAGGTGGCAAATGCGGCCCATTCAATACGAGTACCGTCACCCAGGGTGAGCCGCACGTCATTCAGTGCGATGTCGCGCAATTCAATGGGAAACGGCAGTGTGAGGCTAAAAGGGCCCTGCTCTTCTTGAGGCGGTTCTTCTGTTTCCGACCCGCTGGAGAGACGAATGTCGGCCTCTTCTATGCGCAGCTCGGCCAGACAAAGCTTACCGGAGAGCACGCAATCGTCTGACCACGCAAGCGCTACATCACCAATATCGACGCGCGTGCCCGCGATGGCCATTTGAAACCCTTGAAGGCGAAAGCGGTCCAGCAGCGCGCCCTCCTGGTGCTCATAGGTAAAAAAACCGCGCTGCTCACCCTGAGAAAATAGCTGTTCCGTTCCCCATGGCGACAAAGCCACGCCTAATACGACAGCCACCACGCCGAACAGCCAGAGCGGCAACACGACGACGAGTCGTAGCAGACTCCATAGCGCTAACCAGAGACGGCGTTTGGCGGAGAGCTGCTGACGATGTTTGGATGCTTTTTTATCAACCTGAGCCAAAGCGCTCTCCTAGAATTCCGGACCGATAGAGAAGTGCACGCGGAAAGCGTCGTCAATATCAAAGGGATGGGCAATATCGAAACGAATGGGGCCCACCGGGGATATCCAACGCACCCCCACGCCGGCACCGGTTTTTAGCCCATTGGGGCCCCAGTTATCGAAGGCATCACCGGTATCGATGAACGTCGCTCCCCACCAATCGCCGGTCACGCGGCGTTGATACTCCAGCGTGGATGTCAGCATTTGCTGGCCGCCACGTAAAAGGCCTTCTTGATTGCGGGGGGACAAGCTTTCGTAGGAGTAGCCTCGCACGCTGCGATCGCCCCCCGCAAAAAAACGTAGCGAAGGTGGTAATTGATCGAAGTCATCGGTTTCGATCGCGCCAATGCTCAGTCGCGCTGAGAAGCGATTATCGTTACCAACCGTACGAATCCACTCGGTGTCTCCCGTGAGTCGCGTAAACCGAGCATCGGATCCCCACGCCCGGTCGGAGTACTCGATCGAGAGCTGCTGCCGATCTCCCCATAAAGGGAAGCGCTGAGGTCGCGTGCGGGTTCTCGACCACTGAATACCGGGGTAGAACAACCACACTTCGTCAGACTGCCCACCCTGGGTAAAGTCTTCGTAAGTCGTTCTGAAATAGAGTGTTTGCACCCAGCGATTGTCGAATTCCCAGCGCCGCGCGATTTCCACCGTGCCCTCTAGCGACTGTGTGTCGCTATCGTCGATGTTGCGGACACCGTATTGCAGACGGTAGTTATCCCGAAGCGGATCTTCGAGCGGAATGTTATATACGCCGGTAAAGCGCTGCTCGGGGGCCGAGAGATAAAGGTCATGATCTAGACTGTGACCAAAGCGATTAATCCACGGCTGCTGCCACCCAAAGCGAAGGCGCGGGCCGACATCGGTGGCAAAACCTACGCCCACTTCAAACTGGTGCCGATCGGCGGGCTCGACGTTGATATCGATGGGAAGCCGAGTGTCGTCTCGGCTATGAATGCTGAGCGCACTGGCCAACGCCGCACTGCTCAACCGCGGACGCTCCGGCTGTGAGGCCGTCGCTTCATTCCACCAAGGATCGCCACTACGGGGAGGCGCAATGGTCAGCTCTTGCGCCGTCTCCAAGCGTGGCCGCACCGAGACAGAACTGAACCAGCCGGTTTCTGCCAGCCGCTGGTTATAGCGAGCCAGCGACTCGGCTAGATAGGGGTCACCCGCTTCGAAGGTTTGCATTTCGCGCAGCCGCTCGGGTTCGATATGGCTGCCGGTGATGAGGGTGTCACCGAATCGATAGCGCGGTCCGCTATCGAAGGTCATGTACAGGCGGGCGCTTTCAAGATACGGGCGCACTTCCATCCGGCGGTCGGAAAACCCCCAGTCAAAATAGCCGCGTTCAATAGCAAGACCGGCAAATTGCGAGCGCAGGCTGTCCCAAGGAGCGTGACGTAAAGGGTCGCCTTCTTTTAGCGGAAAGTCGTCTAACGCGTCTTGAAACGGGGGATCGTTACTGGCATCTCCATTGAGAGCGATGTCGAGGACTTCGATCGTCACTTGAGGGCCCGGCTCAATCTGCACGTTGATCGGCGATGTGTTCAACTCCACCGTCACATCCGGCTCATAGTAGCCATACACACGCATGGCTTCTTGAGTGCGCTGACGAACTTCGCCCTCTAAACGCGACTCGGTATATTGATCCGCGTCGATGTTTTCCAAGTAGGCATCGATATTCGCTGCAACTTGCTCGCTGACGCCGCTAATGGCCGCTTCGAGCGCCCAGGCGTAGGTACTGGCTGCTGATACAAGTGGTAATGCCAATACACAGGCCACTTGTTTGGCCGTCGGCCATCGCCGTTGTCTTCCCATACCGTGATATCCCTAACCCCATGACCGGCTTAGTGGCTACGACACTTGACCGCATAAATGGATGCTTAATTTCTCAGCATCTCCATCTGCGCGCTAAAGGCAAGCTGCGCTTGACGAACCTGTCTGATGTCGCTTTCCAGTGTGCTCAAACGTTGAGACCACTGCGTTTCCAGTGCAGAAAGTTCCGCCTGAGTGGCGGGCTCCTCGGCGGTCGCAACGGCCGCCACGTCGGCAGATAGCTGTGTGAGCTGTTGCTCGACCTCTGCCTGCCAATTTTGAAACTGTGCTTCCAGCGATTCTCGGTCACTGGATACTTGGCGCTCCATGGTGGAAAGACGCTGCCCCAAAACGTTCTCCAGGTGCGTGACCTCTTCGACCAGATTTTGCCGCCCTGACGTACCTGCCTGCTCCAACGCATCCAAGGATGTGCGGATCGACGCTAGCTGGCGGTCGCGCAGCTCGGCTTGCTCTTGCACTTGCGCCAACTGTTGAGCGAGTGGCTCCAGCGCTTCATCGGAGATGAGCTCCTCGTTGTCGGTCAACAGCCCATAGAGCTCTTCACGGGTATTGGTGAGTGCAACGGAGAGCTGTTCCTGCTCTTGAAACAGCGTTGTCATCTGAGCTTGTACAAAGGTTATCGCATCCTGCGTGTCAGTGTCACCCGAGTCCAGCCTGGCATGTAGGTTGGAGACTTCGCCGCTGACACGATGCACTTCGCCAAGCAAACGCTCTCTTTCATACCATAAGCCAGCCGTCGCAGCCCCCAGGAGAAGGAGGATCAACACTAAAACGAACCAAATGGGCCAAAGCGTTGGGCCACGGCGATGGCGTAGATGATGCGCCGTTAGGCTCTGATCCACGTCGGGAACGATGCGCTGGGATGAAGTCGCGTCAGACATGATGTTTCCTTAAAGCGTCGTTGGATCGGCGCGTCGCCCAATCCCTCGGTAATGCAAGCCACAGCTCGCCACGAAAGCAGGGTCGTAAATGTTTCGGCCATCCAAGACCAGTCGTGCGTTGATCAGGGTAGCCAGACGGTGCCAGTCGGGGTTCCAGTAGGCTTTCCATTCGGTTACCAACATCAACGCATCCGCATCTTGGCATGCCAAGTAAGGGTCTTCTTCGAAGGTCAGCAGGTCCTTTCGCTGCCCAACCGCCGCATGCAGCGCCGGAATGGCAGCAGGATCGTGGAGCTTGACCGTCACGCCCTGGGCCCATAACGCTTCAAGCAGCGTCAAGACTGGCGCATGATCGATACGAGCAGTCCCCGGCTTGAACGCAGCCCCCCATACCGCCACGGTTTTACCGGCTAAATCGCCCTCGAAAAATGCCCAGAGTTTCCTGAATAGCGTCTCTTTTTTCTGCTCATTGATGTCCATGACTTGCTCGAGCAGCGCAGAGTAGCGCCCGCTAGCCGACTGCACGTCGGCTAACCGCATTAGATCCCTTGAAAAATTGGGACCGCCAAAACCACAGCCGGGATAGAGATATTCAAAACCGATTCGCGTATCGGCCCCCATTCCTTGGCGGACATGCTCGACATCCACGCCCAGCGTATCGGCCAACCCGGCAATCTCATTCATGTAACTAATGCGAGTCGCCAACATACCATTGATCGCCAGCTTGGTCAGTTCGGCCGCTCGGCTAGGCATGCATTGAAATACTTCGCTTCGCCGATTGAAGGCGCGGAGCAGCTCTCGGGCCATCTGTTCGCCTTTGGCATCGTCGCAGCCCAACAACCAGCGGACAGGCCGTGTAAACGATAGCCACGCCCGCCCTTCTTCCAATGTGTCTGGCAGCGCCACGCGGCTGTGCTGATGCCCCATTAGAGAGTGCAAACGCTCCGTCTCTCCGACTGGGAATGTCGAGTTATTGACCAATACCGCACCACTGTAAGCATCGAACATAGGGTGCTGTAGCAGGGAACTGGCCGCTTGCCGCTGGCTTGGGGAGAGCCCTAGCCACACGATATCGGGTGTTTCGCACGCCTCGGGGCTATCGATCACCCGTAAGTTGCCAGTGGCCATGGCCTGCTCGATGTGCGTCATGAGTGAGGGTTCGCGTCGCAGCCAGTCCGCATTGACCAGCGTGGGCCATGGAACGCTATCGTGGAGCAGCCAGTCCACTCGATGCCCCACCCATGCCAACGCCGCCGCTGCCGTCGCGGCGCTAAGTTCACTTCCATGCAGCAGCACACGCATCAGAGACTCTCCCTATCCGATAAGCGCCGATAAAATAAAGTGTTAGGCGTCATGAAGCGTTCCTTTCCATGCGTTTGGCGTCAGGAGTGGTTAGAATAACCATAATACTCAACGTTAGAGTGGATGCCACCTTGCCACGCACACTGCTGTCGGGCGCACGGACCACTCATCACCCACTGCTAATGGGGGCTACACCATGCCAGAGACACTTCAGGATAGCACTTCTAAGCGCTACCAAGACAACGTCGATGCGGCAGAAGTTGCGAAATTTGAAGCACTTGCCAGCCGCTGGTGGGATCCGAACAGTGAGTTCAAGCCGCTGCACGACATCAACCCGCTGCGCCTTGACTTCATCGATGCACGGGCGGGGCTGGCCGGGAAAAAGGTCCTGGACGTTGGCTGCGGTGGCGGCATTCTGAGTGAATCGATGGCCCATCGCGGCGCCCATGTAACAGGCATCGACCTGGGGGAAGCACCGCTTGGGGTTGCTCGCTTGCACGCCGACGAGAGCGGTGTCGAGATCGATTACCGCCATATCAGCGTCGAAGGCTTAGCAGCCGAGCAGCCGGGCCATTACGATGTGGTGACTTGCATGGAGATGCTGGAACACGTACCCGACCCTGCCTCGGTCATTCGTGCCTGCAGCGCCTTGGTGCGCCCTGGCGGCTATGTATTTTTTTCTACGCTGAACCGTACGCCGAAATCCTATGCATTTGCCATATTGGGCGCAGAGTACGTGCTCAAGCTTCTCCCTCGCGGCACCCACGACTACGCAAAATTCATTCGCCCTTCAGAAATGGCTCACTGGGCGCGCTCATCGGCGCTTGAGGTACGTGAGCAGACCGGCTTAACGTACAACCCCGTGACACGCCATTATCGTCTAGTGGCTCATGATGTATCCGTCAATTACATGATGTACTGCCGTAGAGAGAGCGAGTGATGCGGATGCCCTCTCCCCAAGCGATTCTATTTGATCTAGATGGCACGCTGGTCGACACCGCACCTGACCTGGCGGCAGCCACGAACGCGCTACGAGCGCACCACGGGTTGGCCCCGCTGCCCTTTCAAAAGATACGCGGGCAAGTCTCGAATGGCGGCAGCGCCCTCGTTACACTGGCATTAGGGTTGGAATCGGGTAGCGACGCGCACGATAAAGCCCGGCAGTTTTTGCTGGATGCTTACGAGCAGGCCGTGGCCGTCCATAGCCAACTGTTCGCACCGCTGGATGAGTGGCTGCTCGCGTGGCAGGGGGAAGCGCGATTGTGGGGCATCGTCACCAATAAACCACGGCGCTATACGGAACCGCTGATCGAAGCGTTGGCGCTGACCCCGGGCGCCCTACTGTGTGCTGACGATTTGAGTGTCAAGAAGCCAGCCCCTGAACCGCTTTGGGAAGCGGCAAAACGCCTCGGCGTTTCGCCCGAAGCGTGTTGGTACATCGGCGATCATGTAAGAGACATGGAGGCAGCCAAAGCCGCAGGAATGACGGCCGTGGCGGTGGGCTATGGCTATATCAGCGAAGAAGACGACTATCAGCAGTGGCCAGCCGACCTATGGTTTGCGACCTGCGCTGAGCTGGTGGCCGCTTTGCACGACCACCGAACGGCTTAAAAGAGATAAAAGAGAGAAACGATCAAGCGCGAGGCGGCTGGGCATCAAACTTCTGGCCGCTGACGCCTTTGCTATCGGGCCCCATGAGCCATAGGTATGTCGGCATGATCTCTTCGGGTGTTCGCAGCGTGAAGGGGTCTTCCCCAGGGTAAGCGGTACGGCGCATTTGTGTCCGCGTTGCCCCTGGGTTCAGCGTATTGACCCGCACGTTGGGCTGATTGTCCAATTCGTCGGCCAGCACTTCCACAAAGCCTTCCGTTGCAAACTTCGACACCGAATAGGCTCCCCAGTAAGCGCGCCCTTTACGCCCTACGCTGGATGACGTGAACACCACCGAAGCATCGTCGGAGGCTTGCAGGAGCGGCAGCAGTGCCTGGGTCATCCAGATGGGGCCATTGATATTGACCTGCATCACCTGCTCCCACAGCTCCGGATTGTATTGATCGAAAGGTGTGATTCGGCCTAGTAATCCTGCGTTATGCAACAAGCCGTCTAAACGACCGAACTCTTTGTCCAGCGTTTCTGCCATATCGTGAAAATCTTTGAGCGTCGCCCCTTCGAAATTGAGCGGAAAAATGGCGGGCTGTGGGCCGCCCGCTGCCTCAATCTCATCGTAAACGCGTTCAAGCTTGGCAATCGTGCGCCCTAATAGCACTACGGTAGCCCCATGGCGGGCATAGGTTAATGCCGCCGCGCGACCAATCCCATCTCCCGCACCGGTTACCAACACGACGCGGTTTTCCAACAGATTGGGCGTTGGTTGATAGTCGATTTTACAGCTCATGAGGTTTCCTTGAGGCGTTTCTAGTCAATCTATTTAACCTGCCGACTGGCGCAAAAAGTCATTCGCCAACCCTGCGGCACTGCTCTGCGGATAGTCGTCGCGTACCTGCTCTAGAAGCTCACGGCTACGCTCCGCTTCTCCTTTGCGCGCTTTCACCAAGCCCAGCTTGTAGAGCGCATCGGGAACTTTCGAACTACCGCTGTACTCTTCGATGACGCGAGTAAAGGCTTGATCTGCGGCGTCCAGCTCACCTTCGGCGGCGTAAAGTTCGCCTAGCCAGTAGTGGCCGTTTGCCGTCAGGCTGCTATCAGGATGGTCGGCCACGAAAGCTTCGAACGCGGCAATCGCATCACCAAATTGCCGGGCCTGCACATGGGCAAAGGCCGCTTGGTAATCTGCCTGAGCATCCTCACTGACGTTACGCGTGGAGGGGGCTTTAACGACCTGCTCTGCCGCTTCAGGCTCTACCGCCGGAGTTGCCTGCTCGATTTGGCTAGGCGCGCTGCTCATCAAGCGATCTTCGATGTCTAGATACTGCTGCTGTGTTTGGTTGCGCAGCTGCTCCAACTGATGACGCAGCTCTTCGATTTGACCACGCAACTGCTGGATTTCCTGCTGATGCTCTTGCACTTGGTTGAACAGCACCAAGTTGCCACCTGACGACTCTTGCCGCTGAGTCTGCTGGTAAAAGCCGCTGGATGAACTGGAAGAGAGATCTTGTACCAGGGGTTGCTGCGCCAAGGCGGCACTGGACAAAAGTGATAAGGGCAATACGGACAGCGGGAGCACTAAGGCTCCCGCACCGCACAGCCTCTCAAAATAGCGTTTGAGACTGTGATTCATGATAGCTCCGAATGATGCGAATGGCGTGCTTGCGCACGCCAATGCTATCAGTAGTTAAAGACGACGCGACGGTTTTGCGAGTAGGCATTTTCGTTTTGGCCACTCGCTGCCGGACGCTCTTCACCGTAGCTAACCACGCTCATTTGTGACGGAGAAACGCCCTGAATGTTCAGAAAACGCTGTACGGCTCCGGCACGACGCTCACCCAGCGCCATGTTGTATTCGCGGGTGCCGCGCTCATCGGTATGGCCGTGCAAAACCACACGGGCATTCGGGTTGGCACGCAGGTAGCGCGCATGAGCCATGACGACCGACTCATAGTCGCTCTTGATGGTGTCACGATCATAATCGAAGTAGATCGTACGCACTTCGGGAATACGTGAGTCAGCCTGCTGGCCAGCGCCCGAACCGGACGTTGAACCATACTGGCCACTAGTGCCCACACCCGACGTGTTAGCATCCATACTGCTGCCATCCTGGCTTCCGTACGAGTCACCGTCTTGGGTTCCGCCGGTGCTGGAACAGCCAGCGATAACTACGATAGATAACGCGACTGCCAATGAGCGAGCCAACGGCTTAAGTTGCATAATCAGACTCCTTGCCTGAAAACAGAAATTAGTGCTGTTCATCTATTAATTTAAGAAAGGTGACCACGCGGGGTCACGTACATCACCTTGTGCTGCGGGCAACCTAAATGACGAGCGGCCATCGGCTGAAACGGCACTTAGTACTCCGCTATTACCCTGTTGGGTAGCGAAGATTACCATGGTCCCGTTCGGTGCAACACTAGGAGATTCATCTCTGGTGGATTCGCTCAACACGACTAAGCGTCCGCCATCAAGATCCTGCTTCGCCACTTGGAAACCGCGGCTCGAACGGTGAATCAAAAAGATCTCTTCACCGTCTGGCGAGAAACGTGCACGGGCGTTGTAGTTGCCTGTAAAGGTCAGTCGGTTGGCCTCTCCACCGCCTAACGAAGTTTGATAAATCTGCGGGCCGCCGCTGCGATCCGACGTAAAAATCAAGCTGCGACCATCCGGAGACCACGCGGGTTCGGTATCGATACTGTTGCTGTTAGTAATACGGTCCAGCGAACGGTTGGCTACGTCCAGCACGTAAATTTCCGGCTGACCGTCCTTGGAGAGTGACATGGCGATGCGGCGGCCATCGGGTGACCACGTCGGGGCACCATTGATGCCATCGAACGACGTAGCTTGAACGCGCTGTCCCGTATTGACGTCTTGGATGTAAATGGACGCTTTGCCCGTCTCGAAAGAGACGTAGGCCAATTTACGGCCATCCGGCGACCAGGCGGGCGACATGATCGGCTGATCGGACGTCAGTACCTGTTGGCTGCGACGTCCATCGGCATCGGCTACGTACAGGCCAAACTGCATGTTGTCACCCAACCCCTGTGCCGTTACGTACGCGATGCGGGTCGAGAAGGCACCGCGAATATCGGTGATGGCTTCGAAGATTTGATCACTGATGTAGTGTGCTGCGCCTCGCAGATCGTTGCTGCTGGCCGTCACCGTCTCACTGATCATGGGACGCTGACCGCTGATGTCGACCAAATCGAACTGCAGCTCATATCCGCTGCCCGTCTGCTGGGCACGCCCTACCACTAGATAGCGCACATCCAACGAACGCCAGGTGCCGAACTCGACATCCGCCGCTTGGCTTGGACGGTCGAACATGGCGCTGCGCTCTAACGGCGCGAAAAATCCGCTGCGTTCGAGGTCATCCTGCACGATTTGCGCAACGTCCTCAGGCAGGCCCTCGTTACCTGCGAACGGAACGACACCGATGGGCAGCGCCTGATCGCTGCCACGGGTGATTTCAATGGTTAGATTAGCGCTTGCTACGCTGCTGATCAGTAGCAGTACGCAAAAAAGCCACACTTTGCTTAACGTTTGCATCAGCGAACATCCCCCGGGGTAAATCGCAGATTAAATTGACGTAAAGTACGCTGCTGTTCCGCTGGCAAGTCACGTAACTCGCTGAACGGAGCCGCATGTTCAACCGCTTGCATGGCTGAACGATCAAAAGCACTGTCGCCGCTTGAAGAGGCCACGGACGTCGCTAATAGCTCACCCGATGGTCCAAGCCGTACCTGTATCGTAGCACTCATCGAGTCACTCGCTGCTGGCGGGATCAGCCAGGCCTGCTCAACGGCACGGCGCACGATATTGATGAAGCTATTGGCTGCTTGCTGTGCCTGTTGAGCATTGGCGGCCGCTTCTGCTTCTCCCGCGAGCTGGCGTTGCATGGCGGCTTCCGCCGCCTCTGCTGCGCGACGCTCTTCGGCTTCCCGTTGACGCTGGGCTTCCGCTTCACGAGCGCGCTGCTCCTCTGCTTCTCGTTGGCGACGAGCCTCCTCTTCGCGCTGACGCTCCGCCTCAGCCTCCCGCGCACGTTGCGCTTCGGCTTCTTCACGTGCTCGCTGCTCTTCGGCTTCGCGCTGACGTCTAGCCTCCTCTTCGCGAGCACGCTGCTCTTCCGCTTCGCGCTGACGTTGAGCTTCTTCCTCGCGTTGGCGCTGCTCCTCAGCTTCACGCTGGCGCTGGGCTTCCGCTTCTGCTAGGGCACGCTCTGCTTCGGCTTCACGCTGGCGCTGAGCCTCAGCCTCTTCCCGAGCGCGCTGCTCCTCGGCTTCACGGGCTTGGGCTTCGGCTGCCTGCTGTTCGGCTAACCGCTCCGCTTCTTCAGCGCGGCGCTGAGCCTCAGCTTCCGCCTCTGCTTGCGCCTGCTCGAGTGCACGGGCTTGTTCAGCCGCTTCGGCCTCCGCTTCGCGTTGCGCCGCTGCGGCGGCTGCCTGATCCTCTGCGGAAGGCTCGTCGCTGGGCGGTTCTGGGTCGGGCGTTTCCGGCTCAGGGGCATTGTTCATGGCCGCCTGCTGCTCGGTGACTTGCTGGGCCTGATCAGTGAACGTTTCCGTGCTCACAAACGTGGCCTGCACGATCGAGGAGGAGTCAGGCTCGGCCGTCATGCTGGGTAGCTTGACCAAGCTAAACACAATGACCAGCAGGTGCACGGCAACGGCCAACACCGTTGGCCACGTATAGCCAACGTCTTGAGGGTCACGCGGTGGTTTCACAGCCATGTGCGACTCGCCCTTAACCATCTTGCGGCGGCTCGGAGAGCAGCCCCACGTTGGCGACACCCGAGCGCTGTAGCGTGCTCATCAGCAGGACGATCTGCCCATAGGGAACGTTGCGATCTCCCCGCACCATGACCGGTGTCCCCGGTCGGCGCTGTAGGATGGCCACGACCCGTTCCGACATCTCTTCGAGCGTCACGGAGGTCGAGTCCTCACCCAAAGTAATGAAGTAGCCGCCTTCGCGGTCTACCGAAATAATGATGGGGTCATTGTCTTCCGGTGTTTCGATAGGCTCAGAGGTGACTTGAGGCAGGTCGACCTGTACCCCTTGCGTCAGCATGGGGGCGGTGATCATGAAGATGACCAGCAGAACCAGCATGACATCGATGAAGGGAACGACGTTGATCTCCCCCATCGGCTTGCTCTTGCCGCTACGATTAAACGGACCTTGCATGGCAGACTCCCTTAACCGGCGCTAGGTTTGCCGTCACGCCCTTGCAGATTACGATGCAAAATCGCGTGAAACTCTTCAGCAAAGTCTTCGTATTTGCCCAACAGGCGGGATGCGTTATTGGATAAGCGGTTATAAAAAATAACGGCGGGAATCGCAGCGAAGAGCCCCATGGCGGTCGCAATCAGTGCCTCGGCAATCCAGGGGGCTACCGTGGCCAGCGTCGCCTGCTGCGTCATAGAAAGTGACTGGAACGATCCCATGATGCCCCAAACCGTGCCAAATAAGCCGATGTAGGGGCTGGCTGAGGCGACCGTTGCCAAAAATACGAGATGCTGGGTCAAACGATCCTCTTCGCGCGACCATGCCACGCGCATGCTGCGTTGAACGCCTTCCAGCACCGTATCTGCGCTGCGGGTCTTGGGCATGAGCCGATTGAATTCACGAAAACCTGCCTGAAAAATATGCTCTGCGCCGTGCCGTGGATCGTCCGCCGGAATTTCGCGATATAGTTCGTTCAGATCGACGCCCGACCAAAACGACTCTTCGAACTGGTTGTACTCTTGCTTGGCTCGGCGAAGCGCAATGCTGCGCTGAAAGATCACCACCCATGAGAGGATCGACCCCACCACTAGCAGCAACATGACCAGCTGGACGACCGTGCTGGCACTCATTATTAAGTGGGGAATGGACATGGTGTTATCGTTCACAGTTGCCCTCTTCAATCAATTGATGTCGTTATCGACGAAGGTGTGGTGTTAAGCGATGATGGCCACGCTTTCGGACGCAGAGTGGCTGCGTTTAGGCAGGCTATCTCGACTGTTGCGGAACACAAGAGTTCCTCGTCACGGCGCACTTGCTGCTCGAACGTCATGCGACAGCGCCCTTGTTGCGTAATTTTTGCCGTCACCGTGAGCGCCTCATCCAGCCGAGCGGGTTTGGCGTAGTGACAGGCCATGCGGTATACCACTAGCTGTGTACCTTCGTCTAGCAGCGTTTGCTGATCAAGCCCTAAATCACGTAACCATTCGCTGCGCGCCCGTTCCATAAACTTCAGGTAGTTAACGTAGTAGACAATTCCTCCCGCGTCAGTATCTTCCATATAAACCCGGACGGGGAGGCGAAACTCGTCGTTCATGGCCGACGCTCTCCTTCGACATCGATCGATTGTTCGTGGGGCGTCCGGTCGAAGTGTAGCCAAGCTTGACGGGTGACCACGCGCCCCCTGGGGGTACGCATCATTAGGCCTTGCTGAATCAAGTAGGGTTCGATGACGTCTTCGATGGTATCTCGCTCTTCGCCAATGGCAGCGGAGAGAGAGTCGACCCCTACCGGCCCGCCATCGAATTTATCGATCATGGCCAGCAGTAAGCGGCGGTCCATGTGATCCAGTCCGTGATGATCGACATTCAGCATGTTGAGCGCGGCATCGGCCAACGAGACATCGACCACGCCGTTCCCTTTGATCTCGGCGTAGTCACGCACCCTGCGCAGCAGACGATTGGCAATACGAGGCGTTCCACGAGAGCGCCGGGCGACTTCGATGGCTCCTTCACGGCTGGTTTCCACGCCAAGCAAGCGGGCGGAACGCGCGACGATTTCCGTCAGCTCTTCGAGGTTGTAAAATTCGAGGCGCTGCACGATGCCAAAGCGATCACGCAGCGGCGACGTAAGCAACCCCGCCCTTGTCGTGGCCCCTACCAGAGTAAAACGAGGAAGATCCAGCTTGATGGAGCGTGCCGCTGGCCCCTCACCGATCATGATATCGAGCTGAAAATCCTCCATCGCTGGATACAGCACTTCTTCCACCACTGGAGAGAGGCGGTGGATTTCATCGATGAACAGCACATCGCCGGGTTCAAGGTTCGTGAGCATCGCAGCAAGGTCACCAGCGCGCTCCAGCACCGGGCCGGATGTCGATTTCAACCCGACGCCCATTTCGGTGGCGATGATATTCGCCAGCGTCGTTTTACCTAAACCTGGCGGGCCGAACACTAGCGTGTGGTCCAGGCTCTCTTCGCGGAGCCGCGCCGCGCCAATGAAAATCTCTAGCTGCTCGCGAACCCGCGGTTGCCCAATATAGTCTTTGAGGTGTTTGGGACGAATCGCATGGTCGATGCGTACTTCGCCCTGTTCTGGCTCAGCGGCAATTAATCGGTCGTGTTCTAACATAGTGGCTCTTTTAAAGTGCTTGCCAATGCAGACTCATGATGTCCCCACAGATCAACCGGACATTCGCTTGGTCAATGCGGCTTTGATGAGCGCTTCGGTGCTCTGATTCGGATCAACATCAGCGAGCATTTTGGCCGCTTCGGTCAGCTTATACCCCAGGCTGACGAGGGCGGCCTCTGCGTCTGCCAACTGGTCTCTGGGCGGGGCGTGCCCACTCGTGGCTTCCATCGCCAACGGCGCGTCGCCGCCCTGCTCCCATTCGGGGAAACGATCACGCATTTCGATAATCAAGCGTTCCGCCGTTTTTTTGCCCACCCCCGGAAGCTTGGTCAGCGCTTTGCTGTCATCGTCTCGCACACAGCGCATGAAGGCGTCTTCATCCATGCCGGACAGAATCGCCAAGGCGAGCTTCGGACCAACACCGTTGACTTTGATCAACGCGCGAAACAGCGCCCGCTCATGGTCTCGCCCAAAGCCATAGAGCAGGTGTGCATCGTCCCGGATGGTGAGATGGGTATAAAGCGTTACTTGCTCGCCAGGGGCAGGTAGCGCCACGAACGTGTTCATCGACGCTTCGAGTTCGTAGCCCACTCCGTGAACGTCCACCACCATCCACGGCGGCTGTTTTTCCAGCAATAGGCCCGTTAACCGTCCAATCATGTGATGCCTCCCAGCCAATCAAAACAGCCGCCACTATAAAGCCACTCTGTACAGATGACCAGTAAGGCCTAGAGCCGCCAGCGTCCCGTGGAACGCCGTTTGCTGCGTGATGGGGTTGCCGCGACAAGCGCGCTCCCTGCGAAGGCGTGTGTGAGCGCAATGGCCAATGCATCAGCGGCATCCGCCTGGGGCGTTGCCGACAGGCCAAGCAGCGTCGTGACCATGTGCTGTACCTGGCTTTTATCGGCACCTCCCTGCCCGGTCACCGCTTGTTTAATCTGTCGTGCCGCGTATTCGGCAATACTCAGCCCATGGTTCGCCAGACAGACCAACGCCGCCCCGCGCGCTTGACCGAGTTTTAGCGCAGAATCTGCATTCTGCGCCATGAACACGCGCTCGACGGCAACGGCATCCGGCCGGTGCAGTCCGACCACCTCGCTAATGCCTGCGTAAATTTGTGCAAGACGCTGCTCCAACGCACCCTCCGCCGTGCGAATACAGCCACTGGCCACGTAGCGTGGCTTTATTCCCACCAAGTCAATCACCCCATACCCTGTGATACGTGATCCCGGGTCGATCCCCAAAATCCTGATCGTAGTGGGCGGCTGTCTCTCATCCATGGACGCTTCTCTTGGTAATGCCTCAAACAAAAACACCGACGCTAGGCGTCGGTGTTTGACTCGTCAAAGCGTCACAGCGGTCTTATTCGCCCGCCGTATCTGCCTTGGCTTTTTGACGTAAACGGATGTTCAGCTCTTTTAGCTGATCGGCACTGACCTCACCCGGTGCATCAGTCATCAAGCAAGCCGCACTTTGCGTTTTCGGGAATGCAATGACTTCACGAATGGTTTTTGCACCCGCCATGAGCATGACCAAGCGGTCCAAACCAAAGGCAAGGCCACCGTGGGGCGGCGCGCCGTACTGCAGCGCATCCAGCAAGAAGCCGAACTTCTCTTGCGCTTCTTCTTGGCCAATGCCCAAAATTTCGAACACGGTGCTTTGCATAGTTTGATCGTGAATACGAATAGAACCACCGCCAAGCTCCGTGCCGTTGAGCACCATGTCGTAAGCGCGGGAGAGCGCTTTGGCCGGGTCGGCCTTCAACTCTTCCGGCGAACAAGACGGTGCCGTGAACGGGTGGTGGAGCGGGCTTAGGCGCCCATTGTCATCGGCTTCGAACATGGGGAAGTCAACGACCCACAATGGCGCCCAGGCTTGGGTGTAGAGGTCGAGATCGGCCCCCAGCTTGACGCGTAATGCGCCAATGGCTTCGTTGACGATACGCGCTTTGTCGGCACCAAAGAAGATGATGTCGCCATCCTCGGCACCCACACGGTCCAACAGCTCTTCGACAACGTTCTCCATGAACTTGACGATCGGCGACTGTAGACCATCCAACCCTTTGGCACGCTCGTTGACTTTGATCCAAGCCAGGCCTTTCGCGCCGTAGATGCCTACGAACTTGGTGTATTCGTCGATCTCTTTACGGGAGAGCTTGGCACCGCCCGGCACTTTGAGCGCCGCCACACGACCGTCGTCTGCGCTGGCAGGACCGGAGAAGACCTTGAAATCCACCTGCTGCATGAGGTCATCGACATCCGTCAGCTCCAGCGGAATACGCAGGTCGGGCTTGTCGGAGCCGAAGCGATCCATGGCTTCTTGCCAGGTCATGCGGGGGAACTCAGGAAGTTCGACGCTCAACACTTCTTGGAACAACTGACGAATCATGGCTTCGGTAATGCCCATGATGTCATTCTCTTCCACGAAAGAGGCTTCGATATCGATCTGTGTGAACTCAGGCTGACGGTCAGCGCGCAGGTCCTCGTCACGGAAGCACTTGGCGATTTGGTAGTAGCGGTCAAAACCCGCCACCATCAACAGCTGCTTGAACAGCTGGGGAGACTGCGGCAGTGCAAAGAAACTGCCCGCATGGGTGCGGCTAGGTACCAAGTAGTCCCGTGCGCCTTCGGGTGTGGCGCGAGTCAGTACCGGCGTTTCGATGTCCAGGAAACCCTGGTTTTCCAGGTAGGCACGAACGCTGTGCGAAATGCGTGAGCGCAGACGCAGTTTCTCGATCATGTCGGGCCGACGCAAATCGATATAGCGATGCTTCAAACGCACTTCTTCACCGACTTTGCCATGCTCATCCAGTTGGAAAGGCGGCGTTGCGGCGGTATTGAGCACCTCGACTTCTTTTGCCAGCACTTCGATCATGCCGGTAGGCATGTTGGGGTTTTGCGTGCCTTCGGGGCGCAGCCGAACACGGCCAGTAATACGCAGAACATACTCGCTGCGTGCACGGTCGGCATTAGCAAACGCCTCGGCGGTATCGGGGTCTACGACGAACTGGGCGATACCATCACGGTCGCGCATGTCGAGAAAGATAACCCCACCGTGGTCACGGCGGCGGTGAACCCAGCCGCAAACGGTGACCGTTTGATCCACCAATGTTTCGTTAAGCTGGCCGCAATAATGGCTGCGCATGTCACATCCTGTTCTGTTTCGTGGCAATTAAGTTGTCTTGGGCCATGGCCCTGACAGCCGCGGCTACGCCGCGGCGCCTTTGTTCGTTGACGTACTGCTGGTATCGCTTTTCGCACTACCGGCAGCTTGTCCATCGGCAGCAAGGTTCTTTTTGCTGCCTGTTTTGAAATCAGTTTCGTACCAACCGCCACCCGCTAAGCGGAACCCGGCTGCAGAGACCAAGCGCTCCAGATCATCTTGCTGACATGCAGGGCAGCTTTTTAACGGATCTGCGCTAATTTTCTGAAGTTTTTCCATGCGATGGCCGCAGGCCTTGCACTCGTACTCATAGATGGGCATGTTGATGGCTCCTGAAAAAGCTCAACTCCAACAGGTTTCGTCTTGTCAGTATCGTGGTTAACCCAACGTTACCAGGCTGACAATATGTGGCCTGTCAGGATAAATTCCAAGACTGCGGTCGATAGAGCGCTCATTATACCCTTTTGTGCCCCCTGCCGAGCAAGGCCAAGCGGCTTTCGGCAGTTAATGGAGAGAATAATATGTCCCAAGCGGTCATACTGGATGCCCAAAGCCTTGGCCCCGATATCGATTTGACGGCGATTCGCAATGCCGTCACGCACTTAGAGATCCATCAACAAAGCACCACGGCGCAGGCCTGTGAACGTTTGGCCAAGGCCGATATCGCCATCGTCAATAAGGTAAAGCTCGACGCCGAAACGCTCGCCCAGCTACCCTCGTTGCGACTCATCTGTGTGCTGGCTACTGGGCTGAACAACATCGATTTAGAGGCCGCCAAAGCGCATGGCATCGTCGTCAAGAACGTCTCGGCTTACGGCACGGCCAGCGTCTCGCAACATACGCTCATGCTCATGCTGTCACTGGCCAACCGCCTACCCCGCTACCAAGCGGACATTGCCGATGGAAAATGGCAGAACAGCGACTTTTTCTGCTTGCAGGATCATCCCACGCTGCAGCTGTCCGGCAAGCAACTGGTGATGGTGGGCCAAGGGGAGCTGGGGTCTGAAGTGGCGCGTCTAGCCGAAGCCTTTGGCATGCAGGTCACGTTTGCCGCCCGCCCAGGCAACGAGCAGAACGATCAGCGCCCATCCTTGGACGAACTGCTACCTACCGCCGACGTCATCAGCCTTCACTGTCCGCTGAACGAAGCAACGAAACACCTTCTCGACAAAGCGCGTCTCGCAAAGGCCAAATCGTCGCTCTTGATCGTCAACTGTGCCCGTGGCGGGATCATCGACGAAGTGGCGGCGTTGGAAGCTCTGCGCAACGGAGACATTGGCGGGCTCGCAGTCGATGTACTGCCTGCCGAGCCACCAAGAGATGGACACCCGCTACTGGATGCCCTGGCGAACGCAGAACCCCTCAATCTCATCGTGACGCCGCACAACGCATGGATAACCCCCGAAGCACGTCAAAATATCGTCGCTTTAACCGCTGACAACATTCGTGCATGGCAAACGGAAAACCATTGATTCGATGTCTAGGCACACCCGGCGTGTGCCTAGTACGTCGAAAAATGGTCAGGGGCGTGATGGTCAGCCAGCGTTTCAAGCGTAACGTGCGTAGCCTGCGCCCCTTCAGGACCTTGCCATAGCCATTGAGCAAGCTCAGATACCATCGCTGACTGTCCGCACATGAGCACTTCGACTCTGCCATCGGGCAAGTTCTTAGCGTATCCGGTAATCCCCCTCAACAGCGCTTGCTCCTGCGTGGCGCGCCGATACCACACACCCTGCACTTTCCCAGTGACGAAAGCGCGTACGCAGCATTGTGACATGGCTGACTCCTCTATCTTCAAAGCAGCTCTCGCTTGACCAGCACAGCGCTATTGCGTGGCACCAACGGGCGACCTCGTCGTAGTAATAACGAGCGCGTGAACGCTGCACCAAACAGCAGGATGAGAGAACTGTAGTAAACCCAGAGCAGAATCATGACCACGGACCCCGCAGCCCCATACGTCGAAGCCGTTGCGGTATAGGCCAGATAGATCGCGATCACGCTCCGCCCAATCGTAAACAGCACCGCCGTGACTACGGCGCCAATCAAGACATCCTGCCAGCGTAGCACGACATCCGGCAGTACTTTGAAGATCGTGGCAAATAGCAGAGCCACCATGGCCAAAGAGATCAACGACTCGGCCGTTGTCGTCAGCAGACTCGCAAAAGGGAGTAGATCGTTGGCGGCATGCAGCATCCCTCTCAACATGACACCAAGCACTAATGACACGAGCAGAATAAAGCCAATCGAAAGAACCACGGTCAAAGAGAGCAGGCGATTTTTAACGAAAATGAGTGCGCTATTGCTGTTAGGTTTAGCGGTCACTCCCCAAATCGTATTGAGTGAAAACTGCATTTGAGCAAACACGGTCGTGGCCCCGATAAGCAACGCGATAAAGCCAAGGAGCGTGGGTAACACCCCCGACTCTTCGATACGCGACTGTGCGACCGCCTCTTCAATGGCAAGCGCCGCATCCGCCCCCAAGGTACCCTGCAGCTGTGCGACGATCTGCCCCTGGGCGGCCTCTTCTCCCAACACGACACCAATGACGGTGACCGCAATGATGACGGTCGGCGCCAATGAAAACAGCGTGTAGAAGGCCAGCGAACCGGCGTAGCTGAACGCATTGCGTTCGAGCCATAGTGACGTTGCATCTTGAACCACGTTCCACCAAAACGTGAGCGTTTTTTTCATCATGATGTTTCCCTTTCACGCAGTGCACAGCGTCCTTTTGCAACGCTTATATGATGACTCATGAATAAGCATACCCAATCAAAGCGTTGAGCGCAGGCACGATAGCATTGCAGGGATGTATGACGCCCACCATAATGGCGACGCTTCGCCCACTCGTTTCAGCTTTCAAGGACACCCAATGAACTCAGATGCCGCTCGAGCTATGACGTCGTACGACTTCGATTGCCTGGTGTTCATTGGTCGTTTTCAGCCACCCCATCTGGGACATTTGGCCATTATTCGTGAGGCTCTCAAACAAGCGCGACAAGTCATCGTCATGGTCGGCTCCTCCTGGCAAGCACGCTCATTGCGCAACCCTTGGCATTTCGATGAGCGTCAGGCGATGATTCGATCAGGGTTTGACGATGTAGACAATCAGCGGCTTGAAATTACGCCCCTGTTGGATGCGCTGTATAACGACGATGTCTGGGTGAGAGATGTACAGCGAAAAGTACGCGACTTAGCCGCCCCGGCCAATGCACGGCTACCGCGTATTGGGCTGATTGGCGCAAGCCGTGGGCAATCTAGCTACTATTTATCGCTTTTCCCCCAGTGGGAATCGGTCAGCGTGCCCTTGGTCGAGGGGATTTCAGCCAGCCAAATACGAGAGCGATTATTTCGCTCCCCTGGCGCTACCGATGACTACTTGAGCACCGGTGCCTACCACGACCTGCCCCCCGGCGTCGTAAAGAGCGTTGGCGATTTTTGTAAAGGCACTGCCTACCATCGGCTTTTAGAAGAGCAGCAGCTCTTAGATCAGTATCGACAAGCATGGGCACAAGCCCCCTACCCGCCCATCTTTGTCACGGTGAACGCCGTGGTCGTCCAGTCGGGCCATGTACTACTGGTCAAGCGCACAGCAGCGCCCGGCAAGGGGTTGTTTGCTCTCCCAGGTGGGTTCATCAATCCCCATGAGCGTCTGCTAGACGCTTGTCTGAGAGAGCTGCGGGAACGACTGCGTCTGAAAGTTCCCGAGCCGGTATTGAAAGGCTCCCTGAAGGGCCAGCGCTTGTTCGATGAACCGCACCGAAGCTGGCGAGGCCGTACACTGGCCGAAGCGTTCTATTTTGCCCTGCGGCCCGATCAACAGTTGCCTCGCCTGAAACCCGTCAAGGGCGGCGACCATGCGCGCTGGGTTGCGCTGGCCGACCTAGAACCAGAAAGTTTGTTCGAAGATCACTTCTTCATTATTCAAAACTTTCTCGGACTACCGGCCGATTTCGGCTCTCTTTAGCGCTGCGCTCAGGCTTGCAAAAAGTCTCGCGGCAGTTTCATCATCTGCCTCCACAGCCTCTCTACCCCTGGTTTATGAACCAGCGAACAGCGATAAAGGCGAATTTCCAGTGGAATGTCCCAACTCTCATCGCCTGCCCGCACGAGTCTGCCCGTCTTTAGCTCCTCGCGAATGCAGAAGTCCGGAATCCACGCAACGCCCACGCCCTGCAGCACCATGCCCTTCAAACCTTCGGCCATCGCCGTTTCATAGACGGTTCTCAGCTTCATACGGAGCGGATCGTTTTTTAGCAGCATCCTTACACTGCGGCCTAGGAAGGCGCCTTGGGTGTAGGCGAGATAAGGTATCGAGCTATCACGCTGTAGAGAGAACTGTGGTTGGCCATGCTCGTCGGGTAGCGAGACCGGCAACATTTTGACTTTGCCGATGGAAAATGAAGGAAACACTTCTGCATCCAACTGCATGGTGGCGAAGGGATCGTAGTACGCCAGCATCAGGTCGCAGTTACCCTCGCGGAGTACATGAATGGCCTCGCCGACGTTCATGGCGACCAAGCGCGTCGGCAACTCCCCCAGACCTTTTTGCAGTCTAGAGATCCACGGGGGATAGAAACTCAGCGCGAGCGAGTGCGCCGCGACGATATCCAGCGCTTCATTGGCAATCGACAAACCGCGCAAGTGGCTGAGTGACTCGTTCAGTTGCTCGACTAAGTTGCGGGCAGTCACTAAAAAAAGCTGCCCTTCTGAGGTCAACCCAATAGGGGTAGTGGATCGGTCGACCAGGGTGACGCCAACGGCCTGCTCCAAGGCCCGAATACGCCGACTGAAAGCGGGCTGGGTGACATGGCGCTGGCGAGCAGAGGCAGAAAAACTTCGTGTGTTAGCAAGAGCAACGAAGTCTTCAAGCCATTTTGTTTCTAGATTCACCCATGACTCCTATTGTTTGAACGCCTGGGGTTAGGTTATTTGGCTGGGAGAGACGTTTACTGTACGGGTGCCATTAAATAAGCAGCACGGGACACGACCTTTTTCCACATAGGGCGCTGGCTGACTTCATCGAGGGTCACTCGCCGACATTGCGCAAAATCGTTTTCCAGCATGGTAGCGACGTCGCGGGCAAAGTCTGCGCTGGGAATGAAGGCCGTGATTTCAAAGTTCAGTCGAAACGATCGGTTATCCAGGTTCACTGTGCCCACCGTGGCAGACGAGTTATCAATGAGCATGACTTTTTGGTGTAAAAAACCAGGTTGATAACGGTATATTTTAACGCCTGCTTTGAGCATGTCCGGCAAAAAGGAGAACGCCGAGAGAAACACCAGCAAATGATCAGGCCGCTCAGGAATCATGACGCGTACATCGACACCGCGCATGGCGGCTAACCGCAGAGAGTCCTGCACTCCCTGATCAGGTACGAAATAAGGGCTGGTGACCCAAAAGCGCTGGTTGGCACTATGGATCAATTGCTGGACGAGCAAACCTGCGGTGTCCTGCTTATCGGCAGGTCCGGAGGGAACAATGACCACCTGCTGATTTTGCTGTGGATGGCTTTCAGCATGCCAGTTCAGCGTGATTACGTCCCCCGTAGCCCAGTGCCAATCCTCCCAAAAGGCTTCTTGCAGCCCTAAGACGCAGGGGCCTTGAACGTATAGATGGGTATCTCGCCAAGGACCATGCTTGGCACTTTTGCCAAGGTACTCATTACCGACGTTAAGGCCGCCAACCCACCCCTGCTTACCGTCCACCACCGCAATTTTGCGATGATTCCGGAAATTGAGCTGGAAGCGGTGTTTGAGTCCGCGTGACGAGCGGAACGGGGTTACTTCGACACCACGCTCACTCAGCTCGTTCAAATAGCCGTCATTGAGTTTGCGACTACCAATTTCGTCATAAAGAAAGTAGACGCGCACGCCACGCTCGACGGCCGCGATCAAATATCGATGAAGCTGCCTACCTAGCTCGTCGTCACGTACGATGAAAAACTGAATGAGCAGATAATCCTGCGCTTGCTCGATACCGGCGAACAAACTGTCGAAAGTCGCCTGTCCATCGACCAGCAGCTCGGAGCTATTGCCTTTCGTCAGCGGCATCATGGCTAACTGCTCGACGGCTTGAATATCGGTGTTCTCCGAATAGGCCACGTGAGGTTTCACGTTATGGCGATAGCGGACGAGCACCCGACGCAGCACTGAGTCTCTAGCGCCTCTAGCGGTGACGTAGCCATAAAAACGCGGCCGACCGAAGAGCCAGTACGCAGGCACTGCCGCATAAGGAAAGGTCAGCAGGGAAATGATCCAGGCTACCGCTCCTTGCGACGTTCGACTCGACATCAATGCCATCACGGCCGAGATCAATCCCAGCACGTGAATCAACATAATCCCTGTCCCTAACAACCAAGAGGTCATTCGCTATTCCTCGCCCACCCTTCGGAGTGACTTCTTATGTCTCATACACAGGAGCCCCGCTAGAACGGGGCTCCTGTCGTCATACCACGCCTATTTCACCAGCGTATCACGCTTTTTCGGCAATGATTTCTTTCCACTTGGCCGGGCCGGTTTGGTGAACCGACGTGCCTTGGCTATCGACTGCAACGGTGACAGGCATGTCTTCCACTTCGAATTCGTAGATGGCTTCCATCCCGAGATCCTCGAACCCTACGACCCGCGACTTCTTGATGGCCTGAGCAACCAGGTAAGCCGAGCCACCTACCGCCATGAGATACACGGCTTGATTATCACGAATCGCTTCAATAGCGGCTTGGCCACGCTCAGCTTTACCGACCATACCCAATAGCCCCGTCTCTTCCAACATCGTACGGGTGAACTTGTCCATGCGGGTCGCTGTCGTGGGCCCCGCCGGACCTACCACTTCGTTGCCAACCGGATCGACCGGCCCCACGTAATAAATGAATCGCCCTTTCATGTCGACCGGCAACGGCTCCCCTTTGGCGATCATATCCACCATGCGTTTGTGGGCAGCATCGCGTCCGGTCAGCAGTTTGCCGTTTAGCAACAGGGTATCGCCTGGCTGCCAGGTTTTCACCTCTTCCGGCGTGACGGTATCCAAGTTGACGCGTTTGACGTTATCACCCGTTTCTCGGGTGATTTCTGGCCAATCTTCCAGCTTCGGCGCTGGCAGGGCCACAGGGCCCGACCCATCCAGCGTAAAATGCGCGTGGCGGGTAGCAGCACAGTTAGGAATGATCGCAACGGGTTTGTTCGCTGCGTGCGTCGGATAATCTTTGACCTTGATATCCAGGACGGTGGTCAAGCCGCCCAGCCCCTGTGCGCCAATGCCGCTTTTGTTGACCTTGTCGAACAGCTCGAGACGCAGCTCTTCGGCACGGTTACTGGCACCACGGGCTTGCAGTTCCTGAATATCGATGGGATCGAGCAGTGCTTCTTTGGCAATCTCCATTGCCTTTTCAGCGGTACCGCCAATACCAATCCCCAGCATGCCCGGTGGGCACCAGCCCGCGCCCATTTTGGGGAGCTGTTCCATCACCCAATCGACCACACTATCGGAGGGGTTGAGCATGGCGAACTTCGATTTTGCTTCGCTACCGCCTCCCTTCGCTGCCACATGGATATCGACTTTATCGCCCGGCACGATTTTATGGTGGATGATGGCGGGTGTGTTGTCTTTGGTGTTCTGACGTTTGCCGTCAGGATCGGCCAGAACCGAGGCCCGCAATACGTTATCCGGCAACTGATACGCACGACGCACGCCTTCGTTGACCATGTCGTCGAGGCTCATTTCGGCGTCCCACGTGACGTTCATACCCACATGCACGAAGACCGTCACGATGCCGGTGTCTTGGCAAATCGGGCGGTGCCCCGTAGCGCACATGCGCGAATTGATCAAAATCTGCGCAATGGCGTCTTTGGCTGCCGGGTTCTCTTCCCGCTCGTAGGCCGCAGCCATGGCGTCAATGAAATCTTTGGGATGGTAGTAAGAGATGTACTGCAGAGCATCGGCAACGCTTTGAATCACGTCGTCCTGGCGAATCACGGTCATGGATTAACAGCTCCTCGGTTAACGTCTAGGCTGCAGCCTTAACGGCCGTCTAAGTGTGCGAGAAGTATACCGTATCGAGGCCCAAGGCGGCAGCCAATCCAGTGGCCTACCCGCTTGACTTGCTTAACTCTTTGGTCGGAACATGGCGTAAAACAGACAAGATAACGGTATAAACTTTATGACGAAGGAGATTGCTGACACCGAGGGCACCAATAGAGTCGGCGGGACCCTACCGTCATGCGCTCGATCACACTGCCACAGCGATGGCACGATAATCCAGCGCGCTCGAACACGCTGAACCGCCATTGGCGGCGAGGCTCACCAGAGGCAATGGCTTGTTCGATCCACGCGTCCTGGTTGGTGACGCCTGCTGTCCGGTAAGCCGTACGGGTAATATCGATGATATGGGAGGACAACACCGATAGCTGCTCACTCGTGAGGTCACTCGGACGCTGCTTGGGATGCAACTGGGAAAAGAACAGAATTTCGGAACGTAAGTAGTTTCCTAGGCCGGCAACCAGCCCTTGGTCGAGCAGCAGTGCCCCTAGACTCCTGCGCCTAAACGCCGGTAATAAAAGACGTTGCTGTACGTCGGCAGCACTGACCTGCTGGCTCAGCAAGTCAGGTCCTAAACGGGATAAAAACGGATGATGCGCCAACCTCTCCTCTTCCCACAGCGACACATCAGACGCGCTGTACAGACTGGCGGCACGCCCATCTGCTACCAAACGAACCCGTAAGGAGCGCGACGTGTTAGGAGGCTTGTCGGCGGCGTGCAGCTTCCACACGCCATAAAGCTGGTTATGGGAATAAAGCACCCGATGATCCGCAAAACGAATCAGCATGGCCTTGCCCCACGTATCCACCGCCGAGACGTTGACACCGATCAGCGAGCTGGCTTGGCTAGCAAGCTCGGGAAAGGCAAACCAGACATCCTCGAGAATTTTTCCACCAATCTGCTTTTCAATGCGATCCGCCGCTCGGCGGATCTCAGGACCTTCAGGCATCGGTTATCCTAGCGCCAGCTGTTTTTCTTTCATTTGATGAAGCTGGTCACGTAACCGTGCGGCTTCTTCAAATTCCAGGTTTTGCGCCGCTTCGAACATGGCATCTTCGAGTTTGCTGATGGCAGCCAGAAGATCTTGCTGGCCCATGTACGCCACATCGTATCCGCCCTCTGGCTCGGCCACTTTTCGCTCACTTCCCTTACGGCGATTGCCTTTCTTACCCGGCGTTTGGGCCGCTTCGAGAATGTCCGCCACGGAGCGTGTGACCGTCGTGGGCGTAATACCATGCTTTTCATTATGCGCCATCTGCTTGGCACGACGGCGCTCGGTTTCGTCGATCGCTTTGCGCATGGAATCGGTGATTCGATCACCGTATAGAATCGCCTTACCGTTGGCATTACGCGCGGCACGACCAATGGTTTGGATCAACGAGCGTTCGGCGCGCAGGAACCCTTCTTTGTCTGCATCCAAAATGGCAACCAGCGACACTTCGGGAATATCCAATCCTTCCCGCAACAGGTTGATTCCCACCAGCACATCGAACTTACCCAGCCGCAGGTCTCGGATGATCTCGACGCGCTCGACCGTATCAATGTCGGAGTGCAGGTAGCGCACTCGAATATCATGCTCATCGAGGTAGTCGGTCAGATCTTCTGCCATCCGCTTGGTCAGGGTCGTCACCAGCACCCGTTCACCCACCGCCGTGCGCAATCCAATCTCTGACAATAGATCGTCTACCTGCGAACTGGCCGGTCGTACTTCGATCTGCGGATCCAAGAGCCCCGTTGGCCGCACCACCTGCTCGACGATTTGGCCAGCGTGCTCGGCCTCGTAAGGTCCTGGCGTCGCAGACACGAAAATCGTTTGAGGTGAGATCGCTTCCCACTCCTCGAACTTCATCGGCCGGTTATCCAATGCGGACGGCAAACGAAACCCATACTCTACTAGCGTCTCTTTGCGCGAACGGTCGCCTTTGTACATCCCACCTACTTGGGGCACGCTCACGTGTGACTCGTCGATGAACAGCAGCGCATCATCCGGCAGGTAGTCGAAAAACGTGGGCGGCGGCTCGCCAGGAGCACGGCCAGAGAGATAGCGCGAGTAGTTTTCGATACCGTTGCAGTACCCCAACTCGAGCATCATTTCGATATCGTAAAGCGTCCGCTGCTCGAGCCGCTGAGCCTCTACCAACCGCTCGTGCTTACGCAGCCACTCCAAGCGCTCTTTGAGCTCTGCTTTGATGGCGTCGATGGCTTCTAAAATGGTGTCACGGGGCGTCACGTAGTGAGACTTCGGGTAAATCGTCATGCGCGGTACTTGCCCACGTACGTCGCCGGTCAGCGGGTCGAACAAGCGAATGGAGTCGATTTCGTCGTCGAACAGCTCGACGCGCACCGCCTCTTCATCCGAATCCGCAGGGAAAATATCGATGACGTCGCCCCGCACGCGATAAGTCCCCCGACGGAAGTCCATATCGTTACGGGTATACTGAAGCTCGGCCAACCGGCGCAGAAACGCGCGCTGGTCGATCATTTCTCCACGTGTGAAGTGAAGACGCATCTTGAGGTATTGGTCAGGGTCACCTAAACCATAGATCGCCGACACAGAGACGACGATCAGCGCATCACGGCGTTCCAACAGCGCTTTGGTGGCGGAAAGACGCATCTGCTCGATATGGTCATTGATCGAGGCATCTTTCTCGATGAACGTATCCGACGAGGGAACGTAGGCCTCAGGCTGGTAGTAGTCGTAATAGGAAACGAAGTACTCGACCGCGTTATCCGGAAAAAACGATTTGAATTCACCATACAGCTGCGCCGCCAGGGTTTTGTTGGGCGCCATGACGATGGTAGGCCGTTGCAGTTGCTGTACCACGTTGGCCATGGTGAAGGTTTTACCCGAACCAGTGACCCCAAGCAGCGTCTGATGGGCAAGACCTGATTCCAAACCGCTGATCAACCCGCGAATGGCTGCAGGCTGGTCGCCCGCAGGCTGAAATTTTGACTGCAGACGAAATTCCTTGCTCATCGTTGCTCCTATTGGCAGGTGGGCCTACACGGTATGGGTGGCTATCTCGATCGTAGCCTGAGTCATCAGGCGTTGGATCGGGCAGCGATGGCTGATCTCTTCCAGCTTAGCGCGCTGCTCTGGATCGCTGATGCCATGAAGCTCTAACGTCACGTCCAGCTTGTAGAGGCCTTGGCGTTCGCCGCTGTCATCGCGCTGCACTTTGACGGTGATTCCTTCCAACGGCCACTGCTTGCGCTTGGCGTACATTTGGACCGTGATCGCCTTGCAGGTTCCCAGCGCAATATCAAAATAGTCATGGGGGTCTGGAGCGCTTTCGTCTCCTCCTACCACCGTGGGTATATCCGCGAAGAGGTCATCCATGCCGTTGACCTCGACGCGCTGACGAAAGGCGCTATTTCGTTCACTGATCACCACGATAGGCGGATGCATTTACGATACCTTGATGCGCAGGTTGAGTTTTTCAATGGCCTTGATCAGGACGTCACGTTTCGCGCGCCCCTCCACTTCCGCGCCGTAGCGACCTACTTCAGCACTATCGACGCCATCCAGCATCATTAGGGCGGTAGTGATTTTGTTGACTTGTTCGGCGGTGGTAACACCCTGAAAACTCAATGATTGAACTGCCATGAACCATCCTTACGAAGAAAAGGGTTTGCCTACATAGCGTCGCGGCAACCGACAACGACCATTACCTATGCAAACCTGATACAAAATGAAGAGTCTAGCATGCTGTCAAGGCCTTGCAATCCAGCGAGTCTGCCCGCACTTTTACTGAACGAATGAATGAGCTGTTTTACTGACCACTCTCATCGACGACTCTTATCTACGATGCTTACCCACAATGCTCAGGAGCGACCATGACCATGGAGAAGACGCCGCCCTCCAGCGCCGTACGTTTGAATCAGTATGCTGCGCTGGATATTAAAGGGGCCGATGCGGAGACATTCTTGCAAGGTCAAACCAGTGCGCAAGTGGGATTGGCGAACGGTACGTTTGCGCCACTCACCTGTTTTTGTACTCCCAAAGGCCGCATGTTGGCCAATGGACAGCTATATCGGTTCGCGACGGATCATTTTCGACTGGTTCTTCATGCCTCGCTGGCCAACGATCTGGTTCAACATCTGAAAAAATTCGCCGCTTTCTACAAAGCAGAATTAACAGTCGCTGAACACGTCGTTTTCGCAGGCGCCAACGAGCCATCCGACGACCTGGCCCATCATCTGAACGTGACGCTGCCCGAGCAGCCATACACCCACGCCACTAGCGCGTCAGGCACGGCCTTACGCCTCCCTGGGTCTCCCCGTTGGCTATTCATGTTCGAAGACGAGCCTCAAGACGTGGTGATAGACAGCGAGGCATTGCTCAACGCCTGGAAGCTGGCAGATATTCGTAGCGGACTAGCTTGGCTCACGGCCGCCCAGCAGGATCAGTTCCTGCCCCAAATGCTGAATTGGGAAGCCCTGGGCGGAATTAGTTTCAAAAAAGGGTGCTACACCGGCCAAGAGGTCGTAGCTCGCGCCCATTTCCGCGGGCAAGTCAAGAAGCGCCTGGTCCATGCCCGCGCCAACACCGCCTCGTTGCCTGAGCTGGGTGCCTCACTAGTGGACGAGAGCGGTAAATCGTTAGGCGAAGTCGTCAGCAGCGCATCCAGCGACGATCAGCACATCGAGCTTCTGGCCGTGATGAACACCAAGGTGATGGAAGAAGCACTGACCGTATATTGGCAGGAAACGCCTCTTACCCTGCAGACGCTTCCTTATCCTATCGAGCGCTTGGACCCAGAGCAGTTAGCCGCTCAGCTTGCTCAGGAGTGATCGTTTAGCCCAAATACCCGGGCGGCGTTGTCACGGCTCGATGCCGCCACGGTCGATAAGCACTGCCCTCTCAGTTCGGCCACTACCTTGGCCACTTGCGCCACGCGTGAAGGTTCGTTGCGCTGTCCTTGATAGCCACATAGCGGCATATCGGGGCTGTCGGTTTCCAGTACGAACCCATCATCAGGCAAGGCTGCTACCACACGGCGCAACTTCTGAGCGCGCTCATAGGTCACCGCACCACCTAGTCCCAATACATAGCCCGCATCCAAAAACTTGGCGGCCTGTTCGTAAGAGCCAGCAAAGGCATGAACGAGTCCCGCCCGAGGCAACGCTTGCTGGTGTAACCGCTGGCTGACTTTGTCGTTGACTTTGACGCAGTGAACCACAACGGGCAAACGACAGCGCTTGGCGATGGAGAGCTGGGCATCGAAATAGTGCCACTGAGCGTCAAGACTGTCCGTGAAACGACCATCGATACCGCATTCACCAATCGCCACTGGACGGGTCTGAGGCGCGTCATAAAGCCGCTGATTGATCAGCGTTTCGAGAGCCGTCAAGTCATCCAAGTGATGCTGCTCAATGAAATAGGGGTGAAGCCCTAGACAGATACGAACATCGTCGCGCTCGCCAAGCGCCAGCACATGCGGCCAACGCTTACGTACCGTCGCTGGCACGATGAAACGGGAGACGCCCACCGCCTTGGCTGCATCGATGACGGCGTCACGATCCGTTTCGAATGCCACAGCGTCTAGATGGCAATGGGCGTCTATCAGCATCTAATCCCCCTTGCGGGTATTAATGCTCGCGCGTTGGCTGGAAGCGAATGTCTGGCCAACGCTCTTGGGTCATTTGCAGGTTGACCCGCGTCGGCGCGATGTAGGTCAAGTAGCCACCACCATCGATAGCCAGGTTGGCACTTGCCTTCCGCTTGAACTCTTCGAGCATTTTTGCATCGTCGCAGTACACCCAGCGGGCAGTCTGCACGTTGACGCCTTCATAGAGGCAGTCGACTTTATACTCTTCCTTCAAACGGTGAGCGACTACGTCAAACTGCAGTGTACCTACGGCCCCCAAAATCAGGTCGTTGTTATCCATCGGCATGAAGACCTGCGTGGCACCCTCCTCCGAAAGCTGCTGCAGGCCTTTTTGCAGCGCTTTCATTTTGAGCGGATCTTTCAAGCGCACTCGTTTGAAGAGTTCAGGGGCAAAGTGAGGAATGCCGGTAAAGCGCATATCTTCACCCACGGTAAACGTATCGCCAATCTGAATCGTGCCATGGTTATGCAGGCCGATGATATCACCCGGCCAAGCCTCCTCCACTTGTGAGCGGTCCGAGGCCATGAACGTCAGGGCATCGGCAATCTTGACGTCTTTGCCGATGCGTACGTGGCGCATTTTCATGTTCTTTTCGTACTTGCCCGAACAGACACGTAGAAAAGCGATTCGGTCCCGGTGATTCGGATCCATGTTCGCCTGGATTTTGAAAACGAAACCGGTAAAGCGCTCATCCTTCGCAGTGACTTCACGAGTATCGGTCTCACGAGGCTGCGGGGCGGGCGCATGCTCGACGAATCCATCCAGCATTTCACGCACGCCGAAGTTACCCATCGCAGTCCCAAAATAGACTGGCGTCAGCTCGCCACGGCGATAGGCCTCTAGGTCGAATTCATGAGACGCGCCGCGCACCAGGTCGACCTCCATACGAAGCTCTTCCGCCTGCTCCTCGCCCAGGATGGCATCCACTTCCGGGTTATCCAGCCCCTCGATGCGCTTGTCATCCGGTATCCGGCTACCTTGACCTTGGGTATATAGATGGATCACGTCGTTGTAGAGGTGATACACCCCTTTGAAGTGGCGCCCCATCCCGATTGGCCAGGTCATCGGTGCGCACTGGATATTGAGGACCGTCTCGACTTCATCCATGACTTCGATCGGATCGCGGATGTCGCGATCCATCTTGTTGATGAACGTCAGAATGGGCGTGGTACGTAAACGACACACTTCCATTAGCTTGATGGTGCGATCTTCGACGCCTTTCGCGCCATCGATGACCATCAGCGCAGAATCCACAGCCGTCAGGGTGCGATACGTATCCTCGGAGAAGTCCTCGTGACCTGGCGTATCCAGCAGGTTGACGATCCGACCGCCGTAGGGGAACTGCATGACGGAGGTTGTGACCGAGATGCCCCGCTCCTGCTCCATCTTCATCCAGTCAGACGTAGCATGGCGATCATTACGTTTGCTTTTCACCGACCCCGCCAACTGGATGGCATTTCCGAACAACAGCATCTTTTCCGTGATCGTGGTCTTACCGGCGTCAGGGTGCGAAATAATCGCAAAAGTACGGCGCAGCTCGGCTTCGCGCGCTATTTGGGCGTCAGACATGGAGTTCTCTAAGATGGTACAACGTGGTGACTTAAAACGTAGCGCCAAACCCTCGGCGTCGTATGCCTATGGTAACGCAACTCGGCTGCGACGGCATACCACCGCGTGCATGCCGCTGCGTTGTCAGGCCAGTGCTACGCAATCATCCATTGGCTTATTCCGCGCATAAAAAAACGCCGACAGTGTCGGCGTTTGAGGGCGACTCAATACAAGCCAAGAACGAGCCTCAGGCGTAGGTGTTGACCTGCGTGCCGACGCTGCCCTCTTGTGCCAGGCTTGGCTGAGCGCCGGTGTCAGCAGATGCCAATACTTCGGTGATTTGCTCGGCTTGAACGTCCAGCGCTTCGCGGAACATTTGCATCTGCGCTTGCTCAGCGGTTTGCGCCTGATTCATATACAGCGCCGTACTGACTGCATTGCTTGCAGCTACATCCATACTGCACCTCAGTCTATTGAATGACACTCTTAGCGTAGCAAACCCACACCACTGGGGCCACGTTTGTCGCTTGTCATTGTGTTACGGAATGAGACAAGCCGTCTAAAATCGATCTGCACGGAACGGCGTCATGTCGATGGCGGTTGGCTTCTGTTCCATCATGTCGGCAAGCAGCTGACCGGTCGCAGGGCCTAGTGTAAAACCCTGGTGACCGTGGCCGAACGCGAGCCATAGGCCGGGATGACGCGGCGCTGGGCCAATCACCGGCTTCATGTCTGGCAAACACGGGCGTGCGCCTTTCCAGGCGGCACTGTCCTTGCGCTCACCTAATGGAAAAATCGTCCGCGCAACGTTTTCAGCGGCACCCAGCTGCTCTTCATCGGCCGGCGATTCTAAGCGATCCAATTCAGCCCCGGTGGTCAGCCGTACGCCTGCATTCATGGGTGCCAGCAAATAGCCAATCTCGGCATCCATCAGCCAATAATTCAATGTCGCCCCTGGCTGGGTCGCGTAGTGCATGTGATAGCCGCGCTTCACAAACGTCGGGAAGTGATAACCCAGCGGCTTCATCCATTGCCCCGCCCAAGGCCCGAGCGCCATGACCACTTCATCGGCTTCGAACGTCGATTCCTGGGTCGTCACGCGCCAGCGCTCATCGATTTGAGTGACGCCCGTAATATCCGCCTGCACTAAGTTTCCGCCCATGGCCTCAAAAGAGGCGGCATAGGCGGCCACCAATCCACCCGGATCGGCGACCGTCCATGGGTCGAGCCAATGAATAGCACCAATGATCTTATCGCCCAGTTGGGGCTCCTTTTCACTCAACGCAGCGCGATCGAGCACGCTGAATTCGACGCCATAAAGCTCGCGCGCTTCCTCGGCCTCCTTGACGCGTTTGGCAAGCTTATCCTGGGTACGATAGATCTCCAGCCAACCCTCTTTGCGCACCAAATGCTCTGCCCCCGATGCTTCGATCATGGGTCCATGCGCCTCTAAACAGAGCTGAATCAACGAGGCGTACTCAGGCACGATTTTTTTATACAGCCGTGATGAGGAGTGGTGCCAATAGCTCAATAGCGGTGACGCCGCATTGACCATTCCAGCGGGACGATAACGGATATCGACACGGCGGTTTGGCAGTACGCTCAAGATAGTCTTCATATCACGAGGAAAGGGGTAAGGCCTCACCGCTTCACGCTGAATGATACCGGCGTTGCCAAACGAGGTTTCTCGTCCAGGCTGACGGCGGTCCACCAGCGTTACTTGATAGCCACGTTTTTGTAGCTGCCAAGCAACACTGACACCCACCATACCTGCCCCCAACACCACCGTTTGACGCGCCATTTTGATGCACTCCTATCGCTCTAAAAATCAATTCGCCTCATGCCGCCAGCAGCACGGATAACGTATTGAAAAATATCACCAATCAAAGCGCTTTTGCATAGTCACAAACACTGTTTTAACTCATTTTTTTAGTTTTTTATCTCGCATAAAGCGTAATAAAGGATGACTTTGCTAGCCACGGCATAACATTTGCTTAATGATCATTAGGCCCGTTTTGTTAGATCCAACGTTTCGCTGCGCAGCAGGCCGAACGCTGCATTTACAGGCAGCATCTCGCGATTCCCTGCACCAATTAAGTGCCTGCATTGCACCCAATCAACACAAGGAACACACCCATGATCGATAGCTTTGACACCACTCTGATCGACACGCTTTGGGTGCTTTGGGCGGCCGCGTTGGTATTCGTGATGCAAGCCGGGTTTCTCTGCCTGGAGGCAGGCACCACACGAACGAAAAACGCCATCAACGTCGCTATGAAAAACCTAGCGGATTTTGCCATTGCCGTCAGCGTTTTCTGGCTAGCCGGCTTTGGCATGATGTTTGGCGCCTCTCAAGCGGGATGGTTGGGCAGCTCGCTGTTTGGTTGGCAGCTCGAATCGACCGACACCTGGCTAATGACCGTTTTCATCTTCCAAGCGATGTTTTGTGCCACCGCCGCGACCATCGTGGCCGGCGCCGTCGCTGAACGAATGCCGTTCCTCGGCTATTTATGGACCGCGTTTTGGATTGCGCTCTTGATTTACCCCGTTTTTGGCCACTGGGCCTGGGGCGGCTTGTTAGGAGGCGCGCCGGGATGGCTGGCGTCGCTTGGATTCATCGATTTTGCCGGTGCGACCGTGGTTCACAGCGTTGGCGGCTGGGTGGCACTCGCGGCGGTACTGGTCATCGGCCCCCGCCGGGGACGTTTTCAAGTCGATAAGCCACCCACTGCATTTCCAGCAGGTAATTTGCCACTGGCAATGCTTGGGGCGCTGTTCATGGTACTTGGCTGGTTTGGCTTCAATGGTGGAAGCACGCTCGCTCTGGATGGCTCGGTGCCTGGAATTATTGCCAATACCGTGCTGGGCGCCGTGGGGGGCATTTTATCGGCCATGCTAGTGGGCTGGCGGGTTCGGCGCTATGCCGATGTGATGTACGCTATCAATGGCGCAATTGCTGGCTTGGTGGCAGTCACGGCAGGTGCCCATGTGCTCTCATTGGCCACGGCATTTCTCATGGGCGGCGTGAGCGGTGTGCTCATGGTGCTGGCCAACGAATGGCTGTTGAAGAAGCAGATCGATGACGCGGTGGGCGCGATTCCTGCGCATTTGGTCAGCGGCATCTGGGGCACGCTTGCCCTACCATGGCTGGCTGACCTCTCTCTCCTCGATCACCCCCTCGGTCGCGCCGATCAGTTCGGTATTCAGCTATTGGGTGTGGCGGCCTGCGGTGTGTGGAGTTTTGGGATTGCATGGCTGCTGTTTAGCATCACTCGCCGCTTCCTGCCTTTGCGTGTCTCGAAAAACGCGGAAAAAATGGGGCTCAACCTTGCAGAGCATGGCGCCAAAAACGAGCTGCATCAGCTGCTCGAGCACATGCGTCAACATGAACGGCAGGGGGACATGCACCAGCGCATCGAGGCAGACCCGTTCACCGAGGTAGGTGAAATCGCCGCTAGTTATAATCGCGTCTCGGCAGCGCTGGAACGTGCAGTCGGACACACCCAGGTCATGCTGCGTAACCTTCGTGATGGCGTCGTTACCTGGCAAGCCGACGGCACGCTGACGGGACTGAACCCAGGCGCAGAAGCACTGTTTGGCGTGGAGGCGAAGCAGTGGGTCGGGCGTCCTGTCAACACGCTACTGCCCAATAAGCTGCTCACGCCTGGCGCAAAGCATGAAATCAAACTGCGTCTGCATGACCAGCAAGTCCGCTATTTAGAGATCCAAGTAAGTGAAGGCGCTGCGGGCTCTGTTTCTGAGTGCTCGGGCATGGTCCGGGACATCACCGAGCGTAAACAGCTTCAAGAACAGTTGAACCGGGAGCGAGATTTGGCACGCACCACGCTAGCGTCTATAGGCGATGGTGTCATCACGTGCGATGCCAGCGGCAGTGTGACGTTTCTTAATGCCGAGGCAGAACGGCTCACGGGGTGGACGCTTGCTGACGCCACCAACAAACCGATTCAGACAATCTACTCACTTCGTGATGAGCTAAGCGACGAGCCCATCAGCAATCCGGCGCGGCAGGTACTCACCCAGCATCGGGCCGTGCACTTCAGTGAACACTGCCAGCTGCTGCACCGCAACGGCAAACGTTTTCCCATACAGCATAGCGCCGCGCCCATTCGTTCTCGAGGCGGCATCACGCTGGGCGCAGTAGTGGTGTTTCAAGACGTCAGTGTGACACGGCAACTCTCGGAGCAGCTCAATTATCAAGCAACCCACGACAACCTCACGGGGCTAATGAACCGGCGAGCCTTTGAGGCACTGCTGACCAAATTGCTCGCCCAGGAAGATGAGTACCATCATGTGCTCTGCTACTTAGACCTGGACCAATTCAAGATCGTCAACGACACCTGCGGCCATTTGGCAGGCGATGAACTACTTCGTCAGGTCTCCATGAAGCTGAAAGCCCACGTGCGCCACAGTGATACCGTGGCTCGATTGGGCGGGGATGAATTTGCCCTGGTGTTGCCCCACTGCCCACTGGACAAAGCCAAGATCATTGGTGAGGCGGTCCGCCGAGATATCGAGCACTTTCGCTTTGCATGGCAAGGACATACCTTCGGTATTGGCGTGAGCATCGGCTTGGTCACGATCACCTCGGAAAATCCCATGCGCTTGTCGGACACGCTGCACGCAGCAGACGCCGCCTGCTATACCGCCAAAGAGGCGGGCCGAAACCGCCTTCACTGCTATCAACCCGACGACCATGCACTATTAGAGCGCCATGGCGAACTGCAGTGGGTTCAACGTCTGCAAAATGCCCTGGATAACGACACGTTTCGGCTATTCGCACAACCCATCAGCGCGGTATGCGGCCAAGGCCCAGGTTATCGAGAGATTCTGCTACGCCTGGAGGAAAGCGGTACTCTCATTGCTCCCGGCAGTTTCCTGCCGGCGGCAGAGCGCTACCATTTCATGCCGCGTATCGATCGCTGGGTGATTCGCAATACGCTTGCCTGGCTCGGCGATCGTCATCGCTGCGCAGATGGCCAAAGCGTGGGCCACTGGGGAATCAACGTATCGGGAGACTCTCTATCGGACAGCGATTTTTGCCAAGAGCTGATTCAGCAAGTGCGCCGGGCCAATCTTCCTGATGGCACGCTGTGTTTTGAGATTACCGAAAGCGCTGCGATTGCGCAGCTCTCGAAAGTAAGCGAATTAATTCAGTCACTGAAATCGTTGGGCTGCCGTTTTGCCCTCGATGACTTCGGCACCGGGCTATCATCGTTTAGCTACTTGAAGCAGCTTTCCGTCGACTATCTCAAAATCGATGGCAACTTCATTCGTAACATTCACCATGATCCCATCGACCGCGCGATGGTAGAAGCGATTCATGCCGTCGGCAAAGCCCTGCATATCGATACGGTCGCCGAATACGTCGAGAATCCATCGACGTTAGACATGTTGCACTCGCTGGGGATCGATTATGCGCAAGGATACTTATTGGGAAAACCAGAGCCCATCACCGATGCCGCCAATGGACGTATTAAAGTCATGCCACGATAAGAAAAAGGGGCAAGAGATAATAAGAAAATAAAACTACTTAGGGAGGGATTAAACAAAAAAAGAAGAAAAGAGAAGTCAGGTTAATGGGGTGGATGATGGGGATCGAACCCACGACCACCGGAGCCACAATCCGGGGCTCTACCACTGAGCTACATCCACCACAACCTGTAAACCGTTCGCTAATTGCCAATGGGGTGGATGATGGGGATCGAACCCACGACCACCGGAGCCACAATCCGGGGCTCTACCACTGAGCTACATCCACCACTGACAAAAGCAAGCTTGAAAATATCCAACTGGAAACAAACACAGAGATGTATTTGATTGGCACGCCCAGCAGGACTCGAACCCGCAACCTACGGCTTAGAAGGCCGTTGCTCTATCCGGTTGAGCTATGGGCGCACATGATGTATCCAGAGAATACGGATGAGCACTTGACCACAACCAAAGTTTGGAGAAGCAGATTAACACCTTCCGTGCCAGGTATATGGTCGGGATGGAGGGATTCGAACCCCCGACATCCTGCTCCCAAAGCAGGCGCGCTACCAGACTGCGCTACATCCCGATTACTTACCTTAGACGTTGCTGCGTGTCCCGTCTCAAGCGAGGCATATATTACTATTTCTAATTTTAAAGTCAACACTTAAAGTGATTGATTCGATAGGCGCTTTGCCTTGTCGCCCTACCATGCGAAAATTACTCCCACTTTAAAGCGCGTCCTGTGACTGCGCGTGTCGTTTGCTTCGCTTTCCAACCTCATAGGGATTTCACTACATGACCGCCCAACTCATCGATGGTAAAGCCATCGCCGCTAATGTCCGTCAACGCGTGGCCGAGAAAATTGCGGCACGCCAGCAAGCCGGCGCTCGCGCCCCCGGACTAGCCGTTGTTGTGGTCGGTGAAGACCCCGCCTCACATGTGTATGTCAACAACAAGCATCGTGCTTGCGAACAGGCGGGTATCCTCTCTTTTCAACACGCTCTTCCTGCCGATACGACGCAAGAGGCATTAGAAGCGCTGGTTGATCAGCTCAATGCAGACGCCACGGTAGATGGCATTCTGGTACAGCTCCCCTTGCCAGACCATTTGGATGCTCGCCCCATTCTCGAGCGTATCCGTCCGGATAAAGACGTCGATGGTTTTCATCCCTATAACTTGGGCAGGCTGGCGCAGCGCCTTCCTTCTCTGCGCCCCTGCACGCCCAAGGGCATCATGACCATGCTGGCGCAAAGTGGCATCGCCGTGCGCGGCATGGATGCCACCATCGTAGGCGCTTCAAACATCGTCGGGCGGCCAATGGCGTTGGAACTGATGCTAGCGGGCTGCACTACGACAGTATGCCACCGCTTTACCCAAGACTTGGCCAGCCATGTCAGTCGCGCCGACTTGGTCGTGGTGGCGGTGGGCAAACCGGGGATCGTCAAGGGTGAATGGATCAAACCCGGCGCAGTAGTCATCGATGTAGGTATCAATCGTCAGGAAGATGGCACACTGGTGGGTGATGTCGATTTTACGGCGGCGGCCGAGCGCGCCAGCCACATTACGCCGGTGCCGGGAGGCGTTGGCCCGATGACGGTCGCCACCCTGCTTGAGAATACGCTGGAAGCCGCCGAGCGTCACGATCAGGCGTCTTGAAGAACGCCCCTCAACGAATACTCATTCGCACCACGATGGAGAAGCCCGTGCAACGCATTGGAATTATTGGCGCTATGGCGCAAGAAGTGAAGCTTCTAGCGGGACAGCTCGAGAACGCAGAACGCTACGAACATGCCGGGTTCGTCTTTCATACCGGCACGCGACATGGCCTCGACATCGTCATTCTGCAGTCGGGTATCGGCAAAGTGAACGCCGCCGTCGGCACGGCGATTCTGTTGGAGCGTCATCAACCGGACGCCATCATCAACACCGGCTCGGCAGGCGGTTTTGCCACCGACCTAGCCATTGGCGATGTCATCATTTCCGATGAAGTCCGCCATCACGATGTGGATGCAGTGGTCTTTGGCTACGAAATTGGCCAGGTGCCGGGCATGCCACCGGCGTACCATGCCGACAAGCGCCTGCGTGAAATCGCTCGTGGTGCCATTGCCGCCCTGGGAGAAGTCAACGTGCGCGAGGGCATGATTGCGACGGGCGATGCGTTTATGGCCGACCCTGAGCGGGTGGCCGCCACGCGCGCGCAGTTCCCTACCATGCTCGCCGTCGAAATGGAGGGCGCCGCCATTGCCCAGACGTGCTATCTCTACGACTGCCCGTTCGTGGTCATTCGCGCCCTTTCCGACATTCCCGGAAGCGGCGATAACCACCTCTCTTTCGAGCAGTTCCTCGATATGGCCGCCGACCACTCTTCCCGCATGGTAGATCACATGTTGCTGGCATTAGGCGGTCAGTAAATCCTACGCGCTCGTGGAGTCACCGCCACGATCAAAAAAACGGAGCCTCATTGGCTCCGTTTTTTATGACGAACTCACACGCTTATGGCTACTTTTTCATCGCCCAGGCAAGTGTTTCACCTGCCAGTAACGGCACGATGGTTTGACCAGACGCATAGGGATAGCTCGCCGGCAGCGTCCACTCGCGCCGCTCAAGCGTAATGGCGTCTGCGTTCGGCGAAAGGCCATAAAAACGCGGGCCGTTAAGACTCGCAAAGGCCTCCAGCTTATCCAGCGCCTGCATCTCCTCGAAGGCCGTCGCATATAGCTCGATGGCGGCAGGCGACGTATAAGCACCGGCACAGCCACAGCTCGACTCTTTGTCACCCTTTGCATGGGGAGCACTATCGGTGCCCAGGAAGAATTTGGGGCTACCGCTGGTGGCGGCTTTCAACAAAGCCTGTCGATGCTGTTCGCGCTTGAGGATGGGAAGGCAGTAATAGTGAGGGCGAATACCGCCTGCCAGCATTTTATTGCGATTGAAGAGCAGGTGGTGGGCAGTAATCGTGGCGGCTACGTTGTCAGACGCGCTGGCGACGAACTCCGCGGCCTGCTGCGTGGTGATGTGCTCGAACACCACTTTCAGTTCGGGGTGTCGCGCCAGCAACGGCTTCATAACACGCTCGATGAACACCGCTTCCCGATCGAAGATATCGATTTCGTGGTCGGTGACCTCGCCATGTACCAGCAGCGGCATGCCCAGCTTTGCCATCATGGCAATGGTGGCATCGCAATGGGCAATGTCCGTCACTCCCGAGGCAGAGTTGGTCGTGGCCCCTGCCGGATAAAGCTTCACGGCTTTGACGATGCCACTCTCGACGGCACGCTCTATCTCCTCGGGCGGTGTCGTATCCGTGAGGTAGAGCACCATCAGCGGCTCAAAAGTACTGCCTTCGGGTAGCGCGGCCAAGATGCGTTCGCGGTAAGCTACTGCCTGCTCTGTCGTGGTCACCGGTGGCTTTAGGTTCGGCATGATGATCGCACGACCCATTTGCGCAGCGGTATGTCCCACCACGGCATTGAGCGCCTCGTCATCACGTAAATGCAGGTGCCAGTCATCAGGGCGGGTCAGGGTAATAGCGTCCACGGCAAATCCTATTGGTCTTGGGTGAAGGGGGCTGCGAGCTGCCACAGTATACCCAATACGCCGATCGGATAAATCCGTGCGTGACCCCCACAGGTCCGCGCAAGTGTCGTATCATGGCGGCACGCTGTAAGATCAAGGATTCGGTTGTTTATGCAGAACGTACGTCGCTATGCGGATTTCATCGCCAGCTTGGAAGGTTTGGCGTGGCTGGGACTCGCATGGTCCATCTCCTTTTCGATGCATCGACAAAGCACCGAGCCAACGCTTGCGGTGCTGTTCATCGTGGCTACGCTGGTACTCTTTAGCTGGGCACATCGCCCGATGCGCTACTTGCTGCGACGCTATCACATTCGCAAGCGCCGAACCGATATGTGGATCCACACGCTCGCTCTGCCGCTTTTGCTGGCCATGTTTTTTCATATCATGCTGGAGGCGCTACTAGGTTCGGCTTGGCTGCCTCCCAAAATGCTGCTGTTCAATCTATTAGCGTCTGCCGGCTGGATGACCTTTGTCATGACCCTCTTCATCAAATTCGTCATTCATAGTGTCAAAACATCGAGCAAATAAGCCAACCCATGCCCACTGCCCTACCCTTACCGCTCTCTACACCCAATCGAAACCTGGTTCGGCTCACCATCGTTAGGGGAATTACCTGGACGGGTTTTTTGATGGCGATCATTGTCGGCATCGAGCTACTCGCTTTCGACCTTCCCGTCACCGCCGTTGTGAGCGTCGTGATCGCAATGGGGCTGCTGAACATTGCCACATGGTGGCGTTTGGGGCGCCCCAAAGCCGTTGGCCACGGTGAGTACTTGTCTCACTTGCTGGCCGATATTGCCGGGCTCACCCTGCTGTTTTACTTTTCGGGCGGTTCTACGAATCCGTTCATTACGTACTACTTGGTGCCCGTGACCATTGCAGCCGCAACGCTGCCCTGGCGCCACGCCTGGATCATTGCGGCCTGCGCCATGGGTGGTTACAGCTTCTTGATGTTTGACTACCACCCCATTCCACAGCTGGGTCATATCAGTAGCGAAGGTCCGCTCAGCCTGCACATCCTGGGCATGTGGCTCAACTTCGGGCTGTCGGCTGGGCTTGTCACGTTCTTTATCTATAAAATGGCTCACGCGCTGCGCAGCCGCGATAAAGCCCTCTCCCGCACGCGGGAAGCCGCTCTGCGTAACGAACAAGTGCTGGCCGTTGCCACACAAGCGGCGGGCACGGCCCACGAACTTGGCACCCCGCTGTCGACGATGGCGGTGCTGCTCAAAGAGATGCAGGCCGACGCAGCAAAAGGCAGCGCGCTGGAGGAGGATATCGCGCTCTTGCGACAGCAGGTCGATATCTGCAAATCGCGTTTGCAGCACCTTGTCACCAATGCCGATCGTCGCCGCATGGCCGAACCAGAAGTGCTGGATGCCGAAGTGTGGCTTGCTGGGGTGGTGCAGCGTTGGCTGGTGATTCGACCCGACGTGAGCCATCGCTTCGATGTGGCCGAACGGCGCGGCCGCCCCTGGCTCGCCGTGGATGCGACGCTCGACCAAGCGCTAACCAATTTATTGAACAATGCTGCAGACGCCAATCCAGAACACATCGCCATACGCTTGGATTGGCAAGATGAGAGCGTCATTATCGATATCCGTGACCACGGCCCAGGGGTGGCCATGTCGATTGCGGACCAGCTAGGCGACACGTTCGTCTCGACCAAAAGTAAAGGAATGGGCATCGGCCTGTTCCTCACGCACGCCACGATCAACCGCTTCGGCGGAGGCGTGAGCCTCTATAACCATCCCGAGGGTGGAACGTTGACCGAGGTCACCCTGCCGCGCTGCTCAGCACCCAGTTAAGCTGAGACAGCAGCGATTCAGACTAACGAGGGTAGTATGCAGAACCAAGAGCAGCGTCTGCTAATCGTCGATGACGATGAAATGTTTTGTCACGTATTGAGCCGTGCCCTGGCCCGGCGAGGCTTTGACGTCAAGGTGGCACACGATGCCGATCAAGCGCTGAGCATCGCGTCGCACTTCATGCCCACCATGGCCACACTGGATTTGAAGCTGGAACATAGCTCTGGACTCAAGCTGTTACCCGACCTCCTCTCCACTGTGCCTGGCTGTCGTATCGTGGTGCTGACCGGCTACTCAAGCATTGCCACGGCGGTCGAAGCCATCAAGCTGGGCGCCATCAATTATCTGTGCAAACCAGCGGATGCGGATGATGTGATGGCGGCCTTCGAACACCCCGACGCCGACCCCAACGTCGAGCTGGCAGATAATCCACCCTCCATCAACCGAATCACCTGGGAGCATATTCAAAAAGTGCTGCAGGAACACGATGGCAATATCTCGGCCACCGCCCGCGCGCTGGGCATGCACCGACGCACCCTTCAGAGAAAGCTACAAAAACGACCGGTACGTCGCTAAGCAACATCGCCTGCCACTTTAGGTGGCAGGCGAGTCGGCTGGCTCAGTGAGCGGTCCAACCAAGATCGATGTTCCAGCTCGCACCGGTGACCGCGCCCGCCGCATCGGACGTGAGGTAAGCCACTAGTTGAGCCACTTCGGAAGGTTCGATTAGCCGCTTGACCGCCGCATTCTTGAGCATGATCTTCTCGATGACTTCTTGCTCGTCCATTCCATGCAGCTTGGCCTGATCGGCAATTTGGTTGTCGACCAAGGGTGTTTTCACGTAAGCGGGACAAATGGCATTGGCCGTAATACCCTGCTCGCCCCCCTCCAGTGCGGCTGTCTTGGTCAAGCCAATCATGCCGTGCTTCGCGCTGATGTACGCCGCCTTGCCCGGTGACGCCACTTGGGCATGGATCGAGGCAATGTTGACCACGCGACCCCAGCCTTTCTCGCGCATGTAGGGCCACGCCGCTTGGGTGAGCAGGAAAGGGGCCGTCAGCATCAAATCGATGATTTGACGCCACTTCTCTTCAGGGAAGGTCTCGATGGACGCGACATGCTGAATACCGGCGTTGTTGACGAGAATGTCCACGCCGCCAAACCGCTTGACCGCATCGGCAATCGCGCCTCGGCACGCGTCAGGATCGGTGAGATCCGCTTGATAAAACGCGGCGCCAGCTGCTTCTGCAATCTCTTTACCAGCGGGGTTGAAGTCGACGGCCAGTACTTGATGCCCCTGCTCACAAAAATGTCGAACGACGGCCTCACCAATACCGCTGCTCGTCCCTGTCACCACGGCAACCCGCGGTGTTGAAGCTGTTGAAGATGACATTCAGGCTTCCTTTTTTGACGTACATGGGAATGAAGAAATAAACGTTCATGAGTATAGGAGCAGCCAACCGCTTCTGCCTACTCGGCCAATGAGGTCGCGTCCGGCTCCGCCAACAACTGCTGCATCATACGCTGCGCAAGTCGCGCCGTTTCCTGCAAGGAGTCTAGGTCGCTCAAGTCATCCAATATCTTTCTCTTGTATAGCTCGATCCCGGACGTCAAGCGTTCTAGTTCCAAGGCATAGCGGCCGGATGGCAGCACCAACACGCCTTCTGAGGGCAGCGGCGCCTGCAGCGTGGCCTGTTCAGGCAATGCGACCAACCACAGCTCGCAGGGGGTGATCAGAGCTCCCGCCATGACACTGGCGCCGCTGATGCGCGTCTCCAAATGCTGGAAGCAGAGCGCATCCACCCCCAACCTCGGGTTGAAATGGGACTGCTGTCTTAGTGATGTCCAGTGTTCGTCACGATAGCACTGGGCCAGCTCGGCTAAATAACCGTACTCATGCGGCGCCAACGTCTGCATGGATTCTCCTTGATGGATGGCTCATTGTGACGCTTTATGGCACGCGTAGCGTGGTGCTATTGGCGAAAGCCTGCGCCCTACGCCACAATGTGCGCTGATTGCTCACTCAACTACCAATTCGCCCCTATCGTAAAGGAGCCACCTTATGTTCGTGGTCATTTTTGGGCGCATGTCGTGCCCTTTTTGCGTTCGCGCCAAGCATCTCGCCGAACACTTGGAAAACAGTGGGAAGATCGAGGGTTACCGCTATGTCGACATGCCCTCCGAGGGCGTCACCAAAGAGGATATCGCTAAAACAGCGGGTAAACCGATCCACACCGTGCCACAAATCTTCGTCGACCAGCAGCACGTGGGCGGCTTTACCGAATTCGATCAATTTGTTCGCGACAAACAGTTGCTGGCCTCTTAGCGGGCGTTAAATTCGCCGTTAAAGCCCGTTGAACCTACGAACTCCTTGCTTGCCTATACTGACCACTCAGTTAACCGTTGACTCACGGACGTCTTTAGGCGGCGAGGAACCCCCATGCAACGCGAGGAGTTTGTACAACAGCTATGGCTGGACTATGTCCATACCCACCCCGACATCGGCGGCCTGCGGCTATGGCCACTCCACACCGCAGCGGAATATCTGACGCTGGTCACCCTAAATTACGGCCCGTTCGCAATGCATGCCTTGAGCCTGCCGCTATCACGCATGGGGTATCGTTCGGTCGGGCACTATGCCATGGCAGACAAAGGCTTGCTGATCCACTTGATGGCACCAAGTGACGACAGCAGCTGGCTGGTGCTCGCCGAGCTACAAATCGGTACGCTGTCAAAAGTGCCTCGCGAAGCGTTAACCTCGCTCGTGCATCAAAGCCACCCCGCCGACTGCAAAGGTCACAACCTGCTTTGCCGTGGCCGCCCTTGGCCGATGCCTTCTTGGGAGCTCTATCAGCAGTTACAAAACGCGCACCCACTGGCCGCCTGGCTTGCCGTCATGGGCCCTCGCTTGCATCATGCGGGTTTCGATTGTTACCGGATGCACGCGTCGATCGACACACTGAGCGAGCAGTTGGAAAACGCCGGTATGCCGCCGCTCAGCGGTCAGCAAAATGGCGTTTTCTCTGTGTCCAATTTACTCGAGCACCGTTTTTACCCGGCAACGCCACAGAAAATGGTCTTCCGCGATGGAGACGAACACCGCTTGTGCCTGGGTGGATTAGCCCTGACCCAAAAACAGGTCAACGATGCCCATGAGCGGGTGGCGGAGATCTTGCTGCCCTTTCACACTCGCTGCGAAATGGCGTGAGCCACCAGCTCACGCCCTCCGCCTAACGGTCGTGCTTATTCATCGAAAGTCATTTCGGGGACGTGGTCCGGCACGATGAGTTTGCCTGCGGTTTTCTCGACAATCTCTTCGACGCTCACCCCTGGCGCACGCTCTTTAAGGATGAACGCGCCATCCTTGATCTCCAGGTAAGCCATATCGGTCAAGACCCGATTGATACAACCCGCTCCTGTCAGCGGCAGGTTGCACTTCTCGAGCAGCTTGGATTCGCCATGTTTGGAAGCGTGGGTCATGGTGCAAATGATGTTGTCGGCCCCGGCGACGAGATCCATCGCGCCCCCCATGCCTTTGATCAATTTGCCAGGGATCATCCAAGAGGCAATGTTACCTTCTTGGTCGACTTCGAACGCACCCAGCACGGTCAAATCCACATGACCACCGCGAATCATGGCAAACGACTCAGCGGAGGAAAAAATCGCCGCGCCAGGGCGAGCGGTAACGGTCTGTTTACCGGCATTGATCATATCCGGGTCGACTTCCTCCTCGGTAGGAAACCGCCCCATACCCAGCAGCCCATTTTCGGACTGCAACATCACATCCATGCCATCAGGAATGTAGTTGGCAACCAGAGTGGGAATACCGATACCCAAGTTGACGTAGAAGCCGTCCTGCAGTTCACGCGCGACGCGTTGGGCCATTTGTTCACGAGTTAAAGCCATGGTGCCACCTCTTGTCTTAGTAAGGAGTTGATTGTGGACGTCGATACGCTCAGCTACGGACGGTGCGCTTCTCGATACGCTTTTCGAACGTGCCTTGAATGATGCGATCGACATAGATACCCGGCGTATGAATCTGGCTTGGCTCCAGCTCTCCGGGTTCCACAATCTCCTCTACTTCGACAACGGTAATTTTGCCTGCCGTCGCCGCCATGGGATTAAAGTTCTGCGCAGTATGACGATACATGACGTTGCCATAGCGGTCGGCCTTCCAACCTTTGACGATCGCGAAATCGCCTTTGATGGCCTCTTCCAAAATGTAGTGACGACCATCGAATACGCGCACTTCCTTGCCTTCACCAATGGGCGTGCCGTAACCAGTCGCGGTATAAAACGCGGGAATACCTGCACCGCCTGCGCGCATTTTCTCTGCGAGCGTTCCTTGAGGCGTCAATACCACTTCGATTTCGTTGTTCAGCATCTGCTGTTCAAACATCGCGTTTTCGCCCACGTAAGAGGCGATGATCTTGCTGATTTGGCGATCTTCCAGCAGTACACCCAAACCAAACCCATCTACACCACAGTTATTGGAAACCACAGTAAGGTCCTTGACTCCGCGACGCTTGATCTCCGCGATCAGGTTTTCAGGAATCCCACACAGACCAAAGCCACCGGCAATCACGGTCATACCGCTTTCGATGCCTTCCATTGCTTCCTCGTAAGAAGCCACACGCTTATCGAATCCTGCCATTGTTATGCCTCACGTTGTTGTTGAGAACGTATCGGTGTTGGACGCTCGTTAAAGTAGTGTAAGCAGCGTTTGCTGGCGTGTCGCGCTATCGCCAGTGTTGTCCTAGATGATATATTTGTTAAGTTTGTTTTTCTTATCAATTCATTTTAATAACTTATAAAGAGATACCATGACCGTCAAACAGCTTCGCGCTTTTTTGGCCGTGGCACAAACGCTGAGTTTTACCCAGGCCTGCGAGCGCCTGCATCTTTCACAACCCGCGCTGAGCCTTGCCATCAAAGGCTTGGAGGACTCCCTAGGCGGCAAGTTGCTCATCCGCAGCACACGGAGCGTACGATTGACCCCGGAGGGTGAGTCGCTTCTACCACTGGCCAAGCACTTGCTGGCGCAATGGGACAATACCGAAGAGCGCCTGCGCCAACGCTTTACGCTCCAGCTTGGGCGGCTCAGTGTAGCGGCCATGCCCTCCTTCGCCAGTAATTTGCTTCCTAGCGCGCTCGTCAAATTTCGTGAGCAGTACCCCAAGATCAATGTCACCGTCCATGATGTCATCAATGAAGACGTCATGGAGATGGTGCGCTCTCGCCAGGTGGAAATTGGTATCGCTTTCTCGCCGGAGGGGGTCGGCAGTTTGAACTTCACCCCTCTTTTTGAAGATCGATTCGTGGCCGTGGTACCTCGTCACTCGCCGTTGGCCGAGTGCGACACGCTCTCTTGGGAGCAGCTGCTAGCGTACGATTTCATGACGCTGCAACGACCCTCCATGGTCAGACGGCTTTTAGAACAAGCACTCGGCAAACGCCAGATGGCGCTTCCAGTCGCCTTCGAGAGCCACCAGCTCTCTACCGTCGGTCGCATGGTCGCCGAAGGATTAGGCGTCAGCGCGGTACCGTCGATGTGTATTCGACAAATGCAGGAGCTGGGCGCTCGCTGCGTGCCGCTGGTGGCGCCCAGCATCGCGTGTCGAGTGGGAATCCTCACTCAGGAAGAACTCTCCGTCGCCGCCCATGCGTTGCGCAGCGTTTTGCTGGATAACGTCAAAGCACCCTCGCTCTTTGCGCCCTTCTAACGTATTGATACGGTTATGCTGGGCAGCGTGACGCGGATCTATTAGCATTTGTCGTCAAGCGCGTGCGTAGCGACGCTAAACACGCTGTCAGATAGCTGTGAGGATCGTGGTATGCCAATCATTAAAGGGGGCGTTAGCATCGTGCTGCTAACGTTGAACACGCTGTTTTGGGGTGTTCCCCTGATTCTGTTGACGCTGCTGAAGGTCATCGTCCCTGGGCGGCGGCAAAAGGAGTGGCTCCTGAAAGGCCTCTGCGCCGTGGCGCTCAATTGGATCGGCGTTAACTTGTGGTGGATGCGGCGCTGGCTGAAACCTAACGTGTCGATCAAGGTACCGGACACCTTGAGCCCAGAGCAGTGGTGGTTAGTGATCTCCAACCACCGAAGCTGGACGGACATTTTCATTCTGTTCATGGCATTGCACCGTCGGATCCCCATGCCCCGCTTCTTCCTCAAGCATCAGCTCATTTGGATTCCTATCGTGGGGCTCGCCTTTTGGGCACTCGAGTTTCCTTTCATGCGTCGGTTTAGCCGAGAACAGATCGCGCGAAACCCCAAGCTCGCCACCGTCGACCGCGCCTCCACCGAACGGATGTGTCGTCAGGCGCGACATGCGCCCATTGCGATCTTCAATTTTGTTGAGGGCACCCGCTTCACCGTTGCCAAACGCGAAGCCCAACAGAGCCCTTTTCAGCACTTGCTGCGCCCTAAAGCCGGTGGCATTGCCCAAGTGCTGAGCCTGTTGGGGGATCAATTGGATGGTATTTTGGATGTCACCATCAGCTATACCCACCCTTCGCCCACTTTCATGGGCTTTTTATGCGGTAAAGAAGCCCCCATTACGCTTGAAGCTCGGCAGCTCGCCATTCCTGAGTGGATGCAGACTGCTAACTACCATGACGAACCGCAGCACAAGGAACGCTTCCACGCATGGATCAATTCACTCTGGCAGGAAAAAGATACCTTGCTAGACCGACTCAGCGACCACGACTAAGCCACTGGCTGACGATGTGCGTACTGGCAAGCATGTTGGCTGGCTGCGCCAGCTCCACACCCACGTCTAGCCAACGCGTGCCCGCGGCCAGCACGGCGAGTGCCATAGGCGGCAACTGGGTCGCCGTTAGGCGAGGCGATACGTTAGGTCAGCTAGCGGCACGAGCCAACGTGCCACTCGAAAGGCTCGAGCGCTTCAACCCTGGCGTCGACCCACGGCGTTTGGCCGTGGGCCAGCGTCTGCTGATTCCTACCCAACAAGAGCGCGCGCCCTCCGGTGGCCCTTACCGCTATCAAATTCGCCCTGGCGACACTTTTTCAGGCGTCGCTCGCCATTTTGGCACCACCTCCGGGCGCATCCAAAGTGCCAATCAGGGCACCTCGCCGACGGCGCTGCGAGTGGGTCAAATCATCAGCGTCCCGCTCAGCAGCACGGCTAGGCCCCCGTCTAGCAGCTCTAGTAGCCCTACACGGAACACTCGTTCTTCGAGCGCTTCCACGTCGACTTCTGCGCCAACCCCCAGCGCTAGTCTGCCGGCCTCTGCGCGCCGCTGGCCTTGGCCGCTAGAGGATTATCGCGTCGTGCGTCGCTTTGGCGCTGATAGCCGAGGCACTCTACAACCGATGCTACTCGCCACACAGGCAGGCGCACGTGCGAAAGCCGTGGCTCCAGGCGAAGTGCGTTTCGCAGACAGCATGCGCCAGTTGGGCGATGTCGTCATCGTGCATCACGCGGATAATTTGCAGACCGTCTACGCGCTTTGCGAGCAAATTCTGGTGCGTGTTGGCGACCAAGTGAGTACGGGTGACGAGCTCTGCGAGGTGGGGCAAAGTAACGCGACACAGCGTTATGACCTGCTGTTCGATTTGCGCCAGGGAGGCAAACCCATCGATCCACGCCAAGTATTGCGCTAACTCAGTATTGCGCTGCCAGGCGCGTCAGCGATACCTATTTATGACTTTCCTAGCGGCTACTTCTAAGCGAGCCGCTGGGAAAGTCTCGCTACTTGAGGGGCGTATTCGGATACGAAGAATCGTCACTATCGAGGACGGCCAGTTGCTGTCGGCCACGGCCCCCTTCGATGATACGTAGCCGTAGTGTGCCGCTATACAAGTCCTGTTTGACCAAACGGGTCCGTGCGCGCCAGCCACGGCTACGATATACCCCATCCAGTGTTTTAGCGGCGGCATGTATCTGTTCGAGCCCCAACGGCTGGTTTAACCAAGACGCCAGATGATGGGTCAGCTCTCCGGGTGAAATGAGACTCGCTCCTTCGATTTCGATGCGCTGAAAGACGGTTTGGAGGTCTCCGCCCTGAAGGAAGGCCTGAGGAGAGGCATCCAGCGACAAAACCGTCAACGAGACCTCCTCCTGTACAATGCGGTACAGGTCACCGCTATCTGTGGCACTTTGCGCTTGCGCCGAAAGTGTATACACGATGCCGCTCAGCACGAGCGCCGCCATCCACCCCAAACCGTACTGACTGACGTTTCTGAATAGTGGGGAAGGTCGACTTGGGTGTTCATCTGCAGCAAACACCGTATCGATATAAGAAGTGTCTTCGTGAGCCATGAGACCGTTAACCATTCGTTAGTGGAGATGAACGAGAAACTTCACGTGACGCTAGGGCAGGCAACTGATGGTGAATAGTCGGTAAGTGTCTAGCGCGTAAGCGAATTGTTGGTTCATCTCTCCACTGCTCGCAACCGCTTTTGTTACCATTGAGACACACTGCTTACAAATTGAGACGTTTTGCACAAAACGCTGGGATTCGCTGATAATCAATCCACGACATCGCCATCTGAGAGCGATAGGGGAATCTTAGTGACCATCTCTGAACGTATCGTGCGCACCACCTCCCAACAATTATTGCCGGGCATGACTTGTTTGGATGAGTGGCAACTTCGCATGCAAGCCACCCTCAACTTCGCGACCTGCTTCTCCAAAGAGCAGGTCGCGCGCTTAGCTTGGGACGTGACGACGCACCATTTTGCTGGTTTGATCGGGGTCGTCATGCACTTGTCGCCCCAGCGTATTCTTCGTCAGGCAGCGAGCTTGAGTCAGGGGGATATGGACTATCTGATGGTCGATCTAGTGCTGAACGGAGAGCTACTCTGCGTCACGCCGTTCGGCGAAGTCACCGCCTGCTCTGGCGACATTCTGTTACTCGACCTACTGCAAGAGAGCTCTGTGTGCATCGAGCGGCCCGCCTCGATTCTCTCCTGGATTTTGCCCCGGGCAGCCTGGCTCGAAGAACCTTCGGCCCTGCACGGCCAAGTCATCGATCATCGCCAGCCCGCTGCTCGATTACTCGGCGTGCATCTCAAGGAACTCATCGCGTGCAGTGACACGTTACATGCCAACGATGTGGTGTTCTACGGCGAGGAGAGTACGCATCTCTTAGTACGCGCCCTCTCCCAAACCCTTGGCAGCGGGACACAGCATGAAAAGGAACACCCGCTACTGGGCCGGCTGTGTCTCTATATCGAGCGTCATCTGCACGATCGCTCCCTCTCACCACTTGCCTTGTCACAACGCTTTGGGCTGGCGCGCGCCTCTCTATATCGGTTATTCGAGCCAATGGGTGGGGTGGCTGGCTACATTCGCAAGCGACGCCTCATCAGAGCACGTCGCTATCTATTGGAACCGCGCTATCGCCATTTACGGATCTCCCAGGTCGCCGATCAGTGTGGCCTGGAGGCCGCGAGCTTTAGTCGGCTTTTCGTGCAAGCGTTCGGCTTGCCCCCTCGCCAAGTGCGTGAACTATGCCTGTCAGCGAAGACGCTGCCTTTCGAAGAGGAAGCCGACATACAGAGAGCCCATTTAGGCTGGTTTCGGCAGCTGTAAGACCTGTGATGGTATGAACATAAAAAAAGCCCTTGCGTGGCAAGGGCTTCTTTCCAATATGACTTAACCTCGATAGTAGCCAGGCGTCACAAACGGGATGGGCGCGACACTCATGGGGAGTTGCTTGCCACGCACCAGTGCATAGACGGTCGTGCCCGGAGCTTCCCACTCCCGAGACACGTACCCCATGGCCACGGGCTTGCCGACGCTAGGCCCGAAACCACCGGACGTTACCACGCCGATCTCTGTCCCAGCTTCGTCGACCAGCAAGCTCCCTTCACGTACCGGCGCTCGCCCTTCCCCTAGCAAGCCAACCCGCTTGCGTGAGTGATCTTTAGCTTCCACTTGGTGCAAAATCACATCGGCGCCAGGGAAGCCCGCTGACCGCTCTCCGCCTCGCCGACGGGGTTTACCAATAGCCCAGATCAAACTGGCTTCGACGGGCGTGGTATGCGGGTCCATATCGTGACCATACAAACATAGGCCTGCCTCCAGGCGCAGTGAATCTCGAGCGCCCAAACCAATGGCCTCCACTTCTGGCTCAGCCAATAGTGCCTCTGCTAACGCCTGACTCTCCTCCGCCGCGACCGACACCTCGAAGCCATCTTCGCCGGTGTATCCACTGCGGCTGATCCACACCTCACAACCCGCCAGCGTGTAACGGCCATGTTGCATGAACGTCAATTCGCAGGCTTGCGGGCAGAGGCGCTGCATCACGTCACGCGCTTGGGGTCCTTGAAGCGCCAGCAACCCCCGGTCCAGTACGTCGATCTGATGGGTGCTACCCAAATTGGCGCGTAAATGGGCGATATCCTGCTCTTTACACGCCGCGTTCACTACCAAGTAGAAGTGATCCCCCGCGTTGACGGCCATCAGGTCGTCGAGAATACCGCCGTCAGTACTGGTAAAGAGACCATAGCGCTGCTGCCCTTTTTCCAATCCCACCAAATCTGCGGGAATCAGGCTTTCCAGCGCTTCGGCGACCTGCTCACCGGACACCAAAATCTGCCCCATGTGCGACACATCAAAGAGTCCGCAGCGTTGACGGGTGTGCTCGTGCTCTTTTTTCACACCTAACGGATACTGCACCGGCATTTCGTATCCAGCGAACGGCACCATCTTGGCACCGAGCTGAATGTGCAGCGCATGAAGTGGCGTTCGGTTCAGATCAGTCATGGCATGTCCTCTATCAAGAAAGAGAAACGGGAAGCCTGACAAGGCTTCCCGGCTCTAATACATCGTGCATCGCCTGCTAATGAGCAGGCCTTATTTATCATGATCCAGGGCTTCGCCCGGCAGCACGTCCTTACCTGCAAAATAATCCCGAGTCAGCTTAAAGACAACGGGGGACAGCAGTGCCAAGGCAATGAGGTTGGGAATCGCCATCATGGCATTGAAGGTGTCCGCCATCAGCCAGATAAAGCCCAGCTGTGCAATGGCACCTAGCGGAATGGCCAGCACGAACAACACGCGGTAAAGCATGATGGAGCGAGTGCCAAACAGGAACTGGCAACACTTCTCACCGTAGAACGACCAGCCAAGAATCGTGGTGAACGCAAAGATCGCCAGCGCAATGGCCACGATTTGATTACCAAAACCAGGCAGTGCCGCATCAAAGGAGAGCGCAGTGAGCGAAGCGCCCGCTTCACCTTCCATCCAGACCGTCGAGGTCAGAATGACCAGCGCGGTGATGGTGCAGACGATGATAGTGTCGATGAATGTCCCCAGCATGGCAATCAAGCCCTGGCGGACCGGATTCTTCGTCTGAGCCGCTGCGTGAGCAATAGGCGCACTCCCCAGACCGGCCTCGTTGGAGAAGATACCGCGCGCTACACCGAAGCGAATGGCGGCCATCACAGCGGCACCTGCAAAACCACCGGCTGCGGCCATGGGATTGAAGGCGTAGTAGAAGATCAGTCCAAAGGCATCACCAATTTGGCCCGCATTGACGATCAGCACCAGCAGGCCGGCAATGACGTACGCGATGCCCATTACCGGCACTAGTTTACCAGCCACCTTGGCAATACGTTTGATGCCGCCCAGAATTACCGCCCCAGCGAGCACCATGATGATGACACCGGTCAACCAGTGCGGAACACCGAAGGTGGCATCCATGGCGTCCGCCACGGAGTTGGACTGTACGGTATTACCAATCCCGAAGGCCGCCACTGCGCCAAAGAACGAGAACAGCCCGCCTAGCCACAGCCACTTACGGCCCAAGCCATTCTTGATGTAGAACATCGGCCCGCCCACGTGATAGCCGGTACTGTCGGTTTCCCGATAGCGTACCGCCAGCACGGCTTCAGCGAACTTGGTCGCCATACCCACCAGCGCGGTGATCCACATCCAGAACACGGCTCCAGGACCACCAAGCGCGATGGCGGTCGCCACACCGGCGATATTACCGGTACCAATCGTCGCAGACAGCGCCGTCATCAGCGCGTTAAAGGGAGAGATTTCCCCCTCATCGCTTGGCTGAGCCGGGGTTTTATCGGACGGCTTGGCATCTCGGCCTTGCCACATTAGCTTGAAACCCATGCCGAGTTTGCGGATCGGCATCAGTTTCAAGCCAATTTGCAGGTAAATACCGACCCCCAATAGCAGGATCAGCATTAACGGGCCCCAAACGATCCCGTTAATGGCCCCTAATAGGCTGGTTAATGTTTCCACGCGACTCTCCTTACCCAATTGATTCATGCATTTGTTATGAAGGTTAGGTTGTTCATCCACTCACCGGCAGATGAAATCACCAAGCGTCTCTACCATAGCGCTTAATTCACGCTGGAAAAACGCATGATGGGTATGTTTTACACCATTTTATAAGAGCGCTTCCACGCCAATGTCGCTTGATGGCAGAGAAAGCTCCCCTTTATGAAACTCACCAGACGCCTGAAACCCAGGAAAAAGAAGCGCCCTTCTTCGCCTTTGGGCGACAATGAAGAAACTTGTTTCCAATAAGAAACACGGTACCATAGGCGCATTCACGCGCGCTGTCGCGCGGGCCGCAGTCGCCAAGGCGAACGACAAACGCTAGTATGCCGTTGTTCTGTCCACTGACTTGAAAAGGAATCACCATGAGCAATCTTCCTGCCAATCTTCGTTACGCCGCCAGCCACGAGTGGGTGCTGGACAACCAAGACGGCACCGTGACCGTTGGAATCACCGACCACGCGCAAGAAGCGCTGGGGGACGTGGTGTTCGTCGAGCTGCCCGAAGTGGGTCAAGCTTTGACGAAAGGTAAAGAGTTCGGTGTCATCGAGTCCGTGAAAGCCGCTTCTGACCTTTATGCCCCCGTCGACGGTGAAGTGGTGGAAGTCAACGAAGCTCTCGAAGACGCTCCTGAAACGGTCAACGAAGCCCCTTATGAAGGCGGCTGGATCATGAAGGTTCGCGTTAACGACCAAGCCTTCGAAGGTTTATTAGACGCCGATGCGTATCAAGCGACGCTGAGCGCCGACGACTAAACGACGTCGTTGAAGCGCCTGCCCTGTTGGCAGGCGCTTCTTGATCGCCTCTGCACGGTTTTTTCATCACGTCCGGAATCTCCCCATGCCTTTTGAATCACGCCGTTTGGCCGAACTGGCCGACCACGATGCTTTTATCAAACGTCATAACGGGCCTAGCCCCGACGATGTCGCCACCATGTTAAAAGCGCTCAACATGCAGCGCATGGAAGACCTGATTGAGCAAACCGTGCCAAGCGACATTCGCCTTGGCCGTGAACTTGACCTCGACGACCCACGCAGTGAAGCGGAAGCGTTGGAGTACCTGAGCCAACTCGCCCGTCAAAATCGTGTCACTAAAAGCTATATTGGTCAGGGTTATTACAATACCCATATGCCTGCGGTGATTCAGCGCAACGTGCTAGAAAATCCCGGCTGGTATACCGCTTATACACCTTATCAACCCGAAATCTCTCAGGGTCGTTTGGAAGGCCTTTTGAATTTTCAACAGGTCATCATGGACCTGACCGGCATGGAGCTTGCTAATGCTTCTCTGCTGGATGAAGCCACCGCCGCCGCAGAAGCCATGGCGCTATGTAAGCGTGGCAATAAAAAGAGCAAGTCAAACGCTTTCTTCGTAGCAGACGACCTTTTTCCGCAAACGCTGGACGTCGTCAAGACCCGCGCCGAGTTCTTTGGTTTCGAGCTGATTACCGGCCCCGCCGAGCGTCTTGCCGAGCACGATGTGTTTGGTGCCTTAGTGCAGTACCCGTCTGCCAGCGGCCGCATTACCGACCTCTCGCCGATGCTCAAGGCGGCCCAAGAGCGCGGCATCATGACGTGTGTAGCGACCGATCTGCTCAGCCTGGTATTGCTGAAAGAGCCTGGCGCGATGGGAGCCGATATCGTCGTAGGTAACTCCCAGCGTTTTGGCGTGCCCATGGGCTTTGGTGGGCCCCATGCCGCTTTCTTTGCCACCTCCGACAAACTCAAGCGGTCGATTCCCGGGCGAATCATCGGCGTCTCCAAAGACAGCCGAGGCAAAACGGCACTGCGCATGGCTATGCAGACCCGCGAGCAGCACATTCGCCGTGAGAAAGCGACCTCGAACATTTGTACCGCGCAAGCGCTGCTGGCCAATATCGCCGGCTTCTACGCCACGTATCATGGCGCTGAAGGGCTACGCAAGATCGCGGGTCGCGTTCACCGCCTGACCACCGTGCTGGCTACCGGCCTGCAGCAGGCCGGCGTTCAACTCGCCAACGAGACTTGGTTCGATACGCTACGCCTCACCCAGGTAGACGCCGGCAAAATTCATGGCCGCGCCATGACCCACGACATCAACCTGCACTACTTCGCCAATGGTGATGTGGGTATTAGCCTGGATGAAACGACCACTGCCCACGATGTCGCCGCGCTATTCGATGTGCTGCTGGGCGATGAGCATGGCTTGGCAGTGGCCGTGCTGGACGAGCAGGTCATTGCCGGCCGACTAAGCGGCATTCCAGCGGCTTACCAGCGGAACAGTGACTTCCTCACTCATCCCACGTTCAAGCGCTACCGCAGTGAAACGGAGATGCTGCGCTACTTGAAGCGCCTGGAAAACAAAGATCTGTCGCTGGCCCATGCCATGATCCCGCTGGGTTCGTGCACCATGAAGCTCAACGCGACTAGCGAGATGATTCCTGTCTCCTGGCCTGCGTTTGCCAACCTGCACCCGTTTGCGCCTCGCGACCAAGTAGCGGGCTACCATCAGATGATTGATGAGCTGGCAGCTTTCCTGGTCGAAGTGACCGGTTATGACCATATCTCTATGCAGCCCAACTCGGGTGCCCAAGGGGAATACGCGGGTCTGCTGGCGATTCGCCGCTATCAGGCTGCACAAGGTGAAGCTCATCGCGACGTGTGCTTGATTCCTAGCTCCGCTCACGGCACGAACCCAGCCTCCGCCGCCATGCTGAGCATGGACGTGGTCGTCGTCGAGTGTGACGCGAACGGTAACATCGACTTGGACGACTTGACCCGCAAAGCCGAGCAGCACAGCGAGCGGCTGTCAGCGGTAATGATTACCTACCCGTCGACCCATGGCGTATTCGAGTCGCACGTTCGGAAAGTGTGTGAAGTGGTTCACCAACACGGTGGTCAAGTGTACGTCGATGGCGCGAACATGAATGCTCAAGTCGGCCTCACTCGCCCTGGCGACTTCGGCGGCGACGTGTCTCACCTAAACCTGCATAAAACGTTCTGCATTCCCCACGGCGGCGGCGGCCCCGGCATGGGCCCGATCGGCGTAAAGGCCCACTTGGCGCCGTTCGTTTCCAATCATGTGGTGACCCCCATCAACGGCGTCAACCCGGAGAGCGGTGCCGTGTCGGCAGCAGCCTTTGGCAGCGCCTCCATCCTGCCGATCTCGTGGGCGTACATCAAAATGATGGGAGCCCGTGGCCTGCGCGAAGCCACCGAGCTGGCCATTCTGAACGCCAACTATATTGCTAAGCGTTTAGAAGCGTCCTATCCGATTCTCTATCGCGGTCAGAACGGTACGGTTGCCCATGAGTGCATCATCGATATCCGCCCGCTAAAGAGCGCATCTGGCATCAGCGAAGAGGATATCGCTAAACGCTTGATGGATTACGCCTTCCACGCGCCGACCATGTCGTTCCCGGTGCCGGGTACGCTGATGATCGAGCCGACGGAGTCTGAATCGCTCTACGAAATCGATCGTTTCTGCGATGCCATGATTGCCATTCGGGAAGAGATTGCGCGGGTAGAGAGCGGTGAATGGCCGCTGAATAATAACCCGCTGGTCAATGCGCCCCACACCCAAGCCGATCTGATGGATAGCGCCTGGGAGCGTCCTTATGATCGTCAGCTAGGCGCTTTCCCCACTGAGGCGGTGATGGCCTCTAAATACTGGCCTTCGGTCAACCGGGTCGATAACGTTTTTGGTGATCGCCAGTTGATCTGCTCCTGCCCCAGTATCGATGAGTATCGCCATTAATCGATGACGTTAGCGCTGTAAATAACGCCTCTGGTCTCTCTCATTCGGGGACCAGGGGCGTTTTTTCTTGCAAGCGCTGATCATGAAAACCGTTGAGCAGCTTCTCATAGCGCTTGGGCAAGACGGAGTCTTGGCGGCGAAGAAGATAGAGCACTTCGTTGATCGCTTGCGGAAGCGCCAACGCCTTTACCTGCCGCTGCCAGGGTGACGTTTCGAGCACTAAGCGCGAGACCACCGTAAAGCCCAGCCCCCTCGCCACGGCATCCAACACCATGCTGACTTCGTTGGTGAACCCCTGGTGGCGAAAGTGCGTCATGGAGCGAAACTCATCGGGATAGTTGGCTCGCAACAGCGCATTGGCGTGATTGATGCCATCGTAGTAATTGATGAAGCCAATGCCCATCAGCTCCGACAGCGTGCTGCCTGCAAAATCGGCAGGCACGACCAAGCAGAGTGGCTCTTTATGCCACACCGTACAGGTGAGTTCCGGGTGGTTGACCTGCTCGGTCACGATACCGATATCGTAGCGGCCTTCAAGCAGGTCGTTGACGATCTCATGGTTGAACGCAAAGCTATAGTTGACCGTGAGATTAGGGTGCATTTGCTGCTGCCCCAAAATGTAGGGGTAGAACATCAGCCCGACGCTACCGGGAGAGGCGATTCGGCACTCGCCGCTGTCCAGGGAATCGTCATCTAAGCCATGGCGAAACTGCTCATGTTCGGCGAATAGCTTCAACGCGTAATCGTAAGCACGGCGCCCAGATTCGGTTAGCGTAAAACTTCTGCCACGGCGCTCTAACAGCGTTTTGCCAAGATAGCTTTCCAACTTACGAATATGCTGGCTAACCCCAGGCTGCGTCATCTCTAGACGACGCGCCGTTCGTGTGAAACTGCCGGTTTCCACTAACGTTATAAACGTCCGAAAATATTGGGCATTAAACATAGGGTTTGAGCAACATCCTCATTATCCATCATCGTAAGACGCTGATATGGGTCGCTAACGTCACCATCCCGACCCGCCTACCGTGCGCACTTGCAGGGCCCTAGAGTAGCACAAACGCTACCAAGACGGTCGCTTAGCCCCATTGCTGAACCGCACCCAGCAGCGTGCTAGTATGCAGTTTCGTTACGAACACTCTTAGGGATAGCCAGACTAATGACGCAGACCCCAGCGCCTCGTGCCACGATTTCCAGCATTATTTCTCCTGAAGGCAGCCTCGAAGTTCTTTCACAGCATGAGGTCAACCGGCTCAAGAGCACGTCCAAAAGTGGTTTGCACGATTTATTGCGCCGATGCGCGCTTGCCGTCCTCAATTGCGGCAGCCCTACCGATGACAGCTTGGCCATCCTGGAAGCCTACAAAGATTTTGACATCGAGGTACTGCAACAAGATCGCGGCATTCGGCTGAAACTCACCAATGCGCCCGCAGAGGCCTTCGTAGACGGACGCATGATTCGCGGCATTCGTGAACATCTCTCGTCGATCATTCGCGATATCGTGTATGTCTATAACGAGATTCAACACCACAACCGTTTCGACCTGACTACGGGCGAAGGCACGACCAACGCGGTGTTTCACATTTTACGCAAGGCAGGCACCCTCAAACCGGGCCGCGACCCAAGTCTCGTGGTGTGCTGGGGCGGTCACTCCATTTCCCGTGAAGAGTACGAATATACCAAGGATGTGGGTTACCACCTGGGCTTGCGCGATCTGGACATTTGCACTGGCTGCGGCCCTGGAGCCATGAAAGGACCCATGAAGGGCGCCAACGTGGCGCATGCCAAACAGCGGCGCAAAGATGGCCGCTACTTGGGTATTTCAGAGCCTGGCATCATCGCCGCCGAAGCGCCCAACCCTATCGTCAACGAACTCGTAGTCATGCCGGATATCGAGAAGCGTCTGGAAGCGTTCGTCCGCCTGGGCCACGGCATCATCGTCTTCCCTGGCGGCGTGGGTACCGCCGAAGAGATCCTCTACCTACTAGGTATTCTGTTGCACCCCAGCAACCGAGAGATTCCCTTCCCTCTCATCTTCACCGGTCCAGCGAGCGCATCCGCCTACTTCCAGAAAATCGATGAATTTCTGGTGTACACCCTGGGCGAAGAGATTCGCCGCTACTACACCATCATTACCGGCGACCCAGTGGCCGTGGCCCGCAAAATGCGCGACGGTATCGACCAAATCGCCGACTTCCGCCGCCAGCATCAGGATGCCTTTTACTACAACTGGCGCTTGACCATTGCCCGCGAATTTCAGGCCCCCTTCGAGCCTACCCACGAAGCAATGCGCGGTCTAGCGCTGCACCGTCAGCAACCCACGCATGAACTAGCGGCCAATTTGCGCCGCGCCTTCTCGGGCATCGTGGCGGGTAACGTCAAGGAACCCGGCATCCGCGCCATCGAAGCGCATGGCCCCTTCGAGCTCACTGCCGAGCCGGAGCTCATGCAGCGGCTGGATGCTCTGCTGAGTTCGTTTGTTGCCCAAGGCCGCATGAAGCTGGATGGCGAGCCCTATACGCCCTGCTACGTTCTGAAATAGCCTTAACCACCTGGCAGGCACTTCGGTGCCTGCCTGAGAGTCCATGCCGTGATCATTGCACTGCTTACGCTTGTCATTGCGGGCATCATCAAAGGCGCGATTGGTTCCGGCGTGCCGGTGGTGGTCGTGCCAGTGTTGACCATGCTTTACGACGTCAAACTGGCCATTGCAGTCTTGGTCGCCCCTAATCTGTTCAGCAATGCCCTTCAGGTATGGCAATACCGCACCCATCTGTTGCCTTGGCGTTTCTTGATGGCATTTGCCATGGCCGGTGGCGCTGGCATCGTTTTGGGCACGTGGGGCCTTGTCGTCCTGGCTCCGGAGTACCTGTCGCTGGGGGTCGCAGGCGCCATTGTGCTGTACCTAGCCGTCAAGCTCTCGCGACGAGTGACCGTATTGCCTTTATCCATGGCCGAGCGCATCGTCCTACCCGTCGGGGTGTTAGCCGGTGTTTTACAAGGCGCTGCTGGCATGTCGGCCCCGGCATCGGTCACGTTCTTGAACGCCATGCAGCTGGAGCGCCGCGTCTTCATCGGCTCCATTTCGGTGTTTTTCGTCGCGATAACGCTGGTACAAATTCCCGCTCTTCTCAGCGCAGGCATCCTCACAGCTGAGCGCTTCGTCTACAGCTTGGGGGCGCTACTGGTGATTCTTGTCGGTATGCCTTTAGGCGCTCGCTTAGGACAGCGCCTGCCGCACCGCTGGTTCGACAATATGATCATGTGCTTGTTAGCCAGCATTGCCGTGAAAATCATCGTCGACGCATGGCTGGCATGATCAACGACCGGGCCTCTGCACGATGGCTCATTAACCGCTACACTGAACCGACACATCGCGCCGCAGACATTGGCGTGCAGACGATGCGTATCACGTATTGACAAGGAAAGGAGCACGACATGGAAATGATCGACCAACTGCAAGATGGCAAAACCAAAGCTTTCGCCAAGCACTGTTTCGAGCGCTACTCTCCCGAGGAACTCAACAGCGCGGCAGAAGGCGCGCCAGATCAAGCGGAAATGGAGCACTGGGGCATCACTGCCGGACAGTGGGAAGAAGCCGTTGCAGCAGCGCTCGCCGATCATAAAGCGCAAGGGTAACATCGCATGCGGTTACGCTTGGCTGATGAAGGAACATCAAGCAAGCGGGTCAGTCAAAAATACACATTCGGCGCAATGGAACTAGGAGGTTCATATGAGAAAATGGATAGTGATGGCCCTCTTCAACTGGCTTCGCAAGCCAGCTAATCGTCAAAAGGCCAAAGCTGCCTGGAACGACTTACGCGGACAACAAAAGCGCCCTTCGGGTGCGTCGTCGCCGTCTTCAAGCCGCAATGCCTCACGACACCCCCATTCTTCCCGCGACCACCGCCGGTAACTAATATAAGTCTGGCCTTGAGAAAGGCCAGTTTTTATCCGTGACACGACACAAAAAAGCCGCTTCGATGAACGAAGCGGCTTTTCAGTATTGGTCGGAGTGACAGGATTCGAACCTGCGACCTTTGCAACCCCATTGCAACGCGCTACCAAGCTGCGCCACACTCCGATGCCTTCTTGGCATTTGCCTCAAGACGGTGCGTATACTAGCGCTTTATTAGCCAAATGAAAAGCCCTTTTTGCGCTTTCTTTTCAAATGCTTGCTGATACCCGCTGGAAACCGTTAACGATCCGCCTGTTTCAACAGCGTGGCCATCGCCTCGTACACGTTAGGCGTGGTGATCAGTAGCTGTTCGGGGAAAAGGTCCGCCGGGACATTTTCCGGCACGGCCACCAAATGCCCCACGCGCGCGCCCGCCTCCCGTGCGATGACCCATCCAGCAACGAAATCCCAGGGCGAGACAGTTTCATAGTACGCATCGAGTCGCCCACAGGCGACATCGCAAATGTCCAGGGCTGCTGAGCCATTGCGGCGCACGTCCTGGCAGTGGGTTAATGCTGCCTCCAAACGGGGTAACAGCGCTTTACGGGCGGTTTTATCGTAAGGGAAGCCAGTACCCACCAGCGTACTGTCGAGAGACGCTGCATGGCTCGGCGAGATAGGCTGTTGATTGCAAAAGGCACCGAGCCCCTGGGCGGCACTGAACGTTTCGCTCAGAAACGGCGCATGCACTACCCCTACCTTACCGATTCCCTGCTCGATCCAACCAATCGATACGGCAACGTGGCGAAGTCCTTGGGCAAAATTTACCGTGCCATCGATGGGATCCACCACCCATAGCTGCTCGGCGGGGTTATGTAGCGCTTCTTCTGGGCTTAGCTCTTCGCTTAAACGCGCCTCACCGGGGAAGTGCTCTTCCAAGCGCTGGCTAATCAGCTTATCAACGGCAACATCCACATCGGTCACGAGTTCAATGCCCGCTTTTAAACGCTGGCTGAACGTTTGCTGTTCGCGGGCATCACGAATCATCTGCCCCGCTTCTTCCGCGATGGAGGTGGCTATCGCCAAGCGCTCTTCCAGAGTGACATTCGCCATAGGTGCTCCGCTTTGTTGAGTTAACGTCATCGTTCACCCAGCATAAACGCTGCCCTAATAAGGCGCTAGCGCAGAGCATCTACCAGCACATCGACCACCACTCGGGTCGCAGCTTCGATCAAGACCACGTCTGCGCCCACGCGCTCCCATTCGTAACCGGGATAACGCGGCAATTGGTTAGCAATCGGGCCATCAAAGCGCTTGGCGATGCCAGGAGGCAGCGGTTTACCGCGCTCTAATTGGCGCTGAATACCCGGCGGCAATGGCTCGGCGCGAGGGGCATCGTACTGGCGCAGTAAATTGAGTAGGTCGCGCTCGTTAATACGCGGCAGATCTACCGAGCGATAATCACGCTGATGATGACGACGCGACTCTTCATGGCGAGGCTGGCGCTCCTGCTGTGAGTAGTCCTGGTGGTTATTTCGAGCACCGTGGGCAGGTGCATGGGCAGGCTGAGCTATTGCCGATGTTTGCCAAAGTAGCGCAGCGACTACAACGCCGAGGGTGATGGGTTTCATAGCGAGCTCCGTTGGGGCATTCAGTCTAGCTAGGAGCTTTGAGTGTAAACGGCAAATACGCAGGGAGTGTGGAAGAAAGGAGTTTAGAAATGTTGGCAATAGGTAATAATGCGAAAAACAGTTCGTCAAGGCGTAATGAAATACAGGGTAAATAGAGGCCACCTTAGTAGGTGGCCTATCATAAATAAAAATTATTTTATGAATCAGTACTTGCAGTTAATGAACCATCCTCTTGGATTGTTACAGTTACGTTAGCCCGACCAGTGCCAACAACTTGCGAAGTGGTGTTACTTGTAAATGCTGTTTGCACTTGTGCCTGCGTTGCCTCACCTTCACCACCACCTCCTACTTCACAAGCATTCCAGCCAAAGCTTACAACAGGGTTGCCACCAGCTTGCGTTTCGGCTAGATAAGCAGTGCGAAATGCACTTAACTCACCACGGCAAGCGTTTGCACTAGCACGGTCAAGGTAATTATTATACTGCGGCACACCCACTGCCGCCAAGATACCGATAATCGCCACAACGATCAGCAGTTCGATCAGGGTAAAGCCCTGCTGCTTGAAGCGGCGGGGTTGGTTGGGTTGGGTTGTTTGCATTGCGAGGTTCCCTTGCGATGTAGGAGTCATAATATAGACCAAAGGTAAGTGAACCAAGGCCTAACATACGGCTTACAGTAGCTTACCGCCCTAGGGTTGGCAACTAGGTTTCTCAACCGTTCAAAGACGTTTTTTCAGCCTATTTCGGTGCTTTGGAAGCGCTGTATCAGTACCTCGCATCAGGCAAATATGGTACAACTCTCAGCACAATTATCCAGCTTTCGAGAACGCCATGAGCCAAACCGCCCCGGAGTCTACGCTAAGCCATGCGGCCCTCAACGGAGGGTTACGCGGCATTGCTAAACGACTGGTCAAGCATGGCCTGTTAACCGATGCGCAAGCGACTGTGGCAGAGAGTACGGCGGCCGAACTCGAGATATCTCTCCTACAGCATGTCATCGATAGCGGGCTTGTCGAAGCGGATGCTGCGGCCGTGGCGGCTGCGTGGGAGTACGGCCTGCCGGTGGTGGATCTCGAGGCCATTCGCGTCAGCGCCCTACCGCCTGCCAGCGACTATCCCGTTAAAATACTCGAGCGACTGGATATCTTACCCCTGGCTCGCCATGGCCACCGTTTGACCGTGGCTGTGCCCTACCCGGCCACGCTGACTCAGCTCGATGAACTTCAGTTCGCGACCGGACTTAGTGTCGATGGTGTACTGGCACCGGCTGACCAGTTGCGGAATACGCTAGTCCAGTACTTAGCTCAAAACGAGCGCAGCATGCTCGATGAGCTAGACAATATCGACGATGCCGTCAGTGCGCTCAACATCGTCCAACACGCTGATGGAGATGAGGTCGAGCTCGACAAAGCCTCCCAGAATAGTGACGATGCTCCCGTCGTTAAATTCGTCAACAAGATTCTGCTCGATGCCATCAGCCGAGGCGCATCGGACATTCACTTCGAGCCCTATGAAACCCAGTACCGGGTACGTTTCCGTATCGATGGAATGCTGGTCGAAATCGCGCGGCCACCCTTTGCGCTGCGTCACCGCATCGCAGCGCGCTTGAAGATCATGTCCCGTCTGGATATTTCAGAGCGTCGCTTGCCACAAGATGGCGCTCTGAAGCTGCAGCTTTCACGTACCCGCTCCATCGATTTCCGGGTCAATTCCCTCCCCACGGTATGGGGGGAGAAAGTGGTACTGCGGATATTGGACCCCACGTCCGCCCAGCTTGGAATCGATCAGCTCGGCTTTAGCCCTGAACAGCAGGCCGCTTACGAGTACGCGTTGAAAAAACCCCAAGGAATGATTTTGGTGACCGGGCCAACGGGCAGCGGTAAGACGGTGACACTTTACACCGGCATCAACATCCTGAACCAAGTGCAGCGCAATATCTGCACCGCTGAAGATCCGGTCGAGATCAAGGTATCGGGTATCAACCAAGTCAACGTGCTGCCTAAAATTGGGCTTAACTTTGCTAGTGCGTTACGGGCGTTTCTTCGCCAAGACCCCGATGTGGTCATGGTGGGTGAAATTCGTGATTTGGAGACGGCGGAAATTGCGGTCAAAGCGGCGCAAACGGGTCACTTGGTGCTCTCCACCGTCCATACCAATTCGGCGGCAGAAACGCTCACCCGTCTCGCGAACATGGGGGTGGCGACTTATAACATTGCCAGTTCGGTGAGCCTGATCATTGCACAGCGATTAGCACGCAAATTATGCAATCAGTGTAAAACACCGGCCGACATTCCGGCTGAGGCGCTGCGTAAAGCCGGTTTCAACCAGCAGGATATTCGCAACGCGACGATCTATAAAGCTGTGGGGTGTAAGCAGTGCACCCAGGGGTATAAAGGGCGGTTAGGCGTGTACGAGGTAGTGCCGATTACCGATGACATGCGTCAACTGATCATGCGCGACGGCAACGCCATCGAGATCGACCAGCAAGCGCGTCGCGAGGGCTACCCTAGCCTTTACCAAAGCTGCCTCAGCCGGGTCTTGGATGGCAGCACCAGCCTGGAAGAAGTCAACCGAATCAGTAAGGAGTAACGCCGCCCATGGCCAAAGCCAAGGCTCGCCGCGCCAAGCCCGCCCCGCTGCACCGCTGGAAATGGGCGGGCAAAGGTCCTCAGGATCGCCCCATGCGAGGCGAGCTGATTGGCCGCACCAAAGCCGATATCGTCGAGCAGCTTGCGAAGCAGCGCATCGTTGCCAGTAAGATTCAAAAACGCAGCAGTTTCAGCGGCCGCGGTAAAGTGACCAATGTCGATATCATGGTGTTCGCACGCCAGATGGCGACCATGGTGCGTGCAGGCATCCCTATTTTGCAGGCACTTCAAGCCGTGTCGGAAAGCTTGAAGAAACCCGCCATGGTCGCGCTGACCCAGCAAATCATGGAAGACGTGTCGTCCGGCGATAGCCTTTCCAGTGCCATGGCAAAACATCCTCGTCAGTTCGATCGTTTATTCGTCAACTTGGTGGATGCAGGAGAACAAGCCGGCGCGCTCGATCAAATGCTCGAACGTATTGCCAGTTACAAAGAAAAAGTCGAGTCACTCAAAAACCGCGTCAAAAAAGCGCTTTGGTATCCGACCTCGGTCATGGCGATTGGTGTGGGGGTAACCATGCTTTTGCTCATCAAAGTGGTACCTGAGTTCGAAAGCATGTTTCAAGGCTTTGGCGCCGAGCTGCCCGCATTGACACAGTTCACCGTCAATCTCTCTGACATGGCCCAGCAATATTGGCTACATGCACTGGGCTTCTTAGTCGGTAGTGTGATGCTGCTGAAAACGGCTGCGCGCCGTTCACCCAAGGTCGCCTATCGGCTCGATGGCTTATTGCTCAGGTTACCGGTAATTGGCGACATCATGCATAAATCGGCAGTGTCCCGCTTCACTCGAACCCTCGCGACGACCTTTGCCTCCGGGGTACCATTGATAGAAGGCCTAGAAACCGCTGCCGGCGCCGCCGACAATCGCGTCTACATCAAAGCAATCAATGAAGTGCGCCAGGATGTCACCACTGGGCAGCAGCTTCATTTTGCGATGCGGATGACGAACCGCTTTCCTGCGCTGGCCGTTCAGATGGTGAGCATCGGCGAAGAGGCTGGATCCCTCGATGCCATGCTCAATCGGGTGGCGGATTATTACGAAGAGGAAGTCGACAATAAAGTCGATGCGCTGACATCACTCATGGAGCCCATCATTATCGTCGTGCTCGGTGCCCTGGTGGGAGGCGTGGTAGTGTCGATGTATCTCCCGATCTTCGAAATTGGCACGGCGCTATAGAGCAGGCCACTCAATCCATTAGGAGTATCATGGGCTTACCGCCACTATTATTGTCAGTCTTCGCAGGGGTCATGGGGCTGTGTTTGGGCAGCTTTCTCAATGTCGTGATCACGCGGCTACCGGTCATGCTGATGCGCCAGTGGCGTAACGAAGCTCTCGCTTCGTTGGAGCAGCCCACAGAGCCTACCCCTCGCTTCAATCTTGCCTATCCACCGTCCATGTGCCCTCGCTGCGAGCACGCCATTGCCTGGCACGACAACCTCCCTGTCCTCGGGTGGTTGAAGCGTCGCGGGCGCTGCGCCCATTGTCAAACTCGTATCAGCCCTCAGTACCCGGTGGTGGAAATCATGGGGGGCGTACTGGCGATTGCCGTCATGGCGCTGCATGGCTGGCAACTTTCGAGTTTGTGGATATATGCCGCCTGCATGACGCTACTCGTGTTAGCCGTCATCGACCTGCGCACATACCTTCTACCGGACATACTGACCCTACCGCTGCTGTGGGCGGGTTTGGCCTACCAGCTTCTGTTTCAGCCCGTCATGCTATCTAGCGCCGTGTTAGGGGCCATGGCGGGGTATCTCGTCTTGTGGGGCTTTTACTGGCTCTTCAAGCTCGTCACGGGAAAGGAGGGCATGGGCTATGGCGATTTCAAACTACTGGCAGCGCTAGGTGCTTGGTTAGGCTGGAGCATGCTTCCGCTACTGCTGATCGTGTCTGCCGGATTGGGCGCACTCATTGGCCTGATGGTACAAGCGACACAACCTCGCCTGCGAGGCCAAGCCATGCCGTTTGGCCCCTTTTTGGCATTATCAGGCTGGGTGGGGTTACTCATGGGCGATGACCTCATGGCACTCTACCTGTCACTGGTATACTGAATCATTTATCGGTTCTGTCATTTAAGGGTTAACATGATCATTGGTGTTACCGGCGGTATTGGCTCAGGAAAATCCACCGTTGCTCGTCTATTTGGGGAGTTGGGTATCGGCTGGGTGGATGCCGATGACGTGGCAAGAGAGATTGTCGCCCCTGGCGAACCAGCACTCGATGCCATCACTGAGCGGTTTGGCATGCAGGTGCTGAATAATGACGGCAGCCTAAACCGAGCCACCCTGCGCGAGATTGTATTTACCGACCCCAGTCAGCGTGCTTGGCTGGAGTCCGTTACCCACCCGCGTATCCGCGAGCGGCTACTCGAACATCTGCGACAGCTTTGCACCCAATCACCCTATGTACTGCTGGTTTCCCCACTGCTTTTCGAATCGGGACAGGATGCGCTGGTAAAACGTACGTTGGTGGTGGACGTTCCCGAGGCAGAGCAGCTCGCGCGAACGTTGACCCGTGATCACGTGAGCGAGCAGCAGGTGCGTGCTATCCTCGCGGCCCAGTTACCACGCGATGTGCGACTCTCACGTGCCGACGATGTCATCGACAATAGCCGAGGGCGAAATCATACCCAACGGCAAGTGGCCGCACTCGACCAACAGTACCGTAACAGCATAACGTGAAGGAGCTTTCACCGATGACGATTCCCGCCAACGATGCCCCGCTCGAAGTGGATTGCCCACAGTGTGGAACACGGGTGACTTGGGGGCCTAGCAGCCCTTTTCGCCCCTTTTGTAGCAAACGTTGCCAGTTACTGGATCTCGGCGCTTGGGCAGAAGAGTCTCACCGTATCTCGGGAGAGTCCGCCATGGATGAGGCCGATATCGAGACGCTTCTAGCTCAAGCGGATAAAGATGCTCCACTCTCTTGAGACGATGCCTCACTGATGTCTGACGCCTTACGACCCCACTATCGGTTATTGCATGAGCTGGATGAACGCTTCGACCAACTGACTGCAGCCATCCACCGTGCAGCGACGCTCTATGAATCAGCGCCTCCCTCCACGTGGCGTTTGACAGGGTCAGGCGATGCCACTTGGCTGAGAGATGCGCTTCTAGACATGTGGCATCAGCAGCATCAAGACGGCCGAGAAACACGTAATTACATTGCCGTCATCGCCGCCGACGAGCCGCTGATTGAGGCCTTTCAAGAGGTCAACGCTGCCAAAAGTGCCATCAGCACACTTTTGCAACGCATCAAGCAGAGCGAGCCGGGCGGACTCAGTGACGCCAAGCAGCGCCTCCCCCAGCGTCATCCTGATGTCGAGAAAGTGCTCCGCACCGGGGGAATGGCGCGACTGCATTTGAAACAGTGCTGGCGTCAATTGCCTATCGTCGAAGCACCGGTCGCACGAGTGCGGCTCGCGTGGTACAGCAGCGGACGCTCCATCAAACGCATCACCGTCCAAGAGGCAGAGCAAAAGTTATTACAGCTGGATAGCGATGCTCCCCATGTCCGCATACAGCTGCGAAAACTCGCTGGCATACCCAGCAGCGAACTATTGGCGCAGGTACAAAACCAAGCACCGCTCATGCGCGCCAACCTATTCTTCACGGAACCGCTGATGGATGGCCAGACACGGCGCGCGTTAAATATTGCCATGCCGCTGGTGGTACCCGCACATGAAGGCCGCTTGCCGCATATCAAAGTGCCCCCTATGGAGCCACCCGCACAACGAACACGCGCCAAGCGGCGGGATGAAAAGCTAGAAAGTGACGCTTTTTTGCCCAGCTTACGCGTTTATCGCTACCGTTAGCGGATCATTGGCAACCACCGGCAACCGGTCCTTTGTCCACAATCCGTAAGCCAGCAGCGTTTCAATGAGCGCCCTCACTTCCTGCTCGGACTGATCGTATTCGTTCATGAGAGCCCTCAGACGCTCTGCAAAATGTGCCTCCTGTGCTTTTTCATGCGCCTCTTGGTCGTCAGCTTCTAAGGATGCTAAAGAGCGTACAGGCGGCCCGGTGGGAATATCAAAATCACTCTCAGGATCGTCCAACTGACGCAATGCTTGCGCAAAGGCGTCATCCAGCTCACGAAATTTACGTAGCTTTTCACGCTCATCCAGTTGTTTTTGAACCTTTTGATATTTCATTGATGTTTCATTTACACCTTACAAAAAATGGTCGATACGCCTGCCAAACAGGCCTTTTTAACGAAAAACTGTGCACAAACGCGTAAACATACAGAGCAAACTTGCCTTTGCTTGAGCTTAGCAGCATAAAGACAACATCGTGATGGCAACACGAATCGGTAACAATGGTTTACCGCTATCGTATGGACAGTGACACTACGCCATCACACGCCAAGGATGTTAGCTCACTCCACGATACTCCCTATTGATAGGCAGTGAGCAGAGCTATGGGCTACCAGCACTTGTACCATACGCACCGGGAGGGTGCTCTACAGGCAAGATATCGACCTGTATGACTCACGCATAGGAGGCCAGATAATGTTCAATGCAATGTCGCGAGCTGAGATCTGGCTACAGGACACGCTTGATCAGTCATTGAGTATCGAAGACCTAGCGAACCACTTGGGGTATTCTGCCTCGCAGGTGCGCAGACAGTTTCGCCAATGCTTTCATACATCCCCAAGCGCTTACCGCGAGCAGCGTCGCCTAGAGCGTGCTGCCGTTCTCTTATCACTGACATCACAAAATATAGCGCATATCGCCTTACGCTGTGGGTACGTCAATCACTCTTCTTTCTCAAGAGCCTTTCAAAGGCGCTACCAGCTAACTCCGCGGCATTATCGCCAAGCGCTAAGTGGTATGCGCCATTTAGCCGCACCTCAAAGACAGTTTACGACGACCATCGAGAAGAGCCGCCCACGACAGGCTGTTTTTATGCGTATTTATGAAGCACCTGACGCTATTGATGGACTGGGCAGCAAAAAACATCATGCTAACCATCTTAGCTGCTTTGAAGCACAATTAGGGCGAGCCACACCGACCGTTGCCTTGCCTGACTTATTAGCCAATACCGTTGCCGCTTTAGACACTTCTCAACCGCAAAACAAGTTGAGAACCGATATTGGACTTTACTTAGAGCCTACGGCTACCACGGAGAATTTAGCACTGCCAGTGGCTTATCGCAGGGTAGACTCTCCCGCTCAACACTTTGCCACGACACGTTTCGATCAGTTCGATGAGCTAGCGGATGCGCTAGCCTCCACGCTCTTGCGCATCATTCACCAAGAAGACACGTTTCAGATTAGTGGAGATTCTCCGCGAGTACTGTGGCATCCAAATCACTTGGAATTACGCGTCCCGCTTCAATATTGAGCAATGTTGACTGGAAACTCTTCTCTATCGCTGTTTAAAAAGAATTCCGGCACTTCTTTGCAGAAGTGCCGGAATGATTTGTTTAGTCTTCCATCCGCACGAGCCAAGACTCGACAGTGTCATCGCCGTGCTCGTCTTTCCAGCTACGCAGGCCTTTGTGATTGCCGCCACGGGTTTCGATGACCTCACCAGTGTGCGGGTTCTTGTAGATCTTCAGACGACGCTTGCGGCGCGTAGAGGCAGCAGGCGCTTTAGTGCTGACACGCTGATCGGCAGCAGGGTCAAGCAATGCGACCACGTCTGCCGGGCGCTTACCAAACTCGTTCATCAACGCTTCCAGTTTGGCTTTAAACTCTAGCTCGCTTTTAAGGCGCTGATCGCCTTCTAAACGCTGCAGTTCTTCTTGTAGCTGCTTAAGCTGCTGTTCTTTCTGGATGTAATCGTTTAACAAAGACATAGGGAGTCCCTTTTTTGCTTTAGATGTAACGGCAATGGTATTCAGCTGGACCACTCAATACCGATCAGTTCAGGATGCGGTGACATTATTGCCTTAATTATGCTAATTGACAACAGTCTAGTTGATTTTGATCCATTTACTAAACATTTTTTTAAACGCCAACTTGCCAAAGCCCACAACGATTAAAGCCACTCTTCAAACAACACGAGTACTGCTAATAAAGATTAAGAAAGTAAATCGAAGTGATGTAAATTTTTGCAAAAAAAACGCCGCCCTAGAGGGCGGCGTTTTTATAGGCGTCAGACTAATAACTTAGTCTTGACCCATCTGCTGCTTGATCAGATCACCGATAGTGGTCGGGCCACCGGCGGCTTCTGGCTCTTGCTCACGCAGTTTCTTCAGGTTTTGACGAGTATCGTCTTGCTCTTTCGCTTTTACCGACAGATTGATCTGACGGCTCTTGCGATCGACGCTCACGATACGCGCTTCAACGCTGTCGCCTTCGTTAAGAACGTTGCGTGCATCTTCAACACGGTCAGCGCTGATTTCAGAGGCTTTGAGGATAGCGATAACGTCTGTCGCCAGCTCAACGTGTGCTTCTTTGGCGTCAACTTCTACAACGCGGCCAGTCACGATGCTGCCCTTGTCGTTCACAGACAGGTATTCAGCAACCGGATCGGAATCCATTTGCTTGATACCCAGGGAGATACGCTCGCGCTCCGGGTCGATAGACAGAATAACCGCTTCTGCTTCGTCACCCTTCTTGAAGTTACGAACGGCTTCTTCGCCTGTTTCAGTCCAAGAGATGTCGGACAGGTGAACCAGACCGTCGATACCGCCTTCAAGGCCGATGAAGATACCGAAGTCCGTAATGGACTTGATGGTACCGGAAACACGGTCGCCCTTGTTGTATTCGGCGTTGAAGGTTTCCCACGGGTTAGCAGTACACTGCTTGATACCCAGAGAAATACGACGACGCTCTTCGTCGATATCAAGAACCATCACGTCAACGTCATCGCCCACTTGAACGACTTTAGACGGATGAATGTTCTTGTTGGTCCAGTCCATTTCAGACACGTGAACCAGACCTTCCACACCCTCTTCCAGCTCAGCAAAGCAACCGTAGTCCGTCAGGTTAGTGACGACAGCGTGTACTTTGGTGCCTTCTGGATAACGGTCTTTGATGTTGACCCACGGATCTTCGCCCAGCTGCTTCAGACCCAGTGAAACGCGGTTGCGCTCACGATCGAACTTCAGCACTTTGACGTTGATCTCGTCGCCAACGGCAACGATTTCAGACGGATGCTTGATGCGCTTCCACGCCATGTCGGTGATGTGCAGCAGGCCATCGACGCCGCCCAAATCAACGAAAGCACCGTAATCGGTCAGGTTCTTGACGATACCTTTGATCTGCTGGCCTTCTTGCAGAGTGGCCAGGAGCGCTTCACGCTCGGCGCTGTTCTCTGCTTCCAGCACGGCACGACGTGATACGACGACGTTGTTGCGCTTCGGGTCGAGCTTGATGACTTTGAAATCCAGCTCTTTGTTTTCCAGGTGCGCAGTGTCGCGAACCGGACGAACGTCCACCAGAGAGCCCGGCAAGAAAGCACGGATAGAGTCGACGTCGACAGTGAAGCCGCCTTTGACTTTACCGTTGATCACGCCCTTGACGATTTCGTCTTTCTCGAAGGCTGCTTCCAGAATCTTCCAAGCTTCTGCGCGCTTGGCTTTTTCACGGGACAGACGTGTTTCACCGAAACCATCTTCGACGGCTTCCAGTGCAACGTGAACGTCATCACCGATGGCGATGGTCAGTTCACCGTTTTCATCGCGGAATTGTGCCGCAGGGATTTGACCTTCGGACTTCAGACCAGCGTTAACGGTAACCCAGTCACCGTCAATGTCGACAACCTGAGCCGCGACGATGGCGCCTGGCTCCATGTTGATGTCGTTAAGAGACTGTTCAAACAGTTCAGCAAAGCTTTCGCTCATGGTTTTCCTACGTGATCAACGTTGTTGAGGCATAACTGCCTTCTCCGTACCACCAGCGAGTACGGGCCTAATGTCACTCAGCTTTTGGAGGCGTTAGCGCTGGTTAGACCTGACCGGGCTCACTGAGATGATGCTGTCGCCCTGCCACGTCGTGACACCTTTCCAAAAACGCCGCAAGGGAGAATCAAATGCCGTTAGACATGCCGCGTTGGGCAAGCAGTTCGGTCAGCCGATCAACCACTTCCGGTATGCTCAGGCGCGTGGTATCAAGCGTGACGGCATCTTCTGCCGGCTTGAGGGGAGCCACACTGCGTTGCGTGTCGCGTGCATCGCGTGCCTGAATCTCCTTTAAAAGACTCGACAGACTAGCATCCACCCCAGCTTCCTGCAACTGTAGATGCCGTCTGCGCGCCCGCTCTTCGGCACTGGCCGTCAAAAAGATCTTCAAGGGAGCATCGGGGAACACGACCGTGCCCATGTCGCGACCGTCTGCCACGAGCCCCGGCGCTTGACAAAAATCGCGCTGCCTCTGGAGAAGCGCCGAACGCACTTGTGGCAAAGCGGCCACCTTGGAAGCGCGTTCACCGGCTTGTTCGGTACGGATGACGCGACCAACGTCCTCACCCTCTAAGAGCGTGCAGGGTAAGCCATCCGCCACCGGAAACGCGACATCGAGCGATGCCGCAATGCTGGCGAGTGCCGCCTCATCATCCAGAGAAACGCCATGCTTGACAGCGGCTTGCGCCGTCAAACGGTAAAGCGCCCCACTATCCAGCAGGTGCCAACCCAACCGTTCGGCCACGAGGCTGCTAATCGTGCCTTTGCCGGCACCGCCGGGGCCATCGATTGTCAGCACAGGTACCTTAGCGGTCATTGGCACCCTCCACCTCGACGCTCATCCCAATTCGTTGAGCCAGTGCGACGAAATCGGGGAAGGAGGTCGCCACGTTGGCACAGTCATCAATGATGATTTCGGCACCGGCACGCAGCGACGCAATGGCAAACGCCATGGCAATGCGGTGATCGCCCAGGCTATCGATACGACCACCGCCATAGCTCGGTTCGCTATCGTTGCCGTTACCCACAATGTCGATGCCGTCCTCTACCACCGTATGCTCGACACCCAGCACCGCAAGGCCATCGGCCATCGCCTGAATGCGGTCAGACTCTTTCACGCGGAGTTCTTCTGCACCGCGCAGGCGGGTCGTGCCGTGCGCATTGGATGCCGCAATGAAGAGCGCCGGGAATTCATCGATAGCCAACGGCACTTGATCGACGGGGATATCGATACCTTTCAAGGGCGCGTAACGAATACGGATATCGGCAACCGGCTCGCCCCCCACTTCGCGCTCGTTCTCCAGGGTTAAATCAGCGCCCATCAGGTTCAAGATATTGATCACACCAATCCGCGTCGGGTTGATGCCCACATGTTCCAGTGTGATATCGGAACCCGGCGTAATCGCAGCCGCAACGAGAAAGAACGTCGCCGAGGAGATATCGGACGGAACATCGATGGGTCCAGCGGTTAACCGACCACCGCCTTGTAGCCAGCAGGTATCCCCTTCACGGGATACTTCGTAACCAAAACCATTGAGCATGCGTTCGGTATGGTCACGGGTAGGCGCAGGCTCGCGCACACGGGTTTCGCCTTCGGCATACAGCCCGGCGAGTAGCAGACAGGATTTCACCTGGGCACTGGCCATGGGCATGTCGTAGTGAATACCCTTTAGCGCTGCGCCACCCTGGATTTTCAGCGGCGGACGACCGCCTTCGGCCGTATCGATCGTCGCTCCCATAAGGCGCAAAGGATCCGCGACGCGACCCATCGGGCGCTTAGTCAGCGACTCGTCGCCGGTCAATTCGCTGTCGAAGGATTGACCGGCCAGCAGGCCGGCAAAGAGACGCATTGCCGTCCCAGAGTTACCCACATAAAGAGGCCCTGCTGGCGCTTTCAAACCGTGCATGCCGACGCCATGGATTGTCACGCGGCCTTGATGCGGCCCCTCAATCGCCACTCCCATCTCGCGGAACGCCTGCAGCGTTGCCAGGCTATCTTCACCTTCGAGGAAGCCTTTGACCTCCGTCACCCCTTCTGCCAACGCTCCCAGCATGATCGAGCGGTGGGACATGGATTTATCGCCCGGCACACGCAGACGCCCCTGCGCCTGGCCGCCCGGCTGCACCCGATAAGTCACTTTACCGTGTGGTTGCATATGATATTCCGCCTGATAACTGGTTTTGTTCAATAACGTATCGAAATAGTGACGCGCATGACTGGCCCGATCAAAGGTGGCGATGAGTGCATCGCTATCCCCCTCCTCCACGGCTTGACGCAGACGCGTTAGACCGGCCTCAAAATCATCCAGCGACGATAGCACCGCCTCTCGGTTGGCAATGAAAATATCCCGCCACATGACCGGATCACTGCCCGCAATGCGCGTGAAGTCTCGGAACCCGCCTGCCGCATAACGAAAAATATCCAGCCGCTCATCTTGACGCGCTAGGGTGTCCACCAGGGAAAAGGCCAACAGATGCGGCAAATGACTGGTTCGCGCGAGTACTTGATCGTGGCGTTCGACACTCATGTGGAGCACCTGTGCACCACAAGCCTGCCACAATCCCTCTACGCGTTTCAGCGCTAGTGCATTGACGTTGGCCTCAGGCGTCAAAATCACCTTGTGGTTCTCATAGAGCAAGGGGTTGGCCGCAGCTACACCACTCTTTTCGGAACCCGCAATGGGATGACCCAGCACCATGTTCGGCGGCACGCAGCCAAAGACGCGCTCGGCACACTCTCGAATCGTTGCCTTGGTACTGCCCACGTCGGTGATGACCACATCGCTGGCTGCGTCGGAAAGCGACTCGGCCAACTGGGTCATGACGCGCTCCATGGCCAGCACGGGCACCGCCAGCACGACCATGGAGACATCCTTCAACAGCTCGCCGAGCCTAGTACCGCCCGAATCGACGAGACCAAGCTCAATGCCCAGAGCCACTTCGTCATGGTTAGGGTCGCAAGCGACGATGTGGCCGTCATAGCCAGCGGCGCGTAACCCAGCAGCCAGCGAGCCGCCAATCAACCCCAACCCAACGATCAAGATCCGCGATTCATGACACGACGCACGTTTGTTCGTATGCCCTGACACCGTCACAGCACGCCCTGGGGGTAAGAGCCCAACACGCGCAGCTCGGAGGCCCGCAAACGCACCTCTTCCAAGACCGCCGCCACCTGAGGCTCGTCGCGATGACCTTTGAAATCGATGAAAAATACGTAATTCCAAACGCCGGTGCGTGAAGGCCGCGTTTCGATACGAGTCAAATCGATCTTGTGGCGATGGAACGGCTCAAGCAGATCGTGCAGCGCCCCCGGCTGGTTACGCATCGCCACGACGATGGACGTCTTATCCTCGCCTGACATGGGCACGTCTTGATTGCCAATGATCAAAAAGCGCGTGGAGTTATCCGGGCGATCCTCGATCTTGTCGGCAATCCGCTCCAGACCATACAGCTTCGCCGCCATGTCACCCGCTATGGCGGCGCTGTGCCATTCGGTCTTTACCAGCTTCGCAGCTTCTGCGTTAGACGACACCGGTACACGCTCTGCGTGAGGATAGTGTGCGTCCAACCACTTACGGCATTGGCCAAACGACTGCGGATGCGAATAAATGCGCGACACTTTGTCTTTACGTGTGGTTTCGCTGATCAACAGATGATGATGGATGCGCAGTACCACTTCGCCGCAAATCTTGATGGAGGAGTCCATGAAGGTATCGAGCGTGTGATTGACAACGCCTTCGGTGGAATTCTCCACCGGCACGACGCCGTAATTCACCGCGCCCGCTTCTACTTCGCGGAACACCTCGTCGATGGCGGCCATGGGCAAGCTGACCGCGCTTTCCCCAAAGTGCTTCAGCGCGGCTTGCTGGGTAAACGTGCCCTCTGGGCCTAAATACGCCACTTTGACCGGCTGCTCCAGCGCGAGACAAGCAGACATGATTTCGCGAAACAGACGGGCCATCTCTTCGGAGTCCAGTGGCCCATTGTTCAGCGCCATGATGCGCCGCAACACCTGCGCTTCCCGCTCAGGGCGGTAGAACACGGCATCTTTATCTTGGGCGAGCTTAACGTGAGCCACCTGCTGAGCGCAGGTGGCTCGCTCACTGATCAAGCGCAGAATATCGCCATCCAACTGGTCGATACGTTGACGCAAGTCGTCTAAATGGATCGGCGTATCGGACATGATGGTTAGCCTCTTCGTTGTTCGAAATCCGCCATGAAGGCAATCAAAGCATCGACCGCCTCTTCGGGAACGGCGTTGTACAAGCTAGCGCGCATGCCACCGACGCTGCGATGACCTTTCAAATTGAGCAGCCCCGCCTCATCGGCTTCTTGTAAGAACGCGTTATCCAAACGCTCGTCGGCCAGTACGAACGGTACGTTCATCCGCGAACGGTTCGGTATGGCGATGGGGTTGCGGTAAAAATGGCTGGCATCGATAGCCGCATACAGCTTTTGCGCTTTGCGCTGATTCATCGCCTCCATCGCTTCCAGGCCACCCACGTCGTTTTTCAGCCATTGAAAAACGAGGCCCGATAAGTACCACGCGTACGTAGGTGGCGTGTTCACCATGGAACCCGCTTCCGCCAGCAGCTGATAATCGAATAGTGACGGAATGGTGCTTGGCGCGCGTCCCAGCAGGTCATCGCGCACCACAACGATGGTCAAACCTGCCGGACCAATGTTCTTCTGAGCGCCAGCATAAATGACGCCATACTCACTGACATCAATGGGGCAAGAGAGAATGTTCGACGACATGTCGCACACCAGCGGCACGGCTTTGCCATCTGCCCGAATCGCCTGCGGGATGTAGTCGAACTCCAAACCGCCAATGGTTTCGTTGGAGGTGTAGTGCAAATAGGCAGCGTCATCGCTGATAGCCAGCGAGGCTTGATCAGGGACGGCCGTTTGCCCATTTGCCTCACTGCTGGCCGCTAGATGGCACTCAAAGCCAAGGCGTTTGGCTTCGCTCAGCGCCTTCTTCCCCCAAATACCGGTTTGGATGAAGTTTGCGCTTCCCCCTTGCCCCAGCAAGTTCATCGGCAGCATTGAAAACTGCATGCTTGCGCCGCCCTGTAAGAAGAGCACCCGATAATCGCTCGGGATCACCAACAGCTCGCGCAAATCTGCTTCGGCGCGCTCTGCAATCGCCACGAATTCATCGCTGCGGTGGCTCATCTCCATGACCGACAAGCCGCGCCCTTGATAGTCAAGCAGCTCGTCACGGGCGCGCTCGAGCACGGCGCTGGGCAGGGCCGCAGGCCCTGCGCAAAAATTATAATGACGTGTCATCGGTTCCCGGTTCCTGTGCGCCATTGTCTGCGTCTGCTGGCTCGCCCGTGTCTACGTCATCCGTCTCTTCAGGCTCATCCACGCGAACGGTTTTCACCAATTTTTCTTCTTTACCCAAGCGAATCAACATGACCCCTTGCGTATTGCGCGAAGTGGTCGAGACCTCCTCCACGCGGGTGCGCACCAACGTGCCGCGATCGGTGATCAGCATCATTTCGTCGCTGTCGTACACCTGCATCGCAGCCACCAGCGAACCGTTCCGCTCACTGGTCTGCATAGCGATGACACCCTGGCCACCCCGGCCGCGCAGCGGGAACTCTTCGAGTCGGGTCCGCTTGCCGTAGCCATTCTCACTGGCCGTCAGGATATAAATTTGTCCTTCGCCCTGAGCGGGGGTCGCAGCGTCTGCTTGCGCATCTATCTCGGCATCGGTGTCGGCCTCAGCATCGATCTGCTGGCTCTTGGGAATGATCAAGCTGATCACTTCCGCATCGCCTGCCAATCGCATACCGCGCACGCCGCGAGCAGTACGGCCCATGGCGCGCACATTGCCCTCTTCGAAACGGATCGCTTTACCATTGGAAGAGAGCAGCATCGCGTGATCGGTACCCGAGGTAATCGCAGCACCCACCAAGCGGTCACCCTCTTCCAGGTCAATCGCAATCAGGCCAACGCTACGCGGGCGCGAGAACTGCTCGAGGCTGGTACGTTTCACCGTGCCCTTCGCGGTGGCGAAGAAGATGTAATGCTGGGGATCATAATCCCGAACCGGGAGAATGGCGTTGACCGACTCGCCCTCTTCCAGCGGCAACATGTTCACCAACGGCTTGCCACGAGAGCCGCGGCTGGCGTTCGGCATTTCGTACACTTTCAGCCAGTAGACCTTGCCACGGTTGGAGAAGAGCAGCACGGTGTCGTGGGTCGAGGCCACTAGCAGGTGCTCAATGACGTCCTCGTCTTTCATGGACGTCGCCGACTTGCCACGGCCACCGCGACGCTGCGCTTGATAATCCGATAGCGGCTGTGTCTTCGCATAGCCAGAGCGGGACACGGTCACCACCATGTCCTCTTCTGCAATGAGATCTTCAATGGAGAGGTCCAGATGGCTGGCCTGAATCTCCGTGCGGCGATCATCACCGAACTGATCACGCACCGCGTGCAGCTCTTCGCGGATCACGTCCATCAGGCGATCGGCAGACGCCAGAATCTCCGTGAATTCGGCGATCTTTTCCAGAATCGACAGATACTCATCGAGCAGCTTTTCGGTTTCGAGCCCGGTCAAACGGTGCAACCGCAGCTCTAGAATGGCCTGCGCCTGCGCGGGAGAGAGTCGGTACTCGGTAGCAGAGGGATTGAGGCCAAAGCCCTCTTCCAGATCTTCCGGCTTGCAAGAGGTCGCACCGGCGCGCTCGAGCATGGCGGTGACTTGGCCCGGCTTCCACACCTTCGCCAGCAGTTTTTCACGGGCTTCCGCTGCGTTGGGGGATGCCTTGATCAGCTCGATGACTTCATCGATGTTGGAAATGGCCACTGCCAAACCTTCCAACAGATGGCCACGCTCACGGGCTTTCTTGAGTTCGAACAGCGTACGGCGAGTAACGACTTCACGACGGTGACGAATGAACGCCTCGAGCATCTCTTTGAGATTGAGCGTCCGCGGCTGGCCGTTCTCCAGCGCCACCATGTTGATACCGAACACGTTCTGCAGCTGGGTTTGGGCAAACAGGTTATTGACGACTACATCGCCCGACTCACCCCGTTTGATCTCGATCACCACGCGCAGGCCGTCTTTATCCGACTCGTCGCGAAGCTCGGCGATACCCTCGATCTTTTTCTCTTTGACTAGCTCGGCAATCTTCTCGATCAACCGCGCCTTGTTCACCTGATATGGCAGCTCGGTGATGATGATGTGATCGCGGCCGGTTTTATCGTCGTGCTCGATGGTGTGGCAGGCGCGTACGTAGATACGCCCACGCCCGGTACGGTACGCATCGAGAATGCCCGCGCGGCCATTGATGATGCCCCCGGTAGGGAAATCCGGCCCGGGGATGTACTGCATCAGATCATCCACTGACAGCGTGTAGTCGTCGATAAGGGCCAAGCAGCCGTCGATCACTTCCCGCATGTTATGGGGCGGAATGTTCGTCGCCATACCGACCGCGATTCCCGACGATCCGTTGATCAGCAGGTTGGGCACTTTGGTCGGCAGCACTTCTGGAATGCGCTCGGTGCCGTCGTAGTTATCGACCCAGTCGACCGTGTCTTTTTCAAGATCCGCCAGCAGCTCGTGCGCCAGTCGCGCCATGCGCACTTCGGTGTAACGCATGGCGGCCGCGTTATCACCATCGATGGAACCAAAGTTGCCTTGACCATCCACCAGCACGTGACGCATGGAGAAGTGCTGAGCCATCCGTACGATGGTGTCATACACCGCACTGTCACCGTGCGGATGGTATTTACCGATGACATCGCCGACGACACGCGCCGACTTCTTGTACGGTTTATTCCAGTCATTGCCCAGTTCGTGCATGGCAAACAGCACACGCCGGTGAACGGGCTTCAAGCCGTCGCGCACATCAGGTAGCGCGCGGCCGATAATGACACTCATCGCATAGTCGAGATACGACTGTTTTAGCTCGTCTTCAATATTGACGGGCAAGATTTCTCTGGCGATGTCACCCATGAAAGTCAGATCCTTTGCACTGCATTGGCACTGCGAGAGTTGAAAGCGCTTGAAAATGCCGCCTTTCGTCGTACGAGACCGAGTACAAGAAGGCGGCGCGCAGATACCGTGTCATCATACCACTGCATGCGCATCAAGGGCAGTCGGTGACACTGCCATTGCCATTTAGGCTGTAAACGCCTCCTTGGCCACGACCATCCCCTGCAGCACCTCGCGTACTTCCCCCTCAATGGCGGCAGCTTTGTTGGCCTTGACATCCAACAGGACGAAGGTGAGGTCGGCCTGAGCGATCAGGGTACCGTCGGCCCGCACGATGCGGTGGTGGCACAGCGCACTGCGCTCACCCACGTCGACGATGCCCGTCAATACCTGCAAATCGTCCCCCTGGACGGCCGCGGCGCGATAGTCGATGTTCAAATTGACCACGACGAAGGCTCGCCCCGCACTATGAAGCTGCTGGATGAGCCGTGGGTGCTCGTCGAAAAATGCCCAGCGCCCCTCCTCCATGAACTCCAGATAGCGCGCATTGTTGACATGACCATAGCCATCCAAATGGTAGCCACGAACCCGCATACCAACCTGTGAGATTGACTCAGACATAGCATCCTCTTGTTCACTGCTTATAAAAATGGGCAAGGAATCATTAACACCTTGCAAATCAAACACAAGTTTAAAACCAGTGCAACAACAAGTCGCCACGCCAAGGTGCTGGTAGGAAAGGCTTGGTTTCGACATAATGTGCCACCTTTTTTATAGGATCGGTGACATGTGGTTTAAGCACCTGCATTTATATCGCCTGCACGGCGCTCCCGAGCTAGATAGCCAAACGCTGGCCAACGCACTGGATGAGCATGCGGCCAAGCCGCTGGGTAATGCGGATGCACGCCGTTTAGGCTGGACGGCTCCTGCTGGGCGGCTAGGCGGCGACCAGCGTGTCCATGAAATTCAGGGGCACCGCCTACTCTCGGCCCTGCGCCAGGAACGCCTGCTTCCTGCATCGGTCGTCAAAGAGGAAGTCGATGAAAAAGTCGCTGAGATCGAGGCCAGCGAAGGGCGCAAAGTAACCCGTAAGGAAAAAACGGCGCTTAAAGAGCAGGTCACCGAAGCACTCCTGCCCCGCGCCTTTGTCCGCAGCCAAAAAATCGACCTCTGGTGGGACACCAAACGCCAGCTCATCGGTGTGAATGCCAGCTCGCGCACCCGCGCCGAGGATGTCTTGGACCTGCTGCGCGAAACCTTAGGCAGCTTGAAAGCCACGCCGCTTAGTAGCCAGACGCTGCCCATTCGCGCCATGACCACCTGGCTTGGCGACCCGGCCAGCCGTCCTGCCGACCTCCAGCTTGGCGACCAGGTGGAGTTAAAGGCTAAAGGCGACGACGGCGTACTGCGTGCACGCCAGGTTGATCTCGATAGCGATGAAATCCAGCAGCTGCTCGAAAGCGGGCGCCAAGCCAGCAAACTCGCCATGAGTCTCGAAGGCCGCCTAAGTTTCGTGCTGCACGACGATCTAGCGCTCAAATCGCTACGTTTTGGCGACGCGCTCATCGAAGAAGCGGACCATGCCGACGACGGCGACGATGCGCTCGCCCGCTTGGAAACCGACTTCATCCTAATGGCCCAAGCGCTGTCTGACGATATTACCCGCCTGCTCGAATGGTTAGGTGGCGAAACTCAGCGGGAACCGACGGCCCAGCCAGACGCCTAAGCCACGAGACAGATAGCCGCCGTAACCCGATTATTTTGCTGATATCCAACGGATCGCATGACTCATCACAATAACGCACCCAACGCTGACTCACCGAATGACCCTTGGGCGGATATTCGCCCTTATATGGATCACGAGGTGGCCGATGTTCTTGAACGGCTTTCCCGCGATAGCGAGCTGCTCGATGCGCTGACCCGCTTCCGGCTGCCACGCATGGCCAAGTGGGCGCCGCCAGTGGCGCGCGCATTGGCAAGCCATGCCGTTCGGCGCGAGGTAAAGGGGGTCACCAGCGTTCGCGAATTCCAAATGCGTATCGCCAGCTATATGGTGCGCATGATCCGCACGACGACCGATGCATTCGACGTCTCGGGGCTCGACAAGCTCGACGACCATAGTGCCTACCTCTTCATTGGCAACCATCGCGATATCTCACTGGACCCTGCCTTCGTGAATTACGCGCTCTACGAAGCAGGTCGGGATACCGTGCGCATCGCGATCGGTGACAATTTGTTAAAGAAACCTTATGTCACCGACCTCATGCGGCTCAACAAAAGCTTCATCGTACCCCGCAGCGCTCGCGGCAAACGAGCCATGCTGGCTGCTTACCAGCAGCTCTCGTCGTACATCCGTCACTCGATTACCGACGACAATCACTCCATTTGGATGGCTCAGCGCGAAGGCCGTGCCAAGAACGGCATTGACCGCACCGACCCCGCCATTATCAAAATGCTCACCATGGCCAAGCGTCACGCCGAGCGCGACATGGTGTTTGGCGATGCCATTGCCGAATTAAAACTCGTGCCGGTATCCATCAGCTACGAATACGACCCTTGCGATGTGCAAAAAGCCCAAGAGCTTCACGACATTGCGAAACAAGGCAGCTACGCCAAGGGGGAGTTCGAAGACATTCGCTCGATCGTCGCGGGCATCACGGGCTCCAAAGGTCGCGTACAGCTCAAATTTGGTACGCCCGTCGGTGCCGATATGGCCACGCCCGATGAAGTCGCCGCTGAGATCGACCGCCAAGTCATTGGTGGCTATCGCCTCTTCCCCAGTCACTATCTTGCACTGGAAACATTGGGCGAGTCGCCGGAGCTGGTCGCCCGTAAAGCGATTACTCGCCAGGACCGGGAGCGCTTCAAAGCGCGCCTAGCCAGCGTGCCTGAAGCGCTGCGGCCTTACTGGCTCGCACAGTACGCCAACCCGGTGAAGCACAAGGCTGGGCGTCTGAGCCTGTAGCGACCAATCTGCGCATGCTCAAGGTTAGAAAAAGTGCTATGGTCAAGGCATTCATTGGTCTCGCTTGGTAGCTTCACCAAGCGCGGTCTTAAGGAGACTCCCTATGTCCGCATCAGAAATTCAAAAAACACGTATCATCAACGAGCTACGCGGCTTCATTCGCAAGTTACTGCAGGACCCGAAAATTCTCGAGCAGTCACTGGCCATTGCCCGCACCCAGCTCACCGAAGGCAGCAGCCCCGCCATCATGGCGCGTATTGCCAATGAAATTTCAGACACCACCAGCGTGCATATTCCTGAAGACCCGGCCGAACACTCCGAGGCAGACAAACTGTTTCTAGAGCTGTTACGCGAAGTGGTGCAAGAAGAGCAGGCGCTGTACTAAGCCTCGGCCACACTCCTGGGTACGAGCACGCACTCAACATGACGTTACCGGCGAAGCACCTCCCCTTCGCCGTCTTTATTTGTATTGTCTAACCGGAATTTTCATTCACCATGTCCAATACTGCCCCGCGCAACATTCTGGTGACGAGCGCCCTTCCCTATGCCAACGGCGCCATTCACCTCGGCCACCTGCTGGAATACATTCAAACGGACATCTGGGTACGCTTTCAAAAAAGCCGTGGCCAGCAGTGTTACTACGTCTGTGCCGACGATGCTCACGGCACCGCGATCATGCTACGCGCCGAGCAGGAAGGGATTTCCCCAGAAGCCTTGATTGAACGGGTTTCTCAAGACCACCAGGAAGATTTCGCCCGCTTTGGTGTGGGGTTCGATAACTACCACTCCACTCACTCGGATGAAAACCGCTACTTCAGCGAGCTGATCTACACTCGCCTGCGGGACAAAGGTCATATCGCGACCCGCGATATCGAGCAAATGTTCGATCCGCAGAAAGGGCTGTTTCTTGCCGACCGGTTCATCAAAGGCACCTGCCCAAAGTGCCACGCAGACGACCAGTACGGCGATAACTGCGAAAAGTGCGGCGCGACCTACACACCGGCGGATCTGATCAACCCGGTGTCCGCCATTTCGGGTGCGACGCCCGAGGTGCGCAGTTCGACGCACTACTTCTTCAAACTGCCGGACTTCGCTGACTTTTTACAGCAGTGGATCAACGATGGTCACGTACAGCCACAAATCCGCAACAAGCTGATGGAGTGGTTCGAGTCGGGCTTCAACGAGTGGGACATTTCCCGCGACGCGCCCTACTTCGGTTTTGAAATTCCCGATGCGCCGGGCAAGTACTTCTACGTATGGCTAGACGCGCCCATCGGCTACCTCGCCAGCTTCAAGCATCTGTGCGAACGCGATGGGATCGATTTCGATAGTTTCTGGAAAAAAGAGTCGGACGCCGAGGTTTATCACTTCATTGGTAAGGACATCGTCTATTTCCACGCGCTGTTCTGGCCCGCCATGCTTCACGGTGCCGAGCTGCGCACGCCGACGGCAGTCAACTGTCACGGTTTCTTGACCGTCGATGGTGCAAAGATGTCGAAATCGCGCGGCACCTTCATCAAAGCCGCCACTTACGCCGAACACCTCAACCCTGAGTATCTGCGTTATTACTTTGCTGCCAAGCTCACGTCGAAAGTAGACGATCTTGACCTCAATCTTGACGACTTCGCGGCCCGAGTGAATTCGGATCTCGTCGGCAAGGTCGTGAACATCGCCAGCCGCTGTGCCGGCTTTGTCAAAAAACTCGGGAACGGCACGCTCTCAGCGCACTGTGCCGAGCCGCAGATGGTTGCCCGTTTCATCGCTGCTGGTGACGAGATCGCCGCCGATTTCGAAGCGCGTGAATTCAGCCGCGCCATGCGCAAAATCATGGAACTGGCCGATGAAGCCAATACCTACATTGCCGAGAAAGAGCCCTGGGCACTCGCTAAGCAAGAGGGCCGCGATCAGGAAGTGCTGGAGATCTGCTCGGTGGGCATCAACCTGTTCCGTCAGCTGATGGTCTACTTGGCACCGGTTGTCCCAGCCATGGCCGAGCAAGCCCGCGAATTCATAAATGTTGACACTCTGAATTGGGAAAGCCGTGGTAACGTACTGATCAACCACCCGATCAACAAGTTCAAACCGCTGATGACACGGGTAGAGCGGGACAAGATCGACGCCATGATCGAGTCCTCGAAGGAAGATTTGGTAGAAGAGCAGAAGCTAAAGAACGCCCCGAAAGGCCCACTGGCCGACGAGCCCATCGCGGCAGGCATTAGCTTTGACGAGTTTGCCAAAGTCGACCTGCGGATTGCCCGAATTGCCAAAGCGCAATACGTCGAGGGGGCCGACAAACTGCTTCAGCTCACTCTAGATTTGGGCGGCGAAACCCGCAACGTTTTCTCGGGGATCCGCTCGGCTTATTCGCCAGAGGCGCTGGAAGGTCGTTTGACGGTGATGGTGGCTAACTTGGCACCCCGCAAAATGCGCTTTGGCGTTTCCGAAGGCATGGTGCTGGCCTCTGCCAACAACGATGGCATTTATTTGCTTTCGCCCGATGCTGGCGCTGAACCGGGTCAGCGTGTAACGTAACGCCGCCGTTCACGGACGAAAGGGGCAAGGCGCGCAGCCTGCCCCTTTTGTGTTTAAGCGACGTCCATTCTTATCGTTAGTGGTCGTCATTCACTTCAACATGAGTGTGTTTTATGGGCCAGCGCCTCTCCGTGTCATTGCGTTTTCGTTTCTTTGCCGTGCTTGGCGGGTTATTAATCGTCGCAATGATAGCGCTCGCGGTCATCAGCAAATGGCTGATATTTCCGGCGCTACAGGCCGAAGAGCGCACCGCCGTTCAGCGCGAACTGGACCGTGCGACACGCAGCCTGATGCTCAACCAAGAGAACCTGCTGGCACAAGCAAGGGACTGGTCACACTGGGACGATACCTACCGGTTCATCGAAGGCACTAACCCCCGCTACCGCGACGTCAACTTTAGCCAACAGATGTTCGAGGACATGAACTACCACCTGATGGCGTTTTTTACGCTGCAAGGCGACGTCCATTTCTTGGCAGGGTTGGAGCCAACCACTGGGCGTTATCAAACTTGCACCGCCGCCGTTGACCGCTGTGCGTGGATGGCTCCCTGGGTCGAGACCATGCAATCGGCAATGGCCGAGCACGTCGACCCAACGGCGCTGTATATCGAACAGTGGCCTGCCATCGTGGCTGCCAGCCAGATCTTACACACAGATGAAAGCGGTCCGCCCAACGGCTGGCTGTTCAAAGTGCGTGCGATGGATGACGCTTGGCTCGAACGGATGGTCGATTACACCGGACTTCCTCTTTCACTCGATGTCACGCCCTATGACGCCGACCAACCGACCGAACTTACCTTCTCTGGCGACCAGGTACGTGCCTCCCAGCAATTTCCTGCCTTCGGCACGAACGAGGCCGTCTCGCTAGGGATCGAATTAAATCGTGTGCAGTACTTGGCAAGTCTCACTACTTTTCGCTACATCCTGGCCTGGACAGCCGGTTTGATGCTGCTCGTCATTGGCATGGTACTATTACTGTTAGAGCGTATGGTGCTCAAGCCTCTGCGCCAGCTCACGGCGTTGACACAACCTTCATGCCCCTCCCCTGACAGTGATCACTTGACCCTGCGTCGGGATGAAATCGGCCTGCTTGCCAGGGCATACCTGGAGCAGCTCACCTGTCAGCAACAGCTCAATGCGGAACTGCTGCGCATGTCGACCCACGACTCTTTGACGGAGCTTCCCAACCGGCGGCTGTTCGATCAGCGCTTGATCGATGGCGTAAGCCACGCCAACGAACACAACGTACCGCTGGCCGTCATGATGCTGGATATCGACCACTTCAAGCTCTACAACGACGACTACGGTCACCAGCAAGGCGACGAGTGCTTGAAGAAAGTCGCCACGGCATTGCAAAACGAGGCCATTCGCCACGACGTACTCATTGCCCGCACCGGCGGCGAGGAGTTTAGCGCCCTGCTCCCGGGAGCCACGCCCCAACAGGCGAAAGCATTTGCCCACGCGCTGATACATGCTGTCGACCAGCTCCGCTTACCCCATGGGACCTCACCGGTGAGCCACTACGTGACGATTAGCGTTGGTATTGGCATGCTCAGCGATAGCGAGACACTGCTGCCCAGCGCGGTCATGGCCACCGCTGACCAAGCGCTCTACCTAGCCAAAGCGCAAGGACGACACCGTGTCGTGCTCTTCGAGCCTCCTCTAGCCAGCTGCCCTGTTTCTAAGCAAAATACACCGTCATGAATGAACTCTTCGTTATTTTGGTCAGCACCGCGCTGGTCAACAACTTTGTATTGGTCCAATTTCTTGGGCTATGCCCGTTCATGGGTGTCTCTAACAAGCTTGAATCCGCACTGGGAATGTCACTGGCGACCACGTTTGTCTTAACGCTAGCCTCTGCCGCCAGCTACGTGGTTTATCACGGCTTGCTGGTGCCCTTTGATATTACCTATCTGCGCACCATTAGTTTTATCGTCGTGATTGCCGCCGTGGTGCAGTTCACGGAAATTATGGTGCGCCAGCTCAGTCCGTTACTGCATCAGGTGCTGGGTATTTTTCTACCACTGATTACCACCAACTGCGCCGTCCTCGGCGTGGCGCTGCTGTCGCTGAACCGAGAGCTGAGCTTTTTTCATACCACGCTCTATGGCCTGGGAGCTGCGTTAGGCTTTTCGCTGGTGCTCGTACTGTTTGCCGCCCTGCGTGAGCGCTTGGCCAGCGCAGATGTGCCCAAGCCCTTTCGCGGCGCCGCGATTGCTATGATTACCGCCAGTCTCATGTCACTGGCGTTCCTTGGATTTTCCGGACTCGTACAGGGGTAACGGCCATGAGCGATTCATTTTCATGGTGGGGCGTGCTTAGCGCCGTCGGCGTGCTCACCGGTCTGGGCATCGTGTTTGGCGCGCTACTCGGCATGGCGAGCGCGCGCTTTAAAGGTGAAGAGAACCCGCTGGTCGAAAAAATCGATGCGCTGCTGCCACAAACCCAATGTGGCCAGTGCGGCTATCCCGGCTGTCGCCCCTACGCTGAAGCGATCAATCAGGGCGACGCCATCAATAAATGCCCTCCCGGCGGTGAGGCTACCATTCTCGCCCTAGCGGATATGCTCGGCCGCGACCCTGCCCCGCTCGATGGGGAAGCAGCCAGTGAAGATACCGTGGCGTATATCCGTGAAGCCGAGTGTATCGGCTGCACCAAGTGCATTCAGGCGTGCCCGGTAGATGCCATTATTGGCGCAGCCAAACAGATGCATACCGTAATCGAAGACGAGTGCACCGGCTGCGACCTCTGCGTAGCCCCCTGCCCGGTGGACTGCATCGACATGCTGCCCAGACTCAAACCGCTGACACAGTGGGAGCCCATCGTGAGCGACCGCCAGCCATTGAGGAGCGCGCATGCCATCCTATGAGTTTCCCGGCGGCATCTACCCGCCTGAACGTAAAGAGCGCTCCAATCAAGCGCCGCTGCGCACCGCGCCGTTGCCCAGTGAGGTAACGCTACCGCTGTCGCAACATACCGGTAAAGCGGCGCTTACCTGCGTCAACGTGGGCGATGCGGTCAAAACAGGCACACTAGTCGCCCGCCGAGATGGCATGGTCTCAGCTAATGTGCACGCCAGTATCAGCGGCACCGTGATCGAGATCACCGACCGCGCGATCATCATTCAAGGCGATGGCGAAGATCGCTGGACCACGCTGCCACCGCTGGATTGGCGAACCGCAGAGCGCGACGCGCTGCTGGAACGGCTTGATGACAGCGGGCTTATTGGGCTGGGTGGTGCGGGCTTTCCGACCTATATCAAAGCTCAAGTCAACGAGCACCACGCCATTGATACGCTGGTGGTCAATGCCGCCGAGTGCGAGCCTTATATTACCGCCGATGACCTCACGCTTCGCCACTATGCGTCGGATGTGCTTGAGGGGGCTCAATTGCTGGCTCGCCTATGCGGAGCCGCGCACATCATCGTCGGCATTGAAGATAACAAGCCTGAGGCTGTTCAGGCCCTACAAGCCCTTCTTACGATCAGTGCTGACAGCGAACCACTGGCGGACGTGACGCTGAAGATAATCGAAACCCGCTACCCCAGCGGCGGAGAGCGCCAGCTGATTAAAAAGCTGCTGAACCGCGAAGTGCCTAGCGGTGGGCTACCGGCGGATATCGGCGTGCTCTGCCATAACCCCGGCACGCTGCTCGCGGCGCTACACGCCGTTCGTGATGGACAACCGCTGGTCGCAAGGGTCGTTACCCTAACCGGTGATGCCAGTACCCAGCCCGGCAACTACTGGGTTCGTGTAGGTACCTCGGTAGACGCGCTGCTCGAACATGTTGGCGTGGCCCGCGAGCGGCTTCATCAAGTGGTGGTCGGGGGGCCGATGATGGGCACGCCGCTTACGTCATTAGAGGCCCCCGTCACCAAAACGACCAACTGCCTGATTGCCGCGACAAAAGAGGAGCTGCCGCCAGCACCCGTAGAAGCCCCCTGCATTCGCTGCGGCGCTTGTGAAAGTGTGTGCCCTGCTCAACTGCTTCCCCAGCAGCTGCACTGGTACGCCCGCGCCGAAAATGATACCGCCCTTGAGGCTCACCATCTGTTCGACTGTATTGAGTGCGGTGCCTGCAGCTACGTTTGCCCCAGCGCGATCCCTTTGGTGCAGGACTACCGCTCCTCCAAACAGCGTATTCGGCATAAACGCATCGAAACCGCCAAAGCGGAACACGCCAAGCACCGCTTTGAGTTCCGCCAAGCGCGGCTGGTCAGGGAAGAAGCGGAGAAGAAGGCGCGCCGTCAGGCACGGCTCGCCCAGCAGCAGTCCGCTTCCAGCGACGCTACGGGCACTCAAGCTGATCCCGCGGCAGACCTTCGCAGCCTGCGCATCGCTCAAACGGCCGCCAAAGCCGCCGTGCGAAAAGCGGAGAAAGTACTGGCACGGGCCGCCGCTCAAGACCCGCAGCAGCACCACGACGATTTGGAGACTCAGCTCGCCACTGCCCAAGAGAATTTCAAAGCGGCAGAGGCACGATTGGCCGAAGCCCGTGCCGCCAGTGAACAGAAGGAAGCGCTATGAGCATGATGCACGCCCCCCAGCTGGGTAAAGCACCATCAACAGCCCATGTGATGCGCTGGGTCATCGCCGCCACGCTTCCGGGCCTTGCGGTGATGACGCTCTATTTTGGGCTAGGGATACTCAGCAACGTACTGATCGCGGCGCTTTGGGCCGTCGCCGCTGAGGCGCTCGTTCTACGCCTGCGCCACCGCCCCATTTGGCCGACGCTCAACGACTCCAGCGCCCTGCTCACTGGCGTGTTGCTAGGCGCCTCGTTGCCACCTGCGAGCCCCTGGTGGCTAATTGGCGTTGGGGTGATCGCCGCCGTCGTCGTCGCGAAGCAGCTCTATGGCGGCTTGGGCCACAATCCGTTCAACCCTGCGATGGTGGGCTATGCACTGCTGCTGGTGTCGTTTCCCACCCATATGACGCTCTGGGCACCGCCTCAAGCGCTATGGCCCGACTCCCTCTGGCCACAAATAATGGGAACACTACCCACGTCAGCGCTCGACGGCCTGAGCGGAGCCACTCCTTTAGATGCTTTCAAACACAAAGGTGAAGCGGTCATGGCCAGCGAGTTCTGGGCATCGTCGCCGCTCCCTGACGGCACGCTGAATGCTTGGCGCAATATCGCGCTGGCATGGCTGGCAGGGGGCGTTGTGTTGATCGTCAAGCGGCTAATAAGTTGGCATATTCCAGTCGCTATGCTGGGCAGCATGACGCTGCTCTCAGCGCTGTTTTATGCCAGCGACACTAGCCACTTTGCCTCACCGCTGTTTCATCTGCTCACCGGGGCGACGCTGTTTGGTGCCTTCTTTATTGCCACCGACCCGGTCTCAGCGGCCACCAGCCGCCGGGGGAAACTGCTGTACGGTGCGGGCATTGGCGTGCTGGTCATCCTGATTCGCAATTTAGGCGGCTACCCAGATGCCGTCGCCTTTGCCGTGCTGCTGATGAATCTCTGCGTGCCGCTGCTGGACATGGTCAGCGTGCCACGCCCGGTCGGTCAAGCTACCGCTCAGGCTGATGAGAGGAAGAGCGCGCCATGACCACTCAACACGCCATGCTGCGCGGTGCGCTGGCCCTTGGCCTGTTTGCTCTGGTCACTGCTGGCAGCGTCGCCCTCACCCGCGCCGTGACCGCCGAGCGCATTGCCGCGCACCAGCTTGCTTATCAGCATCGTCAGCTGCAGGAAGTGTTGCCCGCCTCACTGGCCTCGGTGCCGGTTCAGGCCGTATTAGAAAGCGCGTTTTCGCTACCCGACCCAACGCCGCTGGGCCATCGCACGCCGCAAGAGGGTTGGCGGGTACAGCAAGGCAGCAACGCCGCCACCATTCTGCCGGTCGTGACACGCCAAGGGTATAACGGTGAAATTCGCCTGCTAGTCGCCATCGACCAAAGTGGGCAACTCACCGGGGTGCGGGTGACTCACCACCAAGAGACGCCTGGGCTTGGCGATGATATCGAGCGGTCACGCAGCGACTGGATTACATCATTCAACGGCCTTAGCCTTGAAAGCCTGCCCCCAAGCGGCTGGGCCGTGAGCAAAGAGGGCGGCGAATTCGACAGTTTCACCGGTGCGACGATTACCCCACGGGCCGTCATTAACGCCGTTCATGAGGCGCTGCGCTACTATCAGCGCGAACTCGTTCAGCAGGAGCCCACGCCATGAGCCAGTGGAGACAGCTTGCCCGAGAGGGGCTTTGGTCGAATAACCCAGCGCTGGTGCAGCTACTGGGACTTTGCCCGCTGCTGGCCGTCAGCGCCACGGTGGTGAATGCGCTGGGCTTAGCGCTGGCCACGCTGCTGGTCTTGGTAGGGGCCAGCACAACAATCTCACTCATTCGCCATCAGGTGCCTAGCGCCGTGCGGCTCCCCGCGTTTGTGATGGTAATTGCCGCCTTTGTGACCTGCGCCGAGCTGTTAATGGCCGCGTTTGCTTACTCGCTTTACCAAATTTTGGGGATTTTCATCCCGCTCATCGTAACGAACTGCGCCATTTTGGGCCGTGCGGATGCGTTTGCCTCTCGCCAACCCGTGCTGCCTGCCGCCGTCGATGGGCTGATGATGGGGCTGGGCTTTGGTGCGGTATTAGTGCTGATGGGCGCGATCCGCGAGCTGGTGGGCCAAGGAACGCTGTTTAGCGACATGGCGATGCTGTTTGGGCCGGTTGCCGCTCACTGGCAGATCACCCTGGTGGCGGATTACCAGTTTCTCTTTTTCATCCTGCCCCCCGGCGCTTTCTTCGTGGCAGGGCTTCTGATCGTGCTAAAAAACGTGCTGGATCAGCGTCGTGCTGCCCGCGCTCGGCCCGTCGACGCCGCACCGCGAGCCGAGCGCCGTGTGCGGGTCACCGGCACTATTAAATAAGCACCATTCAATAACCAAGAGAACACGCCATGAATGCTCAAAAGCGTCATGAGATATTTGCGCGCCTTCAGGCGGAAAACCCGCACCCGACTACCGAGCTCAGCTGGAGCACGCCATTCGAGCTGTTGGCCGCGGTCTTGCTCTCCGCTCAAGCCACGGATGTAGGCGTCAATAAAGCAACGGCCACCCTCTTTCCGGTCGCCAATACGCCCGAGGCCATCATTGCGCTGGGCATCGATGGACTGAAGCAGCACATCAAAACCATTGGGCTCTTCAACACCAAGGCAGAGAATCTGATGAAAACCTGCCACCTGCTGGTCAACCAACATGGTGGCGAAGTGCCCAACACTCGCAAAGCGCTGGAAGCGCTGCCCGGCGTCGGGCGTAAAACGGCTAACGTGATTCTGAATACCGCCTTTGGCCAACCCACCATTGCGGTAGATACGCATATTTTTCGCGTGTCGAACCGCACCGGTATCGCCAAGGGTAAAGACGTCGTCGAGGTCGAGCAGAAGCTGTTGCGCCACGTGCCCAGCGTGTTCAAACAAGATGCCCACCACTGGCTGATTTTACACGGGCGATACACCTGCATTGCGCGAAAACCTCGTTGCGGCAGCTGCATCATCGAAGAGCTGTGCGACTATAAAGAAAAGACCGAGCTTGCCTAACGGCATGCCAATGCCAGGACCGCCCCATGCCTAGCCCCGCCGCCCTGCTTCACCGCCAGCCGATTGCCCAACGCATCGACGCGCTACTCGACCTTGCCAAACAGCACGCCGAGCGCTTCTGTAGCCCCGACGCTTGGCTTGCTCGTCAGCGCTACCTGGCACAGCACCCTACGTCGATCGTGGTGATGAAGTGTATGGATGGGCGGATTCACATTCCCCATGCTACCCGCACGCCGCTTGGGATCATTACGCCGTTTCGTAATTTGGGGGGTATTTTTGATCTGGGCTGGCCGTATCTAGGCGAGCTCATCACCGAGTCGGTACTGCAAGCGGCTGACCGTGGCCGCGCCACACTGCTGCTGATTACCTACCACTTCTCTAGCGGTCATCACGCACGCGGCTGCGCCGGGTTCAACTGCGATACCGAGGCTGCCAAAGCCCACGCGTACGCCATAGCTCAGCAAGCGGGAGAGCTGTTTGGTCACGACCATCAGCAGGTGTACCCACTGGTGTGCGGCTTTGAAACCGATAGCGACGCCATGATCCTTCACGGCCAAGGTGGCGAGATGCTCGACATACGCGACTGGATCGACCGCCAAGCGAGTGATTTACCCGCCACGTTAGCCAGCGTTTGCCCCGACATGCCCGATGATATTCAACGGGATCTACTGCCGCTGCTGGTGGGCAACATGGCCCATGTGAGCGAGCTAAGCGGTGTCGCCCGGGCGCTTGAGATTGAACACCGCGAATGGGTCATTTGCATTGGCCGTGGGTTCGATTTCTTGCACCTTCCCAACACCGCGCTGATTATCGGCCCCTACGGCCCGGACTTGGCCGCGCCCATTGCAACCGCCACAAGCATCATCGACGCCAACATGCGCGCCGGGCGGATTCCCGATGATGGCTTTATGCTGCTGGCCTCCACGCCCTACCAACACAGTGGCGTGGATCGGGCGCGGGCCGCGCTGAAATCACGCTTTTTATCGGATTTTGCCGAGCAGGTAATTCGTCACCATCACCCACGGCTTGCCGAGAAAATGCGTCGCCATACGGCGGTGGTTCACTGGCCCACCCGGCGAATGGATTCATTAGACCCACCTTCCACCAGCAACTGACGGTACGTTTCACGCCAACTCGGCCACTGCCAGGGCTGCGTATCCAACGGCGCTGGTTGACGATTGGGTTCCAACAGCCACGCGCTCAAGCGCAGGTAGAGCCCCTCTGGTGTACCATCGTAGCGGTATTGGACGGGGTAAAGTTCAGGAAAGCAGAGCCTATCTGGCACTAGCGGCGTGGCTCCGCGTTGGGCGGCCTCCATGATCGCCAGCCCCTGAAACTCGTGCCAAGTAGTGGACACCGCAATGCCGCCACCGTTGAGCAGCGCGCGGTACTCTGCCTCAGGCTGCGGCCCCCAGCAGATGATATGTTCAGCCAAACGTGCCTGCGCCTCGGCAAAGATCGGCGGCACGTCGCGAAACTGCTGGCCAAGCACCGCCAACTCGAACGGCACCTGCTGCTCGCTGAGTTTGAACAATACCGCGAAGAAGTCCTCCGGGTTTTTGTCATACTCCCAGCGGTGGTTCCAAATCAGCCGCCGTGGGTTGGAATGACCCGCCACGGTACCGATGGAAGGTGCGATGGGCACAGGCACCACGCGAGCGCTTTGACGTAACCGTTCTAGCGGTTTAGCCGCCGGTAGATTTTCCGGCATTTTCTTTAAAAAACGCCGCGCACCGTCAAAAAAAGAGTCCCGGTTATAGGCCGTGTTGAACACCAGCACATCCGCCGCCAGTGCCGCATACAGGTTGACCATTTTGGCTTCTACCTGGGGCATCTGATCGCTGGATTCTGGGTAGGCGAACTGATTTTCGTGAAAGTAAACGATCTTTCTAGCCCGCCCCAGGTGGGGAAACAGGCCCAGCAAGGTGGCAATATCTACCACGGACGTTGCCAGCACTACATCGTAAGGCTGACTTAATCGCTCATACTCTTTTAACCACCAGCTCAACGGGTTACCGCGAATGCGCCAAGAGAAGTGGCGCGGCGGCAGACTGAGCAGCGTCCAGTCCACGTCGGTGACTTCGGCCATCAGGCTGTTTGCCCAGTAACGGTGGCTAACCGCTTCATAAGCCGATAACAATAAAACGCGCATTATTCTGTCTACCGTGAGAGGTTCTCTGCATACCCCGCATTCGGCCAAGGTCGTCTTGGCCGAATGCCTCATGCTACATACACTTAACTCGACATTTGCCGTCTGATTGATCATCTAACGCCGCTGGGGGGAGACCGTAATGGCCAACGTATTAGTGGTCGATGATGAGCCCAATATTCTACTGTCGCTTGAGTTCCTCATGTCCCAGGCGGGGCTGACGGTGACCACGGCCGCCGACGGCGAAACGGCACTGCGAAAAATCGCCGAGGCCGCCCCTGACCTTCTGCTCCTGGATATCAGCCTGCCTGGCATCAGCGGCTTTGAAGTGCTCGAACAGCTTCGTCGCGCTGAATCCGAGCGGCATTTACCGGTCATCATGTTAACGGCTCATGGCCGTGAAGTAGAGCGAGAAAAGGGCTTTGCGCTGGGTGCCGATGACTACGTCACCAAACCTTTCTCGACCCAACAGTTGGTCGCAAAAGTCAAAGCATTACTCGTCGAGCGTGCCACATGACCCCCAAAGGACTCCCTAAACGCCAGCGCCTGGTCGGTGTATGGCTACTGCTCAGCGGCGTTAGCCTTTTCGGGGGCGTCCTTTTTGCCGCTTGGTTAGATAGCCAGTTGGCGCTTTCGGGCATGGCGCGTTGGGTTCTATGGCTAGGCAGTTTATCAGGCGGTATTACGCTCTTTTCAATAGGCCTGCTGCTAGAGCACATGCTCTTCACGCCCCTACGTCACCTTCAAGCGCAGTTGGCGCGCTGGGTCGCCAATCCCGATGCCCCAGACGACCACACCGCCGAGGGTTGGTTAACAGGGCTCGGCCCAGACCTTCGCCGGGTCAGCCACCGCTGGCGAGCCGACCGCGCACGGCTTACCACCGCGCATGCAGAAGGCGCGCGCAGTGCCTCGCGTATCCGTCAAGAGCTGGAGACGCTGCTCCAGGTACTGGAAACACCGCTACTTCTCTGTGACCGGCATCGGCGTGTGATGCTGTTCAATCAGGCGGCCGAAACATTTTTTGCGGGCAATACCGGGCTAGGGTTGGGTAAACGCCTGGACGCCCTGTTGCCGACCGCGACGCTAGCCCATGCCATAACACAACTGCCCGACGATGGCTCGCCCCGTGAAATGCTCGCCCCCTGCGGCCAGCGCTGGCTAAAGGTGGTCATTCGCCGGGTACCCGGTAGTGAGCATGAAACACTGGTGACCTGTAGCGATACAACCACCACCTGGAACAATGAAATGGGCGTGCGCGCCGCCCTAAACCGCATGCTTCCTCCATTACGCCAACACGCGGCCAATCTGAGCAGTGCCGCCGACGCATTGCGCCAACTCCCTTGTTCTCAAACGTCACCCGCGCTGCGAACACGTTTCGAGCACGTACTGCACGACGAAAGCCAAGCGCTCAACCAGCGCGTTGCCGAGATCGGAAACCTGTTGGATGACCTTCAGTATCACGGCGAACGCTTGCGGCCCATCTGGTCCAACGATTTTTGGCAATCGCTGGATGAACGTCTCGACCCCGCCCAGCGCTTGATTACACCTATCGGTGTCCCCGCCTGGTTCAAGGGCGACGCCCCCGCCCTCATCGAGCTGTTCGCGTCATTAGTGGAACATTTGCGCTGCCACCTGCCCGCCAGCGGCTTCGAAGGTGAAATGACGCTTTACTCGAAACGCGCCTACGTCGATCTCATTTGGCGAGGGGCGGCCGTGCCTGAAAGCGAGCTCAGCGTCTGGCGCGAATCACCATTGACCACGCTGCCACTCAGCCCCACCGTGGCCGATATACTGCGCCAGCACGCCACCGATATTTGGAGTGTCACCGACAAGGATAAACGCCATGCCAGGCTGCGGCTGCCGCTCCCTGTTATCGCTCAGACGCAAGCGCCAAGAGAAATGGCACCGCCACGCCCGGAGTTCCATGATTTTGGCATCGCGCAGTTACCAGCGCCGGATGACACCTTAGCCAATCGCGCGCTGCGCAGCTTGGAGATCGTAGCATTCGATACGGAAACCACTGGCCTTGAGCTCCGCCGAGGCGATACGGTGATTAGCTTGGGCGCCTGCCGGATCGTCAATGGCCGCTTGCTGGCCAACGATGCGTTCGATCATTTCGTCGACCCCAAACGCACCATTCCTGCTGCCAGCACCGTGATTCACGGGATTACCGATGCGGACGTTGCCGGTGCGCAGCCGCTAAATATCGTGTTGGGCCTCTTTCGAGATTACGTGGGCGATGCCGTCATGCTCGCCCATAACGCCGCTTTCGATATGCTAGCCATTAGCGGGCACGGCGTTCATTTCGATATGCCGGTGCTAGACACGCTCCTGCTGTCAAAAGCCCTCGATGAGGCGCTGGATGGTCACGATTTGGATACGCTGGCCAAACGTTACGATTTACGCTTTCCTCCCAATACCCGGCACACAGCATTAGGAGATGCCCGTGTAACGGCGGAGCTTTGGCTGGCACTCTTACCCCGCCTGGAAGCCCGTGGCATCGATACGCTAGACGCGCTATTGGCACTTCAGGCCAATGCCTTCGATAAAGAGGACGCTAGCGCGCCATGACGCCTCCCCACTCTGATCCTCGGCAGCGGGAGAGACGCCTTGCGCTCGTGCTACTTGCCCTCTTCCTGTTCTGCCCCCCTGTCCTGCTTTTGATTGATCGATTGCCCAGCGCGGTAGGCTGGCTGCCGATCTACCTCTTGTTGACCTGGGGGGCCCTCATCGGTCTAGCGGCTTGGCTGGCCGAACGCCCCAAGAGGTCGTGAACCATGCGCAGCGATGGGGTCGTCATTGCTATCGCCTTTGGCTATTTGGCGCTGCTATTTCTGGTGGCCGCATGGGGAGACCGTCGCGCCGAACAGGGTCGTTCGCTCATCAATTCGCCGACCGTTTACGCCTTGTCGATTGCCGTCTACTGTACGGCCTGGACGTTTTACGGCAGTGTTGGCCGCGCCGCACAGTATGGCCCTAGCTTTCTGCTAATTTATCTGGGGCCTACGCTGGCCATGCTGCTGGCCCCGTTTACGCTACGTAAAATGGTGCGCATTGCCGCCCATCAGCGCATTACATCCATTGCCGATTTCATTAGCGCCCGCTACGGCAAAAGCGCTCAACTCGGGGCGTTGGTCGCCCTTCTGGCCTTGATCACCATTACCCCTTACATCGCGCTTCAGCTCAAAGCCATCACGGTGAGTCATGCGGTACTCATGAACTACCCGCTGAGTGCCGACAGCACACTGGACAACGAACGGTTCTGGATGGATCGCTCTTTTTGGATTGCGATGGTATTGGCGCTGTTCATCATTCTGTTTGGCACCCGCCACCTGGATGCCAGCGAACGCCATGAGGGCATGGTGGCAGCCATCGCCGTCGAGTCCGTCGTCAAGCTAGTGGCCTTCCTATCGGTGGGTATGTTCGTCACCTTCCTGCTGTTCGACGGGCCTGCCGCCCTTCTGGCAGACGTCGCCGCAACGCCTGACCTTATCGATAGCATGCGCCTGGAGACGGTGCCGGGAGGCGCCACCGGTTGGGTAGGCATGCTGCTGCTCGCTTTTCTGGCGTTCTTTACTCTACCCCGGCAATTTCAAGTGCTGGTCGTCGAGAACGTGGACGAACAGCATTTGGAACGCGCGAGTTGGCTATTTCCACTCTATTTGCTATTGATCAACCTGTTCGTGATTCCCATTGCCTTCGCGGGTCTGTTGTTGGGCAAAGGCGACCCGGATAGTTTCGTGCTCACCCTTCCGCTATCCGCAGGTCTGGAGGGACTACCGCTCTTGGTGTTCATCGGCGGTCTCTCCGCCGCCACCGGCATGGTCATCGTCGAGACCATCGCGCTCTTGACGATGGTCAGTAATCAGCTCGTGATGCCGCTGCTGCTAAGGTTCAAAGGGTGGTACACGGGGCGTGAGGGTCGTTTAGCCGACTGGCTGCTCAACGTGCGCCGCCTGGCGATCGTGGTCATTCTGCTCATGGGCTATCTCTACCATGCATGGATTGGCGACAGCTATAGCCTCGTAACCATCGGACTGGTCTCGTTTGCAGGTGTGGCGCAGTTCGCCCCGGCCCTTTTGATTGGGCTGTATTGGCGTGGAGCCACTCGCCGAGGGGCTACGATGGGGATGTTGGCAGGCTTTATGGTGTGGTGTTACACGCTGCTGCTGCCGGGCTTTGCACAGTCCGGCTGGCTAGAAGCCTCTTTCGTCACACAGGGGCCCTGGGGCATTGGCTGGTTATCCCCGTACGCCCTGCTGGGGCTAAGCGGATGGGATATCTATACACACTCGCTGTTTTGGAGCATGGTGTTGAACGTTGGCTTGCTCATCACTATTTCTCTCTTCACTCGCCCCACTCCCATGGAGCAGACTCAAGCAGCGCTGTTCATCGAAGCCATGCATGCGCCTCTACCGACGGCGTCACGCTGGCAGGGTCAAACCACCGAAGGCGCTCTTTACGCACTCTTGGTGCGCTTTTTGGGCCATGGAGCAACGCACCGCGTATTTACCGCCCCGTATGCCTCCTTGGAACGGTCAGATGCCCACCAGCGCCCCGCGTCAGGAGCCCTGATCACCCGTGCGGAACAGGCGTTGGCCGGGTCACTCGGCAGTGCGTCTGCCAGCGTATTGATCCATTCCGTGTTGCGCGGTGAAGCGTTGGACATGGCGTCGGTGCTAACGATTCTCGACACGACCTCCCAGGCATTGGAGTACAACCGTCGACTGGAGCAGAAGTCTCAAGAGCTAGCTCGGGTCGGTGAGGAACTACGCAGCGCCAACGAGCGGTTGCAAGAAGTAGATCGCATGAAGGATGAGTTCGTTGCAATGGTGAGTCACGAGTTGCGTACCCCACTGACGTCCATCCGCTCGTTTGCCGAAATATTACGCGATACTCCCGACATCGAAGCAGACAAACGGCAGCAGTTTCTGCGCATCATGGTGCTGGAGAGTGAGCGTCTATCTCGCCTGATCGATGAAATTCTGGATTTGGCACGACTTGAGAGTGGACGCCTTTCCCTCAAACCCATCCCCGTCGATTTAATGCATATCGCCAAGCAGAGCAGCCAAGCACTGGCACGGCTTCACGCCGATCAGGGTATCGATGTCGAGTGGGTGACTGACGTATCCATCGCCATGGTCATGGCCGACCCAGACAGGCTCGAACAAGTCATCATCAATCTGTTGGAAAACGCACGCAAGTTTGCCGACCCCGACCATCCGATCGTACGGTTACACATTTATGCGACAGATCACGCTGTTTGCTTGAGCGTTGAAGATAATGGGCCCGGCATTCCTGTCGACGAACGTGACAACGTCTTTGAAAAGTTTTATCAGTTGAAATTGGCCAAGCGTAAACAGGCAGACCAACGACCTAAAGGGAGCGGTTTAGGCTTACCCATTAGCCGCGCCATTATTCATCACTTGGGTGGTAAACTTTGGGTTGACACTTCAGCGTTAGGTGGCGCTGCCATTAAGCTATCGCTTCCTCGCCATACCGTTTAAGTGAATAATTGTGCCATTCAACGCATTGTGACTCAATGTAACTAGCGCCTATCAGCGCTTTTACGCTATTCTTCGCGGCCTCGCACGTTTTCCCCCTGACAGTCGGAGCAGCGGCACTATGCAAGGGTCAGCGCAAGAAGAGACCAGTACCGGCCATTACACCATCGCTATCCAGCCTATCGTCAACGCCCAGCTACACCATGTGGCTGATGAGCTGCTCTATCGTGGCGATTTTTCGGCTGGCACTGCCGCCGTCTTTGATGATGTGCAAGCCACCGCACGCGCCTGCGCTGTTGCCATCTATGAAATTGGATTGGATAAACTGTGCGGTCAGCGAAAACTCTTTATTAATGCCTCCGGGGAGTGGTTACTAAACCCGGATCTTGACGGTTTGCCAAAAGAGCAAATCGTGATCGAAGTGCTTGAAGACACGGCCGTGAGTGATGCACTTTTAACGGCGTTACGTCAGTTAAAAACCCAAGGCTATACATTGGCCCTGGATGATTTTGAACTTACCGACGCCAATCGATCATTATTGGCCTTGGCAGATATTATTAAGTTCGATATTTCGACTGGGCTTCCGAAGGCACTCATTCAACGTCTTTATCAAGATGGTTATACGCTGTTGGCCGAACGCGTAGAAACCTACGAAGAGTTTGAACAGTGTAAAGCACTGGGATTTAGCTTATTTCAAGGTTATTTTTATCAGCGCCCACAGGTACAAACGACAAAAACCCAGCGACATAGCACGTCACGTGCCAATCAAATGCAGCTACTTGCTCAGCTCTACAGTGATAAAGTGCGCCTGCCGGCGCTGAGCACGCTCATTGCTCGCGACCCATATTTATTGAACGCCGTCTTCAAGCGCGCCAACTCGGCAGAAAAGGCCTCTCAGCGTCCTGCCTACAAGCTGATGGACTGCATTCACATCATTGGCTTGAAAGAGCTACGTACATTGGTATCGATCGTGATGCTCGCGGGGAATAATCCTGCTAGTAAAATCAATCTTACCAGCGGATTAACGCGTGCATTTGCGTGCGAAGCGCTCGCAGAACAGCGTGGATTAGACGAGGAAGAAGGCTTCATTGCCGGACTCTTTTCGCATATGCCGGTCATTTTGGGTATCGACCTTGATGCAATGCTGCAAGAACTGCCGCTGAGCCAAACGATCCATCAAGCCCTCACTTTGCGTCAGGGCCGACTCGGCCGACTGCTCACCGATATCGAAGCAAGCGAACAAGGCAGCACGAGCTCCGATGTGCCTGCAGAGTTGATGCTGCAGGCGGCAGCTGAAGCACGGGCCTTGATGGACACGCACATTAGCTAGAGGATTGGCTCTCGCGGCGAGGGTCGGGGTCGAACATCGCATCGCCTACTTCATCGATATAGCGTTGCGCCTTCGACACCATCAAGGCGTCGCACGCGTCACGCCCAGGCAGCATATCGGAACGCTCGAAGCGGTGCTCCTGAGCGCCCCCTTGGCTATCGGGTTTGCGTATCCAGCCGCTAACACGGTACTGGCCACTTTGGTGATCAGGCTGTGAGACGATGAGGTACTCTTTATACTCCACCGGCTCAGCTTCCTTGGTGCCTATGCTCGCCTCACCACTGCCTTGCGCGCCAAACAGCCCTGACAGCAATTTTTTAAACATACCGACTCCTGTCCGTCACGCGGTGGCCAGCTTAGCGCTGGCCACCGTCGAACGTTAGCTCTGCTGACGGCCTTTACCTGCGGCGATACGCAGCCGCAGTGCATTCAGTTTGATGAAGCCTTCGGCGTCTTTTTGGTTGTAAGCGCCCGCGTCGTCTTCGAATGTTGCGATAGATTCATCGAACAGGGACTGCTCGGACTTGCGCCCCACCACGGTCGCGTTACCTTTGTACAGCTTCATGCGCACCACACCGGAGACACTCTTCTGCGTCTCGTCAATGGCCGCTTGCAGCATACGGCGCTCCGGGCTCCACCAGTAACCGTTATAGATCACTTCAGCGTATTTGGGCATGAGCTGATCTTTGAGGTGGGCCTCTTCGCGATCCAGCGTCAGTGATTCGATAGCGCGGTGGGCACGCAGCATGATCGTCCCCCCCGGCGTTTCGTAACAGCCGCGCGACTTCATACCTACATAGCGGTTTTCGACGATATCCAGACGACCAATACCGTTGTCACCACCCAACTTATTGAGCTTTTCAAGCACTTCGTGCGGCTTGAGCGCTTCGCCGTCGATGGCCACGATGTCGCCTTTCTCGAACGTCAGCTCAACGTAGGTGGGCTGCTCTGGCGCGGCTTCCGGTGAAACGCTCCAGCGCCACATGTCCTCTTCGGCTTCGGCCCACGGATCTTCCAAAATGCCGCCTTCGTAGGAGATGTGCAGCAGGTTGGCATCCATGGAGTAGGGAGATTTCTTCTTCTTGTTGGAGAAATCCACCGGGATGTTGTGCTCTTCGCAGTAAGCCATCAGCTTCTCGCGGGACGTTAGGTCCCACTCGCGCCAGGGTGCGATGACCTTGACGCCAGGCTTGAGCGCGTAGCCACCCAGCTCGAAACGCACCTGATCGTTACCTTTACCCGTTGCGCCGTGGGAGATGGCATCGGCGCCGGTTTCGTTAGCGATTTCGATCAGGCGCTTGGCGATCAGCGGGCGAGCAATGGAGGTACCCAGCAGGTACTCACCTTCATAGATGGTGTTGGCACGGAACATCGGGAAAACGTAGTCACGCACGAACTCTTCGCGCAGGTCTTCGATGTAAATCTCTTTCACGCCGAGAGCCTGGGCTTTAGCACGGGCGGGCTCGACTTCTTCACCTTGACCGATGTCGGCAGTAAAGGTCACTACCTCGCAGTTGTAGGTCTCTTGCAACCACTTAACGATAACGGACGTGTCCAGGCCGCCTGAGTACGCCAGCACAACCTTTTTGACATCGGACATTCTTTGCTCCTTGTAAAAAGCAGTTCACCAAAAGGGGCAGCGCCCGTCAGCGCTACCGGTTATTCAAACTGAGAGTATAGCGTTCTCAATGCTCAGCGAATACCGTCAACGACGCCTTAGGGGTAAAGCTGCTAGAATCACCCCAACCGTAGCGGCAACTGACACCGCTAACCCTGACCGACTACTCGCTTTACTAAGGAGAGCTGCATGAGCGAGGCAATTGCCCGCGAATTGATGGCCCAGCGTTTTCGCAGTTATTTACCGGTTGTCATCGATTTGGAGACGGGTGGGTTCAATGCCCAGACGGATGCCGTATTAGAGATTGCAGCGGTCACACTCACCATGGACCCCGATGGCAATTTACTGCCTGATGCCACCTATGCGTATCATATCCACCCCTTCGAGGGCGCTAACGTCGAACAGTCGGCGCTAGACTTTACAGGCATCAATTTGGATGACCCGCTTCGGCGCCAGGTGGCGTTGAGCGAAGCTGAAGCACTGGGTGAAATTTTTCGGCCCATTCGTAAGTCGTTGAAGGCACACGGCTGTTCGCGGGCGATTCTCGTAGGCCACAATGCCGCTTTCGACCACGGTTTTTTAAACGCGGCGGCCAACCGCTGCAACGTCAAGCGCAACCCGTTCCACCCTTTCTCCAGTTTCGATACGGCAACGCTGGCCGGTTTCGTGTATGGGCAAACCGTGCTCGCTAGAGCTTGCCGCGCCGCGGGGATCGAGTTCGACAATAAAGCGGCCCACTCGGCGCGCTACGACACCGAACGCACGGCCGAGCTGTTTTGCGCCATGGTCAACCGTTACAAAGATCTCGGCGGCTGGCGACTAGCGCAGCGTGAGCAGGCATTGGATGGGGGCGATGAGTAATCCTTACCATCGACCCCTTGAAACAGCATGTAATGCAGCAGAAATGGCTTTACGCTAAACTTTGCGTCGCTTACGAGCGCTTGGCTCGCAGCGCGACGTAAAGGTGCGCTTGCGACGTACCGGCAAGCAAAGGAGTGACCGCTTGCCGTCAACAACGATGAAACCAACCGTTTTCAGGAGATGAGACGTTTCCATGGCCCAGCATAATGCCTTTTACGCCCAGTCCGGTGGCGTTACCGCCGTCATCAATGCCAGCGCCTGCGGCGTTATCGAAGCTTGCCGGCAAGCCCCCGACCAAATCGGCAAGGTGTATGCCGGCCATAACGGCATTATTGGTGCGCTGACGGAAGATCTGATCGACGTCACCCAAGAGAGTGATGGGGCCATCGCTGCGCTTCGTCATACGCCGGGTGGCGCCTTTGGTTCCTGCCGCTACAAGCTGAAGGACATCGACACCCACCGCGCCCAGTACGAGCGCCTGATCGAGGTCTTCAAAGCACACGATATTCGCTATTTCTTCTATAACGGCGGCGGCGACAGTGCCGATACCTGCCTAAAAGTTTCTCAGCTCTCCGAAAAACTGGGGTATCCACTAACGGCCATTCACGTTCCCAAAACCGTCGATAATGACCTACCTATTACCGACAACAGCCCTGGTTTCGGCAGCGTCGCGAAATACATTGCCACGTCGACACGTGAAGCATCGTTGGATATCGCCTCCATGTGCGCCACCTCCACTAAGGTGTTCGTGCTGGAAGTCATGGGTCGCCATGCGGGCTGGATCGCTGCCGCCGGCGGTTTGGCAGGTGACGGGGAAGGCGAGCCTCCGCACTTGATCATTTTCCCGGAAGTCTCTTTCAACCGTAAAGCGGTCATGGCGCGCGTGGATGAAAGCGTCAAGAAATACGGCTACTGCGTAATCGTCGTGTCCGAAGGCGCGCGTTATGAAGACGGCACCTTCCTGGCAGATGCAGGTAATACCGACGCCTTCGGCCACCGCCAGCTGGGCGGCGTTGCGCCTACCTTGGCCGGCATGATCAAGCAAGATTTAGGTTATAAATACCACTGGGCAGTGGCCGATTATCTGCAGCGTGCAGCGCGCCACTTAGCGTCCAAAACCGACGTTGAGCAAGCCTATGCGGTGGGTCGTGAAGCGGTAACGCTGGCACTGGCAGGCAAAAACTCCATGATGCCTGCGATCCGCCGCATTTCACAAAGCCCTTACCAGTGGGACGTGATCTCTGCGCCGCTGTCGCAAATCGCGAACCAAGAGAAGTTCATGCCCCGCGACTTCATCAGCGAGAGCGGCTTCGACATTACCCAAGCGTGCCGTGACTACCTTTCGCCGCTCATTCAGGGTGAAGACTTCCCGCCCTTCGAGAATGGCCTACCCAAAGTCGCTAAGCTCAAACTGACGAAAGTAGAGCAAAAATTGCCTAAATTCACACTGTAACGCCTGCTGGCGGCCGACGCTCAAGGGGCGATGATGCCGTCATCGCCCCTTTTTAATGGCAAGCCTGATGACTGGTGGATATGCGCTCGGCAGGTGCCCTAACGCAGTAGCCAAGACAGCACCAGTAGTAATAGCAAAATACCCGCCACACCTTGCCAAAAGCGTCGAGACTCCGTGCGCGGCTCCTCGCGCTGAGGAAGCCGTCCTAGCGGAATCCGTAGTGCATGGAGAAATTCTGACATACGCCTAAAACGCAGCGGCCGCTGGGGATCCAGCGCTCGTCGCAACGCGTCATCCAGCGCAGGCGTTATTTCCGGATTGGTCGTACGGGCGCTACGGTAACTGAGCTCTTCTAAATCGGTGTGACAACGCAGTTTGTTTGGCGTCAGCGTGTAGGGTAACGCACCGGTCAGCAGCCAATAGACCGTGGATGCCAGCGAGTACTGATCACTGCGTCGGCCCACCCTGTCGCCTAAGGCGTATTCGGGGGCCGTATGCTCGTTAAAACCGATTTGACGAAGCAGCTCACCCGAATGACGGTGACCATCGACCTCGCGCATGTGACAGGCGCTGAAGTCGGCCAGCACCACTTTGCCATGCTGATCGATCAGCACGTTGTCTGGGGTGATTTGCTGATGAATGATATCGCGATGATGCAGGGCTTGGACGGCCTTACCTAGCTGATTGGCGATATCCAAACGCTGAACGAGGCTCGCCTGGGGATGTCGCTCGGCCCAATGGCGCAGCGTCTCGCCTTCCACGTTCTGCATGAGGTAGTAGAGGTAGCGACGCGGACGAGAAGGCTCCATGACTTTGACCACGAAGGGAGAGTTCACCCGTTCGACCACCCACTGCTGCAGAAGAAAGTGCTCCAGGTAGGCATTGCGCAGCGATAGCTCCGGACTCGGCGCTTTCATCACCATCACCCGATCGCTGTGCACGTCGCGTACGCGGTACACCCTCGACTGCGCATTGCGGGATAGCACCGCCTGCACTTCCAAACCATCCAAACGCTCGCCGGGTGTCAGTTCCGGAGGAATCGGCAAATCACCGTACAGCAAGTTGGGATGGTCGGAGGCCTCCTCCGGCAACTCGTCGATACGAAGCAGCTGAAAGCAAAATTGATCGCCCCCGTAGCCCCGCTCTTGAGCACGCTGCTTCGCCTCGCTCGCCAAACGCTCGCAGGCGGCATCCAGATCGCTGGCATCTTGACGAATGAGACGCACGTAGTCCGAAGGCATTAGCGTCCCGCGCACCGCTTGGGTGGTGAACACGAACAGATCGCCCTGCTTCAGCGCCAGATGGGTGTAGTCGATGTCGACACTGCCATCCATCCCCAGCGCGCGTGAGGGGTAGCGATACCCGCCCACATCGGTCACGTGGTCACGGGTCAACTGTTCGAACTCAGCCCCTCGCAAGCGAAACACCAGCGTATCGCCCATGTGGAAGAGATGACCCTCGCGGCCTAAAAACACCATGGCAGAGAGCGACGAGACAAAACTCCCCTCTTTGACATGCTGGCTTTGGCTGTAGCACCAGCTATTCAAGGCACGCAGCACGCGAGTGGCCGATGTTTTGGTGTCCCAATGATCTGGCGTCGAGTAGTAATCCGCAAGAAACCCACGCACGCTCAAGTCTCCCGCCTGTTTCGCCATGGTATTGCGAGAGATCGAGTCACTAATCACCGCACAGCCGCCCTTCACTTTCAACAGTGGCGCTTCCGGCAGACGCACCGACATCGAGCTGCGGTGCTGCCGCCGCTCCGGGGCAACGAACGCTTGACCATAACTAATTAGTAACTGGGCGTGCGCCAACTCATCCTCCTAGGCTTACGGCTCACCATCGCAACGACATCTTAGGAACCTCTGACGGCCCTGGCTACCACGGGGGCTATCATACACGCTGGCAACGCGAAGCGATGCCCACCAAACGTCGCGAACGGTGCAAAATCCCCTGTCCGCCTCTCATGGCGCCAGCGCATGAAGGGCGATTCTCCTTGCCGCTTTTAACCGGCCAAGCGCGTAACGATGATTTTCTACCGCGCTCACCCCTTAACTGCCAAACACCTATGTCGCATTGGTAATCTATCGACCATGTTCGTATAATTCTCCACCATTAATGCAATGCATCAACTGCTTAGTGACTGTGCTCTACAGTCGGTAAGAAAAGCCAAGCCAAGGAACCAACGATGAACTTTGATAACATCCCCGCTGGAAAGGATCTGCCCAACGATATCTACGTGGCGATTGAAATTCCTGCAAACCACGCGCCGATTAAGTATGAAATCGACAAGGACATGGGTGCCCTCCTCGTTGACCGTTTCATGGCCACGCCCATGTTCTATCCGGCCAACTACGGCTTTATCCCTCACACACTGGCAGACGACGGTGACCCCCTAGACGCGCTGGTGGTTACCCCTCACCCGGTCGCGCCCGGCAGTATCATTCGCGCTCGTCCCGTTGGCATTCTGAACATGACCGACGAAGCCGGTGAAGATGCCAAGCTGGTCTGCGTACCGCACCCCAAACTCTCGACGCTGTATGACGACGTTCAGGAAGTCACTGACCTTCCTGAACTGCTTCGCCAGCAGATTGCTCACTTTTTCGAGAACTACAAAGACCTCGAAAAAGGCAAGTGGGTGAAAGTCGAGTCGTGGGAAGGCGTCGAAGCCGCCCGTAAGGCCATCGAAAAGTCGGCGGCTGCTTACAAAAAAGCGTAAACCTTGCCGTAACGCCGATGTTAAAGGCCGCCTCATGAGGCGGCCTTTTGCGTTTTGATTAACGGTGCAGGAAGCACCGCGTCACGTCACCGCAGACAGTACGCTCCCTGTGGCAACTGCGCTATCCTGCCCAGTAGCACCCTTTTGATACGACTGCGTAAGGATACTCCGTGTTACTCATGCGACGTTATGCTCTGTTTTTTTTACTGTGCTGGCTGCCCGTTATTGCCCATGGGCAGTGGTTTTCCTCCAGCAACGACAGTGATTTCTTGCCGGTCATGGAGGCCTTTCAGCCGAGCGCATGGCACGACGGGGAAACCTTGAGCATCGGCGTCGACATCGCCGATGCGTACTATCTTTATCGTCACCAGCTGTCGGTGACCAGCCTGCAACCCGAGATTGATCTGGGTACCCCAGAGATTCCGCAGGGCACCTTCACCACGGATGAGTTCATGGGGGACGTGTACGTTTTTCGCGATCGCGTGGTTTTCGACGTTCCGCTCAGTGAGCCATCTAGTGGACCCATCGAGATCGAACTGACCTTTCAAGGGTGCGCCGATGCAGGATTGTGCTATCCACCTGAGCGCATCACACTTGAAGCCGCAGAAGCATCACCGCCCAGCGCTTTTGCCAATTGGCAAAATGAAAGTGCTCAGAGCGCGCCAAATCAAACAAGCATGGGTGGACCTGCCTCAAGCAGCGCAGCCACTCAATCGGGCGAGAGCACTGGCTTCTCCGCACCGCAAAGTGAAGATAGCAAATTCAGCTCGCTGATTAGTGATACCAGTCTACCGCTCGCCCTAGGACTCTTTTTCCTCGCGGGTATTGGGCTCACCTTTACGCCCTGCGTGTTACCGATGATTCCTATTCTGTCGTCCATAGTGGTTGGCCAAAACCCCACCAAACCCCGTGCTTTTGTCCTGTCAGCCAGCTATGTACTCGGCATGGCCATTACCTATGCCTTGGTGGGGGTGCTAATGGGGCTATTTGGTGCGGGGCTCAACCTCCAGGCACATTTACAGTCCGCTCCTGTTTTAATTGCGTTCGCCCTACTGTTTACTCTGTTCGCTTTGGCGATGTTTGGCGCTTTTGACCTGCGCATGTCCCCGCGAATCGCTAGCAAAGTCGATGCGTGGCAAGCCCGTGCTCAGCGCAGCGGCCCGCTGGGCTTGGCAGTGGCGGGTGCGCTGTCAGTGCTAGTGGTATCTCCTTGTGTAACAGCTCCGCTAGCAGGCGCCTTGGTATTTATCTCCTCCACTGGGGATGCCGTCATGGGGGGCGCGGTATTGTTTGCGCTGGGGCTCGGCATGGGGCTTCCTTTATTGCTCGTGGGCACCTTTGGGGCCACTCTGCTCCCCCGCTCAGGCGGCTGGATGAATGGCGTTAAAATTGCTTTCGGTTTGCTGTTACTGGGCGTAGCGATTTGGATGATTGAGCGCTTGATTGCGCCATCAATCTCTCTTCTGCTGTGGGCGGCCCTAGCAATCGGTAGTGCCCTCACCCTTGGCGCATTGAATACATCGCCCTCTCACGGCTGGGCGAAAGCCCGGCAAACGGCGGGGTTAATGCTGTTGGTTTGGGGGGTAGCACTAGTGTTGGGCGCCGCTCAAGGAAGCAGTAACCCTTTGCGACCGCTATCGGTGACCACTTCTGGTACAGGTGAAGCCGCTACCACTCCGATCTTTGCAGAAGTCGACAGTCTCAGCGCACTTCAGTCTGAGTTGGAGCAAGCCTCTCAAGCAGGGAAGCCCGTGTTTGCCCACTTTACGGCAGACTGGTGCATCTCTTGCAAACTCATGGAGAGAGACGTCTATCCAGACCCACACGTGTCAGAGGCATTGAACGATTTCCAACTCATTGCGGTCGATGTGACAAAGACCGATGCACAGAGCCGCGAGTTGCTTGAGCACTTCCAGCTCTTTGGCCCTCCCAGCCTGCTACTCTTTGACGGGGGCAATGAAGTTCGCGACGCGCGCATTCAGGGTGAGATCACCGCGACAGCACTGGTCGAGCATTTAGAGGCTTTCAAGCGTTGGCAGCAGAGCTAAGTCGCCCGATTAGCCGTCGCTCACGCAGACCTAATGCTTTCGAACACTTTTTGTGACACCGTGTCGCGATCGTCGTCAAACGGTTGTTTAAGTCGCAAAATTCGTACCCTCAATGGCTGCCACTGGACAGTGACTGAGTTTTTCGGCAAACTCCGCAGCCATATTTGCTAAAAAACTCATCTTTTAGCGTTGAGTTTGGGGTAACGTTCGACATCGTGCCTCGTTCTCTCAATTTTTAAATTTGGTTTACTGCGCTTGAGAGCGCCACGTCACGCGGGCTTATTTCGCTTGCGGCGTGCTACTTTGATCAACGTTTGGGGCCCTACGAATGGATATTCGCAAAGTTAAGAAACTGATCGAGCTGCTGGAAGAGTCCAACATCAGCGAAATCGAAATTCAGGAAGGTGAAGAGTCGGTTCGTATTAGCCGTCACCCCAACGGCGGTGCTTGGCAGCCGCAGCCGATGCCACAGTACGCACAGCCGGCACCGGCAGCTCCTCAAGCGCCGGTGGCCACGGCTCCCGCCGATGCAGAACCTCAGGGCGCTAGTTATCGTGGTGAAGCGGTCAACTCTCCTATGGTAGGCACTTTTTACCGCAGTCCGGCGCCGGGTGCCAAAGCCTTCGTTGAAGTGGGCGACACCGTGAAGCAAGGCGATACCGTTTGTATCGTCGAAGCCATGAAAATGATGAACCAGATTGAAGCCGACCGCGACGGCGTGGTCGAGGCCATCCTAGTGGAAGATGGCGAGCCGGTGGAATTCGATCAGCCCATGATCGTCCTCGCTTAATCTTTCATATCAACACGGGTGGATTCTCCCATGCTGGACAAGGTACTTATCGCGAACCGCGGCGAGATTGCCCTTCGTATCTTACGCGCCTGCAAAGAGCTAGGGATCAAAACCGTAGCGGTTCACTCCAAGGCAGACCGCGAATTGATGCACGTTCGCCTTGCCGATGAAGCCGTTTGTATCGGCCCTGCCTCGTCGGCGCAGTCGTACTTGAACATTCCTGCGCTTATCAGTGCCGCAGAAGTGACGGACTCGAGCGCCATTCATCCCGGCTATGGTTTTCTCTCGGAGAACGCTAATTTCGCCGAACAGGTAGAGCGCTCAGGCTTCACCTTCATTGGCCCGCGCGCCGAGACCATTCGCCTGATGGGCGATAAAGTCAGCGCCATCGAAGCCATGAAAGTTGCTGGCGTTCCCACGGTACCTGGCTCCGACGGTCCTCTAGGCGACGATGATGCGACGAATCTGGCCACTGCACGTCGTATTGGTTACCCGGTGATCATTAAAGCGGCAGCGGGTGGCGGCGGCCGCGGTATGCGTGTCGTTCATACCGAGGGCCACTTGCTTTCTGCCATTACCGTGACGCGCACCGAAGCCCATGCGGCCTTCGGCGATGGCACCGTGTATATGGAGAAGTTCCTCGAAAAGCCGCGCCATGTCGAAGTACAGGTGCTGGCTGACGGCCAGGGCAACGCCATTCACCTTTATGACCGCGACTGTTCGTTGCAGCGCCGCCACCAGAAAGTATTGGAAGAAGCGCCAGCTCCGGGCATCGACCCCGACGCACGCGCCAAAGTGCTCGAAGCCTGCCGTCAGGCGTGTATCGAGATCAACTACCGGGGCGCGGGTACCTTCGAATTCTTGTATGAAGACGGTGAATTCTTCTTCATCGAGATGAACACTCGTGTTCAGGTCGAGCATCCGGTCACGGAGATGGTCACCGGCGTCGATATCGTCAAAGAACAGCTGCGTATTGCGTCCGGCTTACCGCTGTCGATTCGCCAGGAAGACGTGAAGCTGAATGGCCACGCGTTCGAGTGCCGTATCAATGCAGAAGATGCACGCACCTTCATGCCTTCTCCCGGTAAAGTCACGCTGTTCCATGCCCCCGGCGGCTTGGGCGTTCGTATGGACTCTCACCTGTACACCGGCTACACCGTGCCGCCGCACTACGACTCCCTGATTGGAAAGCTGATTACCTGGGGCGCCGATCGCGACATCGCTTTGACACGCATGCGCAACGCGCTGGACGAACTGCTGGTCGAAGGCATCAAGACCAATATCGATCTTCAGAAAGACTTGGTACGCGATAGCTATTTCCGCCAGGGCGGTGTCAATATTCACTACCTGGAAAAGAAGCTCAGCAGCTAACCGCTGGGTAGCCATGATGCCCGCCTTTCGGCGGGCATTTTCGTGGAATGGCCAACGCCTATCCACCGCGTTTTTCGTATAAAAGTTCGCGCTAGTTTCCTTATTCCCTACTCGCCGTGGAGACCCCCATGCCCTGGCTGCAATTAAAAGCACACGTCGCCCCTGAGCAGGCCGATCTTCTCGAAGAGCTACTTCTCGAAGAAGGCGCGACGGCCATTGGCCTGCAGGATGCCCACGACGACCCCGTCTTCGAGCCCGAGCGCGGCACCACACCGCTGTGGCAAGACACCATACTGACGGGCCTTTATGATGATCTAGACGGTATCGATGGCATGCTGAGTCGCATTGAAGCCGCTTGGTCGGAGCAAGTGCCCGGAGAGCCATGCCCTACCATCGAATACGAGCTGCTGGCGGATCGGGACTGGGAACGGGAGTGGATGGATGACTTCACGCCACTTCGCATGGGCGAACGGCTATGGATCGTGCCGAGTTGGCATGAGCCGCCCGAGGCAGGTGCCGTCAATCTGATCCTTGATCCCGGCCTTGCGTTTGGTACCGGCACCCATCCGACTACCGCGCTGTGCCTGGAGTGGCTGGACGGATTAGCCGTGAGCAACGAGCTACAGGGCAAAGCCGTGCTGGATGTAGGCTGCGGATCTGGCATTCTCGCCATTGCTGCGCTGAAATTGGGCGCCACCCATGCCGACGGCACGGACATCGACCCTCAGGCGCTGCAAGCCAGCCGAGATAACGCCGAGCGCAATGCCATCGGTGAGGAGCAGTTCGCGCTCTACTATCCTGAGCAGTTGTCAGGCGGCCCCTACCCTATCGTCACGGCCAACATTTTGGCAGGCCCGTTAGTCGAGCTAGCGGGCATGATTGCCGGGCATGTCGCTCCCGGTGGGCGTATCGCGCTCTCCGGCATACTGGCCAACCAAGCCACGGACGTTCTGGACGCCTATGAAGCACAAGGGCTCTACATGGATGAACCGACCCTGCGGGAGGGGTGGGTACGCTTGACAGGCCGACGCCCCGCATAAAATCGGAATTGGCCTTCAATCCCTCGTCGAGTAGGCGTATCATACGCCCCCTTGAAACGTCCTACTCGTCGCTTTCATGCCTACCAAAGTGCACCGCAATGACTCTGATGACTACGTCGCCACCTGCGATTGGGCCCTACCAACTGCCTAACCCGGTCATGCTGGCCCCGATGGCGGGTGTCACCGACCGCCCATTTCGCCAGCTTTGCCGCCGCTTGGGCGCTGGCTGGGTCGTGGGCGAAATGGTCACGTCGGACCCTTCACTTTGGCACACACGCAAATCGCAGCTACGCATGGACCACCAGGGCGAACCCGGCCCACGTGTCGTGCAGATCGCCGGGGGCGATGCCGAGATGCTGGCCCAAGCCGCGAAACTCAATGCCGAGTTAGGTGCCCAGATCATCGACATCAATATGGGGTGTCCCGCTAAAAAGGTCTGCAATAAGGCCGCAGGGTCTGCTCTAATGCGCGATGAGGCTCTCGTTGCTGACATTTTGGATGCCGTGGTACGTGCCGTCGACATTCCCGTCACGCTCAAGATACGCACTGGCTGGTGTGCCGCGTCCAACAATGCGCTGCACATTGCCAAACTGGCGGAGTCCGCAGGCATTCAAGCGCTGGCCGTTCATGGCCGTCATCGTGAACAGCGCTATACTGGTGAAGCCGAGTACGACACGATTGCCGACATCAAATCGCAGCTCACGATCCCTGTCATTGCCAACGGCGACATCACCTCTCCTGAAAAAGCCGCCTACGTACTGCGCTACACCGGCGCTGATGCGGTGATGGTGGGCCGTGGGGCGCAAGGGAATCCGTGGATTTTTCAGCAAATAACGCATTACTTGACGCATGGTGAACGGCTCCCGGCACCCAGTTTGGCAGAGCGCTGCCGCGTACTGCTAGAGCACCTGCAGGCACTGCATGACTTCTATGGCGATACCATGGGGGTGCGCATCGCGCGTAAGCACGTCGGCTGGTATCTCAATGACGATCCGCGTTTTAGTGACACCGAACAGCGCACGCTCAAGCAGCAGTTCAACGCCCTGTCCTCACCCGACGCGCAGTTTGACTGGATTCATAACGCCATGACCCACGACGCCCCTCAGCGTCTGTTAGCCAAAGGAAGCCATGCAGCATGACTGAACGCGACCTGCTCTCCAGCGAACGCTCCTCACGACTCTCTGGCACGCTAGCAGACCCTTCCGCCAGCGCGCAGCCCCAGCCCCTGCGTGAAGCCGTCGAGACCGCCATGCGTCGTTACTTCGAGCATCTCGATGGCAGCCAAACCTCCGACCTTTACGCGATGGTAATGGCCGAGGTAGAAGCGCCTCTGCTGGCCTGCGTAATGGAGCACACGGACGGCAATCAAACGCGCGCCGCCGACGTGCTCGGACTGAACCGTGGCACGCTGCGCAAAAAGTTGAAGCAGTATGGATTGATTGAAAGTGACGCCCCTTGATGGGGCGTTGCTGTTTTAACCTTAGACCCGCACACGACGAGCACCCTTATGGCCGATAGTACCGCTACCCCCGTCCGCCGCGCCCTTCTGAGCGTATCCGATAAAACAGGCATCGTAGAGTTTGCCCAAGGCCTCGCCGCAAACGGCGTCGAGCTGCTCTCTACTGGTGGCACCTTCCGCTTGCTGCAAGAGCATGGCATTGCGGTGAAAGAAGTGTCCGAGCACACTGGCTTTCCGGAAATCATGGACGGTCGTGTTAAAACGCTGCATCCCAAGATTCACGGCGGCATTCTCGCCCGCCGTGGTCAGGATGATGCCGTCATGGCGGAGAATGACATCACTCCGATCGACATGGTGGTGGTCAATCTTTATCCGTTTGCTGAGACGGTCGCCAAGCCAGGCTGCACGCTCGAAGATGCCATCGAAAATATCGACATCGGTGGCCCGACCATGGTGCGGGCTTGCGCTAAAAACCACGCCTATACCACCATCGTGGTCAATGCGAGCGACTATGCCCGCGTACTCGATGAACTTAAGGAGCACGCGGGCCAAGTGAGCGCCGCGACACGCTTTGATCTCGCCGTCAAGGCGTTCGAGCACACCGCTGGCTATGATGGCGCCATCGCTGACTACCTCGGCCGTCAGGTCACCAGCGAAGATGCCACGTTCGCTCGCACCTTCAATCTGCAGCTGCACAAAAAGCAGGACATGCGCTACGGCGAGAACCCGCACCAGAAAGCAGCGTTCTATGTCGACCCCACCGCCAGCGAGCCCAGCGTTGCCACGGCTAAAACACTGCAAGGCAAACCGCTCTCTTTCAATAACGTGGCGGATACCGACGCAGCGTTCGAATGCGTCAAAGCCTTTGATGATACCGCTTGCGTCATCGTCAAACACGCGAACCCCTGTGGCGTGGCCATGGGTGCAACGGCGTTGGAAGCCTATGAAAAAGCTTTCGCTACCGATCCGACCAGCGCTTTTGGTGGCATCATCGCCTTCAATGTACCGCTGGATGCCGACACTGCACGCGCCATCATTGACCGCCAGTTCGTCGAAGTCATCATCGCGCCAGGGGTCAGCGAGGACGCAGCCGCCATTGTGGCCGAAAAGCAAAACGTGCGACTGCTCGACGTGAGCGCGCATTGGCCTGGTTCGACGCAGCCAGCGTTGGATTTCAAACGTGTCAACGGCGGCCTGCTGGTACAGGATCGCGACCAAGGCATGGTCACTCAAGACGCCTTGACCGTCGTCAGCGAGCGTGCGCCTTCGCAAGAGGAGCTGCGCGACCTGGCCTTTGCATGGCGTGTGGCCAAATTCGTCAAGTCCAATGCCATCGTCTATGCCAAAGCGGGCCAAACCATTGGCGTCGGTGCAGGCCAGATGAGCCGCGTGTACTCTGCGAAAATCGCTGGCATCAAAGCCGCCGATGAAGGGCTCTCCGTGCCGGGCTCCGTGATGGCCTCCGATGCCTTCTTCCCCTTCCGTGACGGCATCGATGCTGCTGCGGAGGCAGGCATTACTGCTGTCATCCAGCCTGGCGGCTCCATGCGCGACCAGGAAGTGATCGATGCCGCTAACGAAGCAGGCATTGCCATGGTATTTACCGGCATGCGCCACTTCCGCCACTAAACAGCGCATCACTCTCCCGCATAAAAAAGCCCTCACTTGAAACAAGTGGGGGCTTTTTCGGTCTAGGGCGTGTTACTTGCCAAGATCAATACACAGGTATTTCGTTTCCAGGTACTCCTCCAGGCCTTGATGCCCCCCTTCACGGCCCAGTCCTGACGCTTTTACCCCGCCAAAGGGTGCCGCGGCATTGGAGATGAGCCCGGTGTTGATGCCGACCATACCGTACTCCAGCGCCTCTGCGACACGCCATACACGAGCCAAATCACGAGAGTAGAAATAAGACGCCAACCCATACTGGGTGTCGTTGGCCATCTCGATGGCGGTCTCTTCATCATCGAAGGGGAACACGGCGGCCAGCGGGCCAAACGTCTCTTCATGGGCCACTTTCATGGAGTCAGTGGCAAAGCTGATCAGCGTGGGCGTAAAGTAGTTGCCCCCCAGAGGATGCGGATGACCGCCCAGCAGCAGTTCGGCACCGTGGTCAACGGCATCTTGGACGTGTTCGCTCACCTTCTTCACCGCGTCCTCATCGATCAAAGGCCCGATGTTCACGCCTGGCTTGGTGCCATCCCCCACTTTAAGCTCGCTATTCATAGCGACCGCCAGCTTTTCGCAAAACGCATTGATGACGCTGGATTGGACCAAAAAGCGATTGGTGCAAACGCAGGTTTGCCCGGCATTGCGGAATTTGGCCGCCATCGCACCTTCTACGGCGGCGTCCAAATCGGCGTCTTCAAAGACGATGAAGGGTGCGTTGCCGCCCAGCTCCAGTGAAATCTTCTGGATATGTTCTGCGGCTTGGGCCATCAGCGTACGCCCTACCTCCGTCGATCCCGTAAACGTGATTTTACGAACCTTAGGGGACTCGGTCAGCGCTTTGGCGATGTCGGACGCACTACCCGGCACTACATTGAAGACGCCCCGGGGTATGCCAGCACGTTCGGCCAGCAGTGCTAGTGCCGTCGCCGAAAATGGCGTTTGGCTTGCAGGCTTCACTACGATAGTGCAACCAGCCGCCAAAGCCGCGCCCGCCTTACGAGTGATCATCGCCGCTGGGAAGTTCCAAGGAGTGATGGCCCCCACGACCCCTACGGGCTGCTTGGTGACGACTATGCGCTGGTTGGCATTGGCCGCGGGGATGGTTTCGCCGTAAACGCGGCGGGCCTCTTCGGCAAACCAGCGTAAAAAGCTGGCGGCGTAGACGATCTCACCTTCAGCTTCTTTGACCGGCTTGCCCTGCTCATGCGTCATGAGCAGGGCAAGGTCTTGCTTATGCTCGAGCATCAAGTCATGCCATTTGAGCAGTAAGTCCGCACGTTCTTGCGCGGTGAGTGCCCGCCAGGCAGGAAGTGCTGCGTCCGCCGCATCAATGGCGCGTTCGGTTTCCGCTCGTCCCAAGCGTGGGATATCGCCGACGGGCTCACCGGTAGCGGGGTTCGTGACGTTGATTTGCTCACCGCTGTCAGCGGCCACCCAGCTGCCATCGATATAGGCAAACGGGCAATATAGCTGTGTTTCTCTCAGCGCTTCCATGACAGACTCCTGACCAAATGACGGCCTGATAGGCTCATTGACTCGTTCATGCTAAGACGAAACGATCTATTTCACCAAACCTTTGGCCCAAAACGACGGAGCCATCCTTGTTTAGCTAATCAACGTTAAGAACTCTTGGCGGGTGGCTTGGTTGCTGCGGAAGCCTCCTAACATGACAGAAGACGTCATGCTCGAATTCTGCTTCTCGACCCCACGCATCATCATGCAAAGATGGCGGGCTTCAATGACGACCGCCACTCCCCTCGCCTGAGTAACCTGTTGCACAGCTTCCGCAATTTCGCGGGTCAGGTTCTCTTGGATCTGCATGCGGCGCGCGTACATATCGACGATGCGGGCAAACTTGGAAAGTCCCAGCACCTTGCCGCTAGGCAAATAGGCAATATGGCACTTGCCGATGAATGGGAGAAGGTGGTGCTCGCACATCGAGTAAAGCTCGATATCTTTCACCAGGACCATTTCATCGGTCTGTGACTCGAACACGGCACCGTTGACGATCTCTTCGAGCGACTGTTGATAGCCGGCATTCAAGAATTGCATGGCTTTCGCAGCACGCTTTGGCGTGTCTCTTAGCCCTTCGCGATCGGGGTTTTCACCCAGCGCGGTAATAATCTGACGGTAGTGTTGGGCGATATCGTCGGTCATGGTAGGCCTCATCAAAACTGTGCTTATTCGCTATCACTTAATCGCCTTGCAGCAATGTTAACGCGCCAGCGAGCTTCCATTATCGGCAAGCTACTTCTAGCTTGCGGTGTCATCCGTTTAGCTGCCTTACCCTACGAGTGCTAGCTGAACGCCTATCTTGGACAAACCATCCTGTACAAAAAATATACCTTAAACAATTTATGTACAACAAGAACGGTACATTAATCTATTTTAACGCACCTAAGCAGGCTGTGGCAGAGTGACACGCACCCCCCTTCGGCACTATAGGAGCTGTGCTATGCTATGGGCACTATTTTCCTGCTGACATTGCAGGGGCCACTGTTGAGAGTACGCTATGTCTTTTAAATCATCGCCCTTTTGGCTAACTGCCCTGCTGGGTACGCTATTTGTATCACCTTTGCATGCAGAGGAGTCGACGCTGGATCTGCCTAGCGGCGCTAAGGTGGGCGTTGAAGTGGTCGAGGCGTTGACATTCAATAGCAGCCAACCACGTTATACCGACCTTCTGTTGCATCCCAAGCAGGCCAGCGGCACGACGCACTCGCTACCCGAATACTGCTTACTGGTGGCGAACGCCCAGCTCAACGGTGATCGTATTCGCATTACGACCCAAGACGCCACCTGCATTGAAACGCATGATGCAGAGAGCGCCATTTACTCCGGCGAATTCTCTGCCAGCGCCTACGCAGAAGATGGTCAATATGGTTTGGCGTGCAACAACGGCGACTGCACCCTCGCGCCGGGGCAGTCTTTTGTCCTCACCCTCGACGAAAGCATCCATATTGCGGCGCAAGACAATCCGTCTGCCGAGATCAACGCAACCCGACGCCAGGCCAACGGCGACGGCGTGGCGAACCCCATCCCCGGTGAGCGTCCAGACCCTGATCAAAGCGTCGAAAACCCCGCCCCCACGGAACAACCCGAGTAAACGTCCATCGCGTCGTATAACGGCCTTTCGCGCGTCATCATGAAAGGCCGTGTTGGGTTACCCCCAGCCATCGCTAGCCTGCTACGCCAGCCATAGCGGTGATTCCAAGTGAAGTAGCTGCTGTTCGAGCTGACGAATGTGCTGATCCCAGTATCCCGCTTCGGCCAGCCATGGAAACGCTCTGGGGAAAGCCGGGTCTTCCCATCTGTCGACCAGCCAAGCCGCATGACGTATCAGACGATACGCTCTCAACGGCTCGATGAGGGACATTTGCTGGTGCGGAAATGGCCGGGTTTCTTCGTACCCCTCTACCATTTCACTGAGCTGCGCTCGCCACTGCTGCGGCTGTTCCATAGGAAGCAGCATCCATACGTCCTGAATGGCAGGGGCCGTCAAACAGTCGTCGAAGTCGACCAGCTTAAAAGCGCCTTCGCGGCCAAGCACGTTCCCCAAGTGGCAGTCGCCATGAGTGCGAATCATACTGTCCGCGTCCACCGCTACGTCTTCCAGGCGTTCACGTATCTTCCCTACCACACGTTGATAGGCGCGTACTTGGTGATCATTGAGCCAAGGGCTCGCCACCACGCGCCGTTCGGCATCGCTCACGTCTGGTTCAAGCCGCAGCGTTTCGCGATGATGAAACGGCCTTCGCGCCGCCACTTCGTGAAGCTGCCCCAGCACCTCGCCTAGTGCAAATAGCTGCGCTGGGTCATCCAGCTCTGGCGCTTGGCCAGAACATTGCGGAAACAGCGTAAAGCGAAACGTTTCGAAGGTGTGCAAGGAGGCGTGCTGGTCATCTCGCCACGGAGCCACGACGGGCACGCCGGCCTGCGCCAATTCGGTCAAAAAGTCATGCTCTTCCTGAATCGCCTCGTTTGACCAGCGTTCTGGTCGATAAAACTTCACCACCCAACGACCGCCATCTTCATCTCGAAACATCAGCACACGATTTTCATAGCTATTTAGTGCAAAGGGCTCACCCACCGGCCAAATGCCCACCGACTCGATGGCCGACATAACGACATCAGGTGACAGCGTACTAAACGGATGCGACATAGATGACTCCTTGAATGAGCGGCCTAGTTTATCAACTCTTCTGAAGCGGTGTGCGGGCAGCTGCCCACACATCGACACGTTTGGCACCCTGCGCCAGCACCTCGGCAGCGAGCGCATGCCCAGTAGCGCCGGTCGTCACCACATCATCAATAATCGTCACGTGCTCCGGCATGTCGCCTGCCACGACAAAAGCTCCGTTTAAATTTTGCTGCCGCTCTTTGCGGTTCAACGAGCGCTGAGAGGGCAAATGCTTGATACAACGGGCGTGAATCAGAGGCATCCCCACGCCTTCACCAAGCCGTTCAGCTAGCCACTGCGCTTGATTGAACCCGCGCTCTCGAGCGCGACCTGGATACATGGGGACAGGCAGCAACGCACAGCCCAACGCATGTGGTCGCCTTGACAGCATTAAATTCACAAGCAGTCTGCCCGCCCGGGGCGATGCATGAAATTTAAAATCATGCACTAGCTGTGTAATAGCCTCTTGGTAGCAAAGCGGCGCTGTGGTGGCCGTAAAGTTGGGCGGTTCGGCCAAACAGTGGCCACAGTATGTTTGATGCGCGGCTGTCAGCGGCTCGGCACACCGCTTACAGCTCATTCGATTCCAAGGCAGCATGGAATAACACTCCGAACACCACCCCTCTTCACCGGCTTGCGAGTAGAAACAAAACGCGCAGTAACCCGGCAATCCTCGCCTAAACCACTGATTCGCCAATGAGGTCCATCTCAGCATGATATGTCCACCTTACTTGCCAATGCTAAAAATAACGCTGCATAAGATTGACATTAACGCACAAGTTGATAATATACGCCTCGTCTTCTGCGGATGTGGTGGAATTGGTAGACACGCTAGATTTAGGTTCTAGTGCCGTAAGGTGTGGGAGTTCGAGTCTCCCCATCCGCACCAATTTATTTAAAGCGTAACACCTCAATCAATTCGGCAGCTTTTAGCTGACCGAATTTTTTTGTTTTTAACTTCCCCATTTTGATCTAACTAGCTGACTCGGCCCTCTTTTTACGCTACGTTATCGATCTTTATACGCCGCTTAATTTGAGAAGGATCTCAATGATGGAATGGCTGAACGACAACGCTCAGGCAATTTCTGCAGTGACAAGCATCTGCACGCTGTTGGTGTGGGTATTTTACGCGCAGCTGCTTTATAACGGTTACGTTCGTCAGCGTCGACCTCGTATTATCGTCAACCGAGGTAAAGGCGTGGGCACTAACGCGCTGTGCTTGATTAGTAATATGAGCAGCGAGGCCATCTATATTCAGCATTTGGTTGCCGTACTGCATACTCATGAAGGTGTGTACGAGCTGGATGTCGTCGAGTACCAGCAGCAAAGTGGCGACGACGATGAGGCATGCTACCGCACTCACCAAGGCCCTTTGGCATCGGGCGACTATTTGCACATTCAATCCTTCGGTTCGATCGTCGATCAGATCGCTCAGCATTGGCAGCTAGATCAAGACGCACTGCATCGCCAAACGCCCGAGCTTGAGATACGAGTGATCGCTATTTATGGCTCGGAGGATATGCCCGTAGGCGCCTCGCGGCGTTTTGCCTTGGACTTGAACGCCAGCCCGCTCCATCAGCTCACTCCGTTAAAAGTCGATACCGAACGCATGAACAGCCGAAAGGATCGCAAGCGAGTGCTGAAGTGGGCAAAAGCCATCGAAATGCATAAAGCACAATAATGCGTGTACATAATTAAAACGTTGGGGACGACCTTATGAAACCAGTCATTGCGTTTATCTGCCTTGGCGCACTTGCCTCCCTGTCGCTTGATATCTATGCCGCCGAGGAAGATAGCGATTTACCGGACTGGGCCGAAGAGCGGGTAGAACCTTTCCGCACCCGCGTTGGCAACTGGGTCGACAACACCTCTCGAAATATTGATGCTTTTTTTGGCGGCGACCAGTCGGCAACGGTCGAAAATAAATCCTACCTTCGATTAGGCCAGGAAATCGATTGGATGGAGGGCGACGGGACCAGCGGTGACATCAGCGTTCGCTATCGAATCGACCTCCCCACTACCGAAGAGCGCCTTAGGCTTGTGGTAGAGAGCGATCCCGAAGAGTCACAGGGCACACTAGCGGAGCAAGGCTCTGGGCGACTCTACAACGATCAACAAGACCGCAGCACTTCGACGTTTGGTCTGGATTGGCTAGAAAGCCGGGACAAACGAGAAAACTGGAGCAACCGGATAGGCGCGGGAATTCGTCTGCGCATGCCGCTCGACCCCTATGTGCGCTTTACCAGTGAACGGTTATGGGACCTTGGCGACGGGCCCTGGCAACTCGAATCGTTCAACCGCGTTTCCTGGTTCAACAATGAGGGCTACTCTGCGCGCACGACCTGGGATGTCGGTCGGCCGCTGTCCGCCAACCGACACCTGCGCTTCATCACCACCGTGCAATGGCGAGAGGAAGAAGACAAGCTGGAGTATAGCGAAGTCGCTCAGCTCAACCAGCGCCTCAACGACCGCAGCGCGCTGCGCTACTCGGCCATCGCCATTGGCGAAAGTGCTTCTAATCCCCGCATGACCAACTACTACTTACAAACTCGCTATCGCCGAGATATCCATAAAGGCATTCTCTTTGGCGATGTGATTCCAGAGCTGCATTTTCAACGCGAGGATAGCTACGATCCTCGCTGGGCAATGACACTGCGTTTGGAAATGTACTTCCAGCGTGACATCCAACGTGACTACTTCCACTTCTAAGTGCCATCATCAGCGATGATAAGCAGCTCTATAGCCGCACCCCCCCGTCACACTCGATGATGCGCGCAGTGAAATAGTCGTTCTCGAAAATGAAACCAACGCTTTGCGCAATGTGGTCCGGCTCGCCCAACTGTTGCAACGGGACGCTCGACGCGATTTTTTCCAACATGTCGGGCCGCATAGAAGCGGTCATATCGGTGTCGATAAAGCCCGGTGCCACCGTGCCAGTACGAATCCCGTAGCGTGCCAACTCTTTGCCCCACGTTACGGTCAGAGCGTGCACTCCGGCCTTTGCTGCGGCGTAGTTGCTTTGCCCCATATTGCCCGCGCGGGAAATGCTGGAAATATTGACGATAACGCCCTCATGCCCCGCCTCGATCATCTGCGTGGCCGCCTCACGGCCGCATAAGAATACGCCCGTTAAGTTGACGTCTAGCACTCTTTGCCACGAGGAGAGCGTCATGCGCTTTTCCACGCGCCCCTCTTTGGCTTTGATCAGTAGGCCATCATCGGTAATACCAGCATTGTTCACGCAGCCGCTAATGGGACCCATGCGCTCGGCGATATCCGCAAACCCACGCTCGACAGAGGCCTCATCGGCCACGTTGACCACGAACGCCTGAGCCGTCACGCCCTCGGCGCCCAAGGCGGACACCGCATCATCCAGAGCCTCAGCACTCCTATCCAGTAACGCCACGTGGGCACCCTGCCTGCCCAGTCGTTGCGCGATGGCAAATCCTAGCCCTCGTGCTCCACCCGTAATGGCAATGACTCTGTTATCCACTCGCATCTTTCTCTCTCCTTATGCAGGTTTATCCGCAACATTGCCGTCAACCAGCTCGCCCAAAACGCTTTTTGCATTGCAGCATAGAAGAGCCCGCTATCAATATCGAGCGTCTAAGGGAGGTAGTGACCTCTCAGAACGGCTTGTTTTTTATATTTCTGTCACCATATTGACCAATTACGCCTGTTTTGGAGTTGGCTATGCCCATTCTTCTCTTTATATCGCTCTTTACGCTACTGGACTTTGTGCTGCTTTTCTCAATCGGCAGCCAGATAGGCTTATTGAGCACCCTGATCTTGGTGTTAGGCACCGGTTTCATTGGCCTTCATCTGATTCGAAAAGAAGGTGTTTCCACCTTTGCCCGCGCCCGACAGCGGATGCAAATGGGCGAAATACCCTCTCAGGAGCTACTGACTGGCGCTGCCCTCATCTTTGGTGGCGCCCTTTTGCTTGCCCCAGGGTTTCTGTCCGATGCGCTGGGTATCGCATGCTTGATTCCCAATGCTCGACAACTGCTCATGAAAGCGCTCACTTGGGTGGGGTTAAAAGGCGCTGCTACCAAGCAGCACACCTATCAACGTGGCGCCTCGGGCTGGGACGCATCCGGTGAGAAGCCTTCGTCAAACGGCCAAGAGGGCCCTATCGAGGGCGAGTTTATTAGTGGTGATGACGATCCGCGCCGCCGCTAGACCCTCCCTTTCATCTCTAGGGTGGCTGGTAATTTTTTTCTTACCCACCCCTTGAAAGGTGTTGGCTAGCCCCCACTTTTGAGTCAGCACACAGGTTCGGCGAAGGCTTCGCTTTCGCCATTGACATGAAGGCATCATGCCTTCGCTTTCCGAGGGCTTGGCCCGCGGAAATCACTTTAAGCTAACTGCCCTTTTAGGGCTTTGACGATACTCAGGAGAACGTGAGCATGAATATCCGTCCTTTGCACGATCGCGTCGTGATCCGTCGCGTGGAAGAAGAGCAGAAAACCGCTGGCGGCATCGTGCTACCGGGTAATGCACAGGAAAAACCCACGCGTGGCGAAATCCTGGCCGTTGGTAATGGCCGCATTCTCGATAACGGCGACGTACGCCCGCTGGACGTGAAAGTTGGCGATACGGTGATTTTCAAAGACGGCTTCGGTGTTGAGAAGCAGAAAATCAACGGCGAAGAAGTTCTGATCATGAGCGAAGCCGATATCCTGGCCGTCGTTGAAGGCTAATTCGCCTCGGCTAATTACTTTCCCATTTTTATTTCAATAGTTAGGAAGTAACGAACATGGCAGCTAAGCAAGTTAAGTTCTCTGATGATGCTCGCAAACGCATGGCGCGTGGTGTTGATATTCTGGCGAATGCCGTAAAAGTCACGCTGGGTCCGAAAGGCCGCAACGTAGTACTGGACAAATCCTTCGGCGCGCCGACCGTCACCAAAGACGGCGTCTCTGTCGCTAAAGAGATCGAACTGAAAGACAAGTTCGAGAACATGGGCGCCCAAATGGTGAAAGAAGTTGCTTCTAAAACTTCCGACGCCGCAGGTGATGGTACCACCACTGCTACCGTTCTGGCTCAAGCCATCGTGGCTGAAGGCCTGAAAGGCGTTACTGCCGGCATGAACCCGATGGATCTGAAGCGCGGTATCGACCAAGCGGTCACGGCGGCGGTAAAAGAGATCCAGGCGATGTCTGTACCCTGCACCGACACCAAATCCATTGCCCAGGTAGGTACTATCTCTGCCAACGGCGACAAGCGCATTGGCGAAATCATCGCCGAAGCGATGGAAAAAGTCGGTAAAGAAGGCGTCATCACCGTTGATGAAGGTCGCGGCTTTGAAGACGAGCTTGAAGTGGTTGAAGGCATGCAGTTCGACCGCGGCTACCTTTCGCCCTACTTCGTCACCAACCAAGACACCATGACCGTCGAGTTGGAAGATCCGTACATCCTGCTCGTCGACAAGAAGATCTCCAACATTCGCGAACTACTGCCGGTGCTGGAAGCCGTTGCCAAGCAAGGCAAGCCGCTGGCCATCATCGCTGAAGATATCGAAGGCGAAGCGCTGGCGACGCTGGTCGTGAACAACATGCGCGGTATCGTGAAAGTTGCGGCTGCCAAAGCACCTGGCTTCGGCGACCGTCGCAAAGCGATGCTGCAGGATATCGCTATCCTGACCAACGGCACCGTGATCTCCGAAGAAGTAGGTCTGACCCTTGAGCAAGCGAACCTGGATCACCTGGGTACCGCCAAGCGTATGACCATGTCCAAAGAGAACACCACCATCATCGATGGCGCAGGTGCAGAGGACGACATCGAAGCACGCGTTAACCAAATCCGCGCGCAGATCGAAGAAACCTCTTCCGACTACGACAAAGAGAAGCTGCAAGAGCGCGTTGCCAAACTGGCAGGCGGTGTTGCCGTTATCCGCGTCGGTGCCGCGACCGAAGTGGAAATGAAAGAGAAAAAAGCCCGTGTTGAAGATGCCCTGCACTCAACTCGCGCTGCTGTAGAAGAAGGCGTTGTACCTGGCGGCGGTACTGCCCTGGTACGCGTCATGGCCAAAGTACAAGGCCTGACCGGTGATAACGAAGACCAGAACCACGGTATCAACATGGCGCTGCGCGCGATGCAGGCACCGCTGCGTCAAATTGTTACCAACGCTGGCGAAGAAGCCGCTGTGGTTATCAACCGCGTGAAAGATGGCGAAGGTAACTTCGGCTACAACGCGCAAACCAGCGAATACGGCGACCTGTTCGAAATGGGCGTACTCGACCCGGCAAAAGTGACCCGCACCGCGCTGCAGTCCGCTGGTTCCGTCGCTGGCCTGATGATCACCACTGAGTGCATGATCGCCGACGACCCGGAAGAGAAAGAAGCCGCACCCGATATGGGTGGCATGGGCGGAATGGGCGGAATGGGTGGAATGGGCGGCATGATGTGATGCACCCATGAGCCTAACGCTCTGACGGTTAACGTCATAAAGAACCCCGCTTCGGCGGGGTTCTTTCTTTTTGCATCACCTTTATAGCGCAACAAAGCGTGCTACCATCATCGCCTTTATTTGGCAGCTTTTAGGTTCAATTTTCCGTGCTTTCCAATATTCGTATCGTCCTGGTGCAAACGTTCCACCCTGGCAATATTGGCGCCACTGCCCGCGCCATGAAAACTATGGGCTTAACGGAGCTTGTACTGGTGAACCCACGCGCATTTCCCGATGAAGAAGCCACTCGCCTAGCCGCCGGTGCCACGGATGTGCTGGAAAACGCTCGCTGCGTGGGCACGCTAGAAGAGGCCGTGCGCGATTGCGTGCAAGTGGTCGGCGCCAGCGCTCGGTTACGCAGCATGCCGCTGCCCCATTTCGACGAGCCTGACGAGATGGCCCAGCAAGTCATCGAAAACGCCAGCCAGGCACCGGTTGCCCTGGTGTTTGGCCGGGAGCGCTCTGGGCTGACCAACGATGAAATTCGCTGCTGTAGCCATCAGGTAAGCATTCCCGCCAACCCGGAGTATGGCATTCTCAACCTGTCGCAAGCGGTGCAGATCCTCGCCTATGAAGTCCACCGCGCCTGGCGCAAGCGCGATGCCAGCGGCTTTAAGTACCAGCGCCCGCTAGAAGCAACACCTCCTAGCCGAGAACAGTTTAGCTATTTCCAGGAGCACCTTGGGCGTTTGATGCAACAGAGCGGCTTCTTAACCCAACCCCACGCCCGCACCGAAGAGCAGTTACAGGCGCTGTTCGCCCGTGCCCAGCCCAGCCGTAAAGAGCTTTCGCTGCTGCGCGGTCTGCTGAGTGCGTTTGAAGCGCACTTGCCTAAGCAGTAGCGTCTTACTCCGCTCAACGCGCTTCCATCAAAAAGGGCAGCTTAGCGCTGCCCTTTCGGTAGGGAAGGTACTAAGGACGCTTAAAGCGACATGGCGGCCAGCCAGCCAAACGCAATCAGCGGAAGGTTATAGTGTAGGAACGTGGGCACCACGCTATCCCACATATGGTCATGCTGACCGTCTACGTTCAAACCTGACGTTGGCCCCAAGGTGGAATCCGACGCCGGCGAGCCAGCATCCCCCAATGCGGCAGCGGTGCCCACCAGTACCACGGTCGCCATGGGAGAGAACCCAAACTGCACGGCCAGCGGTACGAAAATCGCCGCAATAATGGGAATGGTAGAGAACGAAGAGCCAATGCCCAGGGTAATGAACAGGCCAACCAACAGCATCACCAAAGCGGCCAAGCCACGATTATCGCCAAACAGATCGAAAGCACCTGCGACCAGCGATTCGATATCACCGGTGGCTTTCATGACTTCCGCAAAGCCTGCCGCCGAAATCATGATAAAGCCAATCAAGGCCATCATACGCATGCCGCTGGTGAACAAATCATCGGCCTCGCGCCATTTGAAAATGCCACCCAGCGACAGCAAGCCGATACCCACCAAACCGCCAACGATCATCGAGCCGGTGTAGAGTTGAAGGCCCAGCGCGGCCACGATCGCCACGCCTGACATGACCAACCCTAAGAGGTGCGGTTCGACAGGTGTGTGCGCCTGGCCATTGGGCGCGGCCACGTCCTTAGTTGCGTAGCTGCGCTGGCCGCGGTAGCTAAACAGCAGGGCGACCAAAAGGCCGATGGCCATGCCGCCCACCGGAATGGCCATGGCCAGGGGCACCATGCCACGAGAGATCTCCAGTCCTAGCGGCTCTCCGGCACTGTTGAGATTGGCTAACAGAATATCGTTCAAGAAGATCGCCCCGAATCCTACCGGCAGCAGCATATAGGGCGCAGTAAGACCAAAGGTCAGAGCGCAAGCCACGGCGCGGCGGTCGAGTTGCAGACGATTCATCACCGCCAGCAGCGGTGGAATCAGCACGGGAATGAACGCAATATGGACTGGAATGGCATTTTGTGAGGAGATCGCGACCAGCAGTACGGCCACCAGCAGCAGCAACTTCACCCGTGCTTGGTGGGCGGCGGTCGCTTCTTTACCCAACAGAGTGATCAATCGGTTCGCCAGCATGTCCGGCAACCCAGAACGAGAAATGGCCACGGCAAAAGCGCCTAACGTTGCGTACGCCAGCGCCACCTGCGCGCCCCCACCGACGCCCTCGTTGAACGCGCTGAGCGTATCGTCTAAGGAAAGGCCTCCGACCAGCCCCCCTACCAACGCACCGACCACCAGTGCGAAAACGACGGACACGCGAAGAAGTGACAGTGCCACCATGACGAGCACTGCAAGAATTACTGCATTCATGGAAATACCCAGGGTTATTGGAAGGTCATCAACGCCAAAGGTGGCGGATTTTAACAGATGGGGCGCGCTTAATCAGGCGAAAGTGACGCTCTCTTTTGGTTACGACTTTAGTCACAACGCTATTGCTGCTATGCAACATTATGCCTAGTATCCCGGCCTTTGTTTAAACGCACCGCTTACTAAATTAACAAATGCTTAGGAGCCTGTATGGGCATGCTCGCCATTATTATTTCGTTGTCGCTATTGATGCTGCTTGCCTATCGCGGCATTTCGGTCCTCCTCCTTGCGCCGTTGATGGCCGCGTTAGCGGTTTTACTATCAGGCGAGGGTGCTTTTTTACTGCCCATTTACACCGATACCTTCATGGGCGCCCTGGGCAACTATGTCATGCAGTTCTTCCCTCTCTTCTTGCTGGGCGCGCTCTTCGGCCAGTTGATGGCAGACTCAGGCGCCGCCCAGTCGATCTCCAATGGCATCGTAAAGCGGTTGGGTACCCATCACGTGGTACTGACGGTGGTCATGGCCTGCGCGGTACTGACTTACGGCGGCGTCTCGCTGTTCGTCGTGGCCTTTGCCATTTACCCGATCAGCCGTGAACTGTTCCGCCAGGCCAATGTGCCCAAGCGCCTTATCCCCGCCTCCATCGCTTTAGGCTCCTTCACCTTTACCATGACGGCGCTCCCCGGCACGCCGGCCATCCAAAACGCCATTCCCATTCCTTACTTTGGTACCAACAGCTTCGCGGCACCGGGGCTTGGCATCGTCGCTGGGTTGATCATGCTGGGGTTGGGCACTCTGTATCTGCAGTCGCGGGTCAATAAAGCGGCGCTTCACGGCGAAGGCTATGGCACGCATACCGAGCGGGAAACAGACGCCCAGAGTGACACCGGCACTACGCCCAGCATGCCACTGGCAGTCGCGCTGGTTCCGCTGGTCATGGTGATTGGCCTCAACGCTCTCTTCACCTACGGGATATTCCCGGCCATGGATCTGAGCTTCATCAGCGATGCGTTCGACAACGTCACGCCCAGCCGCCAAACAGGGCTTTGGGCCATTCTGATTGCCCTGCTCAGCGCCTCGGCTTGGCTCATCATCACGCGCTGGCGTCACTGGCAAGACTTGAAAACTACCATCAATCAAGGCTGCTTTGGTTCGCTGCTACCGATTTTCAACACGGCCTCGGAAGTAGGCTACGGCGCGGTCATCGCCAGCTTGGCAGGCTTTGCCATCATTCGTGATGCCGTGCTCAATGTGTCTCCGGGCAACCCGCTCATCTCTGAGGCCATGGCAATGAGCGTGCTGGCAGGCATCACCGGCTCCTCCTCAGGCGGCCTCTCCATTGCGCTCCAAACGTTGGGCAGTGAGTATTTGGCCATGGCACAGCAAGCAGGCATCGACCCTGAACTCATGCACCGCGTGGCTACGTTGGCCGCGGGCGGCATGGACACGCTTCCCCACTCGGGTGCCGTGATCACGCTACTGGCTATTTGCGGGCTGACCCACCGCCAGTCGTATGGCAATGTGGCCATGGTCACCATCGTGCTGCCCATCGCCGCGCTGATCAGTGTGATTACGCTCGGCACGCTGTTTGGAAGCTTCTAAAGTCGCCAATGCCATGCGATAGTTGATTAACGCGTTAACCAATCCACCATAAGAGACGTGCCATGGCCCTCCAGAAACACCACACGCTGCTGTTGATCGTGCTCGCCAGCTTGGTTATTTCCACGGCCATGGGACTACGTCATGGGTTCGGGCTGTTTCTCGAACCCATGAGCAGCGATTTCGGCTGGGGGCGCGGCGTCTTTGCGTTTGCACTGGCCGTCCAAAACCTCATTTGGGGGCTGTCTCAACCGTTTACCGGGGCGCTGGCAGATCGGTTTGGCGCGGCTAAAATCATCGTGGTGGGTGGCATCCTCTATGTCCTGGGGCTTTGCTTCATGAGCCTCTCGACCAGCGCGCTCGGCATGACCGTCAGCGCTGGCCTGCTGATTGGCTTCGGCCTATCGGGAACGACGTTCTCGGTGATTCTCGGCGCCGTGGGCCGGGCCGTCCCCCCTGAGAAGCGCAGTATGGCCATGGGGATCGTCAGTGCGGCGGGGTCGTTTGGTCAATTTGCCATGCTGCCCGGCACGCTGGGGTTGATCGAGTGGCTAGGCTGGTCCTCTGCGCTGTTGGCCATGGGAGCCATCGCAGCGCTCATGATACCGCTGGGCGCCATGGTCAAAGACCGGCCAAGCCCCAAGGCGCTGGGCGATCTGAGCCTGCGCGATGCGCTTAACGAAGCGGCGGGGCAAAAAGGGTTTTGGCTACTTTGCCTGGGCTTTTTCGTGTGCGGCTTCCAAGTGGTGTTCATTGCGGTCCACTTGCCAGGCTACCTGTTCGATAACGGCTTAGCCGTCCAAGTCGGCACTACGGTGCTCGCTCTGGTTGGCCTGTTCAACATCGTAGGCACCTACACTGCTGGCTGGATGGGGGGTATCTGGTCGAAACCGCGTCTATTGAGCTGGCTTTACCTCATCCGGGGCGTGATCATCACGGCCTTTATCGTCCTTCCCCTGACGACGACCAGCGCTTATCTCTTCGGGATTGCCATGGGGCTGTTATGGCTCTCCACCGTTCCGCTCACGAACGGTATCGTCGCATCGGTGTTTGGCGTTCGCCATCTCTCCATGCTGGGCGGCATCGTGTTTCTCTTTCATCAGCTAGGCTCGTTCATGGGTGTGTGGTTGGGTGGTTTTTTGTACGACCTCACCGGCCACTACAATACGGTGTGGCAGATTGCCATCGTACTGTCCGTGGTCGCCGCCGCGCTCCACTGGTTCATCAGCGAGAAGCCGCTGCCACGCCCCTCTGCGCCACAGGTGACACCATGACAGTGTCAGCAGCAGGCTGGGCCGTGATCGGCCTACTGGCGTTGGGTGGCTTGGCACTGTTGGCTTGGTGGGGGTGGCATACGCTCGACCCCGCCCTTTTGCTGCTGGGGAGCCGACTGTGCTAAATCACGCGTCATCTCAACGCGCCGGCAATTGATAGCCCATGGCGATTCCCTATCCAGGCCATATAGCCGTCGTCTTGACGACCTTCATTGCCGTCGTGCTCGCCGTGTTACTGCATTACGAGGCGCTGTGGCTCATCTCTCGCCAAATCGAACGCTCCCACCGCCCTCATCGCCAGCGTATTTTGATCATGGCATTCGGCGTGCTGACCACCCACATCGCCGAAATTTGGCTCTTTGGGATAACGGGCTGGTGGCTGTCAGCCATCCATGGTATCGGCGCGTTGAAAGGGTACGAGAGCTTTCAGCTTTTGGATTACATTTTCTTTTCCGCCGTGACGTACACTACCGTCGGCTACGGCGATATCTATGCCGTCGGCCCGGTGCGTTTTCTCTACGGTACGCTGGCGCTGACCGGTTTCGTGCTGATCACCTGGTCGGCGTCCTTTACGTTTATCGAAATGCAAAAACATTGGCGTATACATAAGTAGCTCACTCCCTTCGCTGGTTAAGGACACCGCATGTTCGAAGTGCTGATTTTGTCGTTTGCGTTCGTATTCGGCATTGCCGCCCGTCATCTCAATCTTCCTCCGCTCGTGGGTTTTCTAGCCGCTGGCTTTGCCTTGAACGCCTTTGGCCCTAGCGTTGGTTTACCCGATGAGGCCGGCCCGCTGCTCGAGCACCTCGCTCATTTGGGTGTCTTACTACTGCTCTTCACGATTGGCTTGAAGCTGAATATCAGGAGCCTAGCCGAACCCGTGGTATTGGGTAGCGCCCTGCTGCATCTCGCCTTGACCGCGCTGATTTTCACCGTAGGCTTCTTGGTTCTGCTATCGCTACCGCTGGAGACTGCGTTACTGCTCGCCATCGCGCTATCGTTTTCGAGCACGGTATTGGCCGCTAAAGTCCTGGAGAGCAAACGTGAACTGCGGGCGCTACACGGCCGCATTGCGATTGGCATTTTGATCATTCAGGACTTGGCCGCCCTGGCGGTGTTGAGCATCTACAGCGGTCAGTCGCCTAGTCCCTGGGCCTTGCTGGTGTTTCTCCTTCCACTGCTGCGGCCCGTGCTGTACTGGCTGATGAGCGTTGCGCAACACGATGAAATGCTGGTACTGACCGGCGCCGTGCTGGCCATTGCCGTGGGGGGAATGGGCTTTGAAATGGTAGGGCTGAGTTCGGAGGTAGGGGCTTTGGTGATGGGGCTGCTGCTTGCTCACCACCCTCGGGCCCAAGAGCTCTCGAAAGCGCTGTGGGGGCTCAAGGAAGTGCTGTTGATCAGTTTCTTTCTACAAATTGGGATGGCTGGCCTCCCCGACACCCAAGCACTCCTTTTTGCGCTCGCCCTGGCCGTGGCGCTGCCACTGAAGGGGCTACTCTTTTTTGCCCTGTTGATTGCCTTTCGGTTGCGTGCGAGAAATGCGTTCCTGGGCAGCCTTAGCCTGACCGCTTACAGTGAGTTTGGCCTGATCGTCGCGTCGAGCATCCTTGAGGCGTGGTTGGTACCACTGGCCATTGCCGTCGCGCTTTCTTTCGTGATGGCCGCGCCGCTCAACCGTTTGGCACACAGCCTGTTCGATCGCTGGGAGCGACATCTGACGCGCTTCGAGCGCGGCTCGAGACACCCGGACGAACAGCCCGTCAATTTAGGCGCGGCCACCGTTCTCGTGCTGGGGATGGGACGCACGGGCAGCGCTGCCTACGACTTCTTTCACGATAAGGGTTTGGAGGTCGCCGGTATCGATTCCGACCCCAATAAAACCGACAGCCAACGCCGCGTGTTTTATGGTGATATCGAGGATGTCGGTTTTTGGCACCATCTCGATCTTGATGGCCTGACTGCGGTGACACTGGCCACCCCAGAAATGGAAAGCAAGCTGATTGCCAGCCGAGAACTGCGCAAGGCCGGTTTTACCGGCCAACTGATTGCGGGCATTCACTATCAAGATGAAGCCGAGCCGCTTCGCGATGCCGGCGTCGATCAAACCTACTTATTAATGACCGGCGCGGGTATTGGTATTGCTGAAAAAACCTGGGAGAAACTTCACGGCGATGCAAGCTGATAACGCCAGCGGGGGCTAAGAAGCCCCCACATGGCGATGCCGCCATAGGCGCATCAGCACACCGTGCTTCGGTGAAAACAGCAGCGCCAGGAAGAAACACCCCGTCGCCACCAGGACGATGGTGCCGCCGGAAGCCACGTCAAACGCAAACGACAGCCATAACCCCAATACCGCAGACCCTACCCCCACACCGATGGAGATAAACAGCATTGTTTTGAAGCGGTCGGTCAGCAAGTGGGCCGTGGCGCCCGGCGTAATCAGCATCGCCACGACCAGGATGATACCGACGGTTTCCAGACTAGCGACAATGGTGAGCGTGAGCAGCAGAATCAAGCCGTAATGAATCACGCCGGTGTTGAAGCCCAGTGCCTGCGCCTGAGTCGGATCGAAGGCATAGAGCATGAGCGGGCGATAAGCCAGCCATACCAACAGCAATGCGATCACGCTGGCAGCGAGCGTCAGCATCAGCGCAGACTGCTGAACCCCCAAGACGTTACCGAATAGAATATGCATCAAGTGGGTGCTGGAAGCGATTTTACTGATCAGCACGACGCCCAGCGCAAACGCCCCGGTAAACATGATGCCCATGGCGGCATCGGACTTGATCCGCGTGTGCCGCTCGATCGCCCCAATGCCAAGCGACGTCAGCGCCCCCGTGACGAAGGCTCCGATAAAAAAGGGCAGGCCCAGCAGGTAGGCGATTGCTACGCCAGGCAACACGGCGTGCGAGATCGCATCCCCCAGTAGCGACCAGCGCTTGAGGACGACATAACAAGACAGCATGCCGCAGATGGCCCCCACCATCATCGACGTGAGCAGCGCGCGCTGCATGAACGCGTACTGAAACGCCTCTGAAACGCTATCGGGCATCAGATTCACGGGCACCATCACCGCTGCGATGAGCCCAGCCACCAGGGCACTACTCAAAGAGTCCAACGTTTGTAACATGCAAATTGCCTATTCTTTGCCAGCGAACGCAGGCATGCTGGCACGCCCAACACCCTGAGCAGATGGCTCGATGGCACTCACGGCGAGTTCGGCCAGCTTGCTATCGCTCAGCATCTCGTCGGGCGCACCTTCACCGCGAATGAATCGATTGATCAGCACCACGTGGTCCACGTAGCGACGCGCGCCTGGCATATCGTGCGTCACCATCACGATGGTTCGTCCAGCTTCGCGCTCGCGTTTGAGCACGTCGAGAATGAGCTGTTCGCTGGGTGGGTCGACCCCCGCGAGCGGCTCATCGAGCAGCAGGATACTCGCCTCTTGCGCCAACGCACGCGCCAGCAGCACACGCTTTTTTTGACCGCCCGAGAGGGCGCCGATGGGCCGGTCGGCAAACGCCAGCATGTTGACGTCATATAACGCTTTTTCCACCGCAACACGGTGGCGTGGCGCATGCCAGCGCGCAGGTAGCAGTCTCCGCCACCACGCGTCTTGGCGCATGTGGCCATAGCGGGCGCTCATCACGGTTTCCCATACCGAAATAGGGAAATCCCATTCGATGGCCTCTCGCTGGGCCATGTAAGCAATGCGCCCAGCTTTTCGATGGTGCTCGATGGCTTGACCAAATGCCGTCACGCGGCCGCGCAGAGGCTTCATGCTGCCGGTCAACACGTGAAATAGCGTCGATTTTCCTGCGCCGTTCGGCCCCACGATGGCCGTCCAACGCCCGCGAGGCAACGAGAGGTGAATGTCCTCTAACACGGGCTGACGCTGATAAGCCGCATAAACACCGCTCACTTCGATGGCGCTGGCTGGTTGAGACGGTAATGAGGACATCGTGATTTACTCGGTAGCCAAGTAGCGACGCAGCAACGCAACGTTATGACGCTGCATGGCAAAGTAATCGGCAGCCTCCCCGTCAGGCTCACTCAAAGAGTCGACATATAGCGGTCCGGCAACGGGCAGTCCGGTGTCACGTGCGATACTGGTCACATGGCGGTCAGAAATCGTACTTTCCCAGAAGAGAGCCGCCGGTTGGCGTTCGTTGATTCGGTCGATGACCCACATCAACTGCCGTGGGGAGCCCTCTGTTTCGGCATTGGTACCCCAAATACCATCGTGCTCGAACTGATACGCATCGGCAAAATAGAGAAAGGCCGCTTCACTGGAAAGCAGTACGCGGCGCTCTTCGGGAATGGCTTCGAGCGTTTCTTGAAGTTCGACATGCAGATCATGCAGCTGTGCTTCCAGTGCCGCTGCGCGCTGCTGAATCGCATCGGCTTGATGGGGCAAGCGATCCTCCAACGTGTTGGCGATGGCTTGCACGTAGCTACTGGCAGCCCGAGGATCCATCCACATGTGCGGGTCCACGTCGCCTTCCATCTCACCGGTGACGATCGTTTGCGTCGGGTAACCCGACGCCTCTGCCACAGCGATCATGGGTACGTCGTCATTGACCGTCGCCGATACTTGGCGCATCCACTGCTCTAGCTGATAGCCGTTATAAAAAACCACATCGGCATCTTCGAGCGCAGCAAAATTATCAGGGGTAAGTTCCCACTCGTGCACTTCGGCGTTAACCGGTGTCAGCACCGTGACGTTCGCATCATCACCGGCCACTTTCTTCACCAAGTCGCCAAGAACCGAAAACGTCACGGCAATCTCTATGGGCGGGTTTTGCAACTCATCGGCCTGAGCACTGGTCACAACGCCACACCAGGCGAACGACACGCCCAAGGCTGCTAGCAAGTATGGTTTAGCCACTGGATCTCTCCTCTGTGCTAGGCTCGCGTTACTGATAACTTTAGCTCAACAAAAAAGCATTGTGCAAACAGTTTAGCCTTGGCTAACAATTATCGTGAAAAATGCGCTACCATCGCCAATTAACGTTTCCACTAACTTTGATAACCTTTGCCAATGAGTGATCACCAACAGCGGCGCACCCCACCTCCCTCCGGACACAGCGGTGATGCGCTGCCGCCAGTGGAACAGCACGCCCAGCAATACGAGGCCGTGCGCAACGCCCACGAAACGGAGCTAATCGAAGATTACGTCGAATTGATTGGCGACCTGATTCGTCATCGCGGCGAGGCCCGCGCGGCCGATATTGCTAACCGAATGGCCGTCAGCCAAGCGACGGTGTCGAAAATGATTCGTCGCTTGAACGAGTTAGGTTTGGTGACCAGCAAGCCGTATCGCTCGCTGTTTTTGACCGATGAGGGTCAAAAAATGGCGGAGACGTCCCGTGCGCGTCACGATATCGTGCTGCATTTTTTGCGAGCGCTGGGGGTGGACGACAGCACTGCCCGCATCGATGCAGAAGGGATGGAACACCATGTTAGCGATGAGACGCTCACGATCATGCAGCGCTATACCGACCAGCAGCAAAATAACTGAGCCTCTTTTCCGCACGCCTCTATGGCTGGGTGACACGTAGATGATTCACCTGGGTGATGGCGCCGTTCCAGATCATCTCTAGGTGAGTGGTCTGGATAATGTCCGTCACATGGCGCGGCGTCATGAGCGCCCAGCAGTGCGCCCCGGGTCGGCGCACCGAATGGTAACGAAGGCCGTTCAACGTACGCCGAACGTCTGCACCGAACGGCTGCGACGCCGTATAGTGATCGGGTGCGTAGACGAGATGATCGCTGGGCAGCGTCAGCGCATCGCCTATTGACACCTCCCTGAAGGTGCCTCTCAATCCCCGAAAAACGAACCGCTCATAGCGCAGCTCGGGCACGCGCTGCCAGTACGCTTGCTGATGGTGCTTGACTTCCGTAATCGCGGTTTCCAACGTATCGGCAAGGTACAGCACGCCAAAACTGCCGTCGCTAAAACGTGATCCTTCTGGATTGATATGCGTAAAGGGGGCCACGGCATACGAACAGCCACGAATACCGAAAGGAATCTGCTCGAGCGGCAGCAGCGCCAGGTCACCTACCTCATTCTGCAAACGCGGATTGGTGAGTGATTGAAGTGCATGGAGAGCGGCGAACTCGTCGGGGTCAGCTACATCATCGAACAGATCGATCGGCGGAAACTTACTGTTGACCAATCGATAGCCGATCACATCACGGGCTGGCAGTACGGGCAAATCAGCCGCCTTTACCACTGACCACCCCGCAGGCTATCGATGCGCTTATACGTTTCGTAAAGCGCGGCAAAATCCCCAGTCCCCATGATGGCCATGGGCGTGCGACCATTGAAATAGGGGTTGTGATTGACCATGTTCACAAACCCGTACAGGTTGTCGGGGTTATCGAATACCACACGCAGCGCCGCATGGATGTTCAGCACGTAGCTGATGCGCGCTAGCTGGTCACTATCCAGCTTGATCGCTGCCAGATCGCCGCGCCGAGCTCGAGCGTAGGTACTGTGAGAGACGCGTAGAATCGCTTCCCCCTGCTCTCCCGAGGCTCGCCACTTCTCTAGAATGCGTACCGCTGCTTTGAGGCCCACCGCGGCGGCTGCCTTATTCTGGGCAAACTTTTGCGCTGTTTGCATTGCACTTCCTGACTCAGTATCTACAAACACTATTATAGGATAAAAGTGTCTGAGAATACATTTCCACACGCAATGGGGCTTGCATGGCTAGATCACAGTGCCACCGAGGATGTGTGACCGCCACCCGCCACCTTGGCAGGCATACCCAACCGGCCGATGCCAGGTAATTTGAGGGCGGGGCGCAGGATATCGATGCCGACACTCATACCCAGCAGGTTGAGCTCAATGCCCTCCTCCAGCGCCAGCATGATCCCCACCACACCTCCCAGCGACAGTTGATATCCAGTTCCGCTGGGGGCGGGAGCAACGACACCATTGAAGAGGTAATCCTTACCCACCGCCGTGGTCGGCAGCGCAACCTCAAAGCCCTCGACTTCGCGTATCACCCAGGCAATAAAGCTGTTGCTATTGGGGCCAGGCCAAACTCGGTACAAATCCGCTTGCGGATAGCGCGCCACAGCGTCTTGAATACGAGGTATTAATTCAGCGGCTTCAGCACCTCGATAATCGGCGAGAAGCTCAGGCGGATGCCCAAACCAAGCGCGATCAGGCGTGTCGATGGAAGAAACCACCGTGGGGCGGCGCCAGCTCAACACCTGATGCAGCTGATACTCTCGCGCCCCCTCTGCTTTTGTCGCAATCCAGATATGCACACCAAAGGCTCCGCGCCAGCTATAGGCACGTGCCGCGTATACCTGTACGACGGCGTCTTGGACGCGATCAGGATGGGGCGCCAATCCCGCAGACGAACGGTCGAGATTCGACCAGTGGCCATCGGTAATGACCTGGTTACTGGCCAATATCCACACCGGCCCAGCCAGCAATAAGACCAACAGTGCCATTACGGCAGCCAGCCAACGCAATACGGTTTTCATCGGGGTATCCACATCAAGAGCATACGAGGAACGACGCGCATTAAAGGATTCATCATCAAAGCCTTAATCGAGGTGCCACGAAATCGAGAAACGCACCAATTCTGCCCGAAAGCGCCGTATTACGGTAATAGACCGCTTGAACCATTTCACGGGAGTTCGGGCTGATCATACGATCCATCATCAACCCCACCAGCGCGCCTTTCTCTAAGTCGTGACGAATCATAAACCGCGACATACAAGCGATACCCTCGCCTGCCAAGCACAGCTGCCGCATGACCTCACCGCTCGAGGTTCGCAGGTGCGCTTGAATATTGGGGCCTTCCTGCGGTAGCCCTTCGACCGGCCAGCGATCCAGACTGTCTGCGTTCAGAAACCCAAGTAGCTGGTGGTCTCGCAATGCTGTCGGGCTGATCGGCACACCGTGGCGCTCCAAGTAATGAGGGCTTGCCACTAGGTGCAGCGGCGAGCGCCCCAGCAGGCGAGCGTGAAGCGTGGAGTCCTCTAGCCCACCAATGCGGATCGCGACATCCGTACGCTGCTCCAACAGATTGATGATGCTATCAGAGGCGGATAGCTCGAGCTCGATACCCGGATAATGATCGCGAAATGCGCCAATCAAAGGCACCAGTTGATGCAGTACGAAAGGCGTCGCCGCATCGACTCTAAGCCGCCCACTCGGGCGCACCTGGCTTAATCGCATCGCCTCTTCGGCTTCTTCAAGCGCGCTCAAACCCACCCTGACCCGCTCGATAAAGGCGCGCCCTTCACTGGTGAGGGTCACACTGCGGGTCGTACGGTTCAGTAATGGGATACCCAGCCGCTGCTCCAAACGCTGCACGGCACGGGAGACCTTGGCGACGGGCACATCCATCTGCCGGGCCGCTGCGCTGAAACCACCGCTATCCACGACGGCAACCAGGAGCTGCAGATCTTCGGTGCGGCTCAACATGATGAACTCCTAGCGCACACATTATTGTCGATAACGTAAAAGTGTTTCTATTTTAGTACTGTTTATCGCATAAGGCATCCGGCGCAAACTCCGCAGCGTTACGTCGTTCCCCTTTTTACATCCCTTCTTTACAGGAGATTTGCCATGCCTATTGCACTGTTCGCACTGACCCTCAGTGCCTTTGCTATTGGCACCACCGAATTCGTCATTGTCGGATTGGTGCCTACCATCGCCCAAGACTTGGGCGTTTCGCTGCCTTCGGCAGGACTGTTAGTAAGCCTCTACGCCGCTGGTGTTGCCGTTGGCGCACCGGTGCTGACCGCCCTCACTGGTCGTATGAATCGCAAGCTGGTGCTGCTCGGCCTGATGGCGCTGTTCATCGTCGGTAACTTGCTGGCCTGGCAAGCGCCGGGCTACGGCTCGTTGATTACCGCACGTATTTTGACGGGGCTTGCCCACGGCGTCTTTTTCTCTATCGGCTCGACCATTGCCACCAGCTTGGTCAGCAAAGATAAAGAAGCGAGCGCGATTGCCATCATGTTCACAGGTCTTACCGTGGCGCTCGTGACCGGCGTACCGCTAGGCACGTGGATTGGACAAAACTTCGGTTGGCGCGCCACCTTCTTGGTGGTGTCGTCTCTAGGCCTAATCGCCTTGATCGGCAGCGCCCTCCTCGTCCCCAACAACTTGAAAAAGTCCGCGCCGGCGACCCTCGGCCAACAGCTCAAGGTGCTTACGCATCCTCGCCTACTGCTCGTGTACCTGATCACTATTCTGGGCTATGGCGGCACGTTCACGGCATTCACGTACTTGGCACCCATCCTGCAAGAGGTGAGTGACTTTGGAAATAATGCCGTGAGCTTGATCATGCTGGTCTATGGCGTATCTGTCGCCTTCGGCAACATCTACGGCGGTAAAATGGCGGACCGCATGGGGCCCATACGTGCGCTGACAGTAATCTTTTCGGGCCTCATCGCCATTTTACTGATGCTGACTCTATCAGCGGCACATCCCATCGCCGCCGTGCTGACGGTGCTGATTTGGGGAGCCTTTGCGTTTGGTAACGTACCGGGGCTGCAAGTGTATGTGGTACAGCAAGCCGAGCGCTTCGTCCCTGAAGCTGTCGATATCGCGTCAGGGTTGAACATCGCCGCGTTCAACATTGGGATTGCGCTGGGCTCTGTCATCGGTGGCTACGTCGTCGATGGAATGCAGCTCACCGACACGGCCTGGATGGGGGCGGGTATCGTTGCGCTTGCCCTGGCGCTCACACGGCTTTCCGGCCACTGGGATCGCCAAAGAGAAAGCGCTGTTACTGCACGCTAAGGCCCGTTGAAGACGTCATGAGCCTCCCGCACGACTGATCTTCTATACCCCGTAGCACTAAGCCACTGTCCGGCCGATCTCTTCTCAGCCATCTGCAAGAAGAGGCAGCGCCCGGCAGTGGCTTTTTTCGTGCGCGCAAGACGAAGAAACACGCGCCCTGCCAAGCTGGCTAGCAGAACCAAAAGGAGCTTTAGCGACAAGGAATAGTGTGGATAGCGACCAACAACGCCGACGCAAAGCGAAGAAGTCGACATCTGGAGAGGAGGGAAAAGGTACAACTGAATGGAGGCGGCCCCAAAAGCCACATCCCGGCACACGCAGCCACCACTACCGTTGCTCCCTTCCGGGCCTGGCGGGGTTCGCAGTTTAGCGTTGCGGGAGGACCTAAGGGGCCACCATAATCGTATGCTTTTGAGCCGCATACTGGCGCTGATTGGTGGCTACGCCCTGATTTGAACAGGGGACCCCATCATTATGAGTGATGTGCTCTAACCAGCTGAGCTACGTAGCCTTTTCGACATCAGCGGGTGCAGAGTATGCCTATATTAGCGTCAAAAGGCAAGCCGAAACGGCCTGCCTTTTTTCATCGTGCGATTCACTAAGCGCAAACGGGCTTACAGCGCCGCTTTGACAACAGGCAGTGCCTCTTCACCTTCACGCGTGGTCACGCCTTCTAACCAAGCCTCGAGTACTTCCGGGTGATCATTGAGATACGTACGCGCCGCTTCGCGAGGTTCGACACCCTCGTCCATGATGGCGCTCATCAGCTGGTTTTCCATCTCCAGCGTGAACGTCATGTTGCTCAGCAATTCACCGACGTTCGGGCAGGACTCAACGAAACCAGCACGAGTATTGGTGTAGACCGTCGCACCTCCGAGATTCGGGCCAAAGTAGTCGTCTGCATCAGACAGGTACGCCATCTCAAAATTGGTGTTCATGGGGTGCGGCTCCCAACCCAAGAAAACCATCCACTTTTCATTGGGAACCCGTGCGCTCAACTCGGCCAGCATGCCTGCCTCGCTGGAGTCGATCACCTGCCAATCGCCTAGCCCGTATGCATCATCGTCGATCATTTGCTGAATGAGTTCGTTGCCATCATTGCCCGCTTCGATGCCATGAATGCGCTGCTCGAACCGATCGGCATGTTCGGCCAAATCGTTCACCGAGGTCACCCCAGAGTCGTACACGTATTGCGGCACTGCCAGCGTGTACTTGGCACCTTGGAGGTTGGCCGTTAAGCGTTCGACGTCGCCACGCTCGATGTAGGGATCGCTAATGGACGCCATGGAGGGCATCCAGTTACCCAAGAAGACGTCGAAATCGTCATTGCGCATGCCCGCGTAGGCAATGGGGACCGAGACCGTATCGACACGGGGCTCGTAGCCTAGCGCCTCCAATACTTCGCTGGCCAAGGCGGTCGTAGCCGTGATATCGGTCCAGCCCACCTCGGCGAAGCGCACGCGACTACACTCATCGGCAGCGGCCGTCATCGGCAGGCAAGCGGTCACGAACAGAGCACTCATATGGCGTTTGGTTAGCTGTTTCATTCGTCGTCTTTCCTCGTTATCTGTTTTATTGAAACGCGCTCTACGGCGAGCAATGCAGAGGCGAGAAACTGCTCGACACACTTTTATTGATTGAACGTTCAATAAAAAAATGCCATCATATTCAGGTAACCATGCCTACTCCTGCTTTTCAAGGCGAGGAGCCAATGGGCATTCAACGTCATTAGGAGATAGCTGTGCCTAAGGTGGGAATGGAACCAATACGCCGCCAACAGTTGATCAAGGCTACGATGGCGGCCATTGACGAAGTGGGACTGGCCGAGGCAACGGTCATGCGCATCGCCCGCCATGCGGGTGTCTCTGCCGGCATCATTAGCCACTATTTTGGCGGCAAGGATGGCCTGCTCGAAGCCACCATGCGTCAAATATTGACGGATCTAAGCGATGCCGTCGCGGCACGACGCCATGCGTTGGAAGACGACTCTCCACGCGCTCACATCGGCGCCATCATCGAGGGCAACTTCGACCGCACCCAGGTCACCGGGCCCGCCGCGAAGACCTGGCTTGCCTTCTGGGCCAGCAGCATGCACAAGCCGGTGTTGCAACGTCTTCAATACGTTAACGACCGCCGCTTGTACGCCAATCTCTGCCACCAGTTCCATCGGGTCATGCCGCGCGCCGACGCTCGCAACGCGGCCCGTGGTTTGGCTGCCATGATCGATGGCCTGTGGCTTCGCGGCGCGCTGGCCCCGGAAGGCCTAGATGCCGCAGAAGCGCGCCATCTTGCGCACACCTATCTCGACCAGTTACTGACACATTACGGATGCTTTCAAGATGCATCCACTGCCGAACTTTATTAAGGAGATCAGCATGGCCGCTCAAGACGTACAGCCCCTCTACATCGATGGTCGCCCGGTTGATGCCACCTCCGGCGAAACGTTTACCGTCACCAACCCTTATGATGGCAGCCTGCTGGCCACAATTGGCCAAGCGAGCCAAGCCGATGTCGACAGCGCCGTTCAAGCTGCACAGCGTGGCCAGCGTGAATGGGCCGCGATGACTGGCATGGAGCGCTCGCGCATCCTGCTACGTGCCGTGGCGCTTCTTCGTGAACGCAACGACGAGCTTGCCGAGCTGGAAACCCGCAATACTGGCAAGCCCATCAGCGAAACCGCCAGCGTCGATATCGTGACCGGTGCCGATGCACTGGAGTACTACGCAGGTCTCGCCCCCGCCATTGAGGGCCACCAAATTCCCTTGCGTGACAGCTCGTTCGTTTATACCCGCCGCGAACCGCTGGGCGTGATTGGCGCCATTGGTGCCTGGAACTACCCGATTCAAATCGCCTGCTGGAAAGCGGCTCCGGCGCTGGCAGCGGGGAACGCTATCGTGTTCAAGCCCAGCGAAGTGACGCCGCTGACGGCGATGAAGCTTGCCGAAATTTTCACCGAAGCAGGCCTACCGAACGGCGTGTTCAACGTGGTGCAGGGCGATGGCCGCGTCGGTGCCATGCTGACCGAGCACGAAGGCATTGCCAAAGTCTCGTTCACGGGTGAAGTGGGCACTGGCAAAAAGGTCATGGCCGCTGCCGGTGGTTCCACGCTGAAAGACGTGACGATGGAACTCGGCGGTAAATCTCCGCTGATCGTGTTTGCAGACGCGGACCTTGACCGCGCGGCCGATGCCGCCATGATGGCGAACTTCTACTCCAGCGGCCAAATCTGCACCAACGGCACCCGCGTGTTCGTCGAGCGCAGCGTCAAAGACGCGTTCGAAGCCAAGTTGGTAGAGCGTGTAGCGCGTATTAAAGCGGGCGACCCGATGGACCCAAGCGTCAATTTCGGTCCGCTCGTCAGCTTCGAGCATCAGGAAAAAGTGCTCTCCTACATCGCGCTCGGAAAAGAGCAAGGCGCACGCGTGCTGGCCGGCGGCGACGCGTGGAACAGCGGCGAATGGGCCAAAGGCGCCTGGGCAGCCCCCACCGTATTCACCGACTGCACCGATGAGATGCGCGTTGTCAAAGAAGAGATCTTTGGCCCGGTGATGTCAGTACTCGCCTTTGATGACGAAGACGAAGTGATCCGCCGCGCCAACGACACCAAGTACGGCCTGGCTGCTGGCGTCTTCAGCGAAAGCCTGAACCGCGCGCACCGCGTCATTCATCAGTTGGAAGCAGGCATTTGCTGGGTCAACACCTGGGGCGAATCCCCGTCTGAAATGCCGGTCGGTGGCTATAAAGAGTCCGGTATTGGCCGTGAAAACGGCGTGGAAACGCTGAATCACTACACCCAGACCAAGTCCGTGCAGATCGAGATGGGGCCGTTCGAGTCCGTGTTTTAAAGGCGGAGCACAGCTTTTCGAACACGCCACTCCCCTTTCTTGATGAGAGAACCCCTATGTCTCAAGCAACCGAGTTTGATTACATCGTCATTGGTGCTGGTTCAGCAGGTAACGTGCTGGCCACGCGCCTGACCGAAGATAGCGATGTCAGCGTGCTGCTGTTGGAAGCCGGTGGACCTGACTACCGTTTCGATTTTCGTACCCAAATGCCCGCAGCCCTGGCCTACCCGCTGCAGGGCAAGCGTTATAACTGGGCGTTCGAAACCGATCCCGAACCGCACATGGACAACCGCCGCATGGAGTGTGGCCGAGGCAAGGGCCTCGGCGGCTCCTCGCTGATCAACGGCATGTGTTACATCCGTGGCAACGCGTTGGATTATGACAACTGGGCCAAACAGCCCGGCTTGGCGGAGTGGGACTACTTGAGCTGCCTGCCCTACTTCAAAAAGTGCGAAACCCGCGATATTGGCCCGAACGACTACCACGGTGGTGATGGCCCCGTTAGCGTGACCACGCCCAAAGCGGGCAACAACCCGCTTTATCGCACCTTTATTGAGGCGGGCAAGCAAGCGGGCTATCCGGAAACCGACGACGTCAACGGTTACCAGCAAGAGGGCTTCGGCCCGATGGACCGCTTCGTGACGCCGAAAGGCCGCCGTGCCTCGACCGCTCGCGGCTACCTGGACACAGCCAAACAGCGCAGCAACCTGACCATCGAAACCCACGCCGTCACCGACGTGATCGAATTCGATGGTAAGCGCGCCGTCGGCGTGCGCTACGAGCAAAAAGGCCAGCCCAAACAGGCTCGCGCACGCCGTGAAGTGCTGCTGTGCGGTGGCGCGATTGCCTCGCCACAAATTCTCCAGCGCTCCGGCGTGGGTAACCCAGAGTGGCTGAAAGAGCTAGGCATTCCCGTGGTGCATGAGCTGCCGGGCGTCGGCGAAAACCTGCAAGACCACCTGGAAATGTACATTCAGTACGAGTGCAAGGAGCCGATTTCGCTCTACCCGGCGCTGAAATGGTACAACCAGCCGAAGATTGGGGCCGAGTGGCTGTTTAACGGCACGGGCGTGGGCGCGAGCAATCAGTTCGAATCCTGTGGCTTTATTCGCAGCCGCGATGACGAGGAGTGGCCGAACCTGCAGTACCACTTCCTGCCGATCGCCATTAGCTACAACGGCAAGAGTGCCGTTCAAGCGCATGGCTTCCAGGCCCACGTAGGTTCCATGCGTTCAGAAAGCCGCGGCCGTATTCGTCTCACGTCCAAAGACCCCCACGCGGCACCGAGCATTCTGTTCAACTACATGGCCAAAGAGAAAGATTGGGAAGAGTTTCGCGATGCGATTCGCTTGACTCGCGAGATCATCGCTCAACCCGCGTTTGATCAATACCGAGGCCGGGAAATCGCCCCTGGCCCAGACGTGCAAAGCGACGAAGAGCTCGATAACTTCGTCAAACAGCACGCCGAAACCGCCTACCACCCCTGCGGCAGCTGCCGCATGGGCGAAGGCGAGATGGCCGTCACCGATGCTCAAGGCCGGGTACACGGGCTTGAAGGGCTGCGCGTGGTGGATGCCTCGCTGTTCCCGGTCATTCCTACCGGCAACCTGAACGCGCCTACCATCATGTTGGCGGAGAAAATTGCCGACCGCATTCGAGGTCGCGAGCCCCTGCCGCGTGCCAACGTCGACTACTACGTCGCCAACGGCGCGCCTGCCAAGCAGGTATCATAAGCCGATATCGACACGGGTACGCCAACCCGCTGCGTCAAAACGCCATGGTGCCTCACCATGGCGTTTTTTTATGCCCTAACTGCGCTACATTGAAGATATAAAGCGAACGTATAACGGTGAAATGCTTGCACAAGGCGCAATGACTCTGCGAATATTCAAACATACGTTTAAATACGTTCTTTGATAACCACCCACGGAGATTCCCCCATGCTCACCTTACTCCTCATCGTGCTCGCCGTTGCCGGCTTGCTCGTGGTGATGCGTCGCGAGGCAGGTGCCACACCCGCCCTGGCCCTACTAGGCGTATTGGGCTTAGTCGGCCTAGTGCTAGGTGCCCCAGTCATCGGCACGCTGTTATTGATCGGCGCAGTTGCAGTGGCCGTCGCAGGTCTGCCTGCGCTGCGCCGTAAATGGCTCACTCCGCGCATCTTTGCCATCTTCAAAAAAGTGGCCCCCAAAGTATCGGCGACCGAACGCACCGCGCTGGAAGCCGGCAGCGTGTCTTGGGACGGCGAACTCTTTTCAGGCAAGCCCCAATGGCAATCGCTGCTCGACTTTAAAGATGACGGTTTGAGTGACGAAGAGCAGGCGTTTTTAGACAACCAGTGCGCCAAAGCCGCTGGCATGTGCAACGCTTGGGATATCGCCCGTGAACGCGCCGACCTGCCCCAAGAGCTGTGGGATTACCTGAAAAAAGAGGGCTTCTTCGGGATGATCATTCCGAAGGAGTACGGCGGCTTGGGCTTCTCGGCCAAGGCGCAATCCATGGTGCTGCAAAAGCTCTCCGCCAACGAGACTCTGATGGTCACCGTGGGCGTGCCCAACTCCCTCGGCCCGGGCGAACTGCTGCTGAAGTACGGCACCCAAGCCCAGAAAGACCACTATCTGCCGCGCCTGGCCGATGGCCGCGAGATTCCCTGCTTTGGCCTCACCGGCCCCCGTGCAGGCTCCGATGCGACCTCGCTACCGGATACCGGTGTGGTCTGTAAGCAGGTCATTAATGGCGAAGAAGTCGTGGGCGTGCGCCTGAACTTCGAGAAGCGCTGGATCACCCTGGCGCCCATCGCCACCGTGGTTGGCCTAGCATTCCGTCTCTTCGACCCGGAAAACCTGCTGGGCGAAGAAGAAGATCGTGGCATTACCCTGGCGCTGATTCCCCGCGATACCCAAGGCATGGAGATTGGCCGTCGTCACCACCCAATTGGCAGCCCGTTCATGAACGGCCCAATCAAAGGTAAGGACGTGTTCGTCCCGCTGGAGACCATCATCGGTGGTCCGGATATGATCGGCCAAGGCTGGCGTATGCTGGTCGAGTGTCTATCCATTGGCCGCTGCATTACGCTGCCCTCCGGTGCCACCGGCACCGCGCGCTACGCGCTGGGCTGGAGCGGCGGTTTCACCCGCGTGCGTCGTCAGTTCAACGTGCCGGTGGCCGAGATGGAAGGCGTGCAAGAGCCTTTGGCACGTATGGCATCGCTGGCCTACATTTCGGCGGCCACGGTGTACCAAACCGCTAACCTGATCGACCACGGCGAAAAGCCAGCGGTCCCCTCTGCCATCCTGAAAAGTCAGCTGACCGAGTTCCAGCGCGTGCTGCTGAGCGATGCGATGGACGTTCACGGCGGTAAAGCAGTGACGCTTGGCCCGCGCAACTACCTGGGCATTGGCTATAGTGCCAACCCGGTAGCCATCACCGTGGAAGGCGCGAACATCATGACCCGCAACCTGATGATCTTTGGTCAGGGCGCGATTCGCTGCCACCCTTATGTGCTGGAAGAGCTGGCCGCCAAAGACGCCAACGATGTGAACGCCTTCGATAAAGCCTTCTTCGGCCATGCGGGCTTAATCTTCGGCAACGCGGCGCGCGCCTTCACCTTGGGGCTTGGCCTTGGCAAGCCGAGCGTTCCGTTTAGCGGCCCCGCCGCTGGCTACGCGCAGGATATCGCTCGCCTCTCGGCTGGTTTCGGCCTGTGTGCGGATGCCGCCATGGCCAGCTTAGGCTCTACGCTGAAAAAACGCGAAATGCTCTCGGCGCGCCTAGGCGATGTACTTTCTAATCTCTACCTCGCCTCCATGGTGCTCAAGCAGTGGCATAACGGCAATAAAGTAGAAGGCGAAGAGGCGCTGCTTCATTACAGCCTGCAGTTCCTCCTTCATCGCGCGGAGCAAGCGTTCGTCGAGATCTTCGATAACTTGCCCAACCGTGCGCTGGGTAACGTATTAAAAGTCGTCGTCATGCCCACGGGTCGCCGCTGGCGCAAGCCGCAGGACGACTTGGCCCGTGATATTGCCCAGCGGGTATCCACTCATAGCGCGCTGCGTAGCAAGCTGCTTTCGAACACCTGGGACAAAGATGACGGCGCGGTGAGCAACCCGCTAGCACGCTACAACGCGTTGCTCGGTGATTACGACCGCGCTGAGAACATCTACCGTACGGTGAACAAAGCCTATGCCAAAGGCGAACTACCGCAAACGGCTCTCCACCCTGAAGCACGGGTAGAAGCAGCGCTTGAAAAAGGCTTGATCAATGACGACGAGGCCGCCTTCATGCGCACCTTTGAAGCCGAAGTACTGGAGATGCTGACCGTCGATGACTTCGCTTACGATGCCTTTGCCAATGATAAGTCGACGCTGATCGACCACAACGCAGCACCGGCCAAGGCCTCTTCGCCAACGGAAACCAGCGTCAAGTAGCCTTCTTCCGCCATCTCCCAACCTACCGGCCCTTTCTGGGCCGGTTTTTTTTGCCCTCTTGCCATGTTCTAAAACGAAGCAAACGAACATGCGCACCACCCAGAGCCGATCATGGCGCACCACACCGTTTTGCCAGCCGTTTGAAAAATCGCTTTTTTGCGCTTTTCTACGCCTAAAAGCGAATACAAACGGCCATCAAAAGCGTTGCAAGTTCGCAAATGATCAACTAGCCTTTCGTTAATGAAAATATCGCATGGGTCGGTTGCCTCACAATAAACGGCAAACAAGTACGGCCAACCACCCTCCCTCGCGATCAGCGCACTACACAATTATCGATACCACCTATCAATAACAACGACGCTAGCGAGATCGGCATGTCCTTACATTTGCAAAATATCGACCACGTCGTCGGGGGTCAGTCCCATATCAGTGGGGTGGATCTCGAACTGGAACCCGGTTCCTTTAACGTATTGCTGGGACGAACCTTAGCGGGCAAAACCACGCTCATGCGTCTAATGGCAGGCTTGGAGCAACCCACCCGCGGGCGCATTTTCATGGATGGCAAAGACGTCACCGGCGTATCGGTGCGTAAACGCAACGTGTCGATGGTGTACCAGCAGTTCATCAACTACCCCAGCCTGACGGTGCGCGACAACATTGCTTCGCCGCTGAAGCTGGCCAAAACGCCGCAGCAGGAAATTGATCGCCGCGTGGGCAGCATTGCCGAAATGCTGCATATCGAACATCTCCTCGACCGCTACCCCCAAGAGCTCTCCGGCGGGCAACAGCAGCGTACCGCTATGGGCCGGGCGCTGGTCAAAGATGCCGACCTGATTCTGTTCGACGAGCCGCTGGTGAACCTGGATTACAAACTGCGCGAAGAGCTGCGTGACGAGCTGCGCGAACTCTTCAAAGCGCGCAACTGTATTGCCGTTTACGCCACTACAGAGCCCAACGAAGCGCTGGCATTAGGCGGCAATACGGCGGTACTGCATGAAGGCAAGCTACTGCAGTACGGCCCCACCGAACAGGTATATCGCGAACCCAACGGCCGTCACAGCGCCGAGATGTTCTCCGAACCGCCGATCAACATCGTGCCCGGCAAGCTGACCGAGACGGACATCACCTTTGACCAGTCGCTGCACTTTCCTTGCGATCCTGGCCTCCAGCAGCTTGCCCCCGGCGATTACGACTTCGGCGTGCGCGCCTCGCACATTACCCTCAAACCGCAGTCTGCCGATGATGTAGAGCTGCCGGTTCTGGTCGACGTTGCGGAAATCAGCGGTTCGGAAACGTTTTTGCACGTGCGCCATGAACGTTTCCCGCTGGTGCTGCACTTGGCAGGCATTCACGAGTTCCACGTGAACGATGCGATTAACGTCTATTTCCCGTCGCATCAACTGTACGCCTTCGATAAACAGGGCAGCACCGTGCACATCCCCTCCTCTGCTCAAGGGAGCGTTGCTCATGGCTGAGATTACTTTAAAAGGCTTGGCGCACAGCTATAGCAAAAGCCCTAGCAGCCATAGCGACTACGCGATTCGCCAGATGGATCACGTGTGGCACCAGGGCGGTGCTTATGCACTGCTGGGCCCGTCGGGCTGCGGTAAATCAACCCTGCTAAACATTATTTCTGGCCTGCTGGAACCCTCCGAAGGTGACGTACTGTTCGATGGTCACCGTGTGAACGAGCTGCCGCCGGAGGAGCGCAACATCGCCCAGGTGTTCCAGTTCCCGGTGATCTACGACACCATGACGGTGTACGACAACCTGGCTTTCCCGCTGCGCAACATGAACACCCCCGAGTACAAGGTCGACCCGAAAGTTCGGGAAATTGCCGATATCCTCGACCTCACGCCGCTCCTCTCCCGGAAAGCCAAAAACCTCACCGCCGATGAGAAGCAGAAAGTCTCCATGGGCCGCGGGCTAGTGCGTGACGACGTCTCTGCCATCCTATTTGACGAACCCCTCACGGTGATCGACCCGCAGCTCAAGTGGAAGCTGCGCCGTAAGCTCAAAGAGATCCATGAGCGCTTCAATATCACCATGATCTACGTTACCCACGACCAGCTCGAAGCCTCTACCTTTGCTGACAAAATTGCGGTGATGTACGACGGTCAGGTGGTGCAGTTCGGCACGCCTCGTGAACTGTTCGAAAAACCGGCGCATACCTTCGTGGGGTACTTCATTGGCAGCCCGGGGATGAACTTCATGAGCGTCACCCATCAGGCGGGCAAAGTGATGTTTGGCAAGCTGCCGCTACCCGTGAATGAGGCCGTTAGCCGCAGCGTGGCGGCCGCAGGCTCCAGCAATATCAAGCTTGGCATTCGCCCGGAGTTCATTACGGTCAGCAACTCGCCGGAGCCAAACAGCGTACCGATTGAAGTGGTCAACCTGCAGGACTTGGGGACCTACTCGCTGCTGAGCTTTACCTTGAACGGCCAGTTGTTCAAAGCGCGCCTGCCTGAAGGTCACGCGCCGGTAGGTGACGCTGCCCATGCAGTGTTTTCCGATCAGCACATCGCGCTCTACGTCGATGAATACCTAGTGGAGATCGGCCATGAATAATAAAGTACTCAATAACCGCGCATGGCTGCTGGTACTTCCCATGCTGGTACTGGTGGCTTTTTCGGCCATCATCCCCTTGATGACCGTGGTCAACTACTCGGTTCAGGACGTGCTGGGCCCTAATGCCCGCTTCTTCACCGGTACCGAATGGTTCCACAGCATTCTGAACGACTCTGCGCTGCGCGACGCGTTCGTGCGCCAGATTCTGTTTTCCCTGACCATTCTCGCCATCCAAGTGCCTTTGGGCATTGGCATTGCGCTGATCATGCCCAAACGCGGTTGGCAGGCGTCCGCCGTGCTGATTCTGATTACTCTACCGCTTCTGATCCCATGGAACGTGGTGGGCAGTATTTGGCAAATCTTCACCCGTGGCGATATCGGCCTCATGGGCTACGGTCTGCGCGAGCTAGGGATCAACTACAACATCACCCGTAATGCGGGCGATGCCTGGGCAACGATTATTTTGATGGACGTTTGGCACTGGACACCGCTAGTGGCCATGCTGTGCTACAGCGGCCTGCGTTCGATTCCCGAGGCTTACTACCAAGCCGCGCGTATCGACCGCGCCTCCAAGTGGGCCATCTTCCGCTACATCCAACTGCCCAAACTCACCAACGTACTGGTTATTGCGGTGCTGCTGCGCTTTATGCACTCGTTCATGATTTACGCCGAGCCCTTTGTACTGACCGGCGGCGGCCCGGGTAGCTCCACGACCTTCCTGAGCCAGTCGCTGGCCACCATGGCCATCGGCCAGCAGGATCTGGGGCCCTCTGCCGCGTTCTCGATCATTTACTTCCTGGTCATTTTGCTCGTGAGCTGGGTGTTCTACACCACCATCATGCACATGCAAAAAGATAAGAACCCGCACGGGGGAGCATGATATGTACCGCTTAGATAACGCCCAGCAGGGCGAGAAATACAACACCATTTTTAGCCGGACAACGCCTGCACAGCGCCGCAAACGTAACGCGCGCAGCCGGTTCCGTTCACGGTTTCTGCTGGGGCTCTACCTGTTTTTGATGATTCTGCCCATTTATTGGCTGTTCAACATGTCGCTGCAGACTAACAGTGAGATTCTGGGCTCCATGACGCTATGGCCCAAGAACCTGACGTTCGATAACTACATCGGCATTTTCACTAATTCCAGCTGGTACATGGGCTATGTGAATTCAATGCTGTATGTGGCGCTCAACATGCTGATCACGATTTGCGTGGCGCTGCCTGCTGCCTATGCGTTCAGCCGCTACCGTTTCATTGGCGATAAGCACCTGTTCTTCTGGCTGCTTACCAACTTGATGGCACCGCCTGCGGTATTTCTGCTGCCTTACTTCCAGCTCTACTACTCGGTAGGTTTGTTCGATACCCATATCGCCGTGGCCCTGGCCCACTGTCTGTTCAATATTCCGCTGGCGATCTGGATTCTCGAAGGTTTCATGAGCAGCGTGCCCAAAGAGATCGATGAGACGGCGTATATCGACGGCTACAGCTTTCCGCGCTTCTTTATCAAGATTTTCATTCCTATGATCCGCTCCGGTATCGGCGTCACGCTGTTCTTCCTGTTCATGTTCTCGTGGGTAGAGCTGCTGCTGGCACGTACCCTGACGGCCACCGACGCTCAACCGATCGGCATGATCATGACCCGCACCTCCACTGCCTCAGGCATCGACTGGGGAACGCTGGCGGCCGCCGGTGTGCTGACCATCGTCCCAGGCATCCTGGTGGTGTACTTCGTTCGTAATCATATCGCCAAGGGCTTTGCCCTGGGCCGCACCTGAGGAGCAGCGCCATGACGTGGATGGTATGGACGACGCCGACTGCCATTTTCTTTTCATCCATTGCAGCGATGCTAGCAGGGATGACGCTGTGGGAGATCTTATCCCCCACCATCGAACGCAAGGGGTTTCTACCCATTAGCACCACCCGCGGCGACCGGCTGTTCATCGGCCTACTCTCCGCCGCGTTTATTCACCTGGGGGTGATTGGCTTCACTACGCTATCCATCTGGATAGCACTGGCACTATCAGCGGTATGGCTGCTGGTGTTGATGCGCTGGGGCTAGGCCAACGGCACGCTCAGCGGATGTACGGCGGTATCAAGGACGCTCACGTTATCAAGGAAGAGCACAACAAAACGAGGTCAACATGCGTAATAACAAGTTCAAACTCACTACCCTCGCCGCTAGCCTAATGCTCGCCTCGGGGAGCCTAATGGCAGACGACCACGACGCACGGGCAATTGCAGAGCGTTTGGTGGACGAGCATTTCCAGGACTCGACGCTCAGCCGTGAAGAGCAGATCGAAGAGCTACTGTGGTTCGCCAAGGCTGCCGAACCCTTCCGCGGTATGGATATACAGACCGTGGCCGAGGGCCTGACCACGCACGTGTACGAAAGCGAAGTGCTCGCGCCCGCGTTTAGCGAGCTGACCGGCATCAACCTGACTCATAACATCATTGGCGAAGGTGACGTGGTCGACACCATGCAGAACCAGATGCAGTCGGGCAACAGCATCTACGACGGCTTCGTGAACGACACCGACTCCATCGGCACCCATATTCGCTACGGCACTACCATCAACCTCAGCCAAGCGATGGAAAACGAGTGGGCGGACTACACCCTGCCCACGCTGGATCTGGACGACTTCATCGGCCTGCAGTATGGCACCGGCCCGGATGGCAGCCTTTACCAGCTACCCACCCAGCAATTCGCCAACCTCTACTGGTTCCGTTATGACTGGTTCCAGCGTGAAGACCTGCAAGCCCAGTTCCGTGACATCTACGGCTACGACCTAGGCGTGCCAACCAACTGGACTGCCTATGAAGATATCGCTGAGTTCTTTACCGAGCATGTCGGTGAAATCGATGGTACCAAGGTATACGGGCACATGGACTATGGTCGTCGCGACCCGTCGCTGGGCTGGCGCTTCCATGACTCCTGGCTCTCCATGGCAGGCATGGGCAGCCCTGGCGTACCGTCCGGTAACCCGGTGGATGACTGGGGTATTCGTGTCAACGAAGAGAGCCAGCCGGTCGGCGCAAGCGTAAGTCGCGGTGGCGCCACCAATTCCCCCGCCTCGGTGTTTGCGATGCAGAAAGCCGTGGATTGGCTGCGTGACTTCGCGCCGCCAGAAGCACAGGGCATGACCTTTGGTGAAGCTGGCCCCGTGCCCGCCCAGGGCCATATCGCTCAGCAAATCTTCTGGTATACCGCCTTTACCGCCGACATGACCGATCCATCTGTTGCCGTGACCGACGATGAAGGCAATCCGCTGTGGCGCATGGCGCCTTCTCCCACCGGCCCCTACTGGGAAGAAGGCATGAAAGTGGGTTATCAGGACGTAGGTGCCTGGACCTTCTTCGACTCTACGCCTGAAGACCGCCGCACCGCTGCCTGGCTGTTTGCCCAGTTCACCGTGGCGAAAACCACCTCGCTGGAAAAACTGATGGCTGGCCTAACGCCGATTCGTGAGTCTGACATCTTCTCTGAGCAGATGACCGAAATGGCACCCAAACTGGGCGGTTTGGTGGAGTTCTATCGCAGTCCGAACGAATCCAACTGGACCCCCACCGGTACCAACGTACCGGACTACCCGCGCATGGCACCGCTGTGGTGGCAGAACCTGGCACCGGTCATGAGTGGCGAAGTCACCCCGCAAGAAGGTCTGGATAAGCTGGCGGCCGATATGGACAGCACCATGAACCGTTTGGCCCGCGCCAACGTCTTCGACAGCTACGCCCCGGTGCTGAACGAAGAGCGTGACCCGCAGTACTGGCTTGACCAGGAAGGCGCACCCAAGCCGAAACTGGAGAACGAAATGCCGCAAGGCACGACCGTTCCTTACGATGAAATGATGGAAGCATGGATGGCGGCCGGTACCCGCTAAAACCTGCTGGGCGGGCGCAAGCCCGCCCATTCACCGTGGTGTCATCAGCGGAGGCAGCCATGCCCTCTCCACTGGTCGAGACCGCCACCAACACGGGGCTTTTTCTTAATTAATTGGAACCGCTATGAAACTGCGTAACCGTAATGTCGAGAAATTGCACACTGATGACTTTGACGCACTGATTATCGGTGGCGGCATCAATGGTGCAGCAACCGCCGCCGCCCTGGCGGGCAAAGGTGCCAAAGTGGCCCTGATCGACCGTGGCGACTTTGCTGGCAGTACCAGCATGCACTCCTCGAACCTGGTTTGGGGCGGCATCAAATATATGGAAAGCAAAGACTTTGCGTTGGTACGTAAGCTCTGCAAAAGCCGCAACCATTTAATCAAAAGCTACCCGTCTACCGTTCAAGAAATTCGTTTCCTTACCACGATTACCAAAGGTTTCCGCCACTCTCCGCGCTATTTGTGGGCGGGCACCTGGCTTTATTGGCTGATGGGCAACGGCTTCACCAAGTTACCGCGCTTGCTCTCGCCCAAAAAGATCAAGCAAGAAGAGCCTATTATCGATATCGACGGCGCCGTTGGCGGGTTCGAGTACTCAGATGCTTACCTGCACGATAACGACGCCCGTTTCGTATTTAACTTCGTACGCCATGCCCTCAACTACGGTGCCGTGGCGGCCAACTACGTCGAATCGTTGGGGGCCGAACGCGAAGGCGATACCTGGGTGACCAAAGCCCGCAACGTGATGGATGGCAGTACGTTCACTATTCGCTCCAAAGTATTGATCAATGCAGCTGGCCCCTGGGTCGATCAGCACAATGCGCTCACCGGGCAAAAAACCACCCACCAGCATCTTTACTCCAAAGGTATACACCTGATCGTGCCGCAGTTAACCGACACCAAGCGGGTGCTGGCATTTTTTGCGGATGATGGGCGGCTATTTTTTGTGATTCCAATGGGAAACCGCACCTGCATCGGTACCACCGACACCCATATGGAGCATCCTGAGGTGGATGTCACGGCTGATGATATCGCGTTCGTTTTGGAGAACATCAACAAGCGTCTGACGCTCGACAAACCGCTCACCCAGGAGGACATCATCTCGACGCGCTGCGGCGTGCGTCCTCTGGCAATCAAAGCCGACCAGGGCAGCGACCGAGACTTCCTTCAACTATCCCGTAAACACGTCATCGATACCAACGCCGAGAGTGCCCACATCAGTATTTTCGGCGGCAAGCTCACCGACTGTTTGAACGTCGGCGACGAAATCGCCGACGAGGTGAAGCAGCTTGGCGTGTCGCTCAGCGATCCTAACTTCCACTGGTACGGCGAGCCGCCCGAAGCGGTGAAGCAGCAGTTCATGGATCAAGCCAAGCGCATGAACCTGGATGCGATGACGGCGCCAACCTCCTCGGAGCCCCTCTCCTCACGTCTGTGGCGGCGCTACGCTGAACAGGCCATCCCCATGCTGGAGAAGATCCGCCAGGACCCATCGGAAGCCGACATTTTGATCGAAGGCACCGAGTACATTCGCTGCGAGCTGGAGCATGCGCGGGATCATGAGATGATCACACAGCTTGAAGACTTCTTGCGTCGGCGGGCAAAAGTGTCGCTGGTGGTTCACCACGAGCAGTTACGCCACTCTCCCGGGCTGAAAGAGGCATGTCGCGTGCTTTTTGGCGATGAGGCAGAGGCACGGTTCACCACCTACTTCGAAGAGAACCGTGACACCTCGCGGCCGCCGGAAGAGGCGTTAGGCACCCTTTCCTGATCGTTGACGCCGTTGCCCTACACGTCACCTGCCACCACGTCGCAAACAAAAACCCCGGCGAGATATTACGCCGGGGTATTCGTATCCTTAGGAACGAACGGGTTACTCTTCGTGTTCTACGAGTAGTTGTGAATCGCCTGCCAGCACTTCATCCCAGGCCTCTTCCAGGGTGTAACCCAGTCGACTATCGATGGTATCGATGACTTCAACGGCATGCTGTAGCGACTCACGGTTACTCTTCAGCGCCAACACCAGCTTGGCTAAATCTTGCTTGCTGAAAGAGCTAGCGATACGGTCGGCTTGTTGGCTCAATTCGATGCAGTTCATGGTTAGTCCCTCATGGTATGGTCAGCCGCTGCTCGTTATTGTTAGATATTTCATTAGTGAATAAACAAGCAGCCATCTTAATTAACGACGAATGGTGACGTTGCTACTCATGCTGGGCCGGGTAAGTGCCCAGTTCGGTAACTGCGAAACGGTCACAAGCGTTACAAGACCTTCGCCTTAAGCGCCCTGGTAATGCGGCAGCGCCTCGGTATGTAGCAAGGATGAGAGCGACGTATCGGGATAACAAAACACCGCCCTGATCCATGACTTCACTATGGTTCACGGCTGTCATGCCCACAATGCATCATTGGCAGCAGGTCGGGTTGTAGCTTGACTACATAACGGCCACGAAAGCGTTATCGCTGACGCAGACTTTCAAGAAGGGAGTTAAACGACTGTTTTAACAAGGCCGGCAAAAAACGACCGTAGGAACTAACGAACTTGCCAACGATAAAAAACACCCGTTGATTAAAAACGAATGCAGTTTACTCTTAAATAACGATTCCTCTATACGACCAAGGGCGATAGCTTCGTTATAAAACCGCCATAAAAAAACGCCGCTGTGTGTCAACGGCGTTCATGTTTGCGCTTTACGGTGGCCCTGTTAAGTAGAGCGCACCCGGGATACTGCATCCAACCAGCCCTGGTAGAGCTTTTCACGCGTTGCCTCTTCCATGGAGGGCGTAAAACTGCGCTCGCAGCGCCAGAGTTGTTCGATCTCCTCCAGCGTGTCGTACCAACCGAGCCGCAACCCGGCCAAATAGGCAGCCCCTAGCGCGGTGGTCTCCAGAATCGTCGGCCGATCTACCTGCACGTTGAGCATATCGGCCAAGAACTGCATGACCCAGCTATTCTTCACCATACCGCCATCGACACGCAGGTTGCCCGGTGCGGCTTCCATGTCATCGTTCATACAGTGCTGCAGGTCGCGAGTTTGATAACACACCGCCTGAAGCCCCGCCGCGACGATTTCGGCAATACCTGTATCGCGGGTTAAGCCAAAAATCGCGCCACGGGCCTTAGGGTCCCAGTGGGGCGCACCTAGCCCGGTAAAGGCTGGCACTAGATAAACGCTGTGGCCGCTGCGGGTTTTCTGGGCCAGCGCTTCGGTTTCCGAGGCATCGGCAAACAGGTTCAACCCATCCCGGAGCCATTGCACTGTTGCCCCTGCGACAAAGATGCTGCCCTCCATGGCATAGGTGGGCTTGCCGTTAATGCGGTAGCCAATGGTCGTTAACAGGCGATTACGCGATACCGAGGCCGTTTCCCCAGTGTTCACGATCATGAAGCAGCCGGTACCGTAAGTGCTTTTACCCATGCCGGGTTTGAAGCACGCCTGCCCAACAAGCGCCGCCTGCTGGTCGCCTGCGACACCTGCAATCGGCAGTGGCGCGCCCAGCCAGTGGGCTTCTACGGTGCCAAAATCGTCGCTTGAATCTTTCACCTCGGGGAGCATATTGGCGGGCACGTTAAACAGTCCCAGCAGCTCGTCATCCCAAGTTTGGTGATGAATATTAAACAACGCCGTGCGCGAAGCGTTGGTGGCATCGGTCACGTGTCTTTTACCGTCGGTTAAACGCCACATCAGAAAGCTATCGACGGTACCAAAAGCCAGTTCACCGCGGGCAGCGCGCTCGCGGGCACCCTCGACATTATCGAGAATCCAGGCGAGTTTGGTGGCGGAAAAATAAGGGTCGATCAACAGGCCGGTTTTTGCCTGCACGGCCTCGGTGTGCCCCTCGTCACGTAGCGCCTGACAGCGCTCGGAGGTGCGCCGGTCTTGCCACACAATGGCGTTGTAAAGCGGCTTACCGGTGGCGCGGTCCCACACCACGGTAGTTTCACGCTGGTTGGTAATGCCTACGCCATCCACTTGTTCTGGCGTTATCTTGGCTTTGCTTAACACCTCGCGACAGGTGGCAATCACTGAATCCCAAATGTCTTCAGGATCGTGTTCGATCCACCCATCTTGCGGAAAGTGTTGAGGAAACTCTTGCTGGGCAACTGCCGCTATTTGGCCTTGGCGATCAAACAAAATCGCGCGGGAGCTGGTCGTGCCTTGATCGATGGCGAGAATAAAGGAGGACATATCGCGTTCACTTTGTTGTAGGATCTTTCGATTTTGTCTGTTTTGTTTCGTTTTATTATCATTCAAGGCTACTCCAGGCGTCTGGAATGCTCAAGTATGAAACTCTCCCACCTTAGCCATAGCGCTCCTGAGCGGTGTTGTAGCAGGCGCTAAGCAATGTGCAGTGCGACATCGTGTTGGGTGAGCAGTCGCTGAATCGCCTCGGGGGGCTTACGGTCGGTAAACAGCGCATCCAACTGGGAGATATTGCCCTGACGCACCACCGGGTTACGGTGGAACTTCGAGTAGTCGGCGGCTAGATACACCCGGCGGGAGTTAGCAATGATCGCCTGGGCAACGCGCACCTCTTGGTAATCGAACTCCAGCAGCGAGCCATCCTCGTCGATGCCGCTGATCCCGATGATGCCGTAATCCACTTTGAACTGATTAATGAAGTCGATGGTGGCCTCACCAATGATTCCTCCATCTCGAGAGCGTACCTGCCCGCCCGCGATGATCACGGTGAAGTCCTCTTTATGCTGCAGAATCGCCGCCACGTTCAAGTTATTGGTAATGATCTCCAGCCCTTGATGCTCTAAAAGCGCCTGGGCGATCATCTCGTTACTGGTCCCGATATTAATGAACAGCGATGCGTGGTGAGGAATGTGCTGCGCCAAACAACGGGCAATGCGCTCTTTCTCTTCTAGGTGTAGCGTTTTGCGGGTGCTGTAAGCAGTATTCACCGTGCTTGATTCCACGCCAACGCCGCCATGTACGCGTCTCACGCGGCCTTCGTTGGCCAGCGTATTTAAGTCACGGCGGATGGTTTGCGGCGTCACCGCGAAGTGCTCGGTGAGCTGTTCGATGCTCATATAGCCGTGCTGGCGAACCAGTTCGACGATGGCATCCTGGCGGTACTGTTGGTTCATAAGCCCGGCCTGTTCGATATTTGTTGGTCTATGTGCGTTATAGATTAGCAAAATTTTCGGAATCTAATAGCGCGAACATTCGAACAGGCCGATGTCTGGCGTGGCCTTACAGCTAGGTTATAGCGGCCACACCCACAGAATGGCGGGAATGGCCGCCGCCATGACCACCAGCGATAGCGGCAACCCCAGCTTCCAGTAATCACCAAACCGGTAGCCACCGGGGCCTAACACCAGGGTATTCGACTGATGCCCAATCGGAGTTAAAAACGCACAGGAAGCACTCACGGCCACCACCATCAAGAACGGGTCCAAAGAGGCATCGAAGCCGTTGGCGAGGCTGGCCGCAATGGGCGCCATCAGCAAAGCGGCGGCTGCATTATTGACCACGTTGGAGAGCAGCATGGAGAGCAGAAACAGTCCCACCAAGGAGACGATAATCGGCCACTCCACGCCAAAGCGCAGCAGCGCGTCGGCTATGATATCCGCACCGCCGCTGGTTTCCAGCGCTTCGCCCACGGGCAGCATGGCGGCAAGCAAGACGATCACCGGGCCATCGATGGCTTGATAGCCATCCCTCAACGGCAGTACGCCAATCAGCAGCGACACCAGCGCGGCGGTGCTCATGGCGACGGCAGCGGGTAGCAGATCGAACAGCATCGCGACGATCGCCAAGGCGAAAATACCCACCGACACGGCCAATTTTCGCGGCTGCCCCAGATGCAGCTCACGGTTGGCCAGCGGCAGGCAGCCGAGGGTCGATAAGCTATCGGCGATTTCGTTCTCACTGCCCTGAAGCAGCAACACGTCACCGGTTTGAAAACGAATGTCTCGCAGTCGCTGCTTCAAGCGGCCACCGTCACGGGCCACGGCCACTAAATGCAAGCCAAACTGATGGTTGAGGCGAAGCTGCCGGACGCTGCGATTGATCATCATCGAATCGTTACGCACGACGGCTTCGATGAGCTGTAACCCTTCGGTATCGACCGGCTGACGCTCATCGCCCTTCTCTGCATCCTCACGCTGCTCCTGTCCGTCCTCTGGCTCTTCGGGTTCGGCAATGGCGCTAAGACCCACTTTGTCCTCCAGCAGCTTCAGCTCGTCGGGGCCGGCTTCCAGCAGCAGGATGTCGCCTTCACGAAGCACGCCATGAAACTGGTAGCCCGCTCGACGGTTGTCTTCACGAACCACCGCCAAAACGGGAATGGTTTCCTCGAGCTCATCGCGCAGCTGCTGCAGGGTCAGCCCGTTGGCCTTGGAGTCCTCGGTCACTTTCAACTCGACCAGGTAGTTAGCCGTATCGAACATGTCATCCGCTGCCGCTTGGCTACTGCGCTTGGGCGTCAATCGCCAGCCCACCAGCACGATAAATGCCAAGCCAACGAGTGCCACCACTATGCCCACTGGTGAGAAACTAAACATGCCAAAGTTGTCGCCGGTAATATTGCCCCGGTAAGTGGAAATAATGATGTTAGGCGGCGTCCCGATCAGCGTGGTCAAGCCACCCAGGAGCGACCCAAACGCTAGCGGCATCAACAGCAGCGAAGGAGAGGTATTGTGTTCACGGGCAAGCCGCATGGCCACCGGCAGCAGCAGCGCCAGCGCCCCTACGTTATTCATCACGCCAGACAGCACAACGACCGTACCCACCAGTACGAGCAGTTGCAGCATTAAGCGCTCACCCACTTTGAGTACCTGATTGGCGATGACATCCACCACGCCGGAGCGCTCAAAACCACGGCTTAACACCAGCACCGCTGCCACGGTAATCACCGCAGGATGGCCAAAGCCTGCAAAGGCGTCATCCGCAGGCACCAGCCCAAGCATTACCGAACCTAGCAGGGCCGCCAAGGCGACCAAATCGTAGCGAAACCGACCCCAGATAAAGGCCACCAGCGTAAGACCCAGCACGATAAACACCAGCGTGCTGGGGGTCAGTCCTAAACTTTCCAGAGTCATTCGCGTGCCATCTCCCTATGTTGTCGCTCCTCTTCCCTGACACGGAAAGTATGGAGTGTTCAGCATCACATTAGGCGATGACTATACAGCCGTACAAGCACTGAAAAATAGGAAAAAATAGTGCGCGGGTTAGCGTTTCATTCGTGCCAGTAACCGCTCGACGGCTTCTAGATGTTCCGGTTCGTTATGGCACATGCCTTGGAACACGGCGCACACATCCAGAAACGGCTTTAGCTCCATATCCGGGGCCATTTTCATGAGCCGCTTGGTGAGGCGTGTCGCTTTCGGCGGCTGGGCCGCGATGCGGTTGGCATGGGCCAGTGCGGCTTCCATCAGTTGCTCCGGCTCCACGACTTCCAGCACTACACCGTAGGCAAGCGCTTCATCAGCGCTGATCACCCGGCCTGAGAGGGTTAGCTCAAAGGCACGCTGGTAGCCAATTTGGCGCTGCATAAACCACGCCCCGCCATCGCCGGGGATGATGCCTAAATTAAGAAACGTCTCCCCAAAGCTCGCCTTGCGGGACGCAATACGCAGATCCGCCATATTGGCCAAATCAAACCCAGCACCTATCGCTGCACCATTCACGGCGGCGATGATGGGCACTTCGACTTGATGAAGCGCCAGCGGCATTCGCTGAATACCCGTGCGATAGCGCTCAGCGACTTCGGCTACGTCCCCCGCAAAGTCGCCGCTGCGTTCGGCCATGTCTTTTACATTACCCCCGGCACAGAAAGCGCTCCCCGCACCGGTGATCACCAACACCGAGACGTTCTGGCAACGGTTCACCCATGCGGCGGTAGCGACGATATCATCCACCAGCGCCGTGCCGGTGAGCGCATTGCGCACGTCGTGGCGGTTAAGCGTGAGCGTTGCCACACGGTTTTCCAGCGTTAGGGTAGCGTCGGTTAATTCAGGTAGCGTTTGGCTCATGATTGGCGCTCCACGATGATTCGTGCATCGACGATGGCATAGTTAGCAGCAGAATGGCCTTCCGGATAGGCAATCACCGGGTTCAAGTCTAGCTCGCTAATCTCCGGGTAGGACTCCACCAATTGGGATACCTGCATCAGCAGTGACACCAGCGCCTGCTTATCGACCCCTGCCGCCCCGCGCACTCCCGCCAGCACTTTTTGCGCTTTAATTTGATCGACCATGGACTGCGCGTCGCGCAGGGTCAGCGGCAGCGAGCGGAAGGCCACGTCCTCTAGCACCTCCACAAAGATACCGCCCAAGCCAAACATCAGCACCGGGCCGAAAATCGGGTCGCGCAGCATGCCGATAATCACCTCAACGCCCTTCTCCGCCATTGGCGTGACCAGCACGCCCTCTACCTGGGCGTTCGGATCGTAAGCCTGGGCGTTGGAGTGAATGGCCTGAAAGGCATCGCGCAGGGCGGCGTCACCCACCAGGTTGAGCTTGACCCCGCTCGCGTCGGATTTATGCAGGATATCTTTCGAGACCACCTTCATCGCCAGCGGCCTGCCCTGCGTGCGCTGGAAGATCTCGGCGAGTTCGTCCTCACGACGCACCAGCCACTCCTCGGGCACTACGATGCCGTGCTCCGCCAGCAGTGATTTCGCTTCAAATTCCAGTAAGTCGCGCCCTTCCGCCTCGGCCGCTTTTAGCATGGCCTTGCCTGTTTCCGATGGCGCGGCGGGCGCTATCGTCTCCTGCAATTGTTGGCTGGCCAGATACTCCCCTCGCTCACCTAAGGCAGCAAGCACGCGCACCGCATGCTCAATGGAGGCGTACACCGGCAAACCGGCTTCGTGTAAACGGCGCAGCGCAGGCGGTTTGATGGGGGCGTAGAGGCTGTAAATTACCAGCGGTTTCTCAGAGGCTTGAGCAAGCTCTACCATGCGCTCCGCGCCACGCATCTCGTCCCCCATCAGCGACTCCGCAAAGCGCAGGCTATACCCGCCGAACATGCCGACCAGGAAGACGCTATCGACGCCTTCATCCGCCATCACCAGCTCAATGCAGCGGGCCAGCAGCGAGGGGTTCGCATCCGAGGAGCCCGCCACGTCCACCGGGTTAAGGGTAGATGCCTGAGGCAGTAACACCTCGCGCAGTGCAGAGCGGGTAGCGTCGGAAAGCTCGGCCAACGTCAGGCCCGCCTCCGATAACCGGTCGGCGGCAATGGTGGCTTGGCCGCCGCCGTCAGAAATCACCGCCACGCGCTTACCAGGGGCTTTTTGCAGCCGCCCTAGCCCTTCCGCCACGGGCAGGATTTCATCGGAGTACTGCACCACGCTAACGCCTGCCTGGCGCAACAAATCGACGGTCATTTGGTAGCTACCGGCCAACGCACCGGTATGGGAGCTGGCAGCCTTTTGGCCCTGCTCGGTGGCACCGGATTTATACACCACCACCGGCTTCATGGCGGTCACGTCACGGGCCACTTTCAGAAACTGCTGCCCATCACGGAAGCCTTCCACGTAGAGCGTCGCCACACGGGTATGCTCGTCTTCGCCTAGGTAGCGCAGGTAATCGTTAAAGCCGATATCACTCTGATTGCCCGGGCCAACGTAGGTGCTAAACCCCACCTGCCCATTGTGCTGGGCCTCCAGCGCCAGGGAGAGCAGCATATTGCCGGATTGGGAAATAATACCGATATCGCCCGGTTTGACGTTCTCCAGCGCCAGCAAGTTGATCTGATGGTGCAGGTTAAACATGCCGGAGGTATTCGGGCCGATAATACGCACACCGTGGGCACGGGCGGCCTCCATCATTTGTGCCTCCAATGCCGCACCCGCTTCACCGGTTTCGCCAAACCCGCTGGCCAGAATCACCGCCCCTTTCACACCCCGGTGGCCACACTCGGCAATCAGCGCAGGCACGGTGGCGGCAGGCGTACACAGCAGCGCAAGCTCGGGGTTGCCCGGCATCTCGGCAATAGAGGGCCATGCCTTCACACCTAGAATATGATCGGCTTTTGGGTTGATCGGATAGATGCCCCCCCGGTAGCCGCCGTTGATCAGCCCTACCATGGCTTTATAGCCCCGCTTGGTCGGGTCCGCAGAGGCTCCAACGATGGCAATGCCGGTGGGGGCTAAGATGTCATGCAGCGGGCTGCGGATTGGAAGATGACCTTCGATAGTGTTCATGGCGAAACCTGTTTGACAAAGAAGTGCGCGACGGCTTGATTCAGAACTCGTTTTTAAGGGTTAAGCCCATACTCATTGGCCCTGAAAATTAGGCGGGCGCCGCTCGGCAAAGGCATCGACCCCCTCTTGCCAGTCGTCGGTGGTGGAGCAGGTAAACACCGCATCCAGCTCCTGCTGCAGCTGGCTCTCCATGCTGGTATGGGCGCTGCGGTTGACCAGCGGCTTGAGCATCGCCATGGAGACTGGCGCCTGCTTGGCAAGCCGCTCGGCGAGTGTTTGCGCTTCGGCCATCAGCTGCGCTTGGGGGTAGCTGGCCAGCGCCAAGCCGATCCTGGCGGCTTCTGGCCCATCAATTTTGTCGCCTAAATAGAGCAAGCGCCGGGCTTGGGTAAGCCCCACCAGTTGAGGCAGCAATTTTGAAACACCGCCGCCCACACAAGTGCCAATACTGGTTTCTGGAAAACCAATCTGCGCCTCGTCAGCCATCACGATAAAATCGCAGGAGACCGCCATCTCCGCGCCAGCCCCCAGCGCATAGCCGTTCACAGCTGCTACCACCGGCTTACTGAGTTTGGCGATGGCTTCGCATACGTCGTTGCCCAGCTGCAAATACGCCCGGCGCTGAAACAGGGTGCGCTTAGCGCTGCCGTGGGCCTTCATATCGGCACCGACACAAAACGCGCGCCCTTCACCGGTCAGCACCACCGCCCGGACCTGAGGCGACTGCTGTGCTATTCGCAGCACATCCAGCAGCTCTTGGTAGAGCGCCTCAACAACCGCGTTGAGGCGCTGCGGGCGATTCAGTCGCACGGTCAATATGCGGGCATCCAGAGTGACCAGCAGCGTTTCATAATTGGGCAGCGCAGTAGCGTCAGCAGGCATGGTGCTTTTTCTAACCTCCTCGGATCAGTCGTCAAAACTTAACGAAACGTTTGTTTCTTTATTTTAAATAAAAAGAAACGGATGTGCTTTTTGAACGATAGAGTAGTCGCTGGGACGACGTCAATACATCTGTTGCAAAAACATTTATCATTGGCACAAATGTTTTACTTTCATAAAAGAGGGTGCCATGCCAGACAACGCCACTCACGCCACCAGCCTGGACAGCATTCACCAGCAGCTAGCCGAGAGCTATGCAGCGCTTAGCCCACAGCTCAAGCGCGCCGCCAGCTACGTGCTGGAACATCCTGCAGAGATGGCGTTTCAGTCGATCCGCAAAACGGCTCAGGCGGCATCCGTCACCCCCTCCACCCTGGTCAGGCTAGCCAAGCGGCTTGGGTTCGAGAGCTACGAGCCGTTTCGGGAGGTGTTTCAATCGGCGGTACAGGCAGCGCCGGTGGAGCTATCCGGCCGCGCCAGCCAGCTGAAGCAGCAGCACCGAAACCCAGAAGCGGCGCTGTTTGCGGAGGTAGGCGACGCTGCCTTCGATAATATTGGCAGGCTGTTTACGGCGGATAACCAAACGCGCGTCAAAGAGGCCGCCGCGCGAATCTTAGCCGCGCGGCGAGTCGCCGTGGTCGGGTTTCGCGACACCTTCGCCTGCGCGTACCACTTTGCCTACGTGGGGCGCATTGCGATGCCGGAAGTGACGCTCATTCGCGGCCAGGAGGGAGGCTTGCTCACCGAGTTGGCCCCGTTCAACGAGCAGGATGTGGTGGTAGCGTTTGGCTTTGAACCCTACTGCGCCGAGACGGTGAAGGCGCTGGAGATTACCCGCGCCAACGGCGTGCAGGCGATTGTAATTACCGACACGCTGCGCTCACCGCTGGTGCCGGGGGCCAGCGTGACGTTTACCGTTGCCAACGCTACGCCGCACTTTTTCCCGTCGATATTAGCGGCGATTACGCTCAGCGAAGCGATTTTGGCGGAGTGCGTGGCATTCGGCCCCGACCAGCTGGTCGATAACGTGACAAGCTTTGAGAGCCGAATGCGTCAGTTGGGTGCTTATATCGATATCGAGTAAGTGTCGATATTGAGTAAGCGTTACGGCAGCAGAATCGTGGAGCCGGTGGTTTTACGGCTCTGCAGCGCATCCTGAGCCTTACCGGCGTCTTGCAGCGGGTAGCGGTTGGCCACGTCGATGTGGATTTTGCCGCTCTCGATCATGGCGAAAAACTCTTCGCACATCATTTCCAGGCGCTCACGGGTGTCGGCGTAGCCGTTCAGGCTTGGGCGAGTCACAAACAGCGCGCCTTTTTGGTTCAAAATACCGATATTCACGCCATCCACAGGGCCAGAAGAGTTGCCGAAACTCACCATCAGCGAACGGGGCTTCAAGCAGTCCAGCGACATTTCCCAGGTGTCTTTACCCACCGAGTCATACACCACGTCACACATCTCGCCGTTGGTCAGCTCGCGCACCCGCTCCACCACGTTCTCTTCGGTGTAGTTGATGGTCGCCCATGCACCGTTGGCCATGGCTAGGTCGGCTTTTTCCTGAGAGCTCACCGTACCAATCAGCTTCACGCCCAACGCTTTAGCCCACTGGCAGGCAATGGAGCCAACGCCCCCGGCCGCCGCGTGGAACAGAATGGTCTCACCGCCTTTAAGCTCATAGGTTTGACGCAGCAGATACTGCACCGTTAAGCCTTTCAGCAGGCTGGCGGCAGCGGTGTCGAAATCGATAAAATCCGGCAGTTTGACGACTTTGGACGCAGGCAGCGTATGCAGTTCGGCGTAAGCGCCCAGCGGGCCTTGGGCGTAAGCCACACGGTCACCTACTTTGAGATGCGTGACGCCCTCACCGACGGCATCCACAATACCTGCGCCTTCGGTGCCTAACCCTGTTGGCATGGCGGGCGCGGGGTAAAGTCCCGTGCGGAAGTAGATATCGATAAAGTTTAGCCCCACCGCTTTGTTAGCGATGCGCACTTCACCGGCAGCGGGGGCGGCAGGTTCGACATCGACCCACTCCAATACCTCTGACCCACCGGTGTTAGCAAGCTGGATACGCTTAGACATCAATGACACTCCTGTTGTTAATTATTGGACATACCCTGCGCGCTATCCAACCGCGTTGGGCGTCATTAATCAAGCCATTAGCTCACTAGGCGGACACGTTGCCGTCATGCACCCATGCTAAACTTGGCAACATTGTGCTTCATGACGCTCAATTGGCGACCACTATACGGAGTGGCTATGACCCATCCCGCAATTTCTGTCCCCACGCTCATCGCCCACCGCGGCTACTCCGCTGCCGCGCCCGAAAACACCCTCGCAGCCGTACGCGCCGCCCACCAAGCAGGCGCAACCTGGGTGGAATTGGATGTACAGCTGCTGAAGGATGATACACCGGTCATCTGGCACGATGGCGACGTTCGCCGCTGCTCGGATGGCCGTGGCGAGCTCGCCAACCTGACATGGCAGCAGGCACAGCAGTTAGATGTGGGCAGTTGGTTTGGTGACCGCTTTGCGGGGGAAAAGATGGCCAGCCTGGAGGCCATGCTCGCCCTGCTCAACGAGCTGGAGATGGGCGTTAACCTAGAAATCAAGGTCAACAAAGGGCGTGACCCCATCCGCTTGGTGGACGTGGTACTGCCTGCTGTTCTAGCCGCCCTCCCCCCTGAGCGGCTAGTGATCTCGTCGTTTGACCCCGTAGCCTTAGCCCACTGCCGCCAACATGCCCCCAAAGAGGCCCTGGCGTTAGGGGCGCTGTTTGGCAGTGTGCCCAAAATCTGGCGCGAACAGTGCGAAGCGGTCGAGGCGTTTAGTATTCACCCGCATTGGCCGCGGCTCAAACAGACCCAGGCCGCCGCCATGTGCCGCGACGGTTACCAAATTCTTTGCTATACCGCCAACGACCCCAGCGCATTTGATAGCCGCTGGGCCTGGGGCATTGCCAGCGCCATTACCGATGAACCTGCTGCCTTTAAACGCTACCTAGACAACCGCCAGCGCGCAGGCCAGCCCGCTTAACCTATTTAACCTGTTTACATTCAGGCAATGAGACTGGGGTAGCGTCACTAGGGCAACGTCACTGGGACAACGTAATAAGGAGAACGATGAACTATCTTGGTGCGCACGTTAGCGCGGCGGGCGGCGCGGATCAGGCCGTCCTTCGTGCTGTTGATATCGGTGCAACGGCGTTGGCGCTGTTCACCAAAAACCAGCGTCAGTGGAAGGGGAAACCGCTAACGGACGAGGCCATCGCGGCCTTCAAGCAGGCCTGCAAAACCCATGGCTTTGGCCCTGAGCAGATTCTGCCCCACGATAGCTATCTGATTAACCTGGGTCACCCAGAAGCCGAGGGGCTGGCCAAGTCCCGCGCGGCGTTTTTGGATGAGATGCAGCGCTGCGAGCAGCTAGGGCTAACGCTGCTCAACTTCCATCCCGGCAGCCACCTGAACAAGATCAGCGAAGCCGAGTGCCTGTCGCGCATTGCCGACTCGATCAACGAAGCGCTGGCTGACACCCGGGGCGTGACCGCCGTGATTGAAAACACCGCGGGCCAAGGCACCAACCTCGGCTGGCGTTTTGAGCACTTGGCCGAGATTATCGATCAGGTAGAGGATAAATCCCGGGTGGGCGTGTGTATCGATACCTGCCACGCTTTCGCTGCCGGGTACGACCTCCGCACCCGCGACGCAACACAGGCCACCCTGGATGAGCTTGGCAAGGTCGTCGGTTTTGAGTACTTGCGCGGCATGCACTTGAACGATGCCAAAAGTGCCTTTGCCAGCCGCGTCGATCGCCACCACAGCCTGGGTAAGGGCAATATTGGGCTCGATGCCTTTAGCACCATTATGCGAGACGAGCGCATCCACGGCATTCCAATGATTTTAGAGACCATCGAACCCGAGATATGGGCCGACGAGCTCAACTGGCTGCGCGCTCAAGTGCCGGAGGCCGCGCCGGGTAAGTAGTGAATCACGTCGTGAAAGCGTAATCGCGTCGCGGTGTTATTACGCATGGCGTGGGGCCGGTCAGCAAAAAAGCGCAGCCCCTCACCTGCCCGCAGCGTTTGCCAGCGCTCGTCGATGCGTAGCTCCATCTCTCCTTCCACCACCACGATGTGTTCCACCACCCCGCTAGCATGCGCCGATGATTCACTAATCGCCCCTGGTGCGAGTTCGATCATGAACATCTCGAAACCCAGCAGCGGGTCGTAAGGAAACAGCAGCCGAGCCTGCATACCGGCGCTGTCGTCGCCCCATACCGACTCCCATCCATCCCGGTGCAGTTCCCCTAATGCGGGCTTGTCACTGTCAAACAGAGTCGAAAATGACACCCGAAAGCCGCTGGCAATCTTCCAGAGCGTCGAGACTGTCGGGCTGGACTCGCCCCGTTCGATCTGGCCGAGCATGGCTTTGCTCACCCCGGTTTCACCGGCGGCACGATCCAGGCTCCAGCCACGCTCTTTGCGCAGTTGCCGCACCGTTCCCGCAATATGTTCCGCAATGGTGTGTGGCTCACTGGCCATTGGCTTCTCCTGACTACCGCTTTGAACATTGTGACACAGCCTGCTGCCCCTATTGTGCGCTATAACGCACAGTGGTAACGTGAAAGACGTGCGCTATAACGCACATCTTGCCATCACAGCTTGGGAGAGGCCACCCATGGAAGCGCCATCCACCTGCCACGACTCCGCTGCGCCCAGTCTTTGGCGCGATATTAGTTTGTCTACGATCATTGCGGGCTTCGTCGCCGTGGTGATTGGCTATACCAGCTCAGCGGCAATTATCTTCCAAGCCGCAGCGGCCGCCGGTGCCAGCACGGCGCAAATCAGCTCGTGGCTGTGGGCGCTAGGCATTGGGATGGGCCTGACTTCGCTGGGGCTGTCGCTGCGCTACCGGATGCCGCTATTAACAGCGTGGTCGACACCGGGAGCGGCGTTTCTAGCGACGAGCCTTCCCGGCATTCCTATCGAAGAAGCTATCGGCGCGTTTCTGTTCTCAGCGCTACTGATCACCTTATGCGGGGTCACGGGGCTGTTCGAGCGCTTGATGCGCCACATCCCCAGCGCCATTGCCTCCGCTATGCTGGCCGGTATTCTGCTGCGCTTTGGACTTGAGCTGTTTAACGTGATGGAGCGTCAGTGGCTGCTGCCGCTAGCCATGCTGGCCGCCTGGGTCGCAGGCAGGCGTTTATGGCCAACGCTGGCAGTGCCGGGGGTGCTACTCACCGGCGTGGCGATTGCCCTGTTACAAGGCCACATCAGCACGCAGGGTATTCCGCTCACGCCCACGCTCCCAGTTTTTACCGCCCCCGCGTTCAACCCAATGACGCTGCTGAGTATTGGCGTACCGCTCTTCGTGATTACTATGGCGACTCAAAATCTGCCCGGCGTGGCGGTACTGCGGGCAGCAGGCTACCACCCCAACAGCTCGCCGCTGATCGCCTGGACAGGCGGCGCTACGCTGCTGCTCGCACCGTTTGGTGGTTACGCGCTGAACATGGCTGCCATTAGCGCCGCCGTGTGCATGGGGCCGGATGCTCATCCCAACCCCAAACGGCGCTATACCGCAGGCGTTGCTGCGGGCGTTTTTTATATGGCGATGGGCGTTTTTGGTGCCACGGTGACCGGCCTCTTCAACGCCCTGCCTAGTGTTCTGGTGCTAGCGCTGGCAGGTATTGCCTTGTTGGGCACGCTGAGCGGCGGTTTAGCAGGCGCATTTGAAAAAAGCGAACAGCGCGATGCGGCCATCGTGACGTTTTTGCTGACCGGTTCGGGCATAACGTTGCTGGGGATCGGAGGAGCCTTTTGGGGCTTGGTGGCTGGCTTAGCCGTATTGAAAATCACCACAGCGAAAGCAACATCGTAAAAAACTGTGCGGCAATACATAAAGGCCCCTGGCAGGTTAGCCTGCCAGGGGCCTTTAAGACGTCCGTTCAGATAAAGACGCCAACCCTCTACATCGTGGCCAGCCGCTCTTCATCCAACACGCCGGACATCCGCACCATGGCCAGCGCTTCATCCAAGCTGCCCATCTCCTCGATCACCAGCAACTCGTTCTCCAAGCTCACCGGTTGACCTGCTTTATCCGACAGCAGCTTCTCCAGGGAGGCCACGTCCATAGCGTCGTCTAAGTGGTGAATATCGACCGATGCGCTACTCGCGCTAGGCAGGTAGATAGTGCCATTAGAGAAATCCACGGCGTAGGCAATTACCCCGGGTACGATGAAAAACAGCAAACCCACACCGTTGGCAATCGCCACCACCGGGTCGACATCACCGCTCATTTGCCCCTTCCGCTCGGGGTAAAACATGGTACCGCAACCGCTCAATGCCACAATGGAGACACCTACAACGGCCCCCGTTAACCAACGGCGAACTGCTTGCTGCATGGAGGTTCCCTCAAAATCTTGACGTACCGATAGCCGAAGCGATGTGCGTTGTTGTGGTCAAATCAGCGGCTACCGACTCAAAAGCCGTTCGATTCTAGCACACTTCCCATGCGGCACACCCTCGACAGGTTCGTTAGGATTTTGCCGCCTTACCCGCTTGGCCGTACAATGCCGAATTCAACGCTCGATTAAGCGCTACGTTCGATATAACGATTCCGCATCACCGCTACCAACCAAGGAATGCTCACGCCCATGCGCGCCAGCCAATTATTGATTGCGACATTAAAAGAAACCCCGGCCGACGCTGAAGTCATCAGCCACCAGTTAATGCTGCGCGCCGGTATGATCCGCCGTCTTACCTCGGGCCTGTACACCTGGCTGCCCCTGGGGCTGCGCACCCTGCGCAAAGTCGAAGCCATCGTGCGTGAAGAGATGAACCGCGCCGGTGCCCAAGAAGTCCTGATGCCTGCCGTTCAACCTGCTGACCTGTGGCAGGAGTCTGGCCGCTGGGAACAGTACGGCCCGGAATTGCTGCGTTTGAAGGACCGTCACGAGCGCGATTACTGCGTGGGTCCGACCCATGAAGAAGTCATCACGGACCTGGTGCGCAAAGAGATTGCCAGCTATAAGCAGCTGCCGGTGAACTTCTACCAGATTCAAACCAAATTCCGTGATGAGATTCGCCCGCGCTTTGGCGTGATGCGCTCGCGTGAATTCATCATGAAAGATGCCTACTCCTTCCACCTGGACGAAGCCTCGCTCAAAGAGACGTACCAAGGCATGTACGACGCCTATTCGCGTATTTTCACGCGCCTTGGCCTCGATTTCCGCCCGGTCATTGCCGATAACGGCTCCATTGGCGGCACGGGCTCTCACGAATTCCACGTGCTGGCCGACTCCGGCGAAGACGATATCGTGTTCTCCAACGCGTCTGATTACGCGGCCAACATCGAAAAAGCCGAAGCGCTGCCCGCGCCGCTGGGCAGCAACGTCGAGCGCGCGGCCCCCAGCGAAGAGATGCGTCTGGTCGATACTCCGAATGCCAAAACCATCGCCACGCTGGTAGAGCAATTCAAGCTGCCCATCGAGAAGACCGTCAAAACGTTGATGGTTCACGCGGCAGAAGGCGGCCTCATTGCGCTGCTGGTTCGCGGCGACCATGAACTCAACGAAGTCAAAGCGGAAAACCTGCCTCAGGTAAAAGCCCCGCTGACCATGGCCAGCGAAGAGGAAATTCGTGCCGTCGTCGGTGCTGGCCCGGGCTCGCTGGGCCCGGTCGGTTTAGCGATGCCGATCATCATCGACCGCAGCGTGGCCTTAATGAGCGACTTCGGCGCGGGCGCCAACGTCGATGGCAAGCACTACTTCGGCATCAACTGGGAGCGCGATGCGGCTCTGCCGCAGGTGGCTGACCTGCGTAACGTCGTAGAGGGCGACCCGTCTCCCGATGGCCAAGGCACGCTCTCGATCAAGCGCGGTATCGAAGTCGGCCACGTGTTCCAGCTTGGCAAAAAATACTCCGAAGCGATGAATGCCACCGTCCTGGGCGACAACGGCAAAACCAGCCACCCGTGGATGGGCTGCTACGGCATTGGCGTGACCCGCGTGGTCGCAGCAGCCATTGAACAGAACCACGACGATGCTGGCATTATTTGGCCCAATGCGATTGCGCCGTTCCAGGTCGCGTTAGTACCGATGAACGCGCATAAGTCACAGCGCGTACGTGAAGAGTCCGAGCGCCTCTACCAAACGCTGACCGCTGCGGGCTTAGACGTGCTGCTGGACGACCGTGATACGCGCCCCGGCGTGAAGTTTGCTGACCTGGAACTGATGGGCGTCCCTCACCGTTTGGTGATTGGCGACCGTGGCCTGGACAACGGCGAGCTGGAGTACAAAGGCCGTCGCGATAGCGAAGCCACCATGATTCCTGCCGACAAGATCGTCGACTTCCTGCGTGAACAAGCGGGCCTTGCTAGCGCAGAGTAACCGGCAGGTATGTCACTGAGCACTCCTTGGCGGCGTTTGTCGTCTCGGTACGTGAAGTGGGTGCTGATGGGCAGCCTGATGGTGGCTGCCTACCCCGCGCCAAGTGTAGCGGCGCCTGCCCTACGCCCCACGCTGGAAGCAGCCGACCCACAAACGCCCTACGTTCAGTGGCAATTACAGCAGTGGCGCAGCCGTATGGATGCGCCACTTTCCCGCTTTATCGCCTCGCCTGAACGGCGCCACACTTTACTGACGCGCCTCTACCAAGAAGCGCGGTTCGCCGGGCTACCGCCCGAGCTGGTGCTGGCATTAATTCAGGTCGAGAGCGCCTTTAATGCTGATGCGGTGTCGTCTGCCGGTGCCGTTGGCTTGATGCAGATCATGCCGTTTTGGGTAGAGGAGCTTGGCCTGCCCATGGACGACCTTACGGAACCCAACCGCAACCTGCGCTATGGCTGCACGATTCTAGCCCACTACCTCGCCGTCGAACGGGGAGACTTTACCCGCGCGCTCGCTCGCTACAACGGTAGTCTGGGGAAGACGTGGTACCCGGAGCGAGTGCTCAAGGCGTGGCAAGATCACTGGCGCTAAGCGTTAACGTCTTCAATCAACCCAGCGTGATAGAACTGCGCGAGTAGCTGCGCCACGTCTTGGCGTACCTGCTCAAATTCTGCGCCTGCAAAAAAGCCTGTGAGCGTGTCACTCACGCAGTCAATATCCAGCGGTTCGTGATTCAACAGCGCCCACACGGCCCGGCTGGTGGTATTCAGCCGATGAATCGAGCCGCCCTCCTCGGCAATCACAAATAGCTCGTCACCTAGTGGAAACTCAAACGCTGCCTCACTGGCCTGCCACTGGCGCGCATCCGTTGGCTCAAGGGCAGGTATCACGTCAGGAGTATCGCCACGAGGCTGGCTGGCCAGTGCCAAGCTCTCTAGGGTGCCATTTCCCCAGCATTTCGTGAGCCACCTGGCCGCATCAAAGGCGTCGCAATAGCGCAGCAGAAAACAGGGCAAGCCCTGAAGCAGTGGCAAGAAGCGCTCGATCAGCGCCTGGTCAGATTCGTGCTCGGCAAAATTTTGCTGTAACAGCTGCCATAACCCATCGCCTGGCTGAAGGCGGGTGAGCTGGGGCTCGTTTAGCGATTCATCGCGGTCAATCAGTAATATCGCCCCCAGCGGGCAGCGCTGGCCGTGGCCAGCTAACTGGGTATTGTCCAAACGAAGGTAACCATAGCGGGCGTCCTTAGGGCCAAGGTGCGTTTGTACAAACTGACGAAACTCCAGAGACATCGCGTCAGGAAGCGGTAGCCGCAAGCGAGGTGCCACGCCCAGCGCAATCCCTTCCCCTTGCTTGTTGAGCGCCAGCACATCATCACCAAACACTCGCTGCCCAGCCGCTGCAAAGGCGGCGGTTAAGGTGCTTTTGCCCGCCCGGTATGTATCGGGAAAAATCACCAACTGGCCATTGATTTCCACTGATCCGCAGTGCAAACCCACTAACTCTGGGTGACGATAAAAATATGCCCCGGCAGCATCCGCGATAACGCTACAGGCGGTTCCTACCGCGCTGTCCAGCAGCGCTCCCTCAGGAAGCGCGGGCGCCTCTTGCCAATACCCCTGCGGATGCCGCCACACGCAAATCTCCGGCGATTGGGTTTGCGCGGCGCAAGGCGTCAAGGGCCAGCCTGGCATGGCGGCTGTCAGTACAGGCAGCAACCCTTTGGCATTCACTAACCGAAGGCAAGGCCCAACGCCTTCTAGCGTATAATCTTGATGGTGGCTCGGCATGGCCGCTCCCTTACCAGCGCGGCAGCACACGGCTTAGGCGAATTTCAATGACGCCGTCGCGCTCCCAACGTGAGCGCTGGGGCCGAGAGTAATAACGCTCCGGATAGCCATGGCCATGGCGTGAATGATGCTGATGAGAATGGCGCGCTCTGGAATAATCAGGGCGGGAGTAACGGGGGCGCGAATAGTGCGGCCGGGAATAATGGGGACGCGAATAGCTGGGTCGTGAGCGACTTGGGCGCGAGCGATGGTGATGATCACGCGCTTCGGCTTGGCCCATAGAGAACAACGTCGGTGCAACGTAAAGGGCGGCAGCCCCCAAACCTAAACTTGCCAACACTTGGCGACGAGAACGGCGCTTATTTAACAGCTTTCGGGAATTATCGATCTCTTTACTCATCTCGGCTCTCCTGATCGGTATGGCAAACAGATTAACGAACACTGTTTCTAAAGCTACTCTAGCCCCGCCGACCGGGTGACACCATGCTATCTACTTGACTTCCCCATTGTTTACTCTTTTTCACTTTCTGTGAGTATATCGTTAGTGCGAAAACATGACTTTGCCACATAATAGTTACATGATAAGCCACCCCTGTACTTACTTAGGTAACTTTCCATGCTTACATTGCGTAAAGGCGTGCGTTTAACCCACCCACTAAAGACGCTTGGTTACTTGATAGCTATGACGAGCCTATCTGCCCAAGCCGCCAATGTAAGCGTCACCGACACGGCAGGTACACCGCTGGAAAACGCGGTCATCGAAGTGTATTACGACGCTGCCACGCCGACGGATGCCCAGACGAAAAACATCGTTCAGCGCAATGCGGCCTTCAACCCTCAGGTCACGACGATTCCCACCGGCAGCCACGTGGCATTCCCCAACGAGGACACCACACGCCATCATGTGTTTTCGTTTTCGCCCGCCAAGACATTCGACCTCGAACTCTTTTTGAGCGAAACCCCACCGCCGGTTCACTTCGAGAAAGCCGGCGTCGTGGTGCTGGGTTGTAACATCCATGATCAAATGCAGGCGTTCATCGTGGTCAGCGATGCGCCTTATGCCGCCCTGACCGACAGCGCAGGCAACCTATCTCTGCCAGCGCTTCCCGAAGGCAGCCACCGAATGCGAGTGTGGCATAGCCGGATGGATGACAGCCAAGCCGTCTGGTGGGAAGGCGAGATTAGCGATACCGACAACCTCACCGTGGCGTTGGAGCTAAACGCCATTCCTCCCCAGCCGCCCACGCTGTCGCCGCTTCAACAGCGTTTCCAAAACGCGACGCATAGTCACTAAACGAGATGACCATGCGCTTTCGCACGCGACTCACGATAGTTCTGTTGACGGTTGTGATCATTTCGCAACTGGCAACGGGCGTCGCGTTTTTGCGCGCGACACAAAACGATGCACTGGCGAAAGGCAACCAGCGTTTGGAGGTGGGCGCCCGCGTGTTTCAACAGCTGTTGAGCATTCGTGGCGAGCAGCTGTTGGGTAACGTGGCCATCCTCGCCGACGACTTTGGCTTCAAAAGTGCCGTCGCCACCCAGGATACGGCAACCCTTTATTCGGTGCTGGCCAACCACGGTGACCGCGCCCAGGCCGACATGGTGATGCTCAGCGATTTGAGCGGTAACATTCTGGCCAGCAGCCACCATGAACAGAACAGTGCCATGCCCTTCCCAGGCCTGTTCCAGCGTGCTCAGCAAACCGGTAGCGGTGTCGGCGTGGTGATCGATAATGGCGAACCTTATGAGTTCGTGCTGTTACCGGTGCGCGCACCCAACCTGATTGGATGGGTCGGCATGGGGTTTCTGATCAATGAAAACGTGACCGAAGAGATCAATGCGCTCACCGGGCTGGAAATCAGCATTGTCACCTATAACGCCAGCGGCGATATCAGCTATCTCGCCAGCTCCCACCAAGAGCAGCTCGCCATGAGTTTAATGAGCGATAGTGGCTCTCAGCTGATGGAGGGTGCCTACACCACCAGCAACCAGTTATCGCTGGACGGTGACTACCTCTCTTACGCAACGACGCTCATGGCAAACCAGCGGTATCAATCCTTTGCCCTCATTCAGCTCTCCCGGAATGAGCTGTTGGGTGCATACAGCCAGCTACAGTGGCAGCTACTGAGCATCGTCGCGCTGATGGTACTGCTCACCCTGGCCGTGGCGCTATGGAGTGCACGCAGTATCAGCAGGCCGCTGATTGCGTTAGCGCAGGCCGCGAAGCGTATCGGTCAGGGCGAGCGCATCGATGACATTTCGAGCGGCAGCACGGTGACCGAGACCAATCAACTGGCGACGACGCTGCTCTCCATGCAGGAGGACATTGCCGAGCGGGAGGCCTCGCTGCTCCACCAGTCGCGTCACGATCTGCTGACCAACCTACCCAACCGGGTCAGTGCCTTCGAAGATCTCCAGCGTTTTATCGTATTGGGGAAGCCTTTTACGCTGCTGCGTTTGTCCATCAATGACTTTCGCGACATCAACGACACCTTCGGTTACGAACTCGGCGACCACCTGTTAGTGACCTTGGCCGACCGTTTACAGCGCTTGGGCGCTCCCGTGGAAAAAGCGTACCGCCTGGATGGTGATGAGCTCATGCTGATGATCGACGCGCCCGAGTTACGCGAGCACATGCGCGAAGAGATCATCGCAGAGATCAGCGAGCCGGTGAGTCTGGAAAAATCGCTGATCGTCCCAGCGCTCTCTGCCGGTGAGGTCAACTACCCCGTCCATGGCGATAACGCGCAGCTACTGCTGCGCCGCTCGGATATCGCCCTTGACCAAGCGCGCCGACATCGTCGCCCTCACGAGCGCTACGTCGAGGGTCAAGACGAGCAGCACCTGCGCCAGCTGATGCTGATTCGCGATCTCCAGGAAGCCGTCGACAACGGCGAACTATGGATGGCCTACCAGCCCAAAGTCGATACCATCACGGGAAACGTTTGCCAATTCGAAGCGCTGATGCGCTGGCGCCATCCGACGCTCGGCTTCGTGCCTCCCGACGAATTCATCGGTTTGGCCGAGCGCTCGGGCAATATTGGACTGCTCTCCGACTGGATGCTGGCCCACGTATGTGAGCAGCTTTACCACTGGAAACGCCAGGGGCGGCATCTTTCGGTGGCGATCAACCTCTCCGCAAGCGATGTCATCGATCCTGGCCTGCCGATGCACATCCATGAGTTGTTCGAGAGTTACGGCTTGACGCCCGACCAGCTCGCGCTGGAAGTCACCGAAAGTGCCGTCATGCAGGATGTGAATGCCGCCACCGAAACGCTGATGGCGCTCAGCCAAATGGGACTGAAAATTGCCGTGGATGACTACGGCACCGGCTACTCGTCGCTGGCACAAATTAGACGGCTGCCGGTGGATGAGCTGAAAATCGACAAATCGTTCGTCTTGAAGCTGGATACTCAGCAAGAGGATCTCACCATCGTTCGCTCGACCATCGAAATGGGCCACCACCTTGGGCTCAAGATCGTCGCCGAAGGCGTCGAGAACAGCACCAGTGCGGCGCTATTGAGCCAACTGCACTGCGATTATCTTCAGGGGTACTGGATCTCCAAACCCATGCCAGCGGAGGCCGTTATCGACTGGCTGGACCAATTCAAGACGCTATCACTCTCAGCCGCGGTCACTCACTAATTAAAAAAGGGGACACTATGCGCAACACCGGCTCATCAAAACGGCGCGCGATCGTCGCGGCGACCGCACTTGGCGCGCTACTGGCTGCCACCGCTAGCATGGCGGGCAGCCGTATCCTAGGCACCGGTGCGGTCAGTGCCATCGAGGGAGCCGCGGGGGGCGGCCTTTCTCCTTGGGCCGTGCTGTCCAGCACCGCCAGCGACGACGAAATAGGCGTCACCGCAGCGGCAACGCGGGCGTGGGTCGATGACTACCAGCTCACCGTGACGGGCGCCAACGTCAATCTCCATGACCGTATGGAGTTTTCCATCGCCCGTCAGACCTTCGAGCTATCGACGCTGGGCGGAGAGCTGGAGCAGGACATTTATGGCGCTAAAGTCCGCCTGTTTGGCGATGTGCTCTACCACCCGCTCGGCGTGTGGAGCGCTGGCGTGATGCACAAGCGCTTGGTGGATGGCACCGTACCTACGGCGCTCGGTGCCGATGACGTGAACGGTACCGACGCCTATCTCAGTGTCAGCAAACTACTCTTCAACGCCTTCCTAGGTCGGAACGTGCTGCTCAACGGCACGTTGCGCAATACCTCGGCCAACCAAGGCGGCCTGCTGGGCTTTGGCGGCGACCAGGGCGGCCACGCCTGGATGGCAGAGGGCAGTGTCGGGGTCTTCGTGACGCCGAGTTGGGTCGTGGGTACTGAATATCGTCAAAAGCCGGATAACCTGAGCGTTGCCGACGAAGAGGATTGGCAGAGCGTCTACAGCGCATACTTCTTCAACAAACACGTGTCGCTGACCGGCGCCTGGCTGGATTTGGGCGATATTGCGGGGCTGCCCTCTCAGCGTGGTGGCTACCTCTCCTTACAGGCGGCCTTCTAAACCGCTCTCGCGCTTCACGCGCCACGAAAAAGACGACGAAAAAGGAACCGCCATGAGACTGCATCACTCTTTGCAAAGCATTTCGCGGGGCACGCTAGTGGCCGGGGCACTAGTCGGCGTGTTGGCGCTGGCCGGGTGTGCCCAGCACGCACAGCAGGCCACGCTGTATGAACGTATGGGCGGCCAGCCCACTATCGATGCGGTGGTCGAGAACTTGCTTTACCGCATTGCCGATGACGAGGAGATCGTCAGCTACTTTGCCAACAGCAATATCGATCTGTTCGCTGCTTCGCTAGCAACGCAGCTCTGCGATGTGGCCGACGGCCCCTGTCAGTACGATGGCCCGCCCATGGACCGCGCTCACCAAACCATGGGCATCACCGATGCGCACTTTAACCGCGTGGTGGAGTACCTGGACGCCGCCATGATCGAAGAGAACGTCCCCCTCGCCGCGCGTAACGATATGCTGGGCCGTCTAGCACCGATGTACGACGACGTCATGCGCTTGCAGTGATTTGCCAGCCATCTCGCCCAGCGGTTTTCACTTGATAAAGCGCTTTGTCGGCCGCTGCATAGGCCCCAGCAAAGGAGGTGGCATCGGCCACAAAGCGCGCGCCCCCAATGCTCAAAGTCACATCTTTATTATCAGGATGCGCAGGATGAGGACATTGGGCGGCCTCTAACCCCACCTGCAGCGCCTCACAAAATTGGGTTAGCGCTTGGTCGCTGGGGCATGGCAGCAGCGCCGCGAACTCATCGCCTCCCAGCCGGTAGAGCCGGGCCTCTTCGCCCAGGGCATCCTCCAGCAGCGTCGCCAGTCGGCGGAGCAGGCGATCTCCCTCAGGGTGACCGAGGGCATCGTTGTACTGCTTGAAAAAATCGATATCGACCAGAATCAGCCCCATGGAGCGCCCCGAATACCTCGCCACGTCCTGATAGAGCGCGCTCCGATTACCGATGCCGGTCAGCGGGTCGCGCATGGCCCTGGCCATCCAGGCAAATTTTTCTGCGTTCGCTCGCTCGGTGCGTTTGAGCTGACGTTGGTGCATGACCCAGAACAGCAGGCCAAGGGCAAAAATCAGCACACTGGAGTAGGTCATTACTTGGTTGTGACGGCGAGTGCTGGATGAAAAGTCGTTGATGGCCATACCACGACGGTCGAGCTGATTCATTTCGATACTGGTCAAGCACTGCACCGGTACGAACAGCGCGTGGGCGGCGTCGAAGGGGTCGATTTGCTCGGTGTCGAGCAGGTCGGCGATGTCATCCATGAGCGCTAGACTGGGGGCGGTGCAGGCGTACTTCTGCCGATAGATATCTACGTCGAAGAGCCCATAGGCTAATTCCAACGAGTGGCGGGCATTGCCAACCTCCAACGGCGACGTCGCGACGAGCAGCTCCTCTTGGGCACGCTGCACGTACCCCCGAGCCCGGGTGGCCAACTGCTGCCCCGTCAGGCTGCCGGTCTGGCTAAAGTACGCCTGGATTTCCGGATAGACCCAGCGTGCCTCGTAAACGATCAGCACCATCAGCCCCACGAAGCTCATCAAGCTCAGCGAGAGCCAGGTAAACAGCCTGCCCGATCCCCAGCGAACCGGCGGCTCGGGCGGCTTCTCAGGCTCGGTAGACATCACCACTGCGCCTCGATGCTACGAATCATCCAAATCCAGTCGTTGAAGTCGCGCAAGTTCTCGACATCGCGCCCCGTGTATTCACGCTCGACCAATCGAATCGGCCCCCGCGAGCGCAGGGTCAGCGGCTCACCCTCCTCGATGGTCACCAAATACCAGGTCGGGTCATCCCAGCCCCCCAGGCTTACCTCGTAATCGTCCCAGGCGGTGAAGTGCAGCGTGGGCGGCACCTCGCCAAAATGCTCGATCAAAAAGTCACGAAAGGAGACCCCGCGCATCTCCACGTCGCGGCCTTGAAAGGGGTCGAAAACGGTAAAGCTCGTATCGGCGCGATCGCGCAGATCCCCCAGCGCTACTTTTTGTGTGGAATCACCATTGATCAGGCTAAGCGCCTGGGCACTGGCGCTGAGTGGCACGCCGACAAGCAGTAAAACGACGAGCCCCCTAGCTGCTTTTGAGAGCGCCCCACTGCAACGTAAGGACAAACGAGACAGAACAGCCTTCATCGCGGTCAGCTTCCTAGTTTGGTTTAGTGCACGATAGTGGTCGAGGCACTTTACCAGAGCATGACCGCCAATGCTTTTCAACGCCAATTAACACTCACGCTTCCGTCTTATTTCTCCTCAACCGCCTCTTACCTCTCCTCCTCCATGGCATGACGCGGTATAAACACGAGGCATAAAAAAGCCGGCCCATTGGGCCGGCAACAGGAAGCTTACACCTTGGCGTAAGCCCCCTCCCCTGACGACTGTCACAGCCGATTGGCTAGAGCCGCGTCGCGCTCGCGCTAAGGCATCGTCGGCGTCACGACTTTTTACGTTCGCCTTTGCGCAAATGATCGCGAATCACGAAACCTACCCAACCCACCATAAAAGCGATCACTAAAGCGACAGTGGCCAAGCCGAAAATAACAGCCTCGTCCCAGTACATGATGTTCCCCTCTCGCCGTGATGTATGGGGCCATCGTACTGCGTCCAGAAAAGAGGAAACTGACCTGGATCAAGCTTTACCAATGACCACCATGGCGGCGATCGCGAACTTGATGCAGGTCAGTTTTTTGGGGGCTTAAAGAACTTTGCGGTCTTCTACGCTACGATGCTCGGTGCCTGGGGGCAGCGGGTGGCCTTTGGCAAGCTCGGCACGGGTCGCTTCACGAACGTCCAAAATCGTCACCTGATAGCGCAGCGTGTGGCCTGCCAACGGATGGTTGGTGTCCACGGTGACGTTATCGCCGTCGATGGCGAGCACCGTGACGATCTGCGGGCCAGCCTCACCCTCGGTCTGAAACCGGCTGCCGGGTTCGATCGCCGCACCGCCAAACGAGGCGCGGCTCACCTCTTGCACCAGGTCTTCGTTACGCACGCCATACGCGTCGGCGGGTGCCAGCGTAACGCGCAGCTCGTCGCCTGCCGTTTTACCGGCTAAATCACGCTCCAGGCCCGGCAGAATGTTGTCGTGGCCGTGCAGATACTCCAAAGGTTGTTGACGCGCCTGGGAGTCATCCAACACGCGGGTGCTGCCATCGCTGAGCACATCGCTAAGCACGTAGTGCAAGGTCACTACCTGATGGGCGGTAATCGACATGGAAAACTCCTCTCCGGTAAGCTGTCGGCTTTGTCATGGAACGCTGACCATGAACCCTAGACACAGTCTAACATCGTCGGGTTTTTCAGCGGGCCACGTCACCGATGTTTTCTTTTGGGAGTACGTCCTTACATGCCCACCCCGACTCCCCAGCGCAGTTGGCTGGCGGCGCTTGGTATTTACTGCAAAGCGCCAGTGATCACCATGCTGTTTTTAGGCTTTTCCGCTGGCCTGCCCTTTTTACTGGTGTTTTCCACGCTCTCTGCCTGGCTGCGTAGCGATGGCGTCGACGTTGCCGCTATCGGCTTTTTTGCCTGGATCGGGATGCTCTACTCGATCAAATTCTTCTGGGCACCTGTCGTGGACCGGCTTGCTCTACCGCTACTGACGCGGGCGTTTGGGCAACGACGAGGCTGGATGCTGCTGGCCCAAGGCATGATTGCCGCTGGCCTCATTGGCTTAGCGGGCGTCGACCCCGTGGGTAATTTGGGCTGGGTGGCCGCCTTTGCGCTGCTGGTGGCGTTTGGCTCCGCGACGCAGGATATTGCGATAGACGCTTACCGTATCGAATCCGCCAATGACGATGTCCAGGCGGCCATGGCCTCCACCTATATCATCGGCTATCGCGGCGGGCTGCTGGCGGCGGGTGCCGGTGCGCTGTATGTGGCTTCGGCGGTGTCGTGGCACGCCGCCTACCTCACCATGGCGGCTCTGGTCGGCATTGGCGTGCTCACCGTCTTGATTCGACCGGAGCCCCAACGCGCTTCGCTGACCGTGCAGCTCATCCACGAGCCCAAAGTGCGCGCCTTCATCCGCGCCAGCCGGGGCCAGCCGAAACCGCTGCGGCGTATGGGCGCCTGGGTGATTGGCGCCATCGTGTGCCCGTTTACCGACTTCTTTCGTCGCTTTGGCGTGAAGGCGATGGGCATTTTGCTATTCATTGCCGTGTTTCGCATCAGCGACTTGGCCATGGCCTCCATGGCCAACCCGCTGTATATCGACTTGGGCTTTTCACTGGCGACCATTGCCAACGTCACCAATATATTTGGGATTGCCATGAGCATTGCCGGGGGGATTCTTGGCGGTCTACTGGTGGCCCGTTATGGCATTGGCCCACTGCTGATTTTTGGCGCAGGACTGGTGATGGTCACCAACCTGTTGTTTGCGGTGCTTGCGCTGATTGGCAATCAGGTGCCGATGCTGGTGGTGACGATCATCGGTGATAACCTCGCTAACGGCCTCGCCAGCGCGGTATTCATCGCGTTTTTGTCGAGCTTGACCTCGCGCGCGTATACCGCCACGCAGTACGCGCTGTTTTCGTCACTGATGACGCTGCCAGGGAAATTCCTCAGCGGGTTTGGTGGCATCGTCGTGAGTGCTCAGGGCTATGCCACGTTCTTCGTTGTGGCCACGCTGCTCGGCCTACCCGCCATTGTGCTGGCGATCTGGATCAGCCGCGACAAGCAGCTCGTACCTGCCCCGGTGAACGGGGCAGGCCAATAAGACCGTCAGGGAGGCTCAGCGATGGTTGGCTAGCCACTCCAGCGCCCCAGGAGTCGTGCGCCACTGGTCACGCATCAGCGTGCGGTACTGCCATGCTTCGGCCCGGGAGCCAGGGTCGACCTGCCCATCGGCGTGGGGCATGGAAGGTCTGGGGTTCTCGGCGCAGATCAGCTCCAGCGCATGGCGGTTGTGTGCCATGACATCTTGAATGGCGATTTCCGCCGCTGCCTGCTGGCCTAACCGATAGAGCGCCAGCGTGCGCCCCATTAGAAGCCCTAGCACCAATGAACCATCGTCTTTCTGGGGCTCTTCGGTCAGTGCCAGTGCCTCTTCGTTACGGTGGTCGCGCAGCAACTGGTCCAGCACCAGTTCCCTCAGGCCTAGGCTGTCTTCCTGATCGATCGCCAGCAGCTCTTCGGCCAGCTCGCGTGAGTGCTGGCGGGCACCGCGCTCCATCCCGACGACCAGCGCCAATCCGGTGCGCAGCAGCATGGCGTTATCGGCGTCGTCCCAGCATAGGCTGCCGTCTCCGGCGGCGCGGGCCTGCTCCAACCAGCGAGACAAGCGCAACGCCAGTGGCTCTAGCAGCGTGGGAGCCATCCACGGCAAGCTGCCGAAGCGGCTGGTCAGCGCCAGCGTCAGATCCTGCACAACCTGGGGCGCGTCTAGCCATTCGGGATGCGCACACAGTGCCGACATCCACTCCACCGCATTACCCCAGGGATCATCACGGAAGCCTAGCGCCACGTCTTCGTCCACCATGACCTGAAACTGCTCGTGCCAAGCGGCAAACAGCGTCTCTTCGCGGGCGGTGGTGGTGTAGTGCAGGCGGCCGGACTCGGCATCCTGCTCGATGGCGAGTTTGGGAGCCACGGGCAGCGCTGCCAGCAGCGCTTGTAGCGACACCAGCGGCGTCGCCATGTCTTCTTCGGCACTCAGCAGCTGATCGGCCAGCGTGGCACCGGGGTTATCCGCCAACGCGGCCAGGAATTCGAGCTGATCTTCGTCCAGGTCTCCCTGGCGCACCAATCGGCGGTACCAGAAGTTAGCCCGCTCTTTGGCCTCGGCTTCGTGGCCTTCGTGGAGCAGCAGCATGGCTTCGATGTAGGCCAGCGTCGGAGAGTCGGGCAGCGCCTGCTGGGCTTTGACGAACGCCGCGCGAGCGCTATCCAGATCGTCGTTATCCAGGTGCATCAAACATAGCCGCTCCAGGGCGACGCCGCGCAAAAAGAGCGGCCCTCGCTCCATCACGTCGTCCAGCAAGTCGGCACGCTTGCGAGTAAAGCCACGCTCTTGATAGATATCCAACAGGATCTCGAAGGCGGGTTCGGCCTGCTCCGGCAGGCGCGACCAGTCGCTGCCATCGAACAGCGACTCCAAAATCTGCATTGAGCGGCCCGTCTGGCCGCTTTCAGCGGCGATCAGCCCGGCTTCCAGCAATGCTTGCGCCGGGGCCTGCTGGCTCTCCAGGGCCGCTTTCAGGGTCGCGCCTTTCCATTCGCGCAGCGAGAGCATCCACATCATCTGTTCGGGGATTTCCGTGGGAAAACTCACGCGGTAGCAGCACTGCTTGTACTTGCGTCCAGAATCGCACCAGCACGGCTCGTTGCGGCCGGGCGTCGCCAACGGCTCGCTAGCGAATGCCAGCCGTTCCAACGGCGTTTGCGACCACAGAATGGGCGCTAGCGCTTGTGCGGTCGCCAGATCGCCGTTGAATGCTTCTGCGCCGTCGGCACGTACCCACGTCATGAAATCGGGGTAGTGCTCCTGCTGCCTGATTGCCGAGAGTGCCCCAGAGGCAAATCCCAGCAGTTGATCGACCCATACCGCCAGCATTGCCGTCTCCACTGTCTTCAAGACTATTGATCGGTGAATCCAATTAAAAAGCGCAATAGTCTAGCACGGCTGGCGGTGCTACCGCAGCGGCAATCGGCCGGTAGCGGTTTGCACCGATAGGTTCAATCGGCACGCGCCCACGCCAGCAGCGGCTGGGTACGGCCATGCATGTCCAACCGGGCTTTTAGACGCACCAAATTCCAGTAGTGACCGTTGAGCGCTCGGGAGAGCAGCAGCGTATCAGCCGGGGGCTGCAGGCGGTCCATGGCCGCCCATACTTTGGGGGTGAGTTCCCGCAAGCGGCGGTGAACGCGCACGTCGCTAAAATCCTGCTCGCCGGGGGCAAACAGCGGCGTAATGCACTCGGCGGATTCCCGATACAGCGCCAGCGGCGCCCCTTGGCCCTGGCGGCCGCCCATCTTCATCAGCGCGTCATCCATGGCCATCGGGTCCTGGTCCAGGGTGGCATCCAGTAGCTGCATCATGGCTTTGAGCCGCGCTTCGGGGACGGGAATCACCGCGCCTAGATCGTAAATCACCAAACGGCCCTGCTCGTCACAGGCGAAATTGCCCGCGTGAGGGTCGGCGTGCAGTTCACGGTAGGTAAACAGCTCTTCGGTAATCCAGTCCGCCAGCGCCACCGCCACCTTTTGCCGGGTAGCGTCGTCAGCGCTCTCTAAATCCCGCAGCGGAGTGCCGTCGACAAAGCGCATAGCCAAGACGTGCTGGCCAGAGAGTTCGAACAAGGGCTCGGGAATCACTAACTCTGGGTGATCGTGATAACGCTCGCGGTAGCGGGCCAGCGCTTCGGCTTCGGCGTGGTAATCCAGCTCGTCACGCAGCCCGGCTGCCAGCTCCTCGAACAGCGCATCCAGCCGTGCTTGGGGCACCTTGAACCAGCGCCCCAGCCCCATGATGCGCCTGACTTGCTTGAGATCGCTCTCCAGCACGTCGGCAAGGCCGGGATACTGCACTTTGAGCACCACCGTCTCGCCGTCTAGCGTTACCGCTTTATGAACTTGGCCCATGGAGGCGCTGGCAAAGGGCCGCTCTTCGATCTCACAGAAGTGCTGGTCGATATCACCGTACTGCATCACCAGCGCTTCGCGAATCTTTGGCCAGGGCATGGGCTCGGCCTGACGCTGTAAACGCGCCAGCTCGTTGGCCAGGTCGGGGGGCAGCAAGTCATCCCACTGGGACATGATCTGCGCCAGCTTCATGGCCGGACCTTTCAACTCCGACAAGCCCTCGAAAAGCGCCTCGCCCAACGCCCGCCAATCCGTTTGGCCGCCTAGCCGCGTTTTTAGCAGGGCACCCCCCGTGCGGGCACCCAACCCGAATAAACGTCGTGTTCTACCGCGTTCGCGCATGAACATCACCTCTCAGTGTTTAGTGTCAGCTTACTCAATCCGCTAATTTTATACAAAAACTATACGAACAAATGACGCACGACACCTTTCAAGTACCTGTATCAATTTTCACGCCTCGACGTTCAACCCATTGAGCGGCTTCTGCTACCATGACACTCTTTCAAAGACCGCTGCCAGGGCCTACCGTATGCGCTTGATTATCGCCGAGAAACCCAGCCTCGCCCGTGCCATTGCCGACGCCCTGCCCGGTGGCGGCAAACGCCAGGAAGGCGCGATTGTGTGCGGCGATACCACGGTGACTTGGTGCCTGGGCCACCTGCTGGAGCAAGCTCCACCGGAAGCCTACGACCCCGCCGATAAACAGTGGCGCCTCGACCGGCTGCCCATCGTGCCCGGCACCTGGCAACTCGCCCCGCGCCCTAAAGCCCGTGGCCAGCTCGCGGTGATTCGCAAATTGATCAAACAGGCGACCAGCGTGGTGCACGCTGGCGACCCCGACCGCGAAGGCCAACTGCTGGTGCAAGAGGTGATCGAGCATTTGAAATACCGTGGCCCAGTGCAGCGGCTCTTGATCAGCGACCTCAACCGCCCAGCGGTCAGCCGCGCGCTGGCCAGCCTGCGGTCGAATGCTGAGTTTCAGCCGCTGTTTCAGGCCGCCCAGGCGCGCTCCCGGGCCGATTGGCTATACGGTATCAACCTGACGCGCGCTTGGACGCTCACCGGCCGCCAGGCCGGGCACGATGGCGTGCTCTCGGTGGGCCGGGTACAAACCCCAGTGCTGGGGCTGATTGTCCGGCGAGACAACAGTATCCGTGATTTCAAACCCTACCCGTTCTACCCGCTTTGGGTAGACCTACAGGTAGCGCAGGGGCAACTGCGCGCGTGGTGGGCACCGAAAGCCCATCAACCGCTGGATGAGCAAGGGCGACTGACGGACCGCACGCCCGCCGATGCCCTGGCCGCTCAACTCCCCGGCGTGCACGGCACGCTCACCCAACTAGAACAACAAGAAAAGCGACAAGCGCCACCGCTGCCCTACTCGCTCTCAGCCCTGCAGGTAGACGCCGCCCGCCGCTTTGGGCTTTCTGCGCAGATGGTGCTGGATATTTGCCAGCGGCTATACGAACAGCACAAGCTGATTACCTACCCTCGCTCCGACTGCCGCTACCTGCCCGAAGAGCACCTGGCGCTTGCCCAACGCAGCCTCTCCGGTGCCTGCCAGAATGACGACACGCTACGAGGATGGCTCCACGGGGCCGACTTCACCCTGCGCTCGAAAGCCTGGAACGACAAGCAAGTTGGTGCGCACCACGCCTTGGCACCGACCGGCAAGCCCGCCGATTTCAGCCAGCTTTCCGCCACCGAAGGCCATGTGTTTCAGCTGATCGTGCGCAACGTCATGGCGCAGTTCTACCGCCCGCTGCGCACCTTCGAAGTGAAAGCCGAGTTCACCCTGCTGAACGAAGCCTTCCGCGCGCGCGGCCAAAGCATCCTCAATCCTGGCTGGAAGCCGCTGTTCACCACCCGCGAAGACACCCCGCCGCTGCCACCGCTCACCCAAGGCGAAGCCTGCCAAGCACTCGCCGCAGGCGTGGAGGAAAAAGAGACCCGGCCACCAGAACCGTTCACCGATGCCAGCCTGATCAAAGCGATGATGAACATTGGCCGCTACGTGGAGGACCCAGAGGTGCGCCGCACGCTGCGCGACACCGACGGCCTGGGCACCGAAGCCACCCGGGCAGGCATCATTGAAACCCTGGTGCAGCGCGGCTACCTAGTGCGCCAGCAAAAAGCGCTACGCGCCACCAAACTCGGCTGCGCGCTGATCGCCGCCCTGCCCAGCGCCGTCAGCACACCGGAACGCACCGCCCTTTGGGAGCAACGCCTGCGAGCGATCTCCGAGCAGCAAGACGACCCCAACGCCTTCCAGCACGCGCTGCTGGAAGACTTACGCGCCCTGCTAGGCCAAAGCGACGCGGCTAAATTGCGCCACAGCCTACAAACCGCCCAAGGCGAAGCAGGTGCCCCTGCCAAACGCAGCGGAGCAACTAAGAAAAGCTATACGCGGCGTAAAAGTACGAGCGGTAAGACAACCACGGGGAGCCGCAGCAGCACGGCGGGGAAGCGGCGAACTAAGAAAACAACGGTCTAGGGTATTAACGGTCGATTGACGAAGCCAACGGTCACCTGTTCGCCAATCGAAAGATGCGTCAAACCACAATTATGATGGGCGAAGCGCGTTTTGCTCGGTAGCGCTAAAAAGCTATTCAATAGCTCACGAATCATATGCCCGTGAGTCACCACCAAAATTCGTGGATATTGCTGAGATAACAACAGATCTTTTGCGTGTTCAACGCGTTGCAAGAAAGCCCCCGGCGACTCATCGCTACAAGGCACTGGAACACCACTGGACAACCTCTGGTAGCCAACAGGCATCAGCGGCACCTCACTGGTGAGTACCAGTTGGCCTTCTGCTAGACACGGATGTATCTCAAACGGTAGAGAACTGGCGTCTAAAAAAGGCTGCACTGTCTTCACAGCTCGTGAAAGAGGCGAGCAAAGAATTGCATCAAGCCTCAAGGAAAGCAGCCCGCTAACAATAGCGTGAGCTTGCTCGCATCCCAGTGCCGTTAGCGTGTCATCCATCCCGCTAGAAAGCCGCCCCTCCTGGTTAGATAGCGTTTCCGCGTGACGCAGTAAAAAAATATCCATTTGCATTACGTTGGTCAGAGAGCCAAATCGTTATAGAAACCACCAAACTACCAAAAGCAGCGCGTAAACGATCAGTGACATAAGTGTGACAGGCCCAAGTAAGCGTACTTTTTTGCCTTTAAAGACAGCGCCATCTTCGCCTTCTAAGGCCACTGCGCGACCAGCAAATTGCTTGTATTGCCAACTTGCAGATAATTCGAAGATTGCGAACAGTATTACGATGATGGTGCCGATCATCTGCGCTTGAAACGCCAGCTCTATTGCCTGCACACGGCATTGATCTAACAGTGAATAATGCGCCGTCAGGAGCCCAATAGTAAACGCGGCACAGACGCCCATCATCGCAAATCGAATAGCACCTAAGTGTCGGAGCTGATTCATTAGCTCAGCGTATTGCAAATCGATCGAAAGGGGAGGCATGGCTTAGCCCTTCTGTACTTGGCGAGATGGACGCTGTCCCTATACTGACCTCGCCTCAGTACACAAGCCGCTTTGGTGCATGACCATAGGAAGTTCGGTTGTTTGCTGTAATGATAATGCTACTCCTCACCACGTCTCACTTGCCCCTGGCGGGCCGATATCCATTGGCATATCCGGTGAAATATCTAACACGCCTTGAATCTGTTTTAGACGCTCCGCCGTGGCTTCGTCGGCGGCACCGGTAATGCAGCCGATTTCCTCTAGCACTTCTCGAACCGTCAGGCCTTCCGCGCTAAGGCGGGTGGCGATGTCATGGATGGGCTGATCGCTGGAAATCGTGATCAACCATAGCGCGACCGTTGCCATTGAACGTATCTCCACAGGTCGTGCGATGGGCGTTTGGAAAGAACCGCCCAGCGCGGCGTGATGGTTAAGGGGCTTGTACCAGACCTATGCCCACTTGCGTGTCAGGCAGGGGCAAAGGTTTGGCCGATGCTACTAACTGCTCCCAAAGCTTTCGCCCACGTAGGGAGGCATCCGACTGCGCCCAGAGGGCGGCACAACCCGCCACGTGCGGCGCGGCCATGCTGGTGCCGCTGATCGATTTATGCCTCGTGGGCCGGGGCCACGACGAAAAAACATCTCGGCCAGGGGCGGCAATGTCGATTTTGCCATGATTGGAAAAGTTGGAAGGCGATAAGTTGGGATCTAAGGAAGCCACCGACATCACCGTAGGCGAGTTGGCGGGCGCGCCCGTTTGCATGGCGGCATTCCCCGCTGCGGCAATCACCAGGCAGCCGTTACGCAACGCCGCTGCCCCGGCATGGGTGTAGGCGGCTTGCACCGGGCTTTGGCTCCCTAAAGACATCGAAATCACTTCACAGCGGTTGGCAATCGCCCAGTTCAGACCCGCCAGCACTCCGGCTCCGGTACTGCTGCCTGAATTGGTGAGCACCTTACCCACTAAAATCTGCGCTTCATAAGCAATGCCGTAACGCGGCGTGGTATCACCTGGGCTTTGGGGGCCACAGGCTGTGCCAATGCAGTGGGTGCCGTGCCCGTTCATATCCTGCACGGCCTCTCCTACAAACGAGCGGGTCACGAATTCTCTGTCGGCAAAATCCGGGTGCCCCAGATCCATACCGGTATCCAACACGGCGACTTTAATGCCCGCCCCGCTCCAGCGGCTTTGCGGCACTTTACAACGGCTCAATCCCCACGTGGGCCGAAGCGCCGCTTCAAGCTCTGACGCCCCCTCTTGGGCATCCAGTTCAACGCCTAAATCCCGTGCAATAGTCGTGGCAGCGCGTAAAAAGCCGCGCAAGTACTCGTAATTCTCTGAAAACGCAAAGTACTCCGGTTCGATGATGTCGACGGGGCTATCCGCCGCAAGCGTATTCAACACGCTCATCCCGTGCTGCTCTATGGCATCACCGCCAATCAGCGCCACGCCAATTTCGGGAAACACCATGGCTTCTGCGTCGCCGGCGTCTTCCAGGCTCACCGCTTGGTCAGTGAAATCGCGAGCATCCGCCACGCGAAAGTTCTGGGCCTTGAGCGCCTTGATGCCCGCTTCCACTTGGCCATCGCGGTAGCTAATCAAAAAGCGCCCGGTCTCTAGACAGCTTCCCCCACGTTCCAAGGCGTCCAGCAGTAGCTTTTCGGTGCCACACGAGACCGTGGCACGTGGCGGTTTTGTGGGCGTCGTGCCGCTACCTATCGGTTTTTTCGCCATCATCGACATCCTTTTCTTTGCGCATCAACAAAAAACGGCGGGCTAAGAATCAGTGTCCGCCGTTTCAGCTTAACGCACCTGAGGCGCTTCGCCAGGAAGCGAGGCGTTGGCTCAGTCGTCGAAGGCAGGCATGCGCTCGTCATCGCGCAGCGTGAGCACCTCTACGCCGCTTGCCGTGACGGCCACGGTATGCTCCCACTGCGCCGAGAGCTTCTTATCGCTGGTCACCACGGTCCAGCCGTCGCGTTTGGTTTTGATCTTGGCGTTGCCCATGTTCACCATCGGCTCGATGGTGAACACCATACCCTCTTTCAACGTGAGGCCTTTGCCTGGCTTACCGTAGTGCAGCACCTGAGGCGCTTCATGCATGTCGCGCCCGATGCCGTGGCCGCAGTATTCGCGGACGATGGAGTAACCGTGGCGTTCGGCATGGTGTTGAATGGCATGCCCCACGTCTCCCAGCGTGGCACCGGGTTTCACGGCATGAATGCCTCGCCACATGGCTTCGTAGGTCGTATCGACCAGCCGTTGGGCATTGGGAGTGACCGTGCCCACCAAATAGGTTTTGCTGGCATCGGCGATAAAGCCGTTTTTCTCAAGCGTGATGTCGACGTTGACGATATCGCCTGAGGCCAACCGCTGGGTTTCAGAAGGAATGCCGTGGCACACTACATGGTTCACCGAGGCATTGAGCACGTAGGGGTAACCGTATTGGCCTTTACTTGCCGGGCGCGCCTTTACTACATCGACGATGTAGCGTTCGGCCCAGCGGTTGATATCCATCGTGGAAATACCCGGCTCAATGCGTGCGTCTAAATAGCCAAACACCTGCGCCAGCAGCCGACCCGCTTCACGCAGTAACTGAAGCTCTTCGGTTGTTTTCAGCGTCACCCTATTCACCCATCACCATCCTGATATCCACGTCGGCTTGCTTCATTTGCTCCCGCATGATGTCAGAAAAGGTCAGGCCGGGGTTCGCCTCCGCCAGCATGCCGATTTTGATCCAGTACTCCGCCTGGGCATTGATGGAGCGCACCATCACACCGCTCGCTTTACGCAGCTCTTCATGCAGCTGGTCGTTGATTTTGACGATCCCCATGGCAACCTCGATATATGCTTCGAATACGAAATGTATACGAATCATATATACCCTTAGCACAAGCGGCAAGCCGCCGCGAAGCAGGGTCTAATGGCGCGGGAGCGGTGCCCACGCCAGCACTTTTTGGCGCAGCATCTGCTTTTGGGACGCCAGTGCGGCTTGCCACTCGGCGCACTCCTGGCGCTCTGGTCCGGTGGTTTCAGTGCGTGCACTAAACGCTTCCAGCCAAGCTTGGCGTACGCAAAGATCCTGATAGCGACCCAATACTCGCTGACGGCGTTTCAACTCCTTCAAGAACGATGTAGAGGTCGTCGGGTGCAGGTCGGCCAAATAACGAAGACGCTTCACGTCCTTGCGCAGGTCATGAAACGATGCGTCAGGGTCGTCGATCGAGAGCGCCGCCAGCGCCTTTTGATGCTGCTTCACCCGCTCATCGAGCACTGCTTGAATGCGTTTGGGCGACAGCTTGGCCAGCGCCTGCCTACACGCCTTTGACGCTAGCCAGCGCTGCCACTCCTCAAGGGCCTCGGGGTAGCCCGGCGCATTCAACTGCTGGCACAGCGCCACGTGCTCCGTCCGTTGGCAGCTCTGTAACCACTGGCGCAGGTGCTGCTGGGTCGAGATCGAGAGGGGTACCTCGACGTCATCGAGATCAGCCAGCACCACATCGAGATCGCGCAGGTCGCTGGTGGCGCGGGCGTGCCGCTTGAGCTGCGTTAGCCACGGCTTCCACCCAGACGCCTTCGTGATGGCGCGCACCGATTCCAGCATCGCCCGGCTGCGGCGCAGGCTCACCCGGTATTGATGAAGAAACTCAGGGTCGACACCCGCCATCACGCCGGGTTTCAGCGCCTTCACCCGCTGGTGTTGATACACCAACGCCTCATGCAAGCGGTTTGCAACATCGCCATTGGCTTGGGGCGGCTCGTCGGCACGACGCTGGAACAGCGCGTAGCTGGCGGTATCAGGTGTTAAGCCACCGGTGAGCGTGGCACTGCCCGGCTCTAGCGCGTTCCAAGGGGCATCAGGCAAGGTGAAATGCAGCACGCTGCCAGTGGGTAGCGAGGGAGGCGCGTCGTCGTCGAGCCACTGCGCCAGCTCGACCAAGGCGGGATTATGGCCAATCACCAATACCCGCTCGGTGTCATTGGGCAAGGCTTTGAGCCACGCGAGCAGCGCATCGCCGTCGAAGGTGTAAAGCGCGTCATCCAGCAGCACGTGGCGATCTAATTGACGCTGAAGATGCAGCGATTCGATGGCATCGAAGGTTTGTCGGGTACGTAACGCTGTGCTAACACAAACCTTACCCGCCAACGACTGCCAGCGCTGTAGTACATACGCCATGGCGTGTGCTTGGCGCACGCCACGCTTGCTCAACGGGCGTTGATGGTCGGTCATCTCGCCGCTGGGCTGTTGGGCTTTGGCGTGCCGCATTAACGTGAGGTGCCGCATGGGAGGCCTCCCAAGCTAAAGGTCATGAGCCAAGTTTAGACCAGCCATCGCTTTGCAGGGCAACGGCGCGTTGCTCGCTCAGCACTGCGCCGGCGCCACGCTGCGAAAAGTCTCCGTGGCCTCTTCCAGCGCCCCTTGCAGTGACCGAATGCGCGATTCGTGTGCCGGGTGCGTCGATAAAAACTCCGGAGGCTGGCCATCACTAGCCGCCGCCATGTTCTGCCACAGCGCCACACTCTGCTGGGGGTCGAAGCCCGCGCGGGCCATGATATCCAGGCCCATCAAGTCGGCTTCTTCTTCGTGGGTACGGCTGAACGGCAGGCTGATGCCCAACTGGGCCCCTACGCCCAGCGCCTGCATCAACTGCTGGCTGCCAAACTCGCCCTCCCCCAGAAGCCCCACCATCAGCAGCACGGCTTTAATGCCGAGCTGCTGGGTCAAGCGCTCGTTGCCGTGGTCGGCCAACACGTGGGCGACTTCATGCCCCATCACTGCGGCAAGCTGGGCCGGAGTTTCCGCCACCCGTAGCAGGCCGCTATGCACCCCAATGCGGCCACCCGGCAGCGCGAAGGCATTGGGAGATGGGTCCTCGAACACCACCACCTCCCAACGCTCGGGGAAATCGAGCCCTGGGTAGCTCGCTTGCGCACCCGCCACTACTTTTTGCGCCACGCACTGCACTAGTTGGTTTGCTTGCGCATCGCGGCTGATCGGCTGAGTGTTGCGTAGCTGATTGAAGGTATCTGCGCCCATGTCTGCCATCAGCGGGCCGGGGACCAGGGCCAGTTGGGAGCGCCCGGTGGGCGTTTCACCACAGCCCGCCAGTAACGCCAGCAGCGCAAGCCAGAAAAGGGGGCGTACATATCGCTTTTGCATAAACAAGGGTCGCCTACATCAAGAAACGTAAGCCAGAGTATACGGCGCTTTGAAGGCCTGTCGCGCGTCGCGCTGTGTTTACATTCCGCCTCTATGCTGGATATCAAGCGCACAAGCAGGCATGGTGGTGGTATTGCTTACCATTAACGAACCAACAGGAGATGACGCAATGCCACACCGCTTTACTCAAACCCTGCGCATGATGGGCCTGCTATCGATCTTGGCGTTTTCAACCAGCGCCTTCGGCCAACAGCCGGGCGCCGCGTCCGGCGAGAATGTCACTACCGAGTCGTTTCAAGACTGGGAAGTGCGCTGCCAGGAGGGCCAGGGCCCGACACGCTGTGCAATGGTACAAATGGTTACCCAACCCGGCAGCGATCAGCCCTTGATGCAGGTAGTTCTCGATTACCCGCCGCAAATCGACGGCCCGGTGATGAGCTTCTTCGTCCCGCTGGGCGTGCGCTTGGCCGCGGGCTTGCAACTGGTAGTGGATGACGGCGAGCCCATCCAGTTCCCCTATCAGGTTTGCCAACAGCAAGGCTGCCGTGCCGACGCCCCCATCGAGCCGTCGATGTTGCAGCAGCTGCGCAGTGGCAATACGGCCACCCTCAGCATGATTGGCCCACGCGGTGATCGCATGGACCTGGACATTTCGCTGATCGGCTTCACCGACGCCAGCACGCGCATTGCGCCCTAAGGCAACGTCCGAGCAGCTCGGCGCGCAAGGGTGTTCAGCAGCGCAAGCGCGAGGCACAACCAAGACGCCCCCGGATTCCGGGGGCGTTTGTGTTACTAAAGGCTGGATGTAGTGAGGGGTTTATTAACTCTCGTTGAGGACCGCTTCCGGGAAGTAGCGACGCAGCATCCGGTTCTGGAAATCATCCACGAAACGGCTGTTGATGATGATAATGAACCGCTCGAAAGGTGCCTCGCTGTCGAGCTGCGCGATTCCGTCCACGCTGTGAAAGAGCCGATCATCGCGCAGATGAAGGATATCACCGGGATTGAGCGTGATATCCACCAGGGGCTGCGTGCCAGCCTTGTCTGCGTAAAGATGGTTTTCGGCCCCCGCCACGTTTTCCCGATTGAGGACCAGAATGCTGAGGGCCTTGCAGCCATCGGCATGAATGCCCTGCCCCTGAAGGGGGTCGACGCGGCCTTCTCCGCGAACGCCGGTGATCTGCATCAACATGGGTTCGTGGGCGCCAATATTCCAAAGTTTTGCCCAGGCGCGAACGAAGTCGTTCACATCGGGGCGTGCCAAAAACTCCTCAGTCAGCGGATCGTAATACCGCAGGCGGTCCGCCATGCTCTCCGCATCGTTAAAAGCACCGCCCTGTGCCATGGGGCACTGCCCCATCTCCTCCACGTCTCCCTGATCATTCAAAGCCAGCCACGACATCCGCTTCCAGCGAAGGTTGACGTAGGGGTCACGTGGCAGGTCCGCCACGAACCCCTGCCAAGCAGCCAGATCGATGCGATCCCGAATATCGGTTGTCGCCCAATCGTGATGTTGCAGCGCTTTGGTCACGTCCGGCTTCCAATAATCGGCGAGTGAATCCGCAGGCATGGCGGTGATATCGACACCGTGATTGAAAGTATCGAGTTTCATGTAAGTATTCTCCTGTTAACTGGGCGACATTGCCCGGCGTGGCCGGTGTGAACACCAAAGCCAACAGGATGAAAATGAAAAGAACGGCAGGAATATGTCAAAGAAATGTAGTTAAAGAGAGTGATTTCGTTGAAAAAAGAATCAGGCCAAGGATGCCGTTTTATGTGTAGGTTATCCCCTACGAATGGGTGTAGGATGCTTCATATAAGGTGCCTACTGTTGCCATCACGATGGCGCTTAAACGTATTACCTCTCTAAGTGAATACCATGACGGCCAGCGACTCTCGACAACATAGAGATTCGAAGCACCTGAAGAAACATCGCAGGGCGTTGTCTAGTGCGCTGGTGTCAGAGGCAACAAAGCCCTCTTCAACGGATGGCAGCGCTCCGCAAGAAGCCGACCAAGACGCCGTCGCGTTAGTACGCCGCCAATACCTAGAAAGCGAGCAGCGATTTCGCTCCCTGCTAGAGAGCCTGCCGAAGGTGGCGGTTCAGGGATATGATCGTGATCGCCGAGTGATTTACTGGAATGAAGGAAGCACTCGCCTCTACGGCTACACCGCCGAAGAAGCCCAAGGGCAGTTACTGGAAGACCTGATCATCCCTGCCTTCATGCGTGACGGCGTGATCCAAGCGCATCGTGCCTGGATTGAAAAAGGCGTCGCTATCTCCGCCGGTGAGCTCGAACTCAAGCACAAAACCGGTGAGCCGGTATCGGTCTATTCCCAGCACCTGATGCTCAATGAGCACACCGATTCCCCCTTGCTGTTTTGCGTGGATGTCGACCTTTCCGGCCAAAAGCGTGCCCATCGTGAACTAGAATTCGCCACCCGGTTTGACAGGCTCACCCATCTTCCCAATCGCCAGACTTTCGAGGTCGACCTAGACGGTTTATTGGATTCCTGTCGGCGCTTAGGTCATGGCCTAGCCACTATCTACGTGGACATCGATCACTTCGTCGAGATCAATGATGCCCTGGGTTACGATCAGGGTGATCGCCTGCTCGTTGAGTTGACCCGGCGGCTACGCGAGTGCCAACGCGCCACGGACCTCGTGTCCCGCGTCTCTAGCGATGAATTCGTGCTGGCCTTTCCCTGCGCCCAGCTAGCCACCGATGTGAGGCGAGTCGTTCGTCGTGTCCAGAATGTATTCCGGCAACCTTTCGTTCTCGATGGTCGGGAGCGTCAGGTCACCGCCTGCCTGGGCGTGGCGCTTTTTCCCGAAAATGGCGACTCGTCTCGCGAATTGATCCGTAATGCCGATGTGGCCAAGAACCGCGCCAAACTGGCGGGCCGGGGGACGCTGCGCTTCTTTCAGCAGAAGCTTCATGATGAGCTGGTGCGTCAGCACCACCTCTCGGCGCGACTCGAAGAAGCCTTGGATAACGGCGAATTTTCCCTCCACTACCAGCCACAGGTCTCGGTGGCCAGTGGACGAATAGAGAACCTCGAAGCCTTGATCCGCTGGGAGACGAGCGAAGGCCCGGCGATCTCCCCTGCCGAGTTTATTCCACTGGCCGAGCGTTCTGGCTTGATTCATCGCCTGGGCGACTGGGTCATCGAAGAGGCATGCCGCCAGCAAGCGGAATGGCGCGCCAAGGGATTTCTTCACCACCGCATCGACATCAATATCTCGGGTCGCCAATTGGTGCGCCTCGATGCACTCAAGCGCTTCGAAGATTCACTGCAGCGCCACGGCTTAGGGCCGCGAGATATCGGCATCGAACTGACCGAGAATATCCTGATCGAAGCCGACGAGACCGTCCTGGAGGACCTGCGACGCCTCTATCATCGCGGTATTCGCATTGCCCTCGATGACTTTGGGACCGGCTACTCCTCCCTGAGCTACCTCAAGCACTTTCCCGTCACCGCCTTGAAGATCGACCGCTCCTTCATCCACGACGCGCCCATGCAGCCGAAGGACAGGGCCATCATGGAGGGTGCCATCCTCATCGGCCACCGGCTGGGATTAGAGGTAGTGGCCGAGGGCGTCGAGAACGCCGAACAGTTATCCCTGCTGCGCGATATGCACTGCGACCTCGTCCAAGGATTCTTTTTCTTCCGCCCGATGCCTGCCCAGGAAATCGAACGGCTGTTGAGTGGGTTTGTGGCTGGTCATGAGGGGGTGTCGGGCTGAGGGGTGTTGTGGTTTGGCGTGCATCTCTATTAGTTGCCGTATTTTGGGGAGCTTGTGGGCGACCTCTATTGATTGGTGGGGTTGAACCTGGGGCCATGGCTGGAGGGCTGTTGTCGGCCAGGAGCGGTCTTTTAGCGGTCGCTGATATGACATCCAGTTTAATTCGCTGGCTTCAGAGCAGCCGATCGTGTTGCCGCCACTCATCCTGATACTGGGTGCCCGAGTTCGACAGTTAGAAGCGTAAATAACTGATTTTTTCGGAAAACACGTTTCCAGAATTGGCACTACAACAACCACCAATCGGCGTAGATGGTTGATTTTGTGAAAGAAAAAAAACCTCGTATCGCAACTGCATACCAGCACGATACTGACAGACTCACCAGGATGGTAAGCTGTGCATGAGGTAAAACGTATCACTACAAAGGCCGTTGATTGAATAAAATCAATAGGTTACACGATGAGCTATCGAACTCGGGACGTGGTGTCCTCCTGACAGACGGCTGATGTCTACACTAAAGCATGTGCAGCTCAAAAGGAGAAAACTTCAAAAGCATATACAGACAACGCAATTACAATAACTAGAGATGCCATTATAAAAACATCCATATACTTTCTCATAGCAAATCCATGGGAATGCAGATTAAAGCATTATAAAAATGAATTCGCCTTCCACCTCTTCTCTTAAATCATTCACTTCGCATCTCTTCATGCTTGATTATAAACAAAGCCGCATAGATCACCTGCTCTATGAGCCAAATCCTTTAATTAAAAACCTCAAAACGTACATTTCCACTCGAGTCTAGATAACCTGCACAAAAGTAGAATGACCGAACACCTACTATAACGAAAAAGCAGTAGGGGCTGTGGCCATCAAGAACAACCTTCTTCCACCCTACTATGTCGATGGGTGATGGCTTAGGACTATCTTCTGGGTGAGTATGCCATTCTCCAAGATAGCCGACTTCGCTATTTGAAGCCTGCCAGGCCTCAAGAGCCACCTGATAATGGCTACAATCCCGCCTAATGAACTGAAATCGGGATTGAATATCATGCCCACCAGGTGCCGTGACATCGGCGATATCAAGATAGTCTTTACGTATCCGACCTAAAATCATCCCTCCCGACTCGGGAGTAGATCTTTCCGATTGTCGATATTGAAGCATTAGATCCAAGGTGACTCTTGGAAACAAAACTGCTTTCACTTTGCACTCGGCTTGGGGAAACAATACTAAGTCATCCTGCACGATGGGCACTCATCTTGTTGTTCTAGGTCATGGTCAACGAAACTAACATAATTACGTCCAGATCTCTGGCCACCTCTGAAACGAGGGGTTTCGATACCCTGATACCAGTCGACAGCTGCCTCACAAGCTAAAGAAGCTGCTTGCATAGCGGCTGTCGCCGCGTATGGAATAATGGTTTTGCAACCAACATATCGATAGTTGATAGGCTCATCGCCATGGGGAAATCTCAGCTCCCGCTCACCATCCTCTCTATGAATATACAGACACTCTCTACACGCATAACCAGCAGCACTGTTAACCAAAAGAGATCGCCAAGCCATACCTTCACCTTCTAACCAGGCATAAATGACAGGCGTACCCCCTCCACTACGCAAATGCTCCAAATGCCTATTATTCAACCATCGTGAAAAAGCTTCCAAGCCTGTTGCATCTATGATCAGATCATAACCAAAATGTAGATATTTCTGTGCATCACCGGCAATGCTATTGACGGCTACATGCGGCATTTCACGATTTATTTTTTCTTTAATTGATTCGGCCTTTGAGGTATTAAGGTCTCGCATTCCAAGTGTATGGCGTGTCAAATTACCTGTTTCCAACTCTTCTTTATCAAGGATAGTTATAATTCCGCTGGATGATCCCGCTCCCACCATAGCTAAAGCATCGGAAAGAAAGCTTCCGATTGCACCTCCTCCAATCACCAGGATATTTTGATCAGAAAAGCTAGGATTTCCATTTCTTGAATGTATGGCTTTTTTACTAGCATCTTCTACATAACATCTCTTTATAGGAATTTTAAGAAGAGGATTTTTTGGCTGATAAAGACTATAACCTCCCAATAAATGAAGTTTATCTATGGGTATTTTGACAGCTCCTTTTGAAGCTGAACCCGCCATAAAAGTAGCAACCAATGCATGACTAGGAGTCTTGATGATAATGGCTGGAATTGAGGAGATCCAAAAAACAGGGTCGGCTGTTAATTCCACAAACTCTCGCAATTTATTTGGACTATTGAGCCGAAGCCACTCCAGAAATTCTTGCAAATTTTCTGGCAAAGGTGCCGTGATATTTGTGGGCCAGTCCTGATCAACTGTGATTACAAAAGCATGTCCCACAGCATTACTAAATTCAGCATGGAGAATATTCTTTAATAGCGGATGCTCAGCATCGTAGTCTAGAGGAACCAGCCACAGAGATTGTTTTTTTCTTGTACCAATATATAGCTGATAGTAAAATGATGAAAGATTGTCATATGAATAAATAAGAGACGTATCATTCAACCAGTAAACATGAAACTCGTCCCTGTAATCTTCCAAAAGAGAAGGGTCATTGGCATCTAGTCTCGCAATAAGTTTTGAGGCAGATGTCAAACAAAGTTCTATAGCACTCTCTGGATACAAAGAGTTCAACACTACTGCATCACCTGGAGCTATATAGCATAAACTTCTATTGAAGTTGATGTGGGCATTTCTTGAGTTGTAGTGCCGTTCACCTTCTTGAAGGAAAATGATCGGATACGTTGACAACGTCCAGTCATAAATCACAATCATAACGTTTATCGGATCAATTCCCTGCCGGTCAAGCTGGCCAAAGAAACATCGATGTTCAAGGAATCCAGGAGTTGAGTCTAGTTCAAAACCGCAGCGCATCAAATAGTCTTCTATGGCCAGCTTAACTTTCATGCTTACCTATCCTGAAATAACTTCGTGATTTTGAGGTTGAGGACGTGCTTGAGCAGGTGTTGAGCTAATTTCTGCTGCACCGGGAATCCATGTAATTAGCTCGGGATCTTGTGGTACTCGATGATCCATATAGCTTTGCAAGAGTCGTAAATGGCTAGGTGCATAATCAGGGTTTCGATTCTCTACAGCATGTCTCAATGCCCCATATAGCGAATCAACCCATTGCTTAACTTCCCCTCTTTTCTCTATGGCAACACGATTTAAGTCCTCCTCAGAATGGATAGAGGGTTCAACTACTGCGCCCTGTAATCGATCGCCCAACTGCTCAAGAACATTTAGTAGTGCAAGGTCATCTCTTTCTGGATAGCTAACCCAATCCCATGATGCACAAACCATCAGAAGCACAGACGATGGGCCACCACGGTCAAAGGAGTGATCTCTAGCACCTTTTAAGTAACGACAGATACGGCGTAGCTGCCTTCCATTATCCCGTGAAAAATGCTTGTTGAAATAGTCAGCTACTTTGCGAGGGTCAGACAGCTTCCATCCTTCATCTCGTGTTGCCAAAGCTATATGGTTTAGCTCCGACCACTCTTGCTCGCGGAACGCCTCAAAGGAAGAGTCAAAAGCTCTATTTTGTGCTGACTTAGCAGCAGCGGCTTCCTTAATTTCAAGGAACTCTTTTTTCGGAGCCACATAAAGAGGGACATCAACATGAGCTTGAATGCCATTGTTTAGCTTAAGCCTGACACAGACTGCCTTATTATCGAAGGTCCATCCCTCTGCTTCAGCCAAAGGTGTGAGGCACATTTCAACCATGCCAAAATAGATATCAGCAGCATCTGACGGTGTAGTATCCCCATCACGCCAGTTTTCCATAGGGAGATAGACACCAATGTCCAAATCCATTTCTTGATGTGGTTGGCAAGGAGCATTACATGTCTTATAGGCCCATGACCCTTGCGTAAAAAATCGCGGTGTTACACCGTTGCCTTTACCAAAGTGCTGCTCAGTAGCTTCTCTAAGCCCTTGGCGAAGCGTTGCACGAATTTTTTGCTTGGCCTCCATAAGCTTTTCTACGTCATTTTCGCTAGGATCTAGCTGCTTAAGATAGCACTTTGGTTCTGCTTTTCTATTTAATACTTGGTTATAGTTCGCCACTTTAAGACTCCTGGTTAAAGAAGATCGGTTTTTCAGCTAAATGTTCCTTCCATTTCTTGAACAGGATGTTGTCATCGTGCAGTTTTTCTTGAACAACTGTGCTAGCACTTCCCTGAAGAACCTCTTGAGCATTATGATCAACACTGTCTAAGCTGATTCGTCCAGACTGCTCTTTACTCTGCCGCTTATCCAAGTTTATCAACCTGCTTTCAATAACATGACCAGCCATGAAGTCTTGCATAGCTTCTTGCGCTGTCATCTGCATTAATACAAGATTGACCCCCCATTGTTTCAAGCCTGCTTCTAGCTTCATCTTTGGGTCTATTGTTAAGTGTCCACCCATGGTGCCAACAGAAACGGCATTTATTTTCTCAGGAGTCACACCTAATATGTATACAGCCTCATGAATGGCCGCCAAAAGAGGGGAGTTGGCAATTAGCCCTCCATCGGCGTATCTATTATTATCAAATTTATGTACAGGGAAGTATATCGGTGCCGCAGAAGACGCTAAGACTGCATCTATGACTTTGCGCCTACCGTCTTGTGTGAACCTCGGGTGATGCTGGGTCTTGAAATATTGTGGACCACCTTTACTCAAATTGACAGTCGGTATAATTAACCGATGATGTAGGTCATCGAAGGTGGATGATGACAACAGGTCTTCTCTCGACAAAAGTTTCTTCAATGCATCTGCTCTATACCTTGATGCAAAGAAGCCAGGGGATTTTATTAAACCACCAAGTAGTCTTCTGGCGGCAAAGATGTCCTCACCATGTTCAGTAAACAGGGAGGGAAGCTCGGATGCAGGAAGCTCTTTTGCTACAGCTGATGCCAAGATGCTTCCTACCGAGGTCCCTGCGATCAAGTCGAATTTATTCGCTAGCGGACCACCAGCCACACGCTCAAGCGCTTTCAATATCTCAGCGCTGAAAAGACCTCGATATCCCCCGCCTGAAAGCGACAGGATCCAGAACTCCTTCTCCGGGTCCTTTGGGTTCCACGGTTTATGCTTTTGTGCTTCGACTTGCCCCATAATATGCTAGCCTCCTAGCTAATATGATTCCTGAATACGTGAGCCTGAAGCCGAGACCCGCCCTATCTCACTTCCTGCGTCATTTGTGATCACCGTTACCACCATTTTTGGTGCCGATGATTGCTGACAAGCGCGACATTGACCTTACCCAGTAATCGTGGACATCGGTCTACGAACAGCTGCATAACACGGATCGAGAAGGCCGCGGCCTTTTCCGGCATGGCCACTTTGGGTCTAGAGCTGGCACTTCATCACTTACTGCTTAGTAATAAGCATCGCAATTTTCAACTCACTATCGACTAATAAAATTATCTTAACCTCAAACCTACTAAACTATCCTTACTCCCGTCACTAAAAAATAGTCCCACTACGCCCTTTTCACTCCTTAGCCTCCCCACACCGAACGCGGTAAGCTTGGCGGCACTCACGCTGCTGAAGACGCTTTACCCATGACTACCCACTGGATTCTTGGCCCTGGGGCCATTGGCCGTTTGTTGGCGCACTCCCTAGCCCCGCTTGTTGATGTGGCGGTAATTGGCCGCCGTGCATTGCCATCGCGGCAGGTGCTGACCACGCCGGAAGGCGACGTGCGTGTTCAACATTTAACCTCACTTACCGCTGAGCGATTGGTGGCGGATACGCCTGCACCACCTGCGTTCGTGCATCTCACCACCAAAGCCATGGCCGCCGAGGCGGCGCTGTCGAGTATCGCCAGCGCGCTACCCCCTTCCACCCCGTTGGTGCTTTGGCAGAACGGTTTTTATGCTCAGCCGCGTATTACCCAAACGTGGCCCGGGCCGGTGCTGTGCGCTACCACGACTCAGGGGGCGTACTTAACCGGGGATGATGGCGTGGTACACGCCGGGCGCGGGCCAACGTTTGTGGGGGATTTGGATAACGAGCACACAAGGTTGGCGGAAGCCTTAGCGGCGCTGTTGAGTGAGGCTGGGTTTACTGCTTCGGCGGTGGGCGATATTCGTAGCCGCTTATGGCAGAAGTTAGCGGTGAACGCGGCGATTAACCCGCTGGTGGCGCTGCATGGCGTGCGTAACGGAGAGCTTCGTGGAGATGCCTACTCAGGCCGCGTAGTGGCCGTGGTGAAGGAAGTGACGGCGATTTTAGCGAAGGAAGGCGTTGTACCACCAAACGGTGGCGAGAGTGAAGCCGCCTGGCTGGCGTTGGTGTGGCAAGTGGTGGAGAACACCGCGAACAATAAAGCCTCGATGTTGCAGGATGTGGAGGCCAAGCGGCCTACCGAGCGCGGGGCGATTTTGGGGCCTTTGATTGAGCGCGCTGAGAGGCATGGGTTGGAGTGTGAGGTGTTAAAGGGGTTGGATAGGGAGTTGGCGCAGGTAGAAGCCGGGGTTGAAGACAACAGCCCAGGGGCAGCGCTGCCGCCCGTCGCGGGTGCCTCGCGTGGCTCGTTACGCCGCGCTACGGGGTGTTTGCCCCTCTTCAGCGGCGAAGATACACGATCAGCTCAACATGGGTTTTAGGTAACAGGAATCATCACGACCTTGCGATAGGCGGGGCGTTCGGCGAGCCGTTCTGTCCAGCGCGTTAGATGCAAGCGGGGTTTCCAGGTGAGGCCGCTGTTGATCAGGTTGTAGGTGAACGGGGCGATGGCGATATCGGCAAGGCCGAATTCATCGCCAGAGAACCATTGCTGCTGGCTTAACGCGGCGTCTAGCTGGGCGAAGAGTTTTTCGCAGGTGGCGATGGCGGGGTCTAGCAGTGTGCTATCGCGCTGTTCCGGTGGGGTGCGTACATAGCCCATCAAAATGGTGCGGTGGGCGGGGGTTAGCAAGCAGCTGGACCAATCCATCCACTTTTCCGTTTGCGCCCGTTTGACGGGGCTTTCAATCCATAAATGGTTAGGGGCGTACTGCGCCGCCAAATAGCGGAGGATGGTGTTGGACTCCCACAGCACGCTTTGCGTCGCGTCGTCTTTGAGTAGCGGCACTAGGCCATTGGGGTTCATGGCAAGGTATTCCGGCGTGTCGTTGACGCCGTGCTGCAAACCCGCCATGACCATCTCGAACGGCAGTTGCAGCTCTTCCAGTGCCCAGAGCACTTTCTTGACGTTGGTGGAGTTGTTGCGGCCCCAAAGCGTAACCATGGCAGTCCTTGTTGTTGGTTAGTTTTGTGGCGCGACCAGGGCGGCGTTGCCGCCCTTCGCGGGTGCCTCGCGCTGCTCGTTACCACGCGCTACGCCACCCCCTCACGATTTACCACTTATCACTCACTACTCACTACTCACTCTTATCCTGATACAACTTGAGCAGGCTGGAGAAGTCGAGTTTGCCGTTGCCGCCTGCTTTGTGCAGGGTGAACAGCGAGCGGGCGGCCGAGCCCATGGGCACGGGGGATGCGCTTTGCTGGCTGACATCCATGGCAAGACCGAGGTCTTTAATCATCAAATCCACCTGGAAGCCGCCTTGGTAGCCTTTCGAGGCGGGGGCATTTTCCATTACCCCTGGGTAGGGGTTATAAACGTTCAGCGCCCAGTTGCCGCCAGAGCTTTGCTTCATGATTTCTGACAGCACGGCGGGGTCGAGGCCGTTTTTGACGCCCATGTTGATCGCTTCGCAGGTGCCCGCCATCAGAATCGAGAGCAGCATGTTGTTGCACACCTTGGCGATCTGACCCGCGCCGTGGTCGCCTGCGTGGAAGATGTTTTTACCCATGGCTTGCAGCACCGGCTGCGCCTGGGCGAACTGCGCTTCCGAGCCGCCCACGATGAACGTCAGCGTACCTGCCTGAGCGCCACCTACCCCACCGGAGACCGGCGCATCTACAAAGCCGATACCCTTTTCAGCGCCAGCAGCGGCCACGTGGCGGGCGGTGTCGGCATCGATGGTCGAGCAGTCAATCACCAGCGCGCTGGGTTTGATCACCTCGAAGAGGGGCGCGTCGCCATCCACGTACAGCCCGCGCACGTGCTTGCCTGCAGGAAGCATGGAAATGATGAAGTCGGCGTCGGTGGCGGCCTCCGTGGCAGTAGCCGCCACGTCGCAGCCTTGGGACTTGGCGGTGTCCAGCGCTTGGGCGGAAAGGTCGAAAGCGCGCACGGTAAAACCTGCTTTCGCTAGATTGGCGGCCATGGGGCCGCCCATATTGCCTAAACCAATGAACGCAACGGTCGTCATCTTTTTGTCCTTATTAGCGTGTTGTAGAGAGTGCGTTATGTGAGGTCTGCCAGCGGGTTGGTATCCCAAGGCGAAGCCAGCAGCTCGTCTATGAAAGAGGGGTCGACCGAGGCCACGTCTGGGTAGGTCCAGCTTGGCTGGCCATCTTTATCCACCAGCAGCGCGCGCACCCCTTCGGGGAACTCCCGGTGGCGACAGCACTGCACCGAGAGTGCTAGCTCGAAGCGAAACACGTCCGCCAACGACATATGCTTGGCCCGGGCGAGCTGCTCGTGAATCAGCTTGACCGAGACAGGGCTACCGTGGGCCAGGGTTTTTTGGGCTTTGCTGAACCATTGGTCGTCGGTCTTCACCGCCAGTACGGCCTCGACCATCTGTTCGACGGTGTCGTGGTCCATCAGCTCACGAATCAAGGAAGACGACTTGTAAACCGGCGCTTCCATCTCTGCAAAGACGTTTTGAGAGGCTTGCTCCAGCTCGCGCAACACCCGGTTCACCACGCCGTGGGCGTCCGTATCTTCGCCTTCGCCCCAGCGGGCCGCCAGCAGCTTTTCAGCCAGTTCATTACGGTAGTGGCTGGCAATAGCGCGGTCGGCGAGGCCCAGGTGAACCGCATCCGGCGCGTTGATTTGCCCGCCGGTCATGGCCAAAAACCGCCCCGTGCCGCCGGGCAAACGATTCAGGAACCAGCTTGCGCCCACGTCGGGGTAAAGCCCAATGGTCACTTCCGGCATGGCCAGCCGCGAGGTTTCCGTGACGATGCGGTGGCTGCTACCGCTCAGCAGGCCCATGCCGCCCCCCATAACAATACCGTTGCCCCAGCAGATCACCGGTTTGGGATAGGTGTGTAGCTGATAATCCAGGCGGTATTCGTTCTCGAAGAAGCGCTCGGGAAAATCGGCGGCGCCTTCGCCTTGAATGGCTTTGTAGAGATTGACCACATCGCCACCGGCACAGAAGGCTTTTTCGCCGGCGCTGTCCAGCAGCACGGCCACGACCCGCTCGTCGCTTTGCCACTGGTTCAGGCGCGGCAGGATCTCTTCGATCATCTCCAGGGTGAGCGCGTTGAGCGAGCGCTCGGCGTTCAGGGTGATCTCGCCAATCACATGGCCATCTTGGGTGGTGTGCTCTTCAAACAGTACGCAACTCATTACCTTATCCTTGTATGCTCAGTGCTCGTGTTCAGGCTCAGGGGCACTCGGTCGGCTACAGCTCGGCGGCACCGTCGGCCAGTACGCGGCGTGAAATGATCAGCCGCATGATTTCATTGGTGCCTTCCAGAATACGGTGTACGCGCGTATCGCGCACGTAGCGCTCCATCGGGTACTCCTTGATATAGCCGTTGCCGCCGTAGAGCTGCAGCGCTTCATCGCATACTTTAAAGCCCACATCGGTCGCGAACCGCTTGGCCATGGCGCAGTAAGTGGTGGCATCCGGATGACCCGCATCCAGCTTGGTGGCGGCCATGCGTACCAGTTGGCGGGCGGCCACCAGCTCGGTCACCATATCGGCTAGGCGGAACTGCAGCGCTTGGAACTCGGCCAGGCGCTTGCCGAACTGCTTGCGCTCTAGCATGTACTCGCGGGCTTTATTGAGCGCCTGCTGGGCAGTGCCGATCGAACACGTGGCAATGTTGATACGCCCGCCGTCCAGCCCCTTCATGGCGATTTTAAAGCCGTCGCCTTCGTTACCGAGCAGGTGGTTAGCAGGTACGCGCACGTCTTCAAAGGTGATCATGCGGGTGGGCTGGCTGTTCCAGCCCATCTTGTCCTCTTTACGGCCGTAGCTGATGCCCTCGCTCTTGGCATCCACCGCAAAGGCAGAAACGCCGCCGGGGCCTTCGCCGCCGGTGCGCGCCATCACCACCAGGAAGTCGGTGCTGCCCGCACCGGAAATGAACATCTTGCTGCCGTTGAGCACGTAGTGCTCGCCATCGCGCTTGGCGGTGGTTTTCAACGAGGCGGCATCGGAGCCTGAGTTAGGTTCGGTCAAGCAGTAAGAACCCAACAGCCCGCCCGTCGCCAGTTTTTCGCCCCACTGCGCCACGGCATCCGGCGTGCCGAAATCCGCCAGCATCCAGGTCACCATGTTGTGGATGGTGAGGTACGCGGTAGTGGAAGTGCAGCCCATCGAGAGCTGCTCGAAAATGATGCTGGCATCCAACCGGGAAAGCCCTAAACCACCGACGCTTTCCGGCGCGTAGAGCGAGCAAAAGCCCAACTCCCCTGCTTTACGTATCACATCGACGGGGAAAAAAGACTCCGCGTCCCACTCGGCGGCATGGGGCTCTAGCTCGTTCTGGGCGAACGCCCGGGCCATATCGGAAAAAGCGACCTGGTCTTCACTTAGCTCGAAATTCATGGCGTATCTCCACAGCGCGTGGGTGGCCCGCGTCCGCTGCCAAGGGCAGGCAAGTCACACACGGTTGTTGTCATTATTGGCAATGTTGACGTTTACGTTAACTTATATTTTTCGCCTATCGTGCGCAACCCAATCCTCCACGACCTTTGGCGTAGAAACGGGCTTACGGCCTTATTTCACAAGCAGAAAAAAGGGTGCCCGAAGGCACCCAATCCACGGACAGACGCGGTTAACGGGAGTCGGTCATTTGAAGTTCTTGCGATACATCTTGGACAGCTCGCCAATGATGCCACTACGGAAGCTCAGCACGCACACCACAAAGATGATGCCCAGAATCACGCTTACCCAGTTCCCCAACGGCGACTGCGCCAGCAGGTGCTGCAGGCTGACCACTAGCCCTGCCCCCATCAGCGGGCCGAGCAGCGTGCCGACGCCGCCCAGCAGCGTCATCAAAATCACCTCACCCGACATGTGCCAGTGGGCATCGGTGAGCGAGGCCAATTGAAACACCACGGTCTTGGTGGAACCCGCCAAGCCCGCGAGTGCTGCCGAAAGCACGAACGCCAACAGCTTGTAGGCATCCACGTTGTAGCCCAGCGACACGGCGCGCGGTTCGTTTTCGCGAATGGCCTTCAGCACTTGCCCAAAGGGGGAGTGAACGGCGCGCTGAATCACTGCAAAGCCAAACACGAACACGGCGAAGACGAAGTAGTACATGGCGAGGTTACTGCTCAGATCGATCATTCCGAACAGGTGCCCTCTCGGCACACCGTGCAGGCCATCCTCCCCACCGGTGAACGACGACTGCACGAACACGAAGAACATGAGCTGCGCCAGCGCCAGCGTCACCATGGCGAAGTAGATACCCTGGCGGCGAATGGAGAGCACGCCAAACAGCGCCCCCAGCAGCGTGGCCATGAACGTACCGGCGAGAATACCCAGCTCAGGCGTCAAGCCTGGGTAGCTGGCCAGCAGGTACCCGGTGACATAACCGCCGGTAGCGAGAAACGCCGCGTGGCCGAATGAGAGCAGACCGGCGTACCCCAGCAGCAGGTTGAATGCGCAGGCAAACAGCGCAAAACAGAGAATCTTCATCAAAAAGACCGGGTACGCCACGAAGGGCGCGACCAATCCCATGGCCAACAGCGCGAGATAAAACATATTACGCCGCAGCTTGGCGCGCCGCTGGCGCTCTTGCACCGCTGAAGGGAGCGGCGCGGCCGATGTTGTAGGCGTGGTTGTCATGGTTATGCCTCCTTACCGAACAGCCCAGCGGGGCGTAACATGAGTACCAAAATCATGACCAAAAAGATCACGGTGTTAGAGGCTTCCGGGTAGTACACCTTGGTCAACCCTTCGATAATGCCCATTCCCAAGCCCGTGACGATCGCGCCGAGAATCGAGCCCATACCGCCAATCACCACGACCGCAAACACCACGATCAGCAGGCTGGAGCCCATGGTGGGCGATACCGGGTACAGCGGTGCCGCCAACACGCCCGCAAAGGCGGCAAGCCCGACCCCGAACCCGTAGGTGAGCGTAATCAGCAGCGGTACGTTCACGCCGAATGCCTGCATGAGCTGAGAGTTTTCCGTACCGGCGCGCAGGTAAGCGCCCAACCGCGTGCGCTCGATCATGAACCAGGTGAACAGACACATGGCGAGCGCCGCCACCAGCACCCAAGCACGGTAGGTAGGCAGGAACATGAAGCCCAGGTTCAGGCCGCCCTGTAGAATCTCAGGCGTGGCATAGCGCGCCCCGGAAACGCCGAAGAAGTTGATCAGCGTGCCTTCGAAAATCAGCGCTAACCCGAAGGTCAGCAGCAGTCCGTAGAGATGGTCCAAATGGGCAATGCGACGCAGCAGAAAGCGCTCCATCAGCATGCCAAAACCGCCCACCACCAGCGGGACTAAAATCAGTGCTAGCCAATAGTTGATGCCCAGGTAGCGAAAGCCCAGCAGCGCGGCGAAGGCTCCCAGCATGTACTGCGCCCCGTGGGCAAAGTTGACGATCTTCAGTAGGCCGAAGATGACCGCCAGGCCCAAACTAAGCAGTGCGTAAAAGGCACCGTTCACGAGCCCAAGCGTTAGCTGGCCCATGAACACGGCCATTGGCACGCCGAATATCATCGTCATGGTATGACTCTCCTCGCCGCTAAGCGGGCAGCCCAGCGGGCTGCCCCAGCGCGTTTATAGTGAATAACGCCTTTTCATCACGCCGTTACGGCTTGCTTGGCGGCGAGCCAAGGCGGCCAACGCCCTGGCTCGCGGCGTTTGACCGCTCAGTTCTGAACCAGCGAGCACTGGCTTTCAGAGAGCGGACGATAGGCTTCTGCGGCGGGGATGGTGCTGAGGATCTCGTAGAGGTCCCACTCACCAGTAGACTCTTCCGGGGTTTTTACCTGGGCTAGGTACATGTCGTGAATCATGCGGCCATCTTCACGAATGCTGCCGTTACGAGCAAAGAAATCATTGATCGGCTCTTCGGCCATTTTGGCGCGCACGGTTTCAGGATCATCGGTGCCTGCGGCTTCCACGGCTTTCAGGTAGTGCATGGTGCTGGAGTAGATACCGGCTTGCACCATGGTGGGCATACGGCCGGTCTGTTCGAAGTAACGCTCGGACCACGCGCGCGACTCTTCGTCCATATCCCAGTACCAGCCGGTCGTCAGCAGCAGCCCTTGGGTGGCTTCCAGGCCCAGCGCGTGTACGTCGTTGAGGAAGATCAGCAGGCCCGCGAGCTGCTGGCCGCTTTGGGTCAAGCCAAACTGGCTGGCGGTGGTAATCGCGTTGACCGTGTCGGCACCGGCGTTGGCAAGGCCCACGATTTTCGCGCCGGACCCTTGCGCCTGCAGAATATAGGAGGAGAAGTCGCTGGTGGGGAACGGGTGACGCACGCCACCGACGATTTCACCGCCGTTGGCCTCGACCACGCTGGTCACGTCCGCTTCCAGCGCATGGCCGAAGGCGTAATCGGCAGTGAGTAAGAACCAGCTATCGCCGCCCTGCTCAACGACGGCCTTCGCGGTGCCGTTGGCTAGCGGATAGGTGTCGTACACCCAGTGAATGTGGTTCGGGGTGCAGTGCTCGTTGGTGATGCTGGACGCTGCGGAGCCGGAGACGATGCCCAGGCCGTCGTTTTCTTGCAGCACTTTGGTCACAGCGATAGAGACGGACGATGCTACCAAGCCGCCGACCATATCGACGTTGCGCTGGTCGATCCACTCGCGCACGGTGTTGGCGCCTACGTCAGCGCTATTGCGGTCATCGGCGCTGAACACCACGATGGGTGAGCCGTTGACGCTACCACCAAAATCGGCCACCGCCATCTCCATGGCGGTTTGACCGCCGGGACCAGCCAGGTCGCGGTAGGTACCGGACATATCGGCCAAATAGCCAATACGCACTTCGCCATCGCTGATCTCGGCGTGGGCGGTCGAGATCGCCATGCTAGAGGCAGCGGCAACGGCGATGCTGGCAGCCAGCGTTTTTTTCATGAAGGTCATGTTCGTCTCCTGGCCCTGGGGGCCTTTGTTCTTATGATTCAGACAGTGATGATCCGAGCGGTGTCGGGTCGGACGTTCGGTTAGTGCGTTTGCGAGTGGTGCAAGGCAGTGCGTTTGTTATTGTTCGAGACTTGCAGTTGATGTGGTTGTGCGTGATTTATACCCCCAGCATGCTGTTCAAGTGTTCACGCCGCGAGGGAAGCTGCGCGGCAGTGATCTCTTCGACGATTTGGCCGTGGTCCATCACGAAATGGCGGTCGGCCAGCGGCGCGGCAAAGCGGAAGTTCTGCTCTACCAGCACGATGGTCATGCCCCGCTCTTTGAGCTGGACCAGTACCTCGCCCAGTTTCTGCACGATGACCGGCGCCAGCCCTTCGGTAATCTCATCCAGCAGCAGCAAGCGCGCGCCGGTGCGCAAAATGCGCGCCATGGCCAGCATCTGCTGCTCGCCACCGGAAAGTCGCGTCCCCTGGCTTCGGCGACGCTCGTAGAGGTTCGGGAACATGGCGTAGATTTCGTCCAGACTCATACCGCCGGAGCGTACGGTAGGCGGCAGCAGCAGGTTTTCGTGGACGTCCAGGCTTGCAAAAATGCCGCGCTCCTCCGGGCAGTAGCCAATGCCCAACCGGGGAATATGGTGCGGCTTCATGCGCAGCGTTTCATTGCCATTGATGACGATCGACCCCGTACGCCGCCCCACCATGTTCATGATGGCTTTAAGCGTGGTGCTACGACCTGCACCGTTGCGGCCCAGCAAAGTGACCAGCTCACCTCGCTTCACGTCGAAATTCACGCCGTGGAGAATGTGCGACTCGCCGTAGAAGGCGTGCAAATCCTGCACGCGCAGCATCTCTAAGCTTTGGTTTTCCGGGGCTTCTTGTGGGTCGAGGGCTTCAGCGGTGTTCATGCAGTGGCCTCCTCGGCGGCTTCACTACCCATATAGGCTTCACGTACTAGGGGGTTGCGGGAAACCGTATCGTAATCCCCCTCTGCCAGCACCGCGCCCCGCGCCAATACGGTAATGCGATCACACAGGCGGCTCACTACGCTCAGGTTGTGCTCGACCATCAACACCGTGCGGCCTTGAGAAACCCGCTTGATCAGCGCCACGATGCGGTCCACGTCTTCCGCGCCCATGCCTTGGGTGGGTTCGTCCAACAGCATCATACTGGGGTCTAGCGCTAGCGTGGTGGCGACTTCCAACGCGCGCTTGCGGCCATAGGGCATTTCTACGGTGAGCGTATCGGCGTATTCGCGCAGGCCCACTTCATCGAGCAGCGCCAGTGCGCGGTCGTTAAGGTGATCCAGCGACTTTTCCGATTTCCAGAAATGGAACGACGTGCCCAGCTGTCGCTGAAGGGCCACGCGCACGTTTTCCAACGCGGTCATATGGGCAAACACCGCTGAAATCTGAAACGAGCGCACCAACCCCAGCTGGGCAATCTCGTTGGATTTTCTGCTGGTGATGGATTGGCCGCGATACAGAATGTCGCCCCGCGTCGGGGGCAAAAATTTGGTCAACAGATTGAAAACGGTGGTTTTGCCCGCGCCGTTCGGGCCAATCAGCGCATGGATGTGCCCTTCCTGCACTTGGAGGTTTACGTTGTCTACGGCGGTGAAGCCGCGAAACTCTTTGGTCAGCCCTCGGGTTTCGAGCACTGGCCCTTTAGTCACTTCGTCTGCACGCATGAGGTAGGACGCCTCTTGTTGTTCTTGTACGGTGGGAAGCGAAACTCGTTAGCCAGCAACGCATCCTTACCTGAACGTAAGGTGTAGGTGCAAACTAGCAACCTCCCAGTGGGTATTACAATTACAACTTTGGTCTACGCACCATGCTGGCGCATCAAAAAGCACACCAACATTCATTACTTTTCAATACTTTAACTACATTCAACGCTGACTCCTCCTTTGCAATCGCTACTTTACGTTAACGTAAACTTGTTTTAGCCTCATGGTCAGTGTTCCATAGGGACATTCCCCTATCGACGAGAATAACGAACATGAGCAAAACCTACTCGATCAGTGAGCTGGCCAGTGAGTTCGATGTCACCACGCGTAGCATCCGTTTTTACGAAGACCAAGAGCTCCTACACCCTACCCGGCGGGGTCAGACACGCATCTACAGCAGTAAAGATCGCGTACGGCTGAAGCTAACGCTCCGCGGTAAACGCCTGGGGTTTTCGCTGGCAGAAATTCGCGAGCTGTTCGAACTGTGGGACGAAACCCGCAGCGGCAGTGAAAAGCAGCTTCATCTCATGTTGAGCAAGATCAGCGAGCGTAAAGCGGCGTTAGAGCAGCAGATGAAAGACATCACGATGGTGCAACTAGAGCTTGAAAGCGCAGAGATTCGCTGCCGCCAAGCGTTAGAAGAGTTGAACGAGAAGCACCCGGCCACCTCGAAATAGCCGCTTTCGCCACTTTTTTAAACCACAGACCATGAATAACGACAAGGTGAGTGACCATGTTTTCCCACTATTCAGAACTCAATTTCGGCCTCGACGATGAGCTCAACATGCTGCGCGAGCAGGTCAACGCTTTTGCCGCCAGTGAAATCGCCCCCCGCGCCGCCGAGATCGACCATAACAACGAATTCCCCAGCGATCTGTGGAAGAAATTTGGTGACATGGGTCTGCTAGGCATCACCGTGCCTGACGAGGATGGCGGTAGCGGCATGGGTTACCTGGCTCACTGCATCGCCATGGAAGAGATCTCCCGTGCCAGCGCATCGGTGGGCCTCTCTTACGGCGCGCACTCGAACCTGTGCGTCAACCAGCTCAAGATCAACGCCTCCGCCGAGCAGAAGGCCAAGTACTTGCCCAAGCTGATCAGCGGTGACCATGTAGGCGCGCTGGCGATGTCAGAGCCAGGTGCCGGTTCCGACGTGGTCTCCATGCAGCTGCGCGCGAAAGAGGATGGCGACCACTACGTGCTCAACGGCAATAAGATGTGGATCACCAACGGCCCAGATGCCGATGTGCTGGTGGTGTACGCCAAAACCGACCCGGATGCCGGCTCCAAAGGCATCACCGCCTTCATCATCGAAAAAGGCATGCCCGGCTTCTCTACCGCCCAGAAGCTCGACAAACTGGGCATGCGGGGCTCCAACACCTGCGAGCTGGTTTTTCAGGATTGCCGCGTGCCCGCCGAGAACGTGCTGGGCGAAGTAGGCAAAGGCGTTCGCGTCTTGATGAGCGGCTTGGATTACGAGCGCGCCGTCCTGGCCGCAGGCCCTATCGGCATCATGCAAGCCGCCATGGACATCGTCATTCCTTACATCCATGAGCGTAAGCAGTTCAATCAATCCATCGGTGAGTTCCAGTTGGTGCAGGGCAAAGTGGCGGATATGTACACCACCCTGAATGCCTGCCGCGCCTACCTCTACGCGGTGGCCGGCGCCTGCGACCGGGGCCAAACCTCCCGGAAGGATGCCGCTGGCGTCATTCTTTACTGCGCTGAAAAAGCCACCCAAGTCGCTCTGGATGCGATTCAGCTATTGGGCGGTAACGGGTATATCAATGAGTACCCCACCGGCCGCCTGCTGCGCGACGCCAAACTGTATGAGATTGGTGCCGGCACGAGCGAAATTCGTCGGATGCTGATTGGCCGCGAACTGTTTACCGAAAGTCTTTAACAATAATGACCGGGGCCGGGCTATGAGCACACTCTCGACACAGATCAACCCGCGCAGCGATGCGTTTCAAGCCAACGACGCCGCCATGCGCGGCGAAGTCCGACAACTGCGTGAGCTGACCGCCGCCATCGCTCAGGGAGGCGGCGAAAAAGCCCGCGCTCGCCATGAGAGCCGTGGCAAGCTGTTTGTGCGTGACCGAATCGACCACCTGATCGACGAAGGCTCGCCGTTTTTGGAATTTTCTGCGCTGGCCGCTCACCACGTTTACGACAGCGACGTACCCGCCGCTGGCGTGGTGACCGGCATTGGCCGCGTCTCGGGCGTCGAGTGCGTCATCGTGGCCAACGACGCCACCGTCAAAGGCGGCACCTACTTTCCCCTGACGGTCAAAAAACACCTGCGCGCGCAAGAGATCGCCCGCAAGCACCGCTTGCCGTGTATCTATCTGGTCGATTCTGGCGGTGCCTTTCTGCCCCGCCAGGACGAAGTCTTCCCCGACCGCGACCACTTCGGGCGTATTTTCTACAACCAGGCCACGATGTCTGCTGAAGGCATCCCGCAAATCGCCGTGGTGATGGGCTCCTGTACCGCAGGCGGTGCGTACGTGCCTGCCATGGCGGACGAGTCGATCATCGTCAAAGAACAAGGCACGATTTTCCTGGGCGGGCCGCCGCTGGTGAAAGCCGCCACGGGGGAGAGCATCAGCGCGGAAGACCTGGGCGGTGCGGACGTTCACGCCAAAAAGAGCGGCGTAGCCGACCACTACGCCGAAAACGACGCTCATGCGCTGCAGCTTGCCCGCGCCTGCGTGTCGCGGCTGAACTGGCAAAAGCGTGGCCAGCTGGCCATGCAGCCGCCTAGGCCGCCCAAACTCGACCCGTCTGAGCTTTACGGCATCGTCGGCACCGACCTGAAAAAGCCCTATGACGTGCGCGAAGTGATTGGCCGCATCGTCGATGGTTCCGATTTTGACGAGTTCAAACGCTACTACGGCGACACGCTGGTGACCGGCTTTGCCCATATCCACGGCTACCCGGTGGGGATCGTGGCCAACAACGGCGTGCTGTTTTCAGAGAGCGCGGTAAAAGGTGCGCACTTTATCGAGCTATGCGCCCAGCGCAAAATCCCGCTGGTGTTCCTGCAGAACATCACCGGCTTCATGGTCGGCTCCAAGTACGAGCACGAAGGCATCGCCAAGCACGGTGCCAAGCTCGTCACCGCCGTGGCCTGCGCCAACGTGCCGAAATACACCGTGCTGATTGGCGGCAGCTTCGGCGCGGGTAACTACGGCATGTGTGGCCGCGCTTACGACCCCAACCTGCTGTTTATGTGGCCCAACGCGCGTATTTCGGTGATGGGCGGCGAACAGGCGGCGGGCGTCCTTTCCCAAGTAAAACGCGAGCAGTACGAGCGCGAAGGCCGAGAATGGAGCAAAGAGGACGAAGAAGCCTTCAAAAAGCCCACCCGCGACCAGTACGAGCATCAGGGCCACCCCTACTACGCCAGCGCCCGCCTGTGGGACGACGGCGTGATCGACCCGCTACAAACTCGCGACGTGCTGGGGCTTTCACTGGCCGCTGCGATGAATGCAGAAGTCAAAGAGACACGCTTCGGCGTGTTCCGGATGTAAGGGGCGAACCTCATGGCTTACTCAACACTGGTGATCGAAGCAGGCGTGGCGCGGCTCACCTTGAACCGCCCAGAGGTGCATAACGCCTTTGACGATAGCCTGATTGCCGAACTCCACGCGCACCTGGAAAAGCTGCACGACTTGGCAAGTTCAGGCGACGTTCGGGTGGTGGTGCTCGGCTCCGAAGGCAAAAGCTTCTCCGCAGGTGCTGACTTGAACTGGATGAAGCGCATGGTCGAATACGACCTGGAAGACAACCTCGCCGATTCCCGCAAGCTGTCCGCTCTCATGCACGGCCTGGACACGCTGCCCTGCCCGACCATCTGCCGCGTACAGGGGGCGGCGTTTGGTGGCGCGGTGGGCTTGGCCGCCTGCTGCGATATCGTCGTGGCGTCCGAAAAAGCCAAGTTTTGCCTGTCGGAAGTCAATATTGGTCTGTCGCCTGCGGTGATCAGCCCCTACGTTCAGCGCGCCCTTGGCCAGCGCCAGATGCGCCGCTACGCGCTGAGCGCCGAGGTCATGGACGCGCCTACCGCTCTCGCCCTGGGGTTGGCCCAACACGTGGTGGAACCCGAAGCCCTGGATAGCGCAGTGGATACGATGATCGACACATTGATGAAAGGCTCCCCCCAAGCACAGCGAGCAACGAAAGCCTTGCTTGCCGACGTGGCCCAAGCTCCGGATAGCGACGACACCCGTGAGCACACCTGCCAGGTAATTGCCAAGCTGCGGGCAAGCGAAGAGGGCCAAGAGGGTTTAGCCAGCTTTTTTGACAAGCGTCGTCCCGCCTGGACCTCTCCTGAAGAACACAATAACGCTGCGGAGCCACGCTCATGACGTTTACCCCGACCAAATTCGATACGCTCCTGGTGGCCAACCGCGGCGAAATCGCCTGCCGCGTGATGCGCACCGCCCGCCGCATGGGCTTAAAAACCGTGGCGGTTTACTCCGACGCCGACGCTACTGCCCGCCACGTGCGTGACGCCGACGAGGCCGTGCGCCTCGGCCCCGCCGCCGCTCGGGAAAGCTACTTGAACATTGACGCGGTGATTGAGGCCGCCCAACGCACCGGCACCGGCGCGATTCACCCCGGCTACGGCTTCTTGTCCGAGAACGGCACCTTCGTTAAAGCGCTAGAGCAAGCGGGCATTACCTTTGTTGGCCCACCCGCCTCTGCCATTGCCGCCATGGGCGACAAATCCGCCGCCAAAGCGCGCATGGCGAATGCGGGTGTGCCGCTGGTGCCCGGCTACCACGGCGACGACCAAGACGATGCCCTGTTGCGTTCCGAAGCCGATAAGATCGGCTACCCCGTCATGCTGAAAGCCAGCGCCGGTGGCGGTGGTAAAGGCATGCGCGTCGTCGAGAACGGCGACGGTTTCAAAGCCGCGCTGGACGGCTGCCGCCGGGAGTCTAAAGCCGCGTTTGGCGATGACCGCATGCTGATCGAGAAGTATCTGGTACAGCCCCGCCATGTGGAAGTGCAGGTATTCTGCGACCGCTACGGCAACGGCGTGTACCTGTTCGAGCGGGACTGCAGCGTGCAGCGCCGCCATCAGAAAGTCATCGAAGAAGCCCCTGCCCCGGGCATGACGCCTGAACTGCGCGCCGCCATGGGTGATGCCGCCGTTCGCGCCGCCAAAGAGATCGGCTACGTGGGCGCGGGCACGGTGGAATTTTTGCTAGACGCCGACGGATCGTTCTACTTCATGGAGATGAACACCCGCCTGCAGGTGGAGCATCCCGTGACCGAGATGATTACCGGCCAAGATCTGGTGGAATGGCAGCTAAGAGTCGCCATGGGCGAGCCGCTGCCCTGCCGCCAGGACGAGCTGACCATTACCGGCCACAGTTTCGAAGCGCGCATTTACGCCGAAGACCCTGAGCAGGACTTCCTTCCCGCCACCGGCTTACTCACCCGCTTTGCGCTGGACTTGGAAGGCGCAGGGCTAGGCGCGAACCAAGTACGATTGGATAGCGGCGTAGAGAGCGGCGATACAGTGTCGATGCACTACGACCCGATGCTTGCCAAGCTGATTGTGCATGGCGTTGACCGCGACGCGGCGCTAGCCACCCTCAACCGGGCGCTGGCGGCGCTGGATGTGCAGGGCGTTGTCACCAACCGCGCCTTCTTGCAGCGCTTAGCCAATCACTCTGGCTTTAAGAACGTCGAGCTGGATACCCGCTTTATCGAGCGCAACGAAGCCACTCTGTTTGCTCCGCGTCAGTTTTCTACAGAAGACTATGCCAGCGCCGCGCTGATTGGTTTGCATCAATTGGCCCAGGAGTGCGAAAGCGACTCCCCCTGGGACCGCCACGACGGTTTCCGGCTCAACGCCCCGCACACCATCCGCATTGCGCTGTGCGACCCGGCAAGCGCCCAAGCCCCGGATAGCGACCGCGCGGTCGTGGTGGTCGAAGGCAAACGCGAGCCCCTGGATGCTCAGTGGCAACTCACCATCGACGGCAGCACGCTGAGCGCCAGCCTACAGCCGCTGGAAGGCGACGCCGTTGCCGTCACGCTGAATGGCCACCGCCGCCGCCTACAGGCGTATAGAGATGGTCATGTAGTGGTGATGGCCGAACCCAGCGGTGAAACCCGCCTTTTCTGGCGGCGTATCGACGCCATCGACCACGGCCACCACGAAGCGGAATCTACTCTCACCGCGCCCATGAACGGCACGGTAGTGGCGCTGCTAGTGGAACCGGGTGCTCAGGTTGAAAAAGGCATGCCGCTGATGGTGATGGAAGCCATGAAGATGGAGCACACCATGACCGCCCCCGCCGATGGTAGCGTAGAGACCTTTCACTTCCAGGCAGGCGATACGGTCAGCCAGGGCGCTGTGCTGCTCGACTTTGCCCCCAGCGAATAGGAGCACCACTATGGCACTGCCTACGTCCATCAAGCTATTTGAAATGGCCCCCCGCGACGGGCTGCAAAACGAGCCGGGCACTCTGGTGCCCACAGCCACCAAAATTGAGCTGATCGAGCGGCTGGCGAATGCGGGCATTCGCCATATCGAATCGGCCAGCTTTGTCTCGCCCAAGTGGGTGCCGCAAATGGGCGACGCCGCCGAGGTGATGCGCGGCATTCAGCGCCAGCACGGCGTGGTGTATTCCGCGCTGACACCTAATCTCAAAGGTTTAGAGGGCGCTCTGGAGGCAGGCGTTGAGGAAGTCGCGGTATTCGGTGCGGCATCGGAGGCGTTCTCGCAAAAGAACATCAACTGCTCCATTGCCGAGTCGTTAGCGCGCTTTGAGCCGGTGCTTGCCCGCGCCAAGGAGGCAGGCGTGCGGGTGCGGGGCTACGTCTCCTGCGTGCTGGGCTGCCCTTATGAGGGGGATATCGCTCCCCATAAAGTAGCGGATGTCGCCAAGGCGCTGTATGAGATGGGCTGCTATGAGGTCTCCTTGGGCGACACCATTGGCGTGGGTACGCCGCTGGCCGCTAAGCGAATGATTGAAGCCACTCGCCAACAGGTGCCGATTGAGAAACTCGCCGCTCACTTCCACGACACTTACGGCATGGCGATTGCCAACCTGTACGCCGTGTTGGAAGAAGGCGTGAGCGTGATCGATGCCGCCACGGCAGGCCTGGGTGGCTGCCCCTACGCCAAGGGCGCATCAGGCAATGTGGCTACCGAAGACGTGCTCTATTTACTGGAAGGGCTGGGCATCGATACCGGCATCGACCTGCAGGCAGTGATCGATACCGGCGACTGGATCACTCAACAGCTTGGCCGAAAGCCTAGCTCCAAGGTGGCCCTCGCCAAAGGGTGTGCCAAAAGCAGCACAGCGTAACGCCACCCGAACATCCTAATAATTAAAAATGCGTCATTTCCCGTTCAGATAAGAAAAAGACATCGGAGACTCACCATGGCATCACCTGCAACCTTGCCCAGCTACACCAGCAGCACCGCAGAAAAGCCGCTGTTGGGCATGACCATTGGCGATAAATTCGACCAAATTGCCGCTCAGTACCCGGATAACGACGCACTGATTGCGCTTCACCAGAATATTCACTGGAGCTACCGCGAGCTTCAGCAGGAAGTGAACCGCTGCGCCCGCGCCCTGCTCGCCATTGGTGTACGAAAAGGCGACCGCGTGGGTATTTGGGCTCCCAACTGCAGCGAATGGACGTTGACCCAGTTTGCCACCGCCAAAATTGGCGCAATCCTGGTGAACATCAACCCCTCTTACCGAACCCACGAGCTGGAGTACGCGCTGAACCAATCCGGCGCGCGCTTTTTAGTCACTGCCAACCAGTTCAAAACCTCTGACTACACGGCGATGCTGTTCGAGCTGGCGCCAGAGCTCAACAGCTGTACGGAAGGCCAACTACAATCACAAAAACTGCCGGACCTTGAGTGCATCATTAACCTAAGCGCCGACAAGCACAGCGGCATGTGGCGCTGGGCAGACTTCATCGCCGAAGCCGACAAGGTTAGCCAAACCGACGTAGACGACCTACAGGCCACGCTGCAGTTCGACGACCCGATCAATATCCAGTACACCTCTGGCACCACCGGCTTTCCCAAAGGGGCCACGCTCTCTCACCACAACATTCTCAATAACGGCTTTTTCGTGGCCGAAAGCATGGGCTTTACCAGCGAAGACCGCTTGGTGATTCCCGTACCGCTCTACCACTGCTTTGGCATGGTGATGGGTAACCTGGGCTGCGTGACCCACGGCGCGGCGATGATCTACCCCGATGAAGGCTTCGACCCCGGCAAAGTGCTGAAAGCCGTTCATGAGCAGAAAGCCACCGCGCTTTACGGCGTGCCCACTATGTTTATTGCCGAACTTGAGCACCCTGACTTCGCCAGCACCGATTTTTCGACGCTGCGCACCGGCATTATGGCGGGCTCCATTTGCCCAGCAGAGATCATGAAGCAGGTCATCAACAAGATGAACATGAAGGGCGTGCAAATCGCCTACGGCATGACCGAAACCAGCCCGGTCTCCACGCAAACCGGCGCGAACGACACCATTGAAAAGCGCGTTTCCACCGTGGGCCGCACCCAGCCCCACCTGGAGAGCAAGATCGTCGACCCTGGCAACGGCGGTATTCTACCCCGTGGCGAAATCGGCGAGCTGTGTACCCGTGGCTACAGCGTGATGCTGAAGTACTGGAACAACGACAAAGCCACTGCCGAGGCCATCGACGAAGCGGGCTGGATGCACACCGGCGACTTGGCCACCATGGATGACGAGGGCTATATCCAGATCGTCGGTCGCATCAAAGACATGGTGATTCGCGGCGGCGAGAACGTCTACCCGAAAGAGATCGAAGAGTTCTTGTACGCTCACCCAGCGATCTCCGAAGTACAGGTCACCGGCGTGCCCGACAAAAAGTACGGCGAAGAGCTGATTGCCTGGGTGAAGCTCAACAGCACGGCGGGCGAGATTACCGGCGAAGACCTGCGCGACTACTGCAAAGGCAAAATCACCCACTTCAAGATCCCGCGCTACTTCAAGTTCGTGGATGAGTTCCCGATGACCGTCACCGGCAAAATCCAGAAATTCAAAATGCGCGAAATCTCGATTAAAGAGCTGGGGCTGGAAGACCAAAAGTAAAAGGGATCGAAGCTGTTACAACGGTCAACTGTCGATCAGAACAACCCGTAGCGGAGGCTTTCGCCAGGGTTGTTCTGATCCTGAGATGTTAGCCCCAACCGAGGCTCCCCATGCCCACTTCCCTCGCCCATCACTACCATCAAGCGCTGCGCGACCAGGATATTCTCCACCAACTGCGCACCCACTACCCCGATGGCCCCACGCTGCATCAATTAGCACCGCTCGACCAGCTGCATATCGGTGGCATTGCCGCATCTGCAAGGCTGTTGGGCTTGCTCGACCCCAAATCCCAGCACGCGCTGGATATAGGCGCAGGGCTGGGCGGGCTGATGCGCCAAGGTGCCGCGCAAGGTTTTCATATAACCGGGCTGGATATTACCCACCGCTTTAGCGCGCTTAATCAAGCCATTAGCCGATTGGCGCTAAGCCATCACACTGCTAAAGCCCACCATGGCAAGCTGCGCTGGGTCACGGGCGACGCCTGCGCGCTACCGTTTGCACAGACAAGCTTTGACGCGGTGCTGTTCCAACACAGCCTGATGAATATGCCCGACCCTGCACGTGTACTGGCCGAGTGCCGCCGCGTACTGCGACCTGCCGGCCAGCTGGTGATGCACGAAGTCGTTAGCGGCCCTCACAGCGAGGCGCTGCGATTTCCGGTGCCCTGGGCCGAAGGACCAACGCACTCGCACTTGCTCTCGTTATCCCAGCTGACCCAACGCCTTGAAGCGAGCGGTTTTAACCTTCAGCACTGCGAAGACTGGAGCCACACCGCGCTTGAATGGCGCACGCGCCAGCGGCAAAAAGAGCAGGCACTGCGTACCGCCGTCCTCTCACCTCAGTGGGTATTCGGTGAGCGTTTTATGCAGATGGGAAAAAATTTGCTGGAAAATTTGGCGAATGGCGCAATTCACGTGGTGGAAATCAGCGCTCGTTGCTAGGCTGATAAAGATAACGTCAACGAGAAAGGACAAGAGGAACGCCAATGAACCGCTTGGCAAGCACCCTGCTGTTGAGCCTGTTCGGCACTGCCCTTCCTTTGAGTGCATCCTTTGCCGATGACGGCGCTCCCGTTCTCTCCTATGCCGCTCCCGACAGCGAATGGATGCGCCTTGATAACGGCGTGGTGCTGGAAGGCAGCGACCTCAGCAGCCTAGATAGCTACACCTCCGGCTTTCGTCTTACCGCTGGCTTCAGCCCTTGGCAGCTCCCGCAGTTGGATATTGGCGCTGAAATTGCCTACCGCGAAAGCGAAGAAGTGCCCATCGCTTCCAGCGTCAACCCGATGATTATGGACACCTTGAGCCTTGGCGGTGCCATTGTGGCGGGTATTCGCATGGGCGCGTTTAGCATCTACGCCAAATCAGGCCTGACCGAATGGCGAGGTGACACCGACCAGCCGATTGCCGAGGATAGCGGCACCGCCCTTCTGCAAGGGTTTGGTGCCACCATGACCGTCAATCGATTGATCAGCCGATTAGAGTACGAACGTATTGATGCGCCGTCGCTCAGCCACCTCAATATGCTCAGCGCCTCGCTACATTTGCCGTTTTAAGCTATGAACGCTGCTCTGCGGGGCCTCTGTTAAGTGTCTGCGGCTCGCTCTCTGGAGCGGGAGCCGTCCATACCGGCACTTCCTCTTGTTGCGGTGCCTGCCAGTCTTGATGCATCGCGGTATTCAGCGCTTCTTCCAGCTTCATGAATAGTTCGCCGTAACGCGGGCTGAAGTTGATGCCTTCGTCGATTTCCTTCCAAGCCTCGAACAGCTCGTCGGCATGGGCTTCTTCGTTTTGTACGAACGCCCAGGTCATCTGTTTAGCGCGCATAGGATGAACGCCCATGGCGGTGAGTGCATGGCCACCGAGTTCTAGCGCCGAATGGTAGGTTTCGCTGATCACGTCGTCGGCTCCTGCCTCGCGAAGCTGGTAGCCGTGGCCCCTGTCAAAGGCGCGGGCCAGCACCCACACATTGGGGTAGAACTGTTTAACGTGCTTGACGATACCCACCGCACGCTCACGGTCGTCGATGGCGACCACCAGCAGACGAGCGTGCTCGATACCGGCAGTTTCCAGCAAATCGGAGCGGCTAGCGTCGCCAAAGTAGCTTTTAATGCGAATGTTACGCAGGTTTTCGATCTGCTCAATTTCATGATCCAGCGCAACGATGGGAATGTTATTGGCCCGCAGCAGGCGGCAAATAATCTGCCCAAAACGGCCGACCCCCGCCACGATGACCGGCGCCTGCTCTTCGATGGTATCGGCTTCACGGTCGTCATTCTTGGCAGTTTGGTAGCGCGGCAGCACCAGCTTGTCGTAAGCAATGAACAGCAGCGGTGTAAGGAACATCGACAGCGCCACCACCAGCGAGAGCACCTGGGAGAGTTCCACCGGAATCACGCTGTTCTGCACGCTATAGGTCAGCAGGACGAAGCCAAACTCACCCGCTTGGGCAAGACTTAGGGTGAACAGCCAGCCATTGCTGCCGTGTACCTTGAACAGCAGCGCCAGCACCAGCAAAATGGCCGCTTTCACAACGATAACGGCCAAGCCCAGGCCTAGCACCGTGGCCCACTCCGCCGCTAGCACGTCAAAGTTGATGCCCGCGCCCACGGTGATGAAGAACAACCCCAGCAGCAGCCCCTTGAATGGCTCGATATTGGCCTCGATCTCGTGCTTGAACTCGCTGTTGGCCAGTACAATACCGGCCAGGAAGGCCCCTAAGGCGGGCGATAGGTTCACCAAGCTCATTAACGCGGCAATGCCGATCACCAGCATCAGCGCCGAGGCGGTAAATACTTCCCGTAGGCCGGAGCCAATCACGTAACGGAACAGCAGCGGCCCTAAATAGTAGCCGCCTACAATTACGCTGCCGATGGCGGCCACCACTACCAGCGCGTGTGCCCAGGCAGGCAGATGCGCCACTAGGCTTAGCCCCGCGTGGCCATGGTCGTCACTGGCAGCGCCCATTAATTCCGGCAGTGCCAGTAGCGGGATGAGCGCCAGCATAGGAATAACGGCGATATCTTGAAACAGCAGCACCGAAAAGGCGCTGCGTCCGCCTTCGGTTTTGGAAAGCCCCTTCTCACTCAGGGTTTGCAGCACGATGGCAGTGGATGAGAGCGCAAAAATCAGCCCCACCGCCAGGGCGGTTTGCCAAACGAGCCCTAGCCACCAGGCAATGGCAGCGCCTGCCGCTGCGGTCAGCACCACCTGCAAACCGCCCAGGCCCAGCAGCCGCACCCGCATGGCCCATAAGCCTTTGGGGTCTAGCTCCATGCCCACCAAAAACAACATCATTACCACACCAAATTCAGCAAAGTGCTGAATCGTGGTCGTCTCCTGGCCGACCAGCCCCAGCATGGGGCCAATCACCACACCAGCGACCAAATAACCCAACACCGAACCCAGCCCGAAGCGCTTGGCCAGCGGCACGGCTATCACCGCCGCCACTAAATAGATGAATGCTTGAATAAAATAGCCGGTCATGGGGACTCCTTAACCTCACTGCGACTTGACTTCCTTGAGCAATCCGTTAACGTACTAGTACGCTAGTACATGACCAAATCACTCGGTGGCACGATGTCCTTACACGATACGTTTCAAGCTGACCTGGTGCGCCACCTGCTTGCGATCGACACGCCCGATGCAATGGACGAAGCACTGGCCAGCCTGCTTACGCCAGCAGAGTATCAAGAAATCAGCAAACGCCTACAGATTTTTAAGCTGCTGCGCGAGGGCGTCCCCCACCGCAAAATTGCCGAAACCCTAGGCGTGGGTATTGCGACCGTGTCACGCGGATCACGCGCGCTGACGATGTTAGCCTCTTCACGGAATGAGCACTTATGAGCACCACCGATACGGCCGCTGCGGCAGGCCCCCAGCCGTTCACCCTGCCCCGCAAGCCCCATTACGTTACCCTGGCGGCAGACTGCGACTTCTTTGCCCTGTTTCAAAAAATCGAGCGGCGCTTCGATACCTGCTACATGCTGGAGTCGCTGGGCGAAGATAGCCACATGGCGCGCCACTCGATCATTGGTTTCGACCCCGAGTACACGCTCTATGCCAATGGCAACACGCTAACCATCGAAAGCCGCGACGGCGAGGCCAACCACTACCCCAGCGACAACCCCTACGAGCTGCTGCGCAGCCTGATTCCGCAAAACATTATCTCGCGCAAGTACGCGGGCGGGTTAAGCGGCTACCTGGGCTACGACGCCATGCAGTACTTCGAGCCGTCGCTGACGCTGAAAGCCAGCGACGACTTCGATACGTTCCGCTTTGGGCTGTACAAAGATGGCCTGATCCTCGACAAGATGACCGGGGAAGTCACCTACTTCTACTACGACAATAGCCGTTACGCGTTTCTACAGACGCTGATCGACGCCGACGACGAGCCCGCAGGCGCGCTACACATTACCGCGCTGGGCGACACCATGAGCAAGGCCGAGCACGCCGAAGCGGTCGCCAAGGTGAAGCAGGACATCATCGACGGCAAAGTTTTTCAGTGCGAAGTGGGCTTTAAAAAGCGCTTTCGCATTCAAGGTGACACGCTGGCACTTTACGACCAGCTGCGTACCATCAACCCCTCGCCGCAGATGTACTACGTGAAGTTTGGCGAACAGAAGTTGATTGGTGCCAGCCCCGAGCTGCTGTTCCGCCTGCGCCAGGGCGAGATGGAGACGTTCCCGCTGGCGGGCACCACCCTGCGCGGCCAAACGCCCCAGGAGGATACCCAGCTTGCCCGCGCGCTGCTCAACGACCCCAAAGAGATCGCTGAGCACAATATGATCGTGGACCTGCACCGCAACGATATTGGCCGAGTGGCCCAGTTCGGTACGGTCAAAGTGCGCAGCCTGATGGATATCAAGCGCTTCAGCCACGTTCAGCACATCTCTAGTGAGATCGTCGGCATCATTGCCGAAGGCGAAGACATGTTCACCGCGCTGGCCAGCAACTTCCCGGCGGGCACGCTAACGGGCGCACCTAAAATCGAAGCGATGAAGATCATCGACGATCTGGAAACCGACGGGCGCGGCCCCTACGGCGGCGCTGTGGGCCAGTTCTCTTTCAACGGCGACTGCACCTTTGCGATCCCCATCCGTACGGTCTTCGTCAACGGCGAGCGCGCCTACGTGCAAACCTGTGGCGGCAACGTATACGACAGCAACGCCGAGGATGAGTACGAAGAGATTCGCCGCAAGTTTGCCGGCACCCGCAAGGCCTTGGCCCCCTTTATGGATACGGAAACGGAGAGCCCCGCATGAAGGTGCTGATCATCGATAACTACGACTCCTTCACCTATAACCTCTACCAGTTTATTGGTGAGATTCTGACCACGGAGAAGAATCGCGGCGAGCTGCCCCATTTCGAAATTGTGGTGAAGCGCAACAATCAGATCGACTTTAAAGCCATCGAAGCCATGGCGCCGGATCGCATTATTATCTCGCCTGGCCCCGGCTCACCGGATGACCCACGCTACTTTGGCGTATGCGCCGAAGTAATCGAGAAGCTGGGCAAAACCACGCCACTGCTGGGCGTTTGCCTAGGTATGCAGGGCATCGTGCACGTGTTTGGGGGCAAGGTGGTCAAAGCGCCGCTGCCGATGCACGGTAAAATCAGCCCCATTCATCACAATAACCAATCGGTCTTCAATGGCGTACCCGACCAGCTGGAGGTGATGCGCTACCACTCGCTGATTGCTGATGCGGCGACGCTGCCAGAGTGCCTGGAAGTGACTGCCACGGTGGGTGCACTCACCGCCGACAGCTTTGCCGAGCGCAGCCGCTGGCAGGCAGCGGGTGAGTTTGAGCTGATGGGCGTGAAGCACCGTGATTACCCGATTCACGGCATTCAGTTTCACCCGGAGTCGTTTGCCACGGAGGGCGGCAAAGAGTTGATTGCCAACTTCCTGTTTTCCGACCGTTACTAACGCACCCACTGTACGGGCACCCACCGGTGCCCGTCCTTGTTTTACCGCCCTTTGCCCTCATCGCCCAGCGTAAACGAGGGCGGGTCGCTGGCGGGAAAAGTGTCGTCGGCGGCCTCGTCCAGGTCGCTTTCTGACCACACCGTTTCGGTGTTATCCGCCGTATACGCTATAAAATCCTTTAATAGACACCACTGCCCCTGACTTTTGGCCAACGATTCCGGCTTTATCCAAAAGTGTTGTCCGGTGGGGGTGCGTATTTCGACATGTTGTCGCTCGCTGATACTGACTACCTGCCCAACGAGCAAGCCGTGGTGATCAACGATTTTAGCGTCTTTCAAGGTATCGTCTGCCATCCTAGCGTCCTCTTCGCATTCCTGAACCCTCTTCAACGTAGTGGCTCGATGGGAACGACGGCAAGCCGCTCGGACAACTTTAGCTTTTAGCAAGCCAACGCGGGGCGATTAACGCTTTCCCCGTGCGCGGGGTGACTTGCCACCGGCAGGCTTACCGCTTGGGCGGCCACCCTTCACTGAGCCCTTACCCGCCCCCTTCGCCACCGGATTGCCGCTGGGTTTACCGCCGGGCCTGCCCTTACCTTTCGCAGCCGGTTTGCCAGTGGGCTTTCCTTTGGCACTCGGTTTACCGGGCACGGCCCCTTTGGCCTTGGCGTCTTTACGTGTTTTGTTACCCGCTTTGGCTCCGGGGGAAGCGCGCTTGGACACCGTTTTTTGCTCCTTCGCGCTACTCCTACCGCCGCTGTAGTTGGGCCTGGCGGGCTTTTTCTTCTCCGGCGCGGGCGAGGCGTCCGAGGTTTCGGTGAGCGCGATGATCGTATCGATCTCTTTAGGGGTAAGATCGCGCCAATCCCCCAGCGCCAGCCCTTTCAGCGAGACGTTCATGATGCGGGTGCGTACTAGCTGGGTGACTTCATAGCCAAAGTATTCGCACATACGGCGAATTTGGCGGTTGAGCCCCTGCACTAGCGTGATATTGAACACAAAGGTGGACTCTTTGACCACCTGACACTTCTTGGTCATCTGCCCCAAAATTGGCACGCCGCCCTGCATACCGGCAATAAACTCGTCGGTGATCGGCTTATTCACCGTTACCACGTACTCTTTCTCGTGGTTGTTGTTGGCGCGTAATATCTTGTTGACCAAGTCGCCGTTGTTAGTGAGAAAGATCAGCCCCTGGGAGTCTTTATCCAAGCGGCCAATGGGGAAAATACGCGTGCCGTGCTTCACAAACTCAACGATGTTGTCTTTTTCCGCCGACTCCGTGGTGCTCACGATGCCTACCGGCTTATTCAGCGCGATGAGAACGAGATCCTCCTCTTCCTGCGGCTCGATCTCCTGGCCGTTGACCTTTACTCGATCCCCCGCGACCACCTGATCGCCGGTGGTTGCCCGGCGGCCGTTGATCCACACATTGCCCTGCTCGACGAAGCGGTCCGCCTCCCGGCGGGAGCAGAGGCCGCTTTCGCTGATGTATTTATTGATACGGGTAGATTTTCGTAACGACATAAAACGCCATGTAGCCTAAATAAACGTTAAAAAGAGGAGCCGGGCTGCTTGAGGAATTCGAACTCTTCCGGAGTCGAGGGTCTTCCCAACACCGCATTGCGGTGCGGGTAGCGCCCGAAGCGGTCAATAATCGCCTTGTGGCGTTTCTCGAATTCAAGATTGCTCTCCAGACCCGGCTGATCGAAGAGCCGCATCGCAACGGTATGAATAGCCGCCGACTCGCTGTGCATATAGGGCATATAGAGAAAGCTGCGCTCCACCGCCGACAGCGACTGGTCGGCTCCGCTGGCCACCGCTTCCTGGGCCAGCACTAACGCCAGCGTGTCGTTGGCAAACGCACGGGCATCGTCGCGGTAGATATTACGAGAGAACTGATCCAGCACGATCACTTCCGCCAGCCGCCCGCGAGCCGAACGACGCCACTCGAAACACTCGCACGCTGCGGCACTCATCAGCACATCACTGAATCGCTCGGCAATCTGCCGATCCATCTCAGCGTCTTTTTTGAACCACTGTGCGGGCGTCAGCTCCTGAAACCAGAAGGCCAACACGGCCTGGGCATCTGCCGTCATGTTTTGACTCCAACACTGGACGTAAAGAAAAGCGCCGCCACCCATCGGTAGCGGCGCTGGTGGGCTGTCTTCAGCTTAGCCGGTGTTACGCAGACCGGCCGCAATCCCTGCCATGGTGACCATCAGTGCGCGGGAAAGATCTGGGCTAATCGCCCCATCAGCATCCCGGTTACGCTGCAACAGCTCGGCTTGCAGGCCGTGCAGTGGGTCGATGTAAGGGTTGCGCACGTCAATCGCCTGACGAATCAATGGCGTGTTCTCCAGCAGTTTCTCCTGCTGAAGAATATCTAACACCACGTCTTCCAGCCGCTCAAAGCGCTCACGGAGCTTTTTGCCCAGCGCTTTCAGCGACGGCTCGTCCACCAAGCGATGCTCATAGTAGGCGGCAATCGCCACGTCTGCTTTTGCCAGCAGCATCTCTAACATATCCAGGTAGGTGCCAAAGAACGGCCACTGGGTGCGCATTTCTTGCAGCACTTCGCGGCCGCCGGGCTGCTCCAAGCGGCGGGAGAAGGCTTCGCCGCTGCCAAGCCATGCAGGCAGCATTAGGCGGATCTGCGTCCAGGCGAAAATCCAAGGAATCGCCCGCAGGGTTTCCACGCCGCCATCCTGCCGGCGCTTAGTGGGCCGCGAGCCAAGCGGCAATCGACCCAGCGCCCCTTCCGGCGTCACCGCACGGAAGTAAGGCACAAAGTCGGGATCTTCCCGTACCACGCCTACATAAGCACCGTGGGCGACTTTGGCCAGTTGATCCATCTCTTCGCGCCAGTGGGGTTCCGGTGCGGGCGGTGGCAATAGCGTGGCCTCCAGCACCGCACAGGCGTAGATCTCCATGGAGCGCAGCGCGATATCCGGCTGGCCGAACTTGAAGCGAATCATCTCGCCCTGCTCGGTCACTCGCAGGCTGCCGTTCACGGAGCCCGGCGGCTGAGACAGAATCGCCGCGTGAGCCGGGCCGCCACCACGGCCCACGGTACCGCCGCGACCGTGGAACAGCGTCAGGTCAACGCCATGCTTCTCGCACACGTTCACCAACGCTTCCTGGGCGCGATACTGTGCCCAAGCAGCGGCGAGCTGACCGGCATCTTTGGCGGAATCGGAGTAGCCGATCATTACTTCTTGACGGTCTTTCGCCAGAGCACGATAGCCCGGCAGCGCCAGCAGCTGATCGATCACATCGCCCGCGTGATCCAGGTCGTTGAGGGTTTCGAACAGCGGCGCGATGGGCAGCGTGACCTGTCCACCCACTTCTTTCATCAGCAGCGCCACGGTGAGCACATCAGAGGGCTCGGCGGCCATGGAGATAATGTAAGTACCCAGCGCTTCCGCATGCTCCTGGGCGATCACCTTGAAGGTATCGATGACTTCCCGGGACTCCGCCGAACACTCCCAGCGGCGAGGAATCAGCGGGCGACGGGACTCAAGCTCCGCGAGCAAAAACTCCTGACGCTGGGTTTCGCTCCACTCTTGGTAATGACCTAGCCCCAGGGAGCTGGTGAGTTCTTCCATTACTTGGGCGTGGCGGCTGGCTTCCTGGCGAAGGTCGAGCTTGGTCAGCGTGACGCCGAACACGGCCACTCGGCGCAGGGTATCCAGCAGCGCACCGTTGGCAATGGTATCCAGCCCCACGTCGCACAGCGAGCGGTAGCAGGCCAGCAGCGGCGCGTAGAGCTGGTCGCGGGTTTCCATGATCGGCCCGCCGTCGTAGTTGCGGCCATCCAACTGCGCTTTCGCCCAGTCGCGGGTGGCTTCCATTTTGGTCAGCAGCCGCTTGAGCAGCTCCCGGTAGGGCTCCGCCACATCGCCCACTTCGGCTTTGAGGGCGCTGTTGGCTTTCCACATGGAGAGCTCGGTTTTGAGCTGCTCTAAATCGCGCAGGTAGAGATCCGCTGCCATCCAGCGGCCCAGCAGCAGCACTTCCTGGGTGACTTTGGCGGTGACATTCGGGTTGCCGTCGCGGTCGCCGCCCATCCAGGAGGCGTAGCGAATCGGCGCGGCGTCCAGCGGCAGGCGCTCGCCTGCGGTGTCCAGCAGCAGGTTATCCAAGTCGCGGTGGAAATCCGGCACCGCCTGCCACAGCGAGTTTTCGATCACGGCAAAGCCCCACTTGGCTTCGTCTACCGGCGTGGGACGTTCGTGGCGAATCTCGTCGGTGTGCCACGCTTGACTGATCAGCTCTTCCAAGCGGCCTTGGGCACGGGCGCCGCGCTCGGGGTAATCTTCCGAGCTTTCGATGGCGGTCAAGCACTCATCGATGGCGTCGTACTTCTGAATCAGCGTGCGGCGGATGACTTCGGTGGGATGCGCGGTCAGCACCAGCTCGACGCGCATATTGGCAAGGGTTTCCACCAGTTTGCGCGGTGAATTACCCGCTTGCTGGGCGCGCCCCAGCAGCTCTCCAAGTGCGGGCTGCGAGCCGGGTTTGTAGTCCTCTACCCGACGAAACCGCGCCCGGTAGTGCTGCTCGGCGATGTTAGCCAAATTTAAAAACTGGTTAAAAGCTCGGGTAACGGGCAACAGATCGCGTTCCGGCAGCTGACGCAGGTATTCGATGAGCTGGCGCTGCTGCAGGGAGTCACCTTGGCGACCGCGCTTGGCGTGGGCACGAATGGTTTCAATCTTATCGACAAACGACTGGCCTAAATCATCGGCGATGGTTCGCCCTAGACTGTCGCCCAGAATACGCACGTTATCGCGCAGTGATTCGTGTAGATCATGACTCATTGGCGTGGCCTCCTTGCGGGGTCGCGTTGATGGTTTTGAAATTAGCGTTGTTCTTGGGCTTTCGCGGCTTGCCAGTGGCCTTCCATCTCATCCAGCGAGGCCTCGTTTAACGGACGCTCGGCATCGGCAAGCGCGCGTTCGACATAGCGAAAGCGGCGCTCGAATTTTGCGTTGGTGCTGCGTAGGCACTGCTCGGGGTCGGCGCCTAGCGTGCGGGCTAAATTGGTGACGGCAAACAGCAGGTCGCCTACCTCTTCCTGGGCGTGCTGACGATCCCCCGCCGTCAGCGCCTCTTCGACCTCCTCCAGCTCCTCGCGAATTTTGGCCAGCACGCCTTCGGCATCGGGCCAATCAAAGCCAACCCGGGCGGCGCGTTTGGAGAGCTTCGCGGCGCGGCTTAACGCAGGCAGCGTGCGGGGCACGTCGTCCAGTACCGACGGCGCTTGGGTGGCTCGTTCGGCGCGCTCGTCGGCCTTTAGCGCTTCCCAGCGGCTATTCACCTGCTGGGTTTTGACCTCGTCGGCACTCACGCCGGGCGGGCGGCGGGAAGCCAGCGTGCCGTCTGGGAACACATGGGGATGACGGCGCAGCATTTTGGCGGTCAGCGTATCGACGATATCGTGAAAGTCGAAGCGCTGCTCTTCTGCGCCAAACTGGGCGTAATAGACCACTTGAAACAGCAGGTCGCCCAGCTCGCCGGGCAGCTCCTCAAAAGCGCGACGCTCGATGGCATCGGCTACTTCGTACGCCTCTTCCAGGGTATGGGGCACGATGCTGTCCCAATCCTGTTGGATATCCCACGGGCAGCCCTGCTCTCGGTCGCGCAATACGGACATCAGGCTGAGCAAATCATCCAGGGTATGGCGCATCAGGCCCCTCCTTTGCGGGCACTTTTTTCAGGGTCGGCGTTACGCAGGCGGCGCACTTCGGTCACGTTAGGTAGCTGCTGGATACGTGAGAACAGCCTGCCGAGGGATTCCAGGCCGTCCACCTCCAGGGTAATCCGCAGTCGGGCGATGCCTTCATCGGTATCCGTGAGCGTGTTGACCGCCAACACGTTGACCTTTTCGTTGCCCAGCAGGCCCGTGACATCGCGTAGCAGGCCCGAGCGGTCCCAGGCTTGAATCTCGATGGTCACCGGGTAGCGGGTGTGCGCCCGCTCGCCCCACTCCACTTCGATAATGCGCTGGGGCTCTTCCATGCGCAATTGGAGAATGTTGGTGCAGTCCTGGCGGTGCACGGTCACGCCGCGCCCTTGGGTAATAAAGCCGACAATCGGCTCGCCGGGCACCGGGCGGCAGCAGTTCGCCATGCTGGTTTTCAGGTTGCCCACCCCAAGCACGGTAATGTCGCTTTGGGTGGCCTTGCTGGGCTGGCGCCGAGGCTTGGCCAGCAGGCGATCCAGCTGCTCCTGGTCGTCGGTTTCCCCAAACAGTTGCTGGGCCTGATGCAGCACTTGACCAATGCGCAGGTCCCCGGCACCCAGCGCCGCGTACATATCGTCGGCGTTTTGGTAGTTGACGGCTTTGGCGAGCTTGGGCAAGTCCAGCCCTTCCACATCCAGGCGGCGCATTTCACGCTCGAAAAGCGCTCGGCCTTCGTCCAGGTTCTGGTCGCGGGCCTGATGCTTAAACCACGCCTGAATCTTGGCCCGCGCCCGGGAGGTGCGCACGTAACCCAAACTGGGGTTGAGCCAGTCGCGGCTGGGGCCGCCTTTGGTAGCGGTGAGAATCTCGATCTGCTGGCCGGTTTTCAGCTTATAGGTCAGTGGTACGATGCGACCGTTAACCTTGGCCCCTCGGCAGCGATGGCCAATTTCGGTGTGCACCCGGTAAGCAAAATCGATGGGCGTGGCGATACGCGGCAGGTCGATGACATGCCCATCGGGCGTAAAGACGTAGATACGGTCGGGGGCGACATCGCTGGAGAGGCCTTCGCGTAAATCGCCAAAGCCGCCCACTTCGTCCTGCCACTCCAACACTTGGCGCAGCCAGGCGATTTTTTCTTCATAGCTGCGGCTTTTGGCGTTGGTGTCGTGGCCTTTGTAGCGCCAGTGGGCGCATACCCCAAGCTCGGCTTCATCGTGCATGGAGAAGGTGCGAATCTGAATTTCCAGCACCTTGTTCTCCGGTCCCATCACGGCGGTGTGCAGCGATTGATAGCCGTTCTTTTTGGGATTGGCGATGTAGTCATCAAACTCGTTGGGCACGTGGTGCCAGCGGGAGTGAACGATCCCCAATACGGTGTAGCAGTCGGTCACTTCCGGCACCAGAATACGCACGGCGCGCACATCGTGAACCTGGGAAAAATCGATTCGCTTGCGCTTCATTTTGCGCCAGATGGAGTAGATATGCTTGGCTCGCCCACTCACGTCGTAGCGGTGAATATGCTGAGCTTCCATCAAGCCTTTGAGCGTTTCGACCACGTCGTGAATGTAGCGGTCGCGATCCAAGCGCTTCTCGGCCAACAGTTTGGCGATGGCTTTGTAATCTTCTTCGTGCAAGTAACGGAAAGAGAGGTCTTCCAGCTCCCATTTGATTTGGCCGATGCCGAGGCGGTGCGCCAGCGGCGCGTAGATATCGGCTACTTCTCTGGCCACCTGCAGGCATTTCTCACGAGGAGCGTCTTTGACTTGGCGCAGCGCGCAGGTGCGCTCGGCGATTTTGATCAGCGCGACACGCACGTCGCCGACCATGTTCACCAGCATTTTGCGCAGGTTCTCCTGCTGGTTGTGCTGGCTCATGCCATGGTTAGGTGCCAATGGGTAGCTGATGGCGGCCATTTGCAGCACACCATCAATGAGCTTGGCGACTTCATCTCCAAAGCGCTTGCTGACGCCTTCCAAGCTCAACAGCCCTTCCCGCACGGCGCGGTAGAGCACGGCGGCCTCCAGCGTCGACTGGTCGAGCTTGAGATCGGCGAGAATATCCGCCATCTCGAGGCCCATGCGGAAGCTAGACCCCGGCGACAGCCACACCCGATGGGTGCGGGGCGCTTCTCGCTCTAGCTGCTCGGCCAACTCGCAGGCCTGCATTAAGCGCTCGGGGTCGCGTAGGCGCACATCGTCCTGAAGGCGCGTTAACCATTGTTGTATGTCCACCTTCCCGCTTTCTGTTAGCGGCTGGTCTTCACGCACTTTCACCATGACTATGACTCATCCTTTCTGGGTGGTGGCCTCCACTCCGCCGCCACCAAAACTTGCTGCAAAGGGCAAACTAGCCCGCGTATTCAAACAGCATCAACGTTTCCATGTGGGCAGTGTGCAGAAACATATCTGCCACTGCGACGTGCTTGACGCGATATCCCGCATGCACAAGGTGTGCCGCATCCCGGGCCAGCGTGGCCGGATCGCATGATACATAGGCGATCTTCGCCACTTTTTGGCGCCCAAGCGCTTGGCAGACAGCCTCGGCGCCACTGCGCGGCGGGTCGAGCACTATCGCCTCCGCAGAGTGTTCGCGAAGCAGTGCTTTCACTGTCGCCGCGTCATTGAGATCCGCCTGCTGTGCGCCCACGCTCAGCCGATTCCGCGTTGCGTTGGCTGCGAGGCGCTCGACCATGGTGGCGCTGCCTTCCACGGCATGCACGCGGGCACCGGCAGCGGCTAGTGGCACGCTGAAGTTCCCCATTCCGGCAAACAGATCGAGCAGCTGCATTCCGGGTGCCGGTGATAACCATGCTACCACCTGCGCCACCATCTTTTGATTGACCTCGGCATTTACCTGCAAAAAATCACCGGGAGCAAACTGCAACACCAATTCGTCCGCGGCCTGCGCCGCGCTCACGCCCAACGCGCTCAACGAAAAGCGCTCTTCCAGTGCAGGCGCTGCACCATACCAGTGCAATGAGGGAGACTCCCGCCCCAACCAGGTGCCTAAACGCACTCCTTGTTGGTCTGCAAAGGCTTGCCAGCGCAGCCCATCCTGAGGCTGCTCTTTGAGCTGGCGAACCAGCACCACCGTAGCCTGGGCAGTGGCGAGCAGTTCAATGTGGCCGACGGAACGCGGTGCTTCCAGCTCGGTCAGCAGTTGTTTCAAAGGGGCTATCAGCGACTGGAGCGACGGCACCAACACGTGGCATTGGTCGATGTCCACCAAGCGATGGCTGTTCGCCGCGCGAAACCCAAGCCGCACGGCCCCCTGGCCATCGACCTTGACACCCAAGCGGGCCCGGCGGCGATAGTGTTCGGACTGTCCGCTGATGGTCTCTACTGTCTCTAGTCTCAGGCCTTGACGCGCCATTAGCTCGCTGACGACTTCACGTTTGTGGGCACGCTGCGCATCGAGCGCCAAATGTTGTAAATCGCAGCCGCCACAGTGGCCGAAATGCGCACACGGCGGCTCTACGCGCTGAGGTGAGCGAGTCACTAACGTTTTGACATGCGCCTCATCGAAGCGCTTGCGAGTGACGTGTACGGCCACGTCGACCTGCTCTCCTGGCAGCGCGCGATCGACAAAGACGGTTTTACCCACCGGATGATGTGCCACACCGCGCCCATCGTGAGCGAGACGCTCGATCACCAGCGGCGCGTCGGCATCGGTGACGACAGACGACTTGGCAGGCGCGCCGTTGCCGCTGGGTTGGCGCGCCAACCCAGAATGGCCTGAAGCCGGCCGTGGCGGCCGCCGCTTACCCAACATAGCCATTTATACCTCCGGGGCAAACAAGCCCGTGGAGAGATAGCGATCACCACGGTCACATACAATGAACACGATGACCGCATTTTCGGTTTGCTCTGCGATGCGCAGCGCACCTGCCAAGCTGCCTCCCGACGAAACACCCGCCAAAATGCCCTCCTCACGGGCCAATCGGCGCATGTGCGTTTCGGCTTCTTGCTGGCTAATATCGAGCGTGACATCCACCCGCGGCGCTTCGAAAATGGCCGGCAGATACTCCTGTGGCCAGCGACGAATTCCGGGAATACTGGCACCGTCGGCGGGCTGTAAGCCGACGATTTGAATCGCGCTGTTTTGCTCTTTCAAGTAGCGCGATACGCCCATGATCGTCCCGGTCGTCCCCATAGAACTCACGAAGTGGGTCACCTCTCCGCCCGTTTGCCGCCACACTTCCGGCCCGGTGGTACGGTAGTGCGCCAGCGGGTTATCCGGGTTGGCAAACTGGTTCAGCGGCTTGCCTTCTCCTCGGGCAATCATCGCGTCGGCGATGTCGCGCGCCTCTTCCATTCCACCCTCTTTGCTAGCGGAAATCAGCGTGGCGCCGTAGGCCGCCATGGCTTGCTTGCGCTCAGCAGAGGCGTTTTCTGGCATGATCAACGTCATCTTGTACCCTTTGATGGCCGCCGCCATGGCCAGGGCAATTCCGGTATTTCCCGAGGTTGCTTCGATGAGCGTATCCCCCGGGGCGATCTCACCGCGGGCTTCGGCTTCGCTCAGCATCGACAGTGCCGGGCGGTCTTTGACCGAACCGGCCGGGTTGTTACCTTCCAGTTTGGCCAGCAGCGTATTGTTCTTGCCAGCGCTGATTCGCTTCAGACGAACCAAGGGCGTATTGCCGACCACATCTTCGAGCGTGGGATAATTCATCGAACATTCCTTATCGTAACCGTTATGCTGCATTATATCGGTGCTGCCTGTGAGTGGACAGGCAACCTTTCAGATTCGACGAGCTTCTTTCATGTCATTAAACACGCGCCTGCTGTTCGCTCTGCTTGGTTTTCCCTTACTCGTGTATGCCGTCATGGCGGTGCTGTTGGTGCTTCAGAGTGAGCACACTGGCCGCAACGTGCTCGAAGACCGACTGACCAGCGCTGGCGAACTGCTGGCCCCCAGTCTGGGGAGCGCCATGACCGATGGCGACTTGCCGCGTTTGGAGACACTGGCCCGCCAGCTTTTGGAACATCGTGGCCTGCGGGCGGTGACGCTGTTCGACGAACAGGGCAACCGGCTACTGGTGCTGGGCCGTTCGATGCCGCCTCCGCCGCGCCTGCACGCCCCCGAGGCGACCACTCTCGCCAAAGAGGAGGATGTCTGGCGTCTTCAGGTGCCGCTCACCAGTGAAACAGTGGGCGGCACCAGCCGCTTCACCAACGGCTGGCTGGAAGCAGAGATGGACATCCGCGCGCTGACCCTGGAGCGCTACCGATTGATCGCCAGCTTGAGCCTCGGTGGCATGCTTCTCGGGTTGGTGCTGTTCCTGGTGGCCTTTGCGATCAGCCGCTACGCCAGCCGCCCTATCGAAGAGGCCAATCAGGCCCTCTACCGCTTGTCTCGGGGCGATTACAGCTTGGTCATGTCCAACGCCAAGCCTACCGAGTTCAAGCAGTTAGCCAATCATATCAACCGGTTGGCCGAGCATTTCCAGCAAGCCCAGTGGGATATGCAGAGCCAAATCGAGCAGGCCACCAGCGAGCTGCAGGAGTCGATGGAGACCATCGAAGAGCAAAACATCAAGCTGGATCTGGCCCACCGCAGCGCGCTTCGCGCCAACGCCGTCAAATCCGAGTTCTTGGCCAACATGAGCCATGAAATACGCACGCCGCTCAATGGCATCGTCGGCTTTTGCCGCCTGCTAGGGCGCTCCTCGCTGGATAGCCGCCAAAAAGAGTGGTTAGAGCACGTGCGGCGCGCCTGCGACAACCTGCTGATGCTGGTCAACGATGTCTTGGATTTCTCCAAGCTGGAAGCCGACCGGCTTACGCTGGAAGAAGTGGACGTCGATATCGTCGCCTTGGTGGATGAGATCATTGGCTTAAATGCCCCCGAAGCGCAGCGCAAGCAGCTCCATTTGGTGGCCATGGTATACGACGACGTGCCCACGCCGTTATGTGGCGATCCGCTGCGCATTCATCAGGTGCTGAACAATTTGTTGGGCAATGCGATCAAGTTCACCACCGAAGGTGACGTGATCGTGCGTGTTATGCTGGAAAACCAAGAGGGGCAGCACGTCGTCCTGCACATCAGCGTCAGCGATACGGGCATCGGGCTAAGCGAAGAGCATCAGCAACAGCTCTTTAGCGCTTTTTCCCAGGCAGAGCCCAGCCATTCGCGGCAGTTTGGTGGCAGTGGCCTGGGGCTTACCATTTGTCGTCAGCTCATTCAACGTATGGGTGGCGAGATCACCGTCGACAGCGAACTCGGCAAAGGCTCGACGTTCTCCTTCACTCTGCCGCTGTTAGCTCACCTTGCCGATGAACGCCCCCCCGAGCTGACGCTCGACGGTCCGATCATCCGTCTTCACGAACCGCACCTGCCTACCCGCAACGTGCTCGAACACCTGCTGGAGCGCTGGGGCGCGCGGCCGGTCTCGTTCATCGATGCGGGCAATGAATCACTGCTGATTTTGTGCCTGGCAACAGAGGACTTTAGCGAAGAGCGACGAGGATATTGGCAGTCGGTCATCGAACAGACGCCCTGCCCGGTGCTGGTTCTGGCCAATACCACAAGTTTCGATCTGCCCAGCTGGCCACTGCCTCACGGCGGCGAAATGCTGTGCAAGCCGTTTACCCGAGCACAGCTTGCCACGACCCTGCGACACCTGCTGCAGCCCCAGACGCTCAGCGCTCCTGCCCATAGCTCCGTGGCGAAAGCGTTGCCTGCGCCGCGCTTGACGATTCTGATCGTCGACGACAACGCGCCCAACCGCGAACTGCTCAAAGCCATGTTAGAGAGCGAAACGATACGTATCGTGCTGGCCGATAGCGGCCATGAAGCGCTGGAGTTCGCCAAGCGCGCCACCGCTGACATGGTGCTCATGGATATTCGTATGCCCGGTATGGATGGCATTCAAACGACTCAGGCACTGCGGCGTATCGACAATAGCTGGGCACGCTGTCCCATCATTGCCGTCACGGCTCACGTTTTGAGTAACGAACGCCAGCAGTGGTTGTCCGAGGGACTGGACGACGTCATGGTCAAACCCATCGACGATGTCCAGCTTCAGCAGTTACTCCACCGCTTTTTAGGGGTGGTGCCTCCATCCTCTTCCCAAGAGGAAACGGACTCCGCTCGCCCCATGCACGCCCCTAGCGAGCCTCCCAGCTCGCTACCTGCCGTCGATTTGACGTTGGGGGCTCGCCTGGCGGGTGGCAAGGAATCGCTGGCCAAACAGCAACTGGTGCGGCTTATCGACAGCCTACCCGAAAGCGAACAGCACATTCGCAGCGCTTTCGCAGAAGGCGACTTGACGACGTTACTGGATTGGGTGCACGGCTTGAACGGTGCCAGCCGCTACTGTGGCGCCCCCGAGCTTGCGCTGCTGGTGGAAACTTTGGAAACACGTCTGCGCACCAGTGGACTGCGTCATGTGGAGACACTGCTAGACGAGTTATATACCGCCATGGCGCGGCTCAGCGAGGAGCGCGCCACGTTGGTGGCAGAGTGATGCGACGCTAGCGCTCCAGCACTACAAAGGCGACGGCGTAATCGGCTTCGTCGCTGAGGGTAATATGAGCCGCCGTGGCACCGCTGGCGTCAAATAGACGCTGCGCTTCGCCACTGAGCTTGAGACTAGGCTTACCCAGCGCATCGTTGAGTACCTGTATCTCGCCCCACTGCATGCCCTGACGAAGCCCCAACCCTAACGCTTTCACGAAAGCCTCTTTGGCCGCAAAGCGTTTCGCCAGATAAGCCGTCGCCTGGCCTTTCGACTGCCAAGCACGCTGCTCGTCTGGCCCTAAGATACGCTGTGCAAAGCGGGGGCCGTGACGGGTCACGGCCTGACGAAAACGCTCGACCCGGGCGATGTCCGAGCCAATCCCGACGATCATGTTAGTGACCGCAGCAAGAGTGACCATCACCGTGATCGTGGTCATGGTCGTGCTCGTGAGCATCCAGGGCGGCCATCAAACCCGCTTCCTGCCCCGCAATGATCAAACGCTTCATCTCCTGAACGGCGTCCTTCAATCCGACGAATAGCGCGCGAGCGATGATGGCGTGGCCAATGTTGAGCTCGTTGACGCCGGGTAGCGCGGCAATGGCTTCCACGTTGTGATAATGCAGACCGTGTCCGGCATTGACCACCAGGCCTAACGACACAGCATGCACCGCCGCCGCACTCAGGCGGTCATACTCAGCGTTGGCCTCGGCGCTCCCAGGTTTTGCTTCGGCATAAGCCCCGGTATGCAACTCAATGGTGGGTGCTCCGGCACGTTTGGCGGCGTCGATTTGCGCCTCGTCCGGGTCGATGAACAGCGACACATCGCAGCCCGCAGCCGTAAGACGCTGGCAGGCACTGGCGATCTGTTCGAAGCCCCCGACCACATCCAACCCGCCTTCGGTGGTCAACTCTTCGCGCTTTTCGGGCACTAAACACACGTGCGCTGGGCGCACCTCTTCCGCCAGCGCCAGCATCTCCTCGGTAACGGCCATTTCCAGGTTCATGCGCGTGTTGAGCACTTCCGCCAGCAGTCGAACGTCGCGGGGCTGAATATGGCGACGGTCTTCGCGCAGATGGACGGTAATGCCATCAGCGCCCGCCTCTTCAGCCAGCAGGGCTGCCTGGACCGGGTCGGGGTAGCGCGTGCCGCGGGCTTGGCGCAGCGTGGCAATATGGTCGATGTTAACGCCGAGTAAAATCCGTGGGGGGTGCATGAAGAACTCCAATCTGTGAATGGCAGTAGATGACGATTGCGATCAGTGGTAACGGTAGCTTACGGGCGCTGGCGACGGCGGGCCAAATCCAGCATCAGTTCACGAGAACGTAGCGCAGTAGGCCCCAAATGAGGGGCCAATGCGGCCCGCATGACCGCTTTGAGCGCACTCGCTAAGCCGGGCGGCTGCCAATCACCCTGCTCGATGTAGCGTAAGGTGCGCCCTTCGATACCTTGCTCTGCGGCCATGAACGCGCGGCTATTCGCATCGAAACGGTAGCGCTGATGTGGGTCCAGCGCCCCGCCGTCGGGGGTGCAAAACCGAGGCGTAGCGTCGAGCACGTCCAAAAGCGCCCATTCGTAGCGCCTCAGCGCCAGCCCCCGCTCAGCAGGCACCGGTAGTGCGTCGAGCAGCGCGCTATAGAAGGCGAAGACATCGGTGGCGTTCAGTTCGAGGGGCAGTAAACGGGTAGCAATTTCGTTGGCATATAGGCCGCACAGCAGACCTTCGCCCGCCAGCAGCGCGGTGTGCCCACGGGACTCCATCAACGTGAGACGCTTCAGTTCTCGATCTCCCCGCCAGGACACGAACAGCGGAGTAAACGGCTGCAGCCGCTGGCGAGATTTAGAGCCGGGGCGCTGGCCACCGTGGGCCACCGCCCGGATGCGGCCATGATTGAGCGTCAATAAATCGACCAGCGCGCTGGTTTCACGGTATGCCCGACGGTGCAGCAGAAACGCAGGCTCGGCGGTCATGGTCGCACTCAATCGAGATCGTAACCCAGGCTCTTCAGCGCTCGCTCGTCATCCGACCAGCCACGCTTCACCTTCACCCACAGGTTGAGCATGACTTTGGTGCCCAGCGCACGTTCCATATCTAGACGCGCTTCACGGCCAATGCTCTTGATCCGATCGCCGTTCTCACCGATCAGGATCACCTTCTGCCCCTGGCGCTCCACCAAAATCAGCGCGCTGATATGGGTGACGCGCTCGGTTTCGCGAAACTCTTCGATCTCTACCGTCATCTGATAAGGCAGCTCGTCGCCTAACTGGCGCATGACTTTTTCACGTACCAGCTCAGCCGCCATGAAGCGCAGGCTCTTATCGGTGATTTGGTCTTCCGGGAAGAAGTGAATGCTCTCCGGCAGGTGCTTGGCGACCTCTTCTTCCAGCGTCTCGACTTGGGTACCGTGCTTGGCGGAGATGGGCACCACGGCGGCAAATTCGCGGCGCGCCCCCACATCTGCCAGCCAGGGCAGCAGATCGCCTTTATCCTGAAGGCGGTCGACCTTGTTAACGGCCAAGATGACCGGCGCCTTCACATGCTCCAAGCGTTTCAGGACGGCTTGATCTTCGTCCGTCCAGCGGGTGCGGTCGATGATGAACACGACGCAGTCGACATCGCGAAGCGCTTGCGTCGCCGCTTGGTTCATGAAGCGGTTGATGGCTTTGTTGCGATCCTTGGACATGATGTGCATGCCCGGCGTATCGACGTAGATGAACTGCGTTTCATCGACGGTTTTGATCCCCATCACCTGGTGGCGCGTGGTTTGCGGCCGCCGTGACGTGATCGAGATTTTCTGCCCCAGAATCCGGTTCATGAGGGTTGATTTGCCTACGTTGGGTCGGCCAACGATGGCCACGAATCCGCAGGTTTGGCTCATGATTTGTCTCCAGGGGGTTGTTCGAGGTAGGACAATGCTTCTTCCGCGGCCTGCTGTTCAGCGTGGCGGCGGCTGGGGCCTTTACCAGTGGTATGCTCGCTTAGCAGCTCGATGTAGCACTCCACGGTAAAGGTCTGGGCATGCGCCTCTCCCTTCACAGAGACCACTTCATAGCGCGGCAGCGCCGCTTGGCGCGACTGCAAAAATTCTTGTAAGCGGGTTTTGGGATCTTTCTGGGTATCTTGTAGCGAGATGTTTTCCAGACGCTCGGCGTACCACGCCAGCACACGCTCGCGGACGGCATCCATACCGGCATCCAGATAAATCGCGCCGATCACGGCTTCTACGGCGTCCGCCAGAATCGACTCCCGGCGGTGTCCGCCGCTTTTCATTTCCCCGGACCCAAGCCGTAGGCACTCGCCAAAGGCCATTTCGCGGGCCAGCTCGGCCAGGGTCTGGCCTTTGACCAACCGAGCGCGCAGGCGGGAAAGTTGCCCTTCCCGCGCCTGGGGAAACCGCTGAAACAGCGCTTCGGCGATGACGAAATTGACGATGGAGTCACCTAGAAATTCCAGGCGCTCATTGTTGCGACCACCGTAGCTGCGATGGGTCATGGCCAGTTCCAAAAGCGTTGGGTCGCCAAAGGTATGGCCGATTCGTCGGCAAAAAGCGGTTAAGGAATTACTCACAGTGCTCCTACGTCATTGACGTTAACTAAGATAACCACACTAACGGTTTGTACATTATGCTGGTTCATTCGATACGCCGTACGCTGGTGAAACTGGGAAGACCACCGTCCCAGTGCATCCAAACCGCAAAGGCGCGCCCTACGATATTCTCTTCGGGCACGAAGCCCCAGTAGCGACTGTCGTTGGAGTGGTCGCGGTTATCCCCCATCATGAAGTAATGGCCTTCGGGCACGACCACCTCGCGCATTTGCGGGCCTGGGTCACGGGGATTGTTGTAGATGAAATGGCTGACTTCCCCCAACTGCTCCTCAAGCAGCAGCTGCTGAGGCGACAGCGCGGGCCCTTCTTCGATCAGCGCTTTGGCAATGGGCTCACCATTGACGTAAAGCTGCTTGCCCTCGTAGCGAATGCGGTCGCCGGGCAGACCCACGACGCGTTTGATGAAATTCACCGATGGCTCTTCGGGAAAGCGGAACACCATGACATCGCCTCGCTCTGGATCGTCCACTTCCAAGAAGCGATGATGAACGACCGGCAGACGCAGTCCGTAAGCGAATTTATTCACGAGAATAAAATCGCCCACTTCTAACGTGGGCTTCATGGAGCCGGAAGGAATCTGAAACGGCTCGATGATGAAGCTGCGTACCACCAGCACGACCAGCAAGACAGGAAAGAACGAACGGGAGTAGTCAACGGGCCACGGCTCTTTTAAGAGCTTCTCCCGCGTCGGCGCATCCAAGCCTTCCATGGTGGCTTTTTCCGCCTTGGCCACACGCTCACGGCGCTTTGGCCGAAGCACCAGCACATCCAACAGGTAAATGGCCCCGGAGAGCGCAACGGCGAGTACCAGTAGTAGTGAAAAATCCATGTGGGGTTCGTATCCCTAGTCGTTAACCTTGAGCACAGCAAGGAAGGCATCCTGGGGAATTTCGACACGCCCCACCTGTTTCATCCGTTTCTTACCGGCCTTCTGTTTCTCTAGCAGCTTTTTCTTACGGCTAACGTCGCCGCCGTAACACTTCGCCGTGACGTTTTTACGCAGCGCCTTCACCGTGGAGCGGGCCACGACTTGGCCACCAATCGCCGCCTGGATCGCGACGTCGAACATTTGCCGTGGGATCAGCTCTTTCATCTTTTCCACCAGCAAGCGACCGCGCGAGTGGGCATGGTCACGGTGAATGATGACCGCCAACGCATCGACTTTGTCGCCGTTGATCAAGACATCCAGACGTACCAGCTTCGCGGCTTCGAAACGTTCGAAGTTGTACTCCAGCGAGGCGTAGCCACGAGAGATGGATTTTAAACGGTCAAAGAAGTCCATGACCACTTCGGACATGGGCAGCTCGTAAGTAAGCTGGATCTGATTGCCCAGGAACTGCATGTCGAGCTGAGTACCGCGGCGCTGCTCGCACTCGGCGATGACGTTGCCGACGAATTCCTGCGGCACCAGAATGCTGGCCCGCACGATGGGCTCACGCATCTGCTCCACATCGGCCATGTCGGGCAGTTTGGAGGGGTTGGAGACATACTGAATGTCGCCATTCTTCATGGCCAGCTCGTACACAACCGTCGGCGCCGTGGTGAGCAGGTCCAGATCGTACTCACGCTCCAGACGCTCCTGGATGATCTCCATGTGCAGCGTACCGAGGAAACCCACGCGGAAGCCGAAGCCCAGCGCATCGGAGTTTTCCGGCTCATACTCCAGCGACGCGTCGTTGAGAGCCAGTTTTTCCAGGGCATCGCGGAAGTCTTCGTAATCGTCTGCGCTGACCGGGAACATACCGGCATAAACCTGAGGCTTCACTTTCTGGAAACCGGGGAGACGCGGTACGTCTGGCGTCTTGGTATGGGTAATGGTATCCCCCACCGGCGCGCCGTGAATCTCTTTGATACCGGCGACGATAAAGCCAACCTCACCGGCGCGAAGAATATTGGTCTCTTTGCGCAGCGGTGTGAAGATACCGACTTCGGTGGCGTTCCAGTCGCGACCCGTCGACTTAATACGGATCTTGTCGCCTTTGCGCAGCGTGCCGTCGAACAGGCGCACCAGCGACACGACGCCCAGGTAGTTATCGAACCAGGAGTCGATGATCAGCGCTTGCAGCGGTGCTTCGGGGTCCCCCTTGGGCGGCGGAATGTCACGCACCAGCCGTTCGAGCAGCTCGTTGATGCCGATACCGCTTTTTGCCGACACTTGGCAGGCATCCGTGGCATCCAGGCCGATGATCTCCTCTACCTCCTGAGCAACCCGGTCTGGGTCGGCCTGGGGCAGGTCGATCTTGTTCAGAACGGGCAGCACTTCTAGGCCCTGTTCGATGGCGGTGTAACAGTTAGCCACCGACTGCGCTTCCACCCCTTGTGCCGCATCGACGACAAGCAGCGCCCCTTCACAGGCGTAGAGTGAGCGCGACACTTCGTAGGAGAAGTCGACGTGCCCTGGCGTGTCGATGAAGTTGAGCTGGTAGACCTGGCCATCGGCAGCGGTGTAGTCCAGCGTCACCGACTGCGCTTTGATGGTAATACCCCGCTCACGCTCGATATCCATGGAGTCGAGCACTTGCTCCTTCAGCTCACGTTCTGTCAAACCGCCACAGGTCTGAATCAAACGGTCAGAGAGCGTCGATTTACCGTGGTCGATGTGGGCAATGATGGAGAAATTGCGAATATGCTTGAGCTTTCCGCTGGAAACGTCATGAGACATCGAGTGTGTTCTGCCTTATTGGTACGCAAGCGTAGGTGTTGCGGCGCTGGGCCGAAGGGCGAAAAACGGAAACCGCACCACTGCATTGCCAAAGTTCATCAAAAGATAAGCGCTATTGTAGCGATATGCGCGGGATAGGAACAGCAGTCCGGCGAGAACCGCCGGACTGGAGGGAGTAGCGTAAAGATTATTCGAGGCGAAGCGCGACGAATAGAGAGCGACCATCGCGATACAAACGCACTGGAATCGCCCGATCGTTAGGCAGCGCTTCGACGATACGCATTAGCTCGTCCGCCGATGCGACACTGCGATGGTCGATACTCACCAGGATATCGCCAGCGCGAAGCCCTGCCTGCGCCGCAACGCTGTCCGGCTCGACCTGACGCACTTCAACGCCGCCATTGATCCCCAAACGCTCACGGGTGGCTTGGTCGATTTCTGCAACGGCCACGCCCAAGCGCACTTGATTGTCGCTGCCCGATGCCGAAGCGGACGCTTGCATATCTGGCCAGCTACCCAGCTCGACGGTTTCCGATACCTGCTCGCCATCACGCATCAGCGTGAGTTCGACATCGTCTCCCGGTGCCACGCGACCAATCAGACGGGGCAGCGTGCTGGAGCGATCCACTTCTTCGCCGTTGACTTCGAGGATCACGTCACCTGCTTGCAAACCACCTTGAGCCGCCGGTCCTTCTGGGTCTAAATCGGCAATCAGTGCTCCAATCGCTTCACTCATACCGAACGACTCGGCTAAGTCCTGCGAGACGGGTTGGATCATCACCCCCAGCCAACCGCGATTCACGCGACCATCTTCACGAAGTTGATCAGCCACATCCATGGCGACGTTGATGGGAATGGCGAACGAGAGCCCCATGAAGCCGCCACTACGGGTAAAGATTTGCGAATTGATACCGATGACTTCGCCTTCCAGATTAAACAGCGGGCCACCGGAGTTGCCGGGGTTAATGGCGACATCGGTTTGAATGAACGGCACGTAAGCATCACGCGGCAAGGTGCGGTTGATCGCGCTGACGATCCCTGCCGTCACCGAGTGATCGAACCCAAACGGAGAGCCAATGGCCGCGACCCACGCCCCCACTTTCAACTCGTCGGAATCGCCCAAATTCAGCACCGGCAAGTTATTGGCGTCGATTTTCAGCAGCGCCACATCGGTTTGCGCATCGCTACCAATCAGTTCGGCGGGCAATTCACGACGGTCGTTGAGGCGTACTAGAATTTCATCGGCATCCTGCACCACGTGCGCATTGGTCATCACATAGCCATCGGCACTGATGATGAACCCCGAGCCGAGCGATTGGCGCTCTTGACTACGACCACCGCCGCTACCACTGCCGGGAGGCGTGGGAAAACTATCGCCAAAGAAGTGACGGAATATTTCGGGGATTTCCTGATTGCCAAACCCCTGTAGGGCCGGGCTTCGCTGGACCGTTCGACTCGTGGAAATATTGACGACGCCCGGGGCGGCGTCTTCTACCAGCTCAGTGAAATCGGGCAGCGTTTGCGCATGGGCATGTTGGCCGATCAAGAACATCGCGACCAAGCATATCCATAGTGTCGAGGGGAGAACCAAGCGCTTCATGCAACAGCTCCTAGTCAAGCAGATACGAAACGAAGGGAGTGCAACTCTTAGCGAGCTACGGAACAACTAACTGACCAAGCGCGGCCGGAAGCGTTCCATCCGCCCGCGCATTAGGTATTTAAGGGTCAATACGCTGCACATCAAGGTACCAAAGAACAGCATCACACATAGCCATTCACGCCCTCCAAGCAGCGAGGCCAACCCTGCCGCCAGCATCGCCAGGAACAGCGGCACGGCATAGATCAACAGCGTTAGGTGGCTGACTTGATGCTTGGGCAGCGCAATCGTGACGGTGCTACCTAAGGGATACGCTGCGTGGTGTGAAAGGGGCGAGGGGGAAGGAAGTACGGTGATGCGCTGCTGTTGGCGGCGGGCTAGTAGCCCCATGCCGCAACCACGTCCCTCGGCGCACTGCTGACAAGCATTACCCAGGGAGACATCGACGATCACCCCGGTCTCGGTATGCCCTACCACACTGCCCGTTCTGAATAGCGGCTCGCCTCCAGTGTCAGAGTGTGCCATGGCTAGGGCGCTATACGGACGGATTGCACGATACGCTGCAGCATATCTGGCGGCAGCTCACCAACGCCGACCAGCTGCCAGCGCTGCTCACCCTCGGACACCAACGAAATCGCTGCCGTGGAGACGCCCAATCGGTGCACGCCCTCTTCGAGCATGGGTTGCTCGACAGGGCTGACGAAGAGGCTCACCGCTGCCAAACCATCGCTATAGACCCGTTGATTCGTGACCGCTTGCCCTGGCTCCTGTGGTTGGGCAATGAAGCCCTCGGGGAGCCAATCGACTTGCCATGAGTGAGACGGACGCTCGGTACTCACATCGCCAGCGACATTGCCCTCATAAAGCGAAGGCGACTGAAGCTGGGTAATTTGAAAGGTTTCTAGTACACGCTCTTGATGGTCGCTCATGACATGCTTGAGCAGTAGCCCTGTCGATTTATCGACCCACCATGCGTGCAGATAACGCTGCTGATCGCGAGGGGAAAAACGCAGCTCTACCGCGTCACGTCCAGCGACACGCGCATTGTCTTGGAGGGAAATATCATAATGAGAGGCGACGTGTTCCGCCCAGGCTTGCGAGGCGCTGAGCTCGCCACCCTCTTCGGGGGTAAAACTCGCCATATAGCCTGCAATGGAGCGGCGCTCGATACTGACGGAAGGCCCATCCAAATGCTGTACGACCTGCTGACGCACACCCTCTCGAATGCGATGGGATAGCGCCAGCGTTCTGACACCCAGCGCATCAATGGTGACCGCACGTGCCTGAAAATCATAGCAGTGCCCTGCCACCATGCTACGCGCTAACCATGCCTGGGCAGAGTCGGGCACCGAATCGTCGGCAACGGCCGAACAGGCAGTGGCGGGCTGCGCATCCGCGTTGACCGAGGAGGGAGCCAGGCTTACAACGACCAGCCCCCACGCCAACGCCAGCGGGACTCCCCAAAAGCTTTTTCTAGCAGTCGCCATACCGATCAAACAGCCTCTTACGTCACGATGAGGTTCAAAACGCGTTAGCGAACTACCGCTGACCCAATGGCTCGGTCACCGATGAACGCATCAGTGGCATCCAGCTGTCGCCACTGCCGTTGGCTGCTCCCTGAGCATGCTGCTCTAGGTACGATTGCAACATGCGCAGTTGATCTACATCGATCGCTGTGGCTTGCTGGGCCATCGTGCCTTGCGGTGCCACCGGCGTTGAGAAGCCCGATTCGCTGATATTCATCAAGCCGCCATTGCCCGACTGGCCGTTGATACGAAAAGGCGTCGGCTCGAACATGGGCATTTCAGACGACATCATTGATGCAGGCTGCGAGGCGCCCAAATTGACCGGCTGCACTTGAGCCCCCACGCTGGACTGCGAGGCGACCGTGTTGCTACCTGGCTGAGCAGTGCCGGTCGAGCCGTTACCGCTAAAGAACTGAACGCCGGTAATGACCATCAGCGAAACGGCAGCCGCGACACCAGCACCACGGGCAAAGGAGATGCCACCGGCGCCGGCAGGGGCAGCGACCGTTTCACTCTCCATCACCGGGGCAGGCTCTTCGTTGAGGCGCGCCAGGATGCCTGCCGATAGATCGACACTGACATCGACGCTGCGCTCGCGCTGCATCATGCTGCGTGCCAAATGGTAGCGACGCCATGTCTCTGCCGCATCGGCATCGTCAGGTAGTGATTTCAACACTCGGCGCAATTCAAGCTCATCACTTTCGTTGTCCATCAATGCTGAAAGTGATTCCCGTGTGTTTTGACTCATACTTCACACCCTCACACTGTGTTAGAAGAAGCTCAGCGACCACACGGCTCATGCGTGTTTTAGCCGCAAAACCTCGCAGGCCAAGACCCTGTTACTCAACCATCGCCAGCGCATGGCAAGGGGATGGTTTAACGCGATCATGCTAGACAGCCTCTATGACGCTTCACTTGCCAGACAGTTCACTAAAAACGCAAAAACGTAAATATTTGTGACGCCTAAGCCCGATTCATTGGACGCGGCTCATTCGTCTCGACTGTTGCGAGCCGTGGTGACCAGCGGGCGAATATGCTCATCGACGGCCTCTCGCGCGCGAAAAATGCGCGAGCGAACGGTCCCTACCGGGCACTGCATGACTTGCGCAATATCTTCGTAGGCCAACCCGTCCAACTCGCGTAGCGTAATGGCCGTCCGCAAATCGTCAGGTAGCTTTTCGATCGCTTCGAAGACAGCCGCTTCCAGCTGGTCGCGGGCAATGGACGCCTCGGGTGACTCGGCATCTGCCAAGCGACCGCTTTGATCGACGATTTCCGCATCAACGATATCCAAGTCACTGCCGGGCGGCCGACGACCGCGAGACACCAAGTGGTTCTTGGCCGTATTGATAGCGATGCGGTACATCCAGGTATAGAACGCGCTCTCCGCTCGAAACTTACCCAGTGCCCGATAGGCTTTAATGAAGGCTTCCTGCGCAACGTCCTGCACTTCCGCATGGTCGTGCACGTAACGCCCAATCAAACCGATGATTTTGTGCTGGTACTTCTTCACCAGCAGATCAAAAGCACGTGTGTCACCTTTCTGAGCACGCTCAACCAGCTGTTGGTCCGTTTCACGAGTGCCCATTCACACGCTCCTTTTGCTCGTACGCATCGCGCCGAGCATTGTTTCTTTGTCGCCCTGGTGTTCGGGCCTTCACAGCGAGCAGCATAGCGTCCCTTGGGCATCTGTTAATTTTCATGGAGGACATCGGCAGGCGACCTTGGCCTACCCCTCGGTGGTGGTGCGCAAATGAGCTTGCGCCAATGTCATCTAGTGTTACGCGTTCTTAGCAGCGCATCAAGCGCTTACCCCCTTTCTTAAAAACCCTGAGGCTGACATTTTTCCTTAATGCAAAGTTCCGTAACAATTGATTTTTACCACCGTGACGCGCCATAGTAGTGACCACTTTTCGCCCATCGCGCACGCACAGGTAGCAAGATGTCAGATCAACAGGTTAGTAACCTTAACGTCCTGGCCCAGGATGTTCTTACCACGCCCGACGCACTGAAGAGTGCTATCCCCCTCACGGAAAGCGCCGAGCGCTCGGTAATCGAGGGTCGCCAAACCATTCAAAACATTCTGGATGGCAAAGATCCGCGTTTGCTGGTGGTCGTTGGCCCCTGCTCCATTCACGACGTCGAAGCAGCGCTGGATTATGCGCGCCGCCTGCGTACGCTAGCGGACCAGGTCAGCGACAGTTTGTATATCGTGATGCGCGTCTATTTCGAAAAGCCGCGGACGACCGTGGGCTGGAAAGGGTTGATCAACGACCCGCACCTGAACGACTCTTTCGAAATTGACGAAGGGCTGCACATTGCCCGTAAACTGCTGGTCGACCTGGCGGAAATGGGGCTACCGTTGGCCACCGAGGCGCTTGACCCAATCTCGCCTCAGTACCTGCAAGACTGCATTAGCTGGTCGGCCATTGGCGCTCGCACCACCGAGTCCCAAACGCACCGCGAAATGGCTTCCGGCCTCTCCTGCCCCGTCGGTTTCAAAAACGGCACCGACGGTAGCCTGGACGTAGCGATCAACGCGCTGCAGTCCGTGGCGAACCCGCATAACTTCTTGGGCATCAACCAGGCCGGTCAGGTCGCCATCATCCGCACCCGAGGCAATGCCTACGGTCATGTGGTACTGCGCGGCGGTAACGGCAAGCCTAACTACGACAGCGTGAGTGTCGCACTGGCAGAGAAAGAGCTGAAAAAAGCCAACCTCTCGGCCAACATCATGATCGACTGCTCACACGCCAACTCGAATAAAGACGCCGCCCTGCAGCCGCTGGTACTGGAAAACGTCACCAACCAGATTTTGGAAGGCAATACCTCCATCATCGGCTTGATGGTGGAATCCAACATTGGTTGGGGCAATCAAAAAGTACCGGCCGATTTGAGCCAGCTGCAGTACGGCGTATCGATCACCGACGCCTGCATTGATTGGGATACTACCGTCGAGACGTTCACTCGCATGAACGAAAAGCTCGCGTCCGTTTTGGCCAAGCGCACCGCTCAATAACGCGCACCTGCCATCAAAACGTCCCGCCGGGCTGCCGCTCGCCGGGACGTGTTCGTTTCCCATCCCCTAACGCGATCTATCGACTACGCCTGTATATCCCGCTTGAAAGGCGGCAGTGCATCCAACAATGCCTGACCATAGCGCCGCGTGATCACACGGCGATCCAGCAAGGTAATTACCCCGCGATCACTCTCTTTTCGGATCAAACGGCCACATGCTTGCACGAGCTTGATCGACGCATCCGGCACGCTGATACGCATGAAGGGATTGCCGCCCTGACTCTCGATCCATTCTGCCAGCGTCGCCCCCACCGGATCATCGGGCACGGCAAACGGTAGCCGGGTAATCACCACATGGGTGAGGTAATCCCCCGGCAAATCGATCCCTTCGGCGAAACTTGCCAAGCCAAAAATCACGCTCCCCTTGCCACCATCCACCGCTGCTCTGTGTCGCTCGATGAGCTCTCGTTTGGGCAGTGCGTCTTGGGCCAAGATGCGCTCTTTTGCCGCGGCAGGCAGCGCTTTTTCGACCGCGCGCAGCTGGGCACGAGAGGAAAACAGCACCAGCGCCGCCTCCTCCTCGCCGAGCTGTGACACAAAGCTCACGATCGCACGCTCATGCGCTTCCCGGTCGCTAGGGTCCGTCGCCTCGGCGGGCACTCGTAAGACGGCGTTGGCATAGTCAAACGGGCTGGGCAGCGCCTGATAGCGGTATCGGTTTGCCAATCCGGCGCGCTCTTGCAACCGCTCGAAGCGGCCCAGCGCCGTTAACGTGGCGGAAGTCACCACGGCCCCGTGGCAGCGGCCCCACAAATGCTTGGCAAGCGTGTGCGCGGCCGACACGGGGCTGGCCGAAAACTCGATCTCCGGCTCCCCCGCCACACGGCTAAGGGTTATCCAGCGCGCGCTCGGTGGGGCATTGGGAGCATCCTGCTCGCTGAACGCTTGCCATAAGGCGTGGGCATCCAGTGCGCGGCCGTGAAGGAGTGCCATCAGCGGCAGCCAGGCCTCAGCCTGATCACGGTCCAAACCGGTTTGCTTATCCGGGTCGAGGCTTTCACGCAAGATATCGCTGATACTCTCCAAACTTCTTGAGAGAGTGGCAAACATGACAAGCAGCTGTTGCGCCTGTTCCCGCAACGCCTCAGTCACTTGGCCTTTCTCAAAACGCTGCTGGTGGCTAGCCTCTTCATCGGCAAGGCCGTTTTCCCGTCCAGCAAGCTGATGCCCCATGCTAAACACGTCGCCCAGCGCGGGCTCCAATCCATGCAGCAGTTCGGGCAACCCGGCCAGCAGTCGGGCAATGGTGGGTTGAACCGCCAGCCCCTGGTGCAAATCCGTCAAACTACTTTTCAGAGTTTTCAACCAGCGCAGACAGCCGTGCACGGCAAAGCGGTGGGCAAAGTGCGATAGCGCTTTATCCGGCAGGTGGTGGCCTTCGTCGAAGATAAAGATGCAGTCAGCGGGGTCCGGCAAAATGGCACCGCCACCAAGCGCCAAGTCCGCCAACACGAGATCGTGATTGGCGACGATAACGTCAGCATTCTCCAGCTCTCGACGCGAGCGGAAAAAGGCGCAGGCACCGAAGTGGCCGCAGCGGCGACCGGTGCACTGGCGGTGGTCGACCGTCAGCTGTCGCCAGTGCGCGTCCTCGATCGACACCGGCCAAGTATCGCGGTCGCCTTCCCACTCGCCCTTCCCGTAGGCGTCGGCCATATCGGTCGCCAGGACGTTGAAGTCGCTGCTATCGGCTTGCAACGACTGCTCGAACAGCGACAGCGTTGGGTTGGGCTCACTGCCCTCCAAAGCTTGATCCAGCCTAGCCACGCAAACGTAACGTCCGCGTCCTTTGGCTAGCGCATAGCGAAAAGCCACGCCGCTATGGCTCGCCAGTGAAGGCAAATCTTGGTTGAGCACCTGCTCTTGAAGGGCCACGGTGGCCGTCGACACGATGAGCCGTTTGCCCTGTGCCTTGGCGATGGGCAGCCCCGCAATGAGATACGCCAGTGTTTTGCCCGTGCCGGTACCGGCCTCCAACACGCACACATGACTATCGCTAACGCGCTTTCCTTCGCTATCGCACTCGATGTCCCCCAGCGTTCGGGCGATTTCGGCGATCATCAAGCGCTGCCCGTAACGGGGTGTGAGCTCGAGCTTCTCCACCACGTTACGGTAAGCCTGCTGAATATCGTTTTTTAGCGCGTCATTCAGCATTCGAATTACAGCATACCTTCCGGCGGGTGTTCGCAGGGCAGCTTACCGTTGATATAGCGCTCAATCTCTGGCAAGGAGAACGCGTCCTCTTCGCCCACGAAGCTGATCGACACGCCTTTGGCCCCTGCACGGCCGGTACGACCGATGCGGTGAACATAATCTTCCGGATCTTCGGGCAGCGTGTAGTTGATGACGTGGCTCACATCTTCGATATGAATGCCACGGCCGGCCACGTCGGTGGCTACCAGCACCTGCACCTCTCCTTCGCGGAAGCTTTCCAGCGTCTTGATGCGCTGATTCTGCGGTACATCACCAGACAGCATGGCCGCACTGACCCCGGCTTTTTTCAGCAGGTCGTCGAGTTTGCGCACTAGATCCCGGCGGTTACCGAACACCATGACACGCTCGAAGCTCTCCTGCTCCAGAAGCTTCACCAGCAGCCGCTGTTTGTCGTCGTCGGAAACGAGGTAAACACGCTGATCGATATCTGCCTGATTCTCAACGGTCACCTCGATCTCGACATGCGCCGGATTGAGCGTCCACTGACTCGCCAGATTGAGAATATCGTCCGTGAAGGTGGCCGAGAATAGGAACGTTTGACGCTCCTCTTTCTTTGGCGTGTAACGAATGATGCGCTTCACATCGGGAATGAACCCCATGGAAAGCATTCGATCCGCTTCGTCGAGCACCAGCACTTCGGTTTCGGAGAGGTCGATATCGCGTTTCTGGTGGAAGTCCAGCAGACGCCCTGGCGTCGCGACCAGGATATCGATCTTCTTACCCAGGCTTTCGCGCTGTTTTTGGTAATCCATACCGCCCACGACGCTGGCGACGTTGAGCTGAGTGAAACGCGCAAGTGCCTTGGCGTCTTTCTCGATTTGCAGCGCCAGCTCACGGGTCGGCGCAATGATCAGCGCACGGGGAGCCCCCGGCTTTTGACCATCCGGCGTCGGCTCTTCGAGGAAGTAAGCCATGACAGAGATCAAAAAGGCGGCGGTTTTACCGGTGCCCGTCTGCGCTTTACCGACGATGTCGCCACCTAACAGGGTGTGGCGCAGCGCTTCCGCTTGAATGGGCGTGCAGTACTCGAACCCCTGAGCATGTATCGCGCGCATCAAAGGCAGCGGCAGATCAAAGTCATGGAAGCGCCACTTGCCGGCGACGGCGGGCACCTGAAACTGACGAAGATCCCAGTTCGACTGACGACGACGCGGTTTCCGACGGCGACGTTTAGGCTTGCGGTTCTGGGCCGATGCTGTGGTCTGTTCCGACTCGCTCATAGGCTGTGTATCTGTCCATTGCTGTGGATGTTAGGCATCACGAAGTGCGCATTGTACCAGGGGTTGGCGATAAGAGCGCGCCCTGCTGTCGAAGGAGCACGCTAGCCTGTTAGAATGAGGCATACATTAACCCAAGGAGCGCGACATGACGCGTAAGAAAAAGACTCGTTCATTGGCGGATAAAGTGACGATCCGCACCGGTCGCCGCAAAGATTATAAAAAGTGGCGCCATGAGAACCCTGATCAAGTGACCTCGTCGCGCCGCTTCGTTGCCAAAAAGCAGCAGCAGCGTAAGCTTCAGGCCGTGCGCAAATTGGCGCGCCAGCAAAGCGGCCAAACGATCGCCATCCATCCTGACAAAGGGGGCGATCACTCACCAGGAGAGCCGTCTTGATGCGTTTGGTTTCGTTCAATATCAATGGGATTCGGGCACGACTGCACCAGCTTCAAGCGCTGATCGATACCCAACAGCCCGATGTCATCGGCCTTCAAGAAACCAAAGTACAAGACAGCGAATTCCCCGTGGCCGACGTAGAAGCCATGGGCTATCACGTTTTTTACTATGGCCAAAAAGGCCATTACGGCGTTGCACTGCTGTGCCGTCAACAGCCGCAAGCAGTGTTTTACGGCTTTCCCGATGACGACGACGATGCCCAGCGGCGCATGATTGGCGTCAAGTTGCTCGCGGAAGACGGCGAGCCGGTCACGGTATGGAACGGCTACTTCCCTCAAGGCGAAAGCGTCGATCACCCCACCAAGTTTCCGCACAAAGCGCGCTTTTATCAACAGCTCGCCAACCTGCTCAATACTCAGCACGCTCCCGAAGAGCGACTGGCGGTCATGGGTGATTTCAATATCTCACCTGAAGATCAGGATATCGGCATAGGCGAGGCCAACCGGAAGCGCTGGCTGCGGGAGGGCAAAACCAGCTTCCAGCCCATCGAGCGCGAATGGCTGGAAGGCATCAAAGCGTGGGGGCTGAGCGACAGCTACCGTCTGTGCCACCCGCAAAATGACGAGTGGTTTAGCTGGTTCGACTATCGCTCAAAAGGCTTTGACCGAGAGCCGAAGCGCGGTCTTCGCATCGACTACATCCTAGTTTCAAAGCCCTTGGCCGACTGCGTGACCGATGCGGGTATCGACTATCCGCTGCGGGCCATGGAGCGCCCATCGGACCACGCCCCCACCTGGAGCGACTTTTCAGTCATACTCCGTTCATGACGCTGCAAGCGCCGGAGGCTCACCACCGGCGCCCGCTTTAAGATACGACGATGGCTGTTCAAACCTAGCAAGGTCTTGAGAGCAAGGCAGTCGAGCCACTTAGAGCGACGGCTTAGGCAGACATCATTCAAAGTACGCGAGCCACTGCTCTGCTTGGGCATCCCCTAAATTGGCCGCTTGGGTCAGCGCAGCTTCGGCTTGGCGATCCTCTCCCCACCCATAGGCTAGCTGGCCGTACTGCCGCCAATCGCTTGCTGAATCAGTCAACGTTGCCAACTCTCGCCACGCCTCGAGCGCCTTGTCGACATCCTTGGCCTGTTGCCAAGCCGTGGCGCGCAAGCGAAGCGTGGCTTCATCGCGGGGAAGCGTGCCCGCCCCTAGAGCCGCCTCTAAATGCTCGGCAGCGCGTGCAGGCGTCCCTCCGGCCATATGCAGCTCGATCAGGGTGCGGCGTTCCTCTGGCGTAGAAAACTTACCCAACTGCCAGGCTGCTTCCCAAACGGCGGCGGCCACACCTATCTGGCCTGCCTGCTGGGCAAGTCCGGCGGCTTGGCGCCATGCATCGGGGTCGCTGTCGGCATTCAACCCGTCCAACAGCCAGCTCAGCGCCTGTGCGTTATCCCCTGTGTTTCGGAGCACGACATTGGTGAGCGTTTGCTGGTCAGCGGTCAATTCCCCTTGTTCAAGCAGCGGCGCCAGCCACTCCATGGCCTGCTCCCAGCGCTCCTCTTCTGCCAACAGACGCACGAGCTGCCAAGCCGTGTCCGCGTAGCGATCACTGCCCGACGACTCGGATAGCCACTGTTCATACAGGGTAATGGCCCGATCTCGTTCGCCTGCGGCGCGGCGTAGCGACGCTTCGTCCCGCAGCCAGCGACGCAGCTGGCTATCGGGAACGCTAGGCCGTTGGCGGGCGCTGGCCAGCTCATCGGCAGCAGCAAGAGGATCGCCCTGGCGCACCAGCGCACTGGCGGCTAGCTGATGATAAAGCGCGCTCGCCCATTGATCCGCGCGATTACCGCCCGAAAGCCGCTCTGACTGAGCTCGCGCATGGGTGATGATACGGCTTAGCACATCAGGGTCAGCAGAACCGCTTGGCTGGCTGGCCAACTGGCTCTGAAGCCGATTCAGGTCTTGAATCATGTCACCCGGCAGCGGCTCATTGGCCGTCGCGGTGATACTCAGCGCGCTCAGTAGTATGACGCCCATCCATTGCGGCATCGTACGTTGACGGTGAGCGACAACGATAGGGCTGGTTGACGGATTTTTTCTTCGCAACATGTCACCGCTACCTTAACTGGAACTCAATACGCTGGGTGGCGCGACGTAACTGCTGACTGGGCTCGAACTGCCAGCGCGCAATCGCTTCTCGTGCGGCGTCTTCGAACACCCGGCGAGGCTGGGCATTGGTCACTCGAATGGAGCTTCCATCGACACTTCCATTACGCTGGATGACGAATTCCACCTCCACGAATCCCTCCATACCGCGGCGCTGTGCACGAGGCGGATAAGACGGATTGACGCGACTCGTCGGAGCTACTTGCCCCACACTCACCGGCTCGTTCGAGGGCGCAGGCTCTGCCGCCGGGGCCGCTTCCCGCTGCGCAGTGGCAGGCTCAGGAGACGGGGCCGCCGTTTCCGTAGGTTCGGGGGCGGGTTCCGGCACAGGCTCAGGTGCTGGCTGGGGCTGCGGTGTAGGCTCAGGGCGCACCTCGGTCAGCTCCGGCAGCTCGCTTTCCAACTCGACGGGCTCTACCGGCGCGTCGGGTAGCTCCACGTCTGGCAGCGTAATCGCGCTAGTGGCGACCGGCGCAGGGGCTGGCGTCGGCATGGGCGGTGGCGGGGGAGCGGCTTGTGCAGGCGCCGGGGGGGGTGTCTCCTGTTCGGGCGCCACCTCCGGCGCTTCCACCACCGTCATGGACATCGACATGATGGGCTCGTCCACCTGCTGCTCTGGAGGAGCTACCAGTAGCGCTAGCATCCAGAAGAGCCCGATGGCCAGGGCAATACCGCCTAGCATCGATAACACATGCCGCATCATGGCCCACTCCGACTCGCTGCCACGGCGACCTGCTCGACACCCGCCTGCTGAAGACGGTCCATGACCTCGATCAACACGCCGGTCGTGGACTCTCGGTCGGCCTGAATGACCACCGAACCCTCACCGCTCAGCATTCCAGCCACCTGCTGCCCAACGCGGTGAACGTCCACGGGCTGTCCATCCACCCAAACCGCCCCTTCCGGCGTGACGGCAACCAACACTTGGGCATCGGGGCGCGGGGTGGCGGCCGACGCCTCAGGGCGATCGATCTCCACTCCGCTCTCTTTGATAAAGCTGGTCGTGACGATAAAGAAGATCAGCATGATGAACACCACGTCCAACATCGGCGTCAGGTTCACCTCGTTGCTATCGTCAGCAGCCTCTACGGAACGGCGTCTACGCATCACTCTCCTCCAAGGCACGCGCTAAGCGGTCATGCAGACGCTGGTCTTCGCGGCGAATAACGTGCTCTAAACGGCTAATAAACAGCATACCCACCACCGCAATGGCCATGCCCGTCAGCGTGGGCAGCGTTGCCCGGGCAACGCCATCGGCCATGGCTCGAGCTTGATGGGTATCGCTCATCGAAAGGCTATCGAAAACGGCAATCATGCCCGTGACCGTCCCCAACAACCCGAGTAGTGGGCAAAGCGCCACGAGCAGCTTGATCCACGGCAGCGGCTGGCGCAGCTTGGCCACCAGCGCAGCACTCCATACATGGCGTAGCGTGCGCGCGCTCCAACTGCGGTGGTCGCTGCGCGCCGCCCAGCGGCGCACCAGCTCATGGCGTGATCGCCGCCAGCTAAAGCGGTAATACCACCACCGCTCGATCGCCATGGCGAACACCACCACGGCCACCAGCGCCAGCACTACGAGTACGGCACCACCTGCATCGAGCAGCCGCTCAACGGGCGCCAGCCAAAGGGGTAACGTAGGCATACTAGGTCACCGTGCGAGCATGGGCCGTCGACTGCGCTTCCAAGTGATCTGCCAGCGTGGCGCTTGACTCACCTTCGATCACCTGAGTAATGAAACGACTACGGCTAGACAGCGCCGTTTGGGCAAACAGCAGCGGTACCGCCGTCACCAAACCCAGTACCGTCGTGACCAGCGCCTGACTGATCCCTCCCGCCATTAACTGCGGGTCGCCCGTGCCAAATACCGTGATGGCTTGGAACGTTACGATCATGCCCGTCACGGTGCCCAATAGGCCCAGCAGCGGTGCAATGGCGGCTAGCAGCTTGACGATGGGCTGACCACGCTCGATTTTAGGCAGCTCGGCGAGTACCGCTTCATCCAACCGCGCTTCCAGCGCCTCCGGGGTTTGATGTTTGTCCATCTCCTTGAAGCGCTGTAGAACACGCCCCAGAGGATTATCGGCACTGGGCTGATCCAGGGCTTGTCGCTGACGACGTACGCGTGCGCTAACCAACAACAGATACAGGTACTGCGCCAAAGCGACCAGCAGGCCGATGCCACCTAGCAGGACGACCACGTAACCGACATAGCCACCCTGCTGAAAACGCTCCCACAGCGAAGGCTGTTGAGCCAGTGCCTCCAGCACGCTGCCTTGGGTGGGGTCGATGGCAAACGCACGGCTCTCTCCCTGATGATACGCCGCCAGAAGCTCGCTGACCGCTGACGGGGTACGCGGCATTTCGGCGAGGGCGCCCTTCTCATCTTGCCCTTGCCGCAGCAGCGCAGACTCGGTGAAAGCGGCAAAATCACCCAGTCGAACGACGCTGCGCGGCGCTATGTCGCCGCTGGCATCCGCGACAGGCAATTCCAAGCGCTCGGCACGGCCCGTGTCCATGGTGAGAGCCGCCAAACGATCGACGACAGCCTCAATGTGCGGACGCTCCAACACGTCGACATCGTTTAAACGCGGTGGCAACGCATCGGCTTCAAGCGTGAGCCAGCTATCCCCTCCCAGCTCGTTGCGAAGTTCTTCACTGTGACGCGTTAGATCTGCCAATAGCGCCGTCAATGCCTCGCCCTGCTCATCTTGGCGCTGAGCAAGTGCCTGCGCCTGCTCGTTCTGCTCGTCCTGCTGCGCTTCGAGCGCAGCCTGCTTCGCTTCGGCAGCCGAGTGGGCATCACGCGCCTCTTGCAAAGCGGCCTCTAACGCGTCTTGATCGTCCAAGAAAGATTGAAGACGCGCTTGGTCACGCGCTTGGGCAGCCTCGCGAGCCTCTCTTAACGAGCCGACATCGTCGCTTTGGGCCATGCCAACGTTGCTGCTCAACGCGCTGACCAGCAGCGTGAGGCAGAGCCAAGCCTTGGGGCGAGAAAACAGACTCATGGCTGCGCTCCTTGGTCGTTAGCCGTGATCGAGAGTGGGAGCTGTAGAAGTTCTGGGGTGCGCTGGTCGGCCGCAATCCGCAGTCCGTTACGCACTTGGCGGCGAGCGGCCTCGTCGAGCGCGAGCCACGTCCCCTCTTCTTTATCCCAGACCCCTCCTTCGCGGCCATCGGGCGTCACGTAGTAAAAGCCAATACGGCCAATCCTCAGGTACTCCACTTCCCTGGGGGAAGCACCCGCTATCTCCAAACGGCCACGCCAGCTATCGACCTCGCGCCCATAGGCGAGCTCCGCCCGCCAGGCTTCGATTAGGCTTGCAATACGTTCGGCGCTGCCCGCTTCGGGACTACCCGCTGACGCCACTCGGGCGAGGCGCTCATCGGTCAAAAAAGGCAGGTCTGACTCGATCCAACGGGTGAGCTGTTCGGTCATGTCCTGTTCGATCATGGGCAGCGCTGCGCGGGTATCGCTCAATGTATCCAGCGCTTGATTCAAGCGTTGCTGGCGTTCGGCCTCACTGGCCAAGCGGCTACTGAGCGTGGCGTTAGCAGCTTCCATCTGACGGGTTTCCCGCTCCAGGCGACGCAGCTCCTCAATGGCGGACCGTGTGGCTTCATCCGCACTATCGATTTGCTGTTGCAACTCAGACTGGGCTTGCTGGGCCTCGACACTTTGGGCCGCTTGATCCATCGTCTCATCACTTGCCATGAGCGTACCGCTGACTAGCACGCCCGCTAGGCAACATCCACGCAAGGCAAAGAAAGGCCTGTTCAGCACGTTATGTCTCCGTCACTGCTCAGCGCGCCATCAACCTCGGCGCGCTAAAACTCATTAGGTATAAGAACGATTTGCGTTTAACGCGTGCAGCGCATAGCGTACCACTAATAGAATTAATGACAATATTTATCATTAACATTCACTGACAGTAACTCGAACGGCAGGCATAAAAAACGGGAGCCTTCGGCTCCCGTAGCGGGCATCACAGCACGACCCTCAAAACGCCCAGTCGTCGTCTTCGGTGGCGACGGCTTTACCAATGACATAGGAGGAGCCCGACCCGGAGAAGAAGTCGTGGTTCTCATCCGCGCTGGGAGACAGCGCGGCCATGATCGTTGGGTCGACGTCCGTCACGCTGCTGGGGAACAGCGGCTCAAAGCCCAAGTTCATCAGGGCTTTGTTGGCGTTGTAGTGAAGGAATTTCTTCACGTCTTCCGAGAGCCCCACTTCATCATACAGCGACTCGGTGTAGCGAACTTCGTTGTCGTACAGCTCTAGCAGCAGCTCATAGGCGTAATCTTTGACTTCCTGCTGACGCTCGGGCGTCTCTTCTGCCAGTGCCTGCTGGAACTTGTAGCCCACATAATAGCCGTGTACCGCTTCATCACGAATGATCAAACGAATCAGGTCGGCGGTGTTGGTCAGTTTGGCGTGACTGGACCAGTACATGGGCAGATAGAAGCCCGAGTAGAACAGGAACGACTCCAAGAAGACGCTCGCTACCTTACGCATTAGCGGATCGTCAGAGCGATAGCGATTCAAAATCAGCTCTGACTTCATCTGCAGCGTCGGATTCTCTTCGCTCCAGCGGAAGGCATCGTCTACATCCCGCGTGGCACACAGCGTCGAGAAAATCGAGCTGTAAGAGCGCGCATGCACCGATTCCATGAAAGCGATATTGGTGTATACCGCTTCTTCATGGGGAGTGCGAGCGTCATCCATCAGCACGGGGGCGCCCACGCTGCTTTGGATGGTGTCCAACAGCGTCAAACCGGTAAACACGCGAATGGTGAGCTGTTTTTCCTGCTGTGTCAGCGTGTTCCACGACTGGATGTCGTTGGAGAGCGGTACTTTTTCTGGCAACCAGAAGTTGCTGGTCAGACGGTTCCACACCTCGAGGTCTTTATCGTCCTGAAGGCGGTTCCAGTTGATCGCATTCACTCGCGACAAACGTTGCATTATGGTCATCAGCGTTCTCTCACAAACATCATCTTAAAAGCGTTACCCGATCACAGCGTGCAGGAGACGCAGCCTTCCACCTCGGTGCCTTCCAGGGCACTTTGGCGCAGGCGGATGTAATAAAGCGTCTTAATACCTTTACGCCAAGCGTAAATTTGCGCCTTGTTGATATCCCGCGTGGTGGCCGTATCCGGGAAGAACAGCGTCAACGAGAGGCCTTGGTCCACGTGCTTGGACGCTTCTGCATAGGTATCGATGATTTTTTCAGGGCCGATTTCGTAGGCATCCTGGAAGTAATCGAAGTTCGCCTCGTTCAAGAACGGGGCCGGATAATAAACGCGACCCAGCTTGCCCTCTTTGCGAATTTCGATTTTCGCTGCCACCGGGTGAATGCTCGACGTGGAGTGGTTGATGTACGAGATAGACCCCGTTGGCGGTACAGCTTGCAGGTTACGGTTGTACAGGCCATGCGCCATCACCGAGGCTTTCAGCGTTTGCCAATCGTCTTGCGTGGGCAGTGCAATACCGCTGCGCTCGAAAAGGTGACGGACTTTCTCGGTACGCGGCAGCCACGCCTGGTCGGTGTACTTATCGAAGAACGTACCCGATGCATAGGTGGAGTCTGCGAACCCGGCAAAGGTCTCACCGTGTTCGATGGCCAACTGGTTCGACGCACGAATGGCATGGAACGCAACGCAGTAGAAGTACAGGTTCGTGAAGTCCAACCCTTCTTCTGAGCCGTAATAAATATGCTCGCGAGCCAGGAAGCCGTGCAGGTTCATCTGGCCAAGACCGATGGCGCGCGATTTGGCATTACCCTCGGCGATGGAGGGAACGCTGCGCAGATTACTCATTTCAGACACGGCGGTCAGGCCGCGAATGGCGATCTCGACGCTGGTGCCGATATCACCGGAATCCATCACCTTGGCGATGTTCATCGAGCCGAGGTTACAAGAGATATCTTGCCCTACCTGACGGTAGCCCAAATCGTCGTCGTACTCGGTCGGCGTATTGACCTGCAGAATCTCGGAGCACAGGTTACTCATGTTGATACGGCCCGCAATCGGGTTGGCGCGGTTGACCGTATCTTCGAACATGATGTACGGGTAGCCAGACTCGAACTGCAGCTCGGCCAGGGTTTGGAAGAAGGCGCGAGCATTGATCTTGTGCTTGCGAATGCGCGCGTCGGCCACCATTTCATGGTACTTCTCGGTCACGCTGATGTCGCCAAACGGCACGCCGTAGACGCGCTCGACATCGTAGGGCGAGAAGAGGTACATGTCGTCGTTGCGCTTGGCCAGCTCGAACGTGATATCGGGAATGGTCACGCCCAGCGACAGCGTTTTGATGCGGATTTTCTCGTCCGCGTTTTCACGCTTGGTGTCCAAAAAGCGCAGAATGTCCGGGTGGTGGGCGTTGAGATAGACCGCTCCGGCACCTTGACGCGCACCTAGCTGGTTGGCGTAGGAGAACGCGTCTTCCAGCAGTTTCATGATCGGAATGATGCCCGACGACTGGTTCTCGATACGCTTGATCGGCGCGCCGGATTCGCGAATGTTGCTGAGCAGGAAGGCCACGCCGCCGCCACGCTTGGAGAGCTGCAGCGCGGAGTTGATGGAACGCCCGATGGACTCCATGTTGTCTTCGATACGCAGCAAGAAGCAAGAGACCAACTCGCCCCGCTGGCGCTTACCACAGTTCAGGAAGGTGGGCGTCGCAGGCTGGAAGCGGCCGCTGATGATCTCGTCGACCAGCGACTTGGCCAGCGCTTCATCGCCACGCGCTAGCGTGAGCGCCACCATGCAGACCCGGTCTTCATACCGCTCGAGATAACGTTTGCCGTCGAAGGTTTTGAGCGTGTAGCTGGTGTAGTACTTGAACGCACCCAAGAAGCTCGGGAAGCGGAATTTGTACGCATACGCCTGCTCGAACAGCGCTTTGACAAACGTAAAACTGTACTGCGCCAGCACGTCGGCTTCGTAGTACTGCTCTTCCACTAGGTAGTCCAACTTCTCTTCCAAGGAGTGGAAGAACACGGTGTTCTGATTGACGTGCTGCAAAAAGTACTGGCGCGCCGCTTCGCGGTCTTTATCCAACTGCAGTTCGCCGTTGGCACCGTACAGGTTCAACATCGCATTCAGCGCATGGTAATCCAGCGTGCGCGCCTCGGTGGCTCCCGCAGCAGGGCGTTGATCTGCCGAGTTTTTTGCAGCTACGTTCTTAGAGACTGAGCTTGACGTTTCCAAAACTCTTCTACTCCTTTGCGGACCTTGGCGACATCGTCATCGGTACCAAACAATTCAAAACGATAAAGCAGCGGCACTTGGCACTTTTGGGCAATGATTCGCCCCGCCAAACCGTATGCGTCACCAAAATTAGTATTACCAGCAGCAATGACACCTCGTAAGAGGTGTCGGTTGTGCTCGTCATTTAAAAACCGAATAACCTGCTTTGGCACAGCCCCATTGGCCGAGCCACCTCCGTAGGTGGGGGTAACCAATATGTAGGGCTGCTCAATGCGTAGCGTCGGGGCTTCACGATGTAACGGCAGCCGCTGTGCACTTAAACCAAGCTTTTCAATAAAACGATGGGTGTTGCCTGACTTGGTGGAAAAATAGACCAGCGTACCTGCCTGCTCGGCTTCCACGTCAGCAGCGTGCATGGGTGACGATTACGCCAACGCTTGGATGCGGTCCGGACGGAAGCCCGACCAGTGCTCTTCACCGACGACCACGACAGGCAGCTGGCGGTAACCCAGCGCTTCGACTTCTGCTTGAGCACCCGTTTCGGCGGTAATGTCGATGACGGTGTAATCAAGGCCTTGCTTATCCAGCGCGCGATAGGTGGCAGTACACTGTACACAGGCAGGCTTGCTATAAATTTGGATTTCCATGGCTATTTTCCCTTTTCATAGCGGCAATTTTCAGGTAGTGCGCAGCGCTTGCTCTACCCCTCTAAAAGTCACCACGCATACTATATATAGACCAAGAGAAAATCAATTCAAGCATATATGGTATTTTTTCATCCACAGGTTATTGACAGTTCATGCCCAGCGCTATACCCAGACACAAAAAAACCGCCCCCCTGGTAGGGAGCGGCTTTCCAGCGGTGTCAGTAACTGACACCGCCCTCACAGGTCGTGAGTATTAGGCGATGGCGGCTTGGTAACGACGCTCAACATCTTCCCAATTCACCACGTTGAAGAAAGCATCCACGTAGTCTGGACGCTTGTTCTGGAACTTCAGGTAGTACGCGTGCTCCCAAACGTCCAGACCGAGTACGGGCGTGTTGCCGTGCATCAACGGGCTATCTTGATTGAGGGTATTTTCGACGACCAGCTTTTTCTCAGGCGTGACGGACAACCATGCCCAGCCGCTGCCGAAACGGCCCAGCGCGGCTTTTTTGAAGGCGTCTTTGAACGCATCAAGGCCGCCCAGCTCTGCGTCGATGGCTTTAGCCACGTCGCCATGCGGCTGGCCGCCACCGTTGGGTGACATCATTTGCCAAAACATGGAGTGGTTAGCGTGGCCGCCACCGTTGTTGATAACGGCTTGGCGCTTCTCTTCGGGTACGCGATCCAGGTTCGCCACCAGCTCTTCCACCGGCACGTCTTCTAGACCGGTGCCTTCCAGCGCACCGTTCAGGTTGGTGACGTAGGTGTTGTGGTGGCGAGAGTGGTGAATTTCCATCGTCATCGCGTCGATGTTCGGCTCGAGAGCATCGTAAGCGTACGGCAGTTCAGGAAGGGTATGTGCCATGCTATCTTCTCCTTGAGTGGCTTCTGTTGCGTTCACTACATTAGGTGTGGTCTTACTCCACCCTTTTCAACCACCGCCCCGGCAATTTTTTACCATCGGCGGCAAATCTTTGTCCCAGTACCTTAGTCAACTATTGTCAGTTTATCGAACCCGCCCGCAATAAAAAAGCCGACTTCTGGCGAAGTCGGCTTTTGACAGGCAGCAAGTTCAATGACTTACAGCTTGCTTTCCAGCTCAGGCAGGATCTCGAACAGATCTCCTACCAAGCCATAGTCGGCCACCTGAAAGATCGGTGCTTCGTCGTCTTTGTTGATGGCGACGATCACCTTGGAGTCTTTCATGCCTGCCAAGTGCTGGATCGCACCTGAAATACCCACCGCAATGTAGAGTTCGGGCGCGACGATCTTACCAGTCTGGCCCACCTGCATGTCGTTGGGCACGAAGCCCGCATCGACCGCCGCACGGGAAGCGCCAATGGCCGCGCCCAGCTTGTCGGCAATGCCGTCCAGCAGCTTGAAGTTCTCGCCGTTGCCCATGCCGCGGCCACCGGAGATCACCACCTTGGCACCGCCGAGTTCCGGACGGTCGCTTTGCGCCAGCTCTTGTTTGACGAAGCTGGACTGGGCGTTGTCGGCGACGAAATCCACCGCTTCCGTTGTGGCGCTGCCGCTGGTGCCGACTGCATCAAAGCCGGTGGTACGGATGGTGATGACTTTTAGCGCGTCGTCGCTTTTGACCGTGGCGATGGCGTTACCGGCATAGATCGGGCGCAGGAAGGTATCGGCGCTTTCGACGCCAATCACATCCGACAGCTGGCTAACATCTTTCAGGGCCGCCAGGCGCGGCAGGACGTTTTTACCGGTGGTGGAGGCGCTGGCCAGTACGTGGGTGTAATCACCTGCCAGCTCCACCAGCAGCACGCCCATGGGCTCGGCCAGCTGGTGGGCGTACACGGCGTTGTCCGCCACGCGTACTTTGCTCACGCCGTCGAGTTTTGCAGCGGCGTCTGCCGCCGCCTGGACGCCTTCACCGGCGACCAGCACATCGATATCGCCACCGATGGCCTGGGCCGCCGCCACGACGTGGGCGGTGGCGCTGGCCAACTGACCTTCATGAAGGTCGGCAAGTACCAGAATGCTCATGAGATCAGCTCCTTTTAAAGCACTTTGGCTTCGTTTTTCAGTTTGTCGATCAGCTCGTCGACCGAGGCGACTTTGATACCGCCTTTGCGCTCGGCGGGGGATTCCACTTTGAGCAGCGTGACTTTGGAGGCCACTTCCACGCCGTAGTCAGCGGGGGTTTTGACATCCAGCGGCTTTTTCTTGGCCTTCATGATGTCCGGTAGCTTGGCGTAGCGCGGCTCGTTGAGGCGCAGGTCAGTGGTGACGATGGCCGGGAGTGTCAGCGCGACGGTTTGCAGGCCGCCGTCGATTTCACGGGTCACGTTGACCTTGTCGCCGTCTACCGCCACTTCCGAAGCGAACGTGCCTTGCGGCAGGTTAGTCAGCGCGGCGAGCATCTGGCCGGTCTGGTTGTTGTCGGTGTCGATGGCCTGCTTGCCGAGGATGACGAGGCCGGGCTGCTCTTCGTCCACCACTTTGGCTAGCAGTTTGGCCACCGCCAGCGATTCGGCGCGCTCGTCGGTTTCAATGTGGATAGCGCGGTCGGCACCCAGCGCCAGCGCGGTGCGCAGCTGCTCTTGGGCGGCCTTGGGGCCCACGGTCACGGCCACGACTTCGGTGGCCACGCCCTTCTCTTTCAGGCGCACCGCTTCTTCCACGGCAATTTCGCAGAAGGGGTTCATGGCCATTTTGACGTTGGTAAGGTCCACATCAGAATGGTCCGCTTTGACGCGGATTTTGACGTTGTAGTCGATGACGCGTTTCACCGCGACGAGTACTTTCATAGGTTCCTCGCTTGGCTCGTGATAGAAGCCGTTAACCTGACTAGGCGCCGCCACCTAGTGGCCGCGCTCAAAATTCATGCAAGCGTTTGATAGGCTAGTAAATGAAAAACCCTATCAATTTGCCACAGCCTACCCACCAGCAACAACTTTCTCTTCGTGCGGCCTTGGTCGTAGCCCGCTGGTATCGCTGCTCGTACCGACACTTATAAAGTGTGCTTTTGCCATCGTAGGGGTGACCTGACACGGGTATTATGCCTATCATGGGAGATAACCAGAAGCAAACGACCGTTTTAAATTAAGGCCATCTTTTCATAAGCTAGTGCCCATTCGCTAGCCCGATACAGATGGCACTTATGAGAATAAGGAGAAACCGGGTGGAAAACGTTGAACGCGATGTAATGGACTTTGACGTTGTCATCGTCGGCGCAGGCCCATCAGGGCTTGCCGCCGCTTGCCGCTTGATGCAGCAAGCCAACGAGGCCGAGCAAGAACTCACCGTCTGTGTCGTGGAAAAAGGCTCAGAGGTCGGCGCCCACATTCTCTCTGGGGCCGTCTTTGAACCTCGCTCACTGGCGGAGCTGTTTCCCGACTGGGAAGAGCGTGGTGCGCCTCTCACGACCCCTGCCGTTCGCGACGATGTATACCTGCTCAAAGATGCCGACAAAGCGCAGAAGATTCCCAATGCGCTTGTGCCGAAAAGCATGCACAACACCGGCGGCGATTTGACGCGCTACGTAATCAGTGCGGGCAACCTGTGCCGCTGGCTTGCGGAGCAGGCAGAATCGTTGGGCGTCGAGATTTTCCCAGGATTCGCCGCTCAGGAAGTGATCGTCGAAGAGGGTGTCGTTCGCGGTATTTTGATTGGCGACATGGGCGTCGGTGCCGATGGCACTCCTAAAGATGGCCACATGCCCGGTATGGAGCTGCGTGCCAAGTACACGCTCTTTGCCGAGGGTGCGCGCGGCCACTTGGGCAAGCGGCTGATCAATGACTTCTCTCTGAATGCAGGCCGTGACCCACAGCACTACGGCATCGGCTTGAAAGAACTATGGGATGTGCCCGCCGACAAGCACGAGCCCGGCTTGGTCGTCCACGGCTCTGGTTGGCCGCTGGATAGCAATACCCACGGCGGCTGGTTCCTTTACCATGCAGAGAATCAGCAGGTCGTCGTTGGGCTGATCATGGATCTTGGCTACCAGAACCCGTGGCTATCACCGTTCGATGAATTTCAGCGCATGAAGCACCACCCGGTGCTAAGCCAATACCTGGAAGGTGGTAAACGCGTGGCCTATGGCGCGCGGGCCATTGCCAAAGGCGGGTACAACTGCCTGCCGAAAATGACGTTCCCTGGCGGCCTGCTCATTGGCTGTGATGCGGGTACGCTCAACTTTGCCAAGATCAAAGGCCTACATACCGCCATGAAATCAGGCATGGTCGCAGCCGAGAGCGTCTTCGAGGCCATCCAAGGGGGTGATGAAGGTGGGCAAGAGCTCGCCAGCTTCACCCGCAAATGGGAAGCCAGCTGGGCCTATCAGGAGCTCAAAGAGAGTGCGAGCTTCGGCCCGGCCATTCATAAATACGGCACGGTTGGCGGCGGTGCCTACAACTTCGTGAACCAACTGCTGGGCAATAAACTCCCCAACGTTCATGACACCACCACTGACCATGGGGCACTAAAGCCAGCCGCCGAATTCGAGAAAATCGACTATCCGAAGCCGGACGGCAAGCTATCGTTCGATAAATCCACCTCGGTGTTTTTATCGAATACGAACCACGAAGAGGATCAGCCTTGCCACCTGCGCCTTGCAGACCCCGATCTACCGATTCGTGAGAACTTGCCCAAATACGCCGAGCCCGCACAGCGCTACTGCCCGGCCGGGGTGTATGAAGTCGTCGAAGATGATCAAGGCCAGCCGCGCTTTCAGATCAACTTCCAGAACTGCGTGCACTGCAAGACCTGCGATATCAAAGATCCAGCCCAGAACATTACCTGGGTAGCTCCTGAAGGGGGCGGTGGTCCCAACTACCCCAACATGTAACTGCGTCTCGCCGTTGGCTGCCCAAACGAGGGCAGCCAACGGTGCTCCCTTCTGCATTCGCGCCTTTAGCGCGACGGCTCTTCATGAAAATACGCGGTATTCTTTCCCGCCTGCTTGGCGCGATACATGGCGGAATCGGCACGCTTCATCAGCGTTTGCTCATCGTCTCCATCGTCTGGAAACAGCGCCACTCCAATACTGACCGAAATCAAACACGTCTGTCCCTGCAACGAGAAAGGCTCTTGAATCGCAGCCACCAACTGCTCGGTGACACGCGTCACGGGTTCCCGCTGGGTGATGTGTCTTAGCAGAATGACGAATTCATCGCCTCCCAGTCGGGCGACAACGTCGTGTTCACGCACGGAAGATAGCAGCCGTTTAGCCACCAGCTTGAGCAGCTTATCCCCCGCCTCATGGCCCAACGTATCGTTGACGCTCTTGAAGCGATCTAAGTCCAAGAATAGAAGCGCAAAGCCCCCCTCCGTCCCCCGGTACCGCCCAATCGCGTGATCCACCAAATAGCTAAGATATGCCCGGTTCGGCAACTGGGTCAGCGTATCGTGAAACGCAAGATGTTCGATATAGTGCGCGTGACGCAGCCGCTCATCCGTCACCAGCTGACGCTCGCGGTGAAGCTGGTGGCTAAGCCGCGCCAGAAGTCCGAGGATCATTAGTGCCGCAAGGCTCACGAAGAGCGCGCGCAGCCAGTAGCGACGTTCCATCGGGTAAGCGCGCGCCAACTGCTCCTCCACGGAGATACCGACCACGATGGACAAAGGGAAATGGAACAGTGGGCGTACTAGCGTTAGCCGCTCGACATCCTGCCAACGGGTAATGAAGGGCGTGTCGTCACTACTCATGATTTCATCATACGTCGGTAGCGCCATGGCGATGCTGGAGTACAGCCGAGTACCGCTTCGACCAATGCGGGTGACGTTACTCGCATCCACTAGCGCAAGTAGCCCCTGCTCTCCCAAGGCATTCTCGTTATAACCGCTAACGAAGTAGTCAGCGCCGACGGTTAGCGTCACCCACTCGGTCGCATCACGACCATGGCTCAGCATTCTGGCAAACAGCAGCTGCTGTCGCCCCGCCGACGAAAACGCCTCGACCAGCAGCCCGGGGGCCTCTGGCAGCGCAGGCACACTGTCACGCTGCGTGGCCGGCTCCCAAGCGCCCGTACGCTCTTTGACCCGTCCCTGTCCGTCTACGATGCTGACCGAAAAAATCACCTCAGGGGGCAACAGGTTACGCTCCGCCAGCGTTGCTAAAATGTCTGAGCGCTGCTGACTGGCGACGAAGTCGACGAGCTTCAACGTCGCATCGATCTCCCGCAGCGATCTCAACACCCTGGCTTCGTAGGTGTCCGCCATGTCACCAATCGAGAGTTCGATTTGGCGCTTGATCGCGGCCTGCTCACGGCTGACCAGATAGTGGGTGCTACTCAGAATGACCAGCACGATCAACACCCCGGCCGCGCCAAAGAGCGTCAGCGGCTCAGCTAGCCGATGTCGCCATGAGCGCGCGGCATGTTGCGCGTCCAGGCGCAGTACTGGACCTCGGATGTTATTCAACGGTGACCACCTTCAACCGCTCGTCCAAAAATCGAGCGTCAATGTAGCCGAGCGCGTTGGGATCGCGAACGAGCCGCTCTACCACCGCCTGACTATCCGCAAAGGTTTGTGGCGGTTGACCGCGTCCCGTAAAAATCAGCCTTGCCCAGTGAGCGCGCAACTGGGCCGGTGTTTTTCCAATGTAGCGACGATAAAACTCGCCGCGCTCCCGTGACCGCTCGGATTGGTCGATAGGCGTGACCACCGTTCGCCCCTGGCGCAGCGTTCGGCTCTCCAAGTAAAGGTCTTTGAGCTCTTGCCGCTGAATCCGGGTCAATTCTGCCTCGGCGGATACCACCACGAGCAGATCCGCAACGCCTGTACAAGGAAGTAGAGCGAACAGTAAACAGCAGCACCATCGGGGTAATCGCTTAGCCATCGTCACTCTCCCTAAAACACAAAGTCGAGCGCAAGGCTGAACAAATTCATGTCGCCACCTGGCTGAAAGCTGGGCTGCTGATTGATCAGCCCACCAGGCGATCCAGAACGAAAATCGATATGGTCATACTGTACCGTCAACGCCATTCCGGGTCGAAAATCCCATCGCAAACCAAGAGTGCTGCTGTCCTGAGACAGACTGGACGACAAGAGCGCATTGAGCGTGCCATTGAGCAATACGGCCGCATCGGACAACGGAGGAGGATAAAGCGCCGAGGGCAGGCCGGGCTCGGACCGATTGCTGAGCACGCGGGCTCTGCCCACCCCTGCATAGGGGGTCCATTGCCCAATGCGGTATCCCGCCGTCATGTGGGCGCTTTCGATAGTACCCAACAACGTTGACGATGAGAGCCGCGCCCACTCCCCCTCTACGAACCATGAACCCGGGTCGTAGTTTACGCCGACGCTCAAAATACGCACCGGTTTACCATCCACTTCGTAGCGGTCGGCCAGCGCCTCTCCAGGCGGTCCAAACAGTCGATACACATCAAAAAACTGGGTCAGCTCCTGCGCTCTGACATTGACCTCGCCATAGCTGGCAAAGAGCGTCGTATCGCCCCATCGGGTGTGCTGAGAGACTCCCCACGAGTCAGAAGACTCGATATCCCCCGTTTCATATTCAAGGCTACCGCCACCGTAGCTAAGACGCAGATCGTTAATCGACTCTCCCAGATAGTAGCGATAGCGTAGATCGACGCCATCGAAGTTGGCGACGGGAACCAGACGGTAAATTTCCGCAGGCGGTCTGACCCAAGGCGTCGCAAAACTCACTTTGCGGTATTCGGAGTTCATAAAGCTGCCTTGCACCATTCGCCCAGCACGGAGGCTGAGCGTCGGCGTGGCGTCATACTGCAGATACGCCCACTCGATGTCTGGGGAGAAAGAACCATCGAAGCGCTTTTCGCTGACGACCTGGACGGTCGCGGAGAGTGAAGAGGTGGCGGCTAGCGTCGTTTGAAGTCCCAACCGGCTATCGACTTCAGCACTCCACTCCCCGCTGTAGCCAGCGCCGGAGGACGCCAGTGGGTCGGCGACGAAATCGGCATTGGTCACATCGGAATGCACCACGCCCAGCGTGCCAAACCCATTCAGGGTAACGCTAGGCAGTGAGGTGTCGGCCATGGTAGCGCCGCTGTATACCGCGAAAGAGATGGCGCAAGACCAGACGAACTGCCTTCGCATGCCGATTACCTGTTGGGTAAATAGTTAACTGCAAAGCATTTAATCGGCCAGATTAGGTGAAGTCAAACACCATGTGCGCGCGAAGCGTCAACGTCAGCTCACGGCGCTGTTCGCAGGCTCCATGATTTCGATAGGCGCGCGGCGCGCGATCAAACGTCGCCGCCCCGCCTGGGCAAAACGTACGTCGATGACCGGGTCCGAGGGGTTTCCTTCGACGGCCGCGACTTCGCCCTCGCCAAAGACCGCATGCAGCAGTCGCTGGCCAGGGTAGAAGTGGCTATTGGCTTGGTAGCCGGCAGCGGGTTCTTTCACCTGGGGTGCCGCCAAGGGAATGTCCTCACGCCCTACTTTTGTCAGATAGCGCCCCACCAGACTGGGAGAGTTCACCTCAATGGGCTCGCTAGGCGGCCGCGAGTGCGCGAGGCACTCGGCAATGCGCATACCGTCCTGCCAGGCGCTTTCCGCGATGAAGCGACTCGGCTTATGAGCTCCGCCATCGTGCAGCACGAGCAGTTGCTCCTTGGCACGAGTGATGGCGACATAGAATAGCCGCCGCTCCTCTTCTAGCCGCTCATCGCTGAGGGGATTGTCGCGGCTGTAGTGAGGAAAGTCTTCTTCATTGACGCCCGCCACCGCGACCAAGGGCCACTCCAATCCTTTGGCACCGTGCACCGTGCTGATCAGCACGCCACCTGCCTGATTCTCTACGGGACGCTCGAGCAGTTCGATAAACGCATCGGGATCTTGCACGCTCTGGGCCTGCTCGATCAGCACGTCCAGCAGGCGCACGTCCTCCTCCCCCTTATCGCGTCTCGCCGCGGCGCGCTTCAACGTCTTTTCCGCATCGATAGCTTCGACCACGTGGCTAAGCAGTTTTGCCGGTGGCCAAGCACTCAGCGTTGGCAACTCACACAGCAATTCCCAGCGTTTTTTGAGAGTGCGCCGCTGGAGCGGTTTCAATGAAGCCAGCACGGGTTCTTGGCGCTCCGGCCACTGCTGAGTGCTCGCTAGCTGGTGGGCCAAGCGCTGCAAACGCTCTCTGGCAACGAACGGGGTCGGCTGGGCTAATAGCAGCAGCAGTTGTTCGGGATCGTGTAGCAGTTCAGGACGCCTGGAGAGCTTCAAATAGCCAGCCAGCGCTTGCACCAAAGGCAAGCGAAATACGAAGCGGTCTTCCCGCAATAGCCGAAAGGGAATGCCCGCCTGAAGCAGCGCGAGCTGGAACGGTACCGACAGTGCCCAACTACGCACGAGCAGGCTGGCATCGCTCAATGCCCGCCCCTGGGCCTGCCAATCCACGAGTGCATCAAACAGCAAGCGGCTGCCTTGGCCCACAAAGACACGGGTATTGGGATTTTGGGCGTCCGCCAAACAGAGCTGATCCGGCCGACGCTGATTGGCCATGATGGCGTGATTGGCCGTGAGCGCCAGCGCGTGACCATGACGAAAGGTCATCGACAGGGGATAGTCGGTGGCGTCGCCGAAGGTAGCGGTAAAGTTCTCCAGCATCGTATCGGGACGCGCCCCCCGCCACTCATAAATGCACTGATTGGCATCGCCAACCGCCATGACGTTCGCCGTGGGGCCAGCCAACACGGCAAGCAGCCGCTGCTGAACCGTATTGATGTCTTGATACTCATCGACGATCACATGATCCAAAAACCCTTCGACACGCTGGCGAAGTGAGGCATCGGCTTCCAGGGCCTGCAAGGGGCGGTAGAGCAGATCCGCATAGCTCATCACTCCCTCCGCCTCCAGAAGGCGTTCGGCCTCGACGAAGGCGGCAGGAAAGTAGTCCGTGTCTGGCTCGAACTGAAGCCGCTCGTAGAGCGTCTCAGCGGGCAACATTTCCGCCTTTACCAACCCGCAAAAATGCGCCAGCGCTTCCAACCGGTCGCCCTCTAGCGCAGCGTCGCGGCGCTCCACTTGGTCGGCCAGCACGTTCAAACTGGCCTGACGCAGCAAGCGCTCCATCTGCCACTCGGCGGAGAGTAACCGTCGAGGCGCCAGCGCCCCCCAACGACACAAGCTCTGCGTGAGACGATGTCCTAAAGAGTGAAACGTGCGCACATCAGGCAGCGGCTGCCCCGCAGGCGCCATACTGGCCAAGCGTCGCTGAAAATCCTCTTTTGCGGAGCGGTTGAACATCAGCACCAGCATCCGCTTGGGAGCAACGCCGCTCGACAGCAGATGCAGTACTCGCGCGGCCATGGTCGTGGTCTTACCCGCCCCTGCCACGGCGGCAACACGAGCATGCCCTTCGCCATGGTGAACCACCGCTTGCTGTTCGGCCGTTAGCTTCACGGCGCCTCACTTGGCATGCTATCGCTCCATTGGCCAAGCGGGTGCCAGTGTCCTGCACTGTAGAGCAGGCAAGCCGTGTGCCCTTCGGCGGTTTCGTCGACGCGGGCTTGCTCCACCAAGCGATAGAACACGTTACGATGCAGCCGAGCCGCCAAGCCAAAACGAATGGCACACTCGGGTGCTAACTCGCCGTCGGGTGTCATCGACAGCGATAGGGGGTGATCACCGTCAAGGCGCACCACATCCTCGAACTGGGTCGTCAGCCACCAGGCATCGTCGCGAAAATTGGCCTCGACGATCATTAAAGGGCGATCGTCAACGGTCACTCGCCAGCGCTCCGCAGGAGTCACTAGGCAATACCCGTCCGCATCCCGCCGTAAAAGGCTGGCAAGCAGTTTAGCAATCGCCGGGCGCGCGAAGGGCCTGCCTTCATGCAGCCAAGTGCCATCCGCCTGGATGCGAATGTCTATATCGCCCGATAGCGCGGGCTGCCAAGTGTCGACAGGGGGAATGGTCGCCGAGCCGCCGGATTGCTGAAGTAGCCGATCAATGTTCATTGCCATACTCCCCAAAAGACCGCGCGTTACACTACCAGGCCAGATTGTGCCAGCGCCTCTTTTACATGGGCAGGCGCATCGGGCGCGGCAGCACGGAAAAGATGGTAGAAGTTCACCGTCGTCTGCATGGCGACTTCATCGACGCTGATGCCTCGTTCACGGGCAATGCACTCAGCCACCTCGACGACCCACGCGGGTTCGTTGGGCTTACCGCGGTGGGGAACGGGTGCCAAGTAAGGGCTGTCGGTTTCGATGAGCAGCCGATCCAATGGAAGCTGGCGTGCCAGCGTGCGTAACGACGCGGCGTTGCGAAAGGTGATAATACCGGAGAGCGAAATGTAAAACCCCAGCCGCACGGCTTCTCGGGCCATCTCCAGGCCTTCGGTGAAGCAGTGGATCACACCTCCCACCTGCGGATTGCTATACTCCCGCAGCAGCGCCAACGTATCTTCTTTCGCCTCACGGGTATGGATGATCACCGGTAGCTCTAGTTCGCTCGCGGCCATCAGGTGCCGTTTGAAGCGCTCATGCTGGACGCTTAGCGGTACGCTCTCCTGGTAGTGATAATCCAGCCCGGTTTCGCCAATGGCCACCGCGCCATACTGCTCGGCAGCGTCGACGATCTCGTCGACGCTGGGTTCGTGCGCCGCTTGATACAGCGGATGCAGACCGGCGGAGATCGCAACGTCATGGTGCTCTCTGGCAATGGCGGCGAGCCCAGGCAGCTCCTCCAGCGTCGTCGAAATCGCGAGAAACTGGCTAACGTTCGCTTGACGCGCAGCGTCCAGGGTGGCCGCCACATCGCCACCGTGGGTATGTTCCGATAAACGGTCGAGATGACAGTGAGAGTCGACAAACATGCAGGGCTCTTTGAGTGTAAAGAAAAAAGTGCTGAATTAGAGCGTAAATGAAGGAGGCGCTTTATCGAGCTGGCCCGCCAGCAGCGTCTCGATACGATCGCGAACGGAGTAATCCTGCTGGCTAAAGTGCACGCCAATGCCCGGCATACGCCGACCGCTCACGCCTTCGGGAGATATCCAAATCACCTGCCCTGTCACCGAAAGACGCTCACTCTCCCCTGGCAGGGTCAGCAGCAGCATGACCGACTGCCCAAGGCCGTAGAGTGTTTTCGTCGGTACGAAAATACCTCCACGGTCCAAAAAGGGCATATAGGCGGAAAGCAGCGTCGGCACATCCGGTATCGTCAAAGAGAGCGCTTTTTGGGCAGCCATCACGACCTCGTTACAACAAGTGGTTAGGAGCGCAGCAGCGCAGACCAGCGAACTAGCCACGCTTCCAAAACGAGCTGGGGATTTGGGTTGGCACCTACGGCGAACAGGCGGCGCTGCTCTCGGGCGTAATCCAGCAGCCGGAACCAGTCTTGAACGCGGCCATTTTTGACCGCCTGTCGATAGAGCGGCACCAAATCGGGATTGTGCAACACGCTCTGCTCGCCGGAAAGCCCCAGACGAATCAAGTCCTCAAGCCATGCGATACCGTACCACAAGATGGCATCGATGGCTTGGCGATCCAGCCTCGCGGCTTCCGATACCGGCTCTGCACCGCGTACCAACTGCTCGAAACAGTCGTGAATTTGATGCCGTAGGGCACGCTCATCGGGGGCAGCAAGTTCCACTGCCAAGAGCGGTAACCCGCCGGAGACGCGCCACCAAAAGTGTGCCTCATCATCTCCCAGGTGCTGCGTCAGCCAGCCTTTACATGCCTCGAACGGTACGCTGGCCAGTGGCCACTGCTGACAGCGTGAGCGAATGGTCGGCAGCGTGCGAGACGGCACGTCCGATACCAGGATAAAGAGCGTTTTGTCGCCAGGCTCTTCCAAGCTTTTCAACAGCGCATTGGCAGCGGCAACGTTCATCGCTTCCGCCGGGGAAATGACAATAACGCGATAACCGCCCTGCTGGGCCGTTTGCGACACGAACCGGTTCACATCGCGGATCGGGTCGATACGAATTTGACGCTTCCCCTCTTCCGGCGACACCCGCAACAAGTCAGGGTGATAGCCCGAGGCCAGCATGGCGCAGCTATGGCACTGTCCGCAGGCCTGATCACCTGGCGCTGCACACAGCGTTCTGGCGATCAGCGCCTCCGCCAACTGCTGCTTGCCGACGCCATGGGCACCGCTGATCAGCAGCGCGTGGGGGAGTCGTCCGCTATCGGCCAGACGCACCAACTGCTGCCAGGTCGAATGGTGCCAGGGCAAAACGCCGGTTACCGCCATTGCGCAACCCGCTCTTCCAGCACACGACTCAGCGCTACTTGAACGTCTTGCAGCGGCTGGGCCGCGTCAATGAGTGCAAAACGCTCCGGCGCAGACGCGGCTCTTTCTAGATAAGCGCGGCGCACGGCCATGAAGAACTCTACACGTTCTTGCTCGAACCGATCACGCTGCGTATTGAGATCGCGCAAACGGCCCTCAAGGCGCTCCTTGGCAGCCTCTGGGGACATATCGAGCAGTAGCGTCACATCCGGAGCAAGCCCCCGCTGCACGAACTGCTCCAACTGTGCGATACGCTGTGCATCGATACCACGTCCACCGCCCTGGTAGGCAAAGGTCGCGTCGGTGAAGCGATCACACACCACCCACGCGCCCCGCTCCAGCGCGGGCAGAATTTTCTCCGCTAGGTGCTGTGCACGGGCGGCAAAGACGAGTAGCAGTTCAGCGTCCACGCTCAGTGGCTCAGTGGGCGACGGGTCGAGCAGCAGCTCGCGGATGGCCTCTGCACGTGCCGTACCACCGGGCTCCCGTGTGCGCACCACCTCGATCCCCCGCTCCTTTAGCCACGCTTCGACAAACGCTACATTGGTCGACTTACCGACTCCCTCACCGCCTTCCAGAGTGATGAAGCGCCCACGCTTGCTCATTGCTGCCCCTTACTCAATTGAGACACCATCTATGGTCGATGGCGGCGATTTAACGATTACGAATATAGCGATTGACGGCATTATTATGCTCGCGCAAGGTGCGCGAAAAGTGGTGCGTGCCATCGCCTCGGGAGACGAAATAGAGCGTGTCGCCAGGCAGAGGGTTCACCGCGGCCTCCAGCGCAGCACGCCCCGGCATGGCGATCGGGGTGGGCGGCATACCGTCGATCACGTACGTGTTGTAAGGCGTCGCTTCCCGCAGGTCTGCACGGGTGATTCGGCCATCATACCGCTCCCCCATCCCATAAATGACCGTTGGGTCCGTCTGTAGGCGCATGCCACGCTCCATACGCCGCTTGAAAACGCCGGCAATTTCCCGACGCTCTTCCGGCGCACCGGTTTCCCGTTCGATCAACGAGGCCATAATGAGCGCTTCGTAAGGGGAATCGATCGTGAGATCCTCGTCCCGTTCTGCCCACACCTCCTCCAGAATACGCTCCATCCGCTCCAGCGACTGACGCAAGATGTCCACATCGCTCATGCCCAAGTGATAGCGATAGGTGTCGGGAAAGAACCAACCTTCTGGATACGTACCATCACGGCCCAAGAGCGACATGATCTTTTCATCGCTCATGTCGGCCGTGCGGTGCTCAAGCTTGGGAGCCGTATCGAGCAGGGCGCGCATTTGGCGAAACGTCCAGCCCTCAGGCACAGTCAGCGAGTAGGTCACGACATTGTTACTGCCAAGTAGAGCAATGACCTCCAATCCGCTCATCCCAGGCATGAGACGATACTCACCCACGCGCAGCTGCGGCACTTGCTCTGGGTCGATGCGAGCCAGCAGCCGATACGCCCAGGCATCCTCTAGCACGCCTTGCGAAGCCAAATCACGTACGACCTGATGAAATCCAGCACCTGCAGGTACTTGGTAAAGGGTGGGCTCCTCAAGGGCAATGGGTGCCGCAAGGCGCTGCTGCCAATAGGCATAGCCACCCAGCACGGCGGCCATGGCCAGCACCACCAATACCCCTAAGACGGCAAATAACCGTTTCACGTTGATACCTCGATCATGTTATGGAAACACGCTTGGATAGCCCAGCAGCCGATGCGCTTCGGTTTGTAACGGGTCCACTGCAAAACGCGGCCAGGTTGCCAGCTCGCAACCGTGCGCCTCTCTCAATTCACGCACGGGCCAAACCCCTTGCACTGAATTGCCTACCCAGAGTCGCTCGACGCTGGGTAGGTCGTCGACGGCCAGCGGCGCCTCATGGATGATGCCAGCGTCAAGCAGAGCCGCGCGCAAGGTCCCCGCAACACCGCACTGATCGACGCGCGGGGTATACAGGCGTCCCCGTGACGACCAAAAGAGATTCATGCTGGTGGCTTCCACGACGTTACCTGCTTGGTCGACGAGAAGCCCTTCGGCGACATGGGGCTCGTGCCACTCCTGACGCGCCAGCACGTTCTCCAGACGATTGAGATGCTTGATGCCTGCGAGTAGCGGCTGGTGCCCCAACCGAAGGTGGCATAGACGCACGCACACACCATGCTGCCAACGCGATTGATTGGCCGTAAAGGGCGTACGTCGAGCTAACAGTCGTGGTGCTACCTGATCAGGTAACGCATACCCTCGACCGCCGCTTCCACGGGTCAAGATCAGTTTAAGAACTTCCAGCGCTGCCTCAGGTGGCGATTGCCACGCCTGAGACAGCTGCCGAGCAGACGGCAATGGAATATTCAAACGTTGGCAGCCCTTTGCCAATCGGGCGTGATGATACTCCCACAGCACGGGCTGCCCATCGCGTAGTAAGACGGTTTCGAATAGACCATCGCCATACGCCAGCCCGCGGTCATCGAAGGGCACCTGGGGCATCGGCATCAAGGCTTATACCTTCTTGAACAACAGCGAGCCGTTCGTGCCACCAAAACCAAACGAGTTCGACAGCGTTACATCGATACGCATGTCACGAGCAGTATGGGGGACGTAATCGAGATTGCAGCCCTCTTGGGGGTTGTCCAGGTTGATGGTGGGCGGCGCCACCTGATCGCGAATGGCAAGGATGCTAAAGACGGCTTCGACAGCGCCAGCCGCTCCCAGCAGGTGACCGATCATCGACTTGGTGGAGCTTACGGCCACGTGCTGCGCCGCACTGCCCAGCACTTTCTCGATCGCACGACTCTCCGCCAAATCCCCCGCTGCCGTCGACGTGCCGTGAGCATTGATATAATGCACGGCCGACGGATCGATGGCGGCATCTTTGATGGCATTGCTCATGGAGAGGGCAGCGCCACGACCATCCTCCGGCGGTGCCGTCATGTGATAGGCGTCATCGCTCATACCGAAGCCAGCCAACTCTGCATAGATATGCGCACCGCGTGCTTTCGCATGCTCATACTCTTCCAGTACTAGCACCCCCGCACCATCCGAGAGCACAAAGCCATCTCGGTCCGCATCCCAAGGACGGCTGGCCGCCTGCGGCTCGTCATTACGCGTCGATAGCGCTCGCGCCGCCGAGAAACCGCCCAGGCCAAGCGGTGTGGTAGCCATCTCCGCGCCGCCACAAATCATCACGTCCGCATCGCCGTACGCAATGGTGCGAGCGCTATAACCAATGTTGTGAGTGCCGGTGGTACAAGCAGTCGTAATGGCGATGTTCGGCCCTTTGAAGCCGTGCTGGATCGCCATGTTGCCCGAGATCATGTTGATAATGGAGCCCGGTACGAAGAACGGCGACACGCGACGTGCACCGCCTTTGTTGAGCGCATTGTGGTTATGTTCAATCATTGGCAAACCACCAATGCCTGAACCGATAGCCACACCGATGCGCTCGGCGTTCTCATCGGTGCACTCGATGCCTGAATCCTGAATGGCCTGCGCACCAGCGGCCATGCCGTACTGAATGAACAGATCCATCTTGCGTGCATCTTTGGGATTCAGGTAGGGACTAATATCAAAATTCTTTACCGAACCGCCAAACCGCGTATTGAAGCCACTGGTATCGAAGTGCTCAATCGGCGCAATGCCGCTTTTACCTGCGACGATGTTCGCCCACGACTCATTGACACTATTACCCACTGGGGTCACCAGGCCTAACCCAGTTACCACTACCCTTCTTCGCGCCATCAGCTTTCCTCCAGGCATCCATGGTGACACGACCCATCTGGGTCATTTGCTGCAGAAATTTGGTGACTAGTATAACGGAGTTTGAACGTTATATTCATTGTGAGCGTAAAGCAAAAAAGCCGTCCCCTATCAGGACGGCTTTTTTAATACGGGCGGGCAACACCCCACCCTGGTTCTTTGCGATAACCGCGCCCTTACTGGTGGGCGTTTACGTAGTCGATCGCTTCTTGAACCGTAGTGATTTTTTCAGCTTCTTCATCAGGAATTTCGGTGTCGAATTCCTCTTCCAACGCCATCACCAATTCAACGGTGTCCAGAGAGTCGGCACCCAGGTCTTCAGTGAAAGAAGAGCTGTTCTGGATGTCTTCTTCTTTAACGTTCAGGCGCTCTGCCACTACTTTCTTTACGCGCTCTTCAATAGTACTCATCAACGTACTCCAGTCGTTCACATTAGCCGTTATAGATAACCAGCTATTTGGAAACCGCAAGCCAAAAGCTGCGGGGTAGTTTATAGACGCCCTTAGGTTGACGCAACCGCCAAACCTAAGGCCATCAACGCATATTCATACCGCCATTCACATGCAGCGTTTCACCGGTGATATACCCTGCGGCATCACTCGTCAAAAAGCCCACGGCGGCGGCGATTTCTTCTGGCCCACCCAAGCGTGCCAGAGGAATCTGTTTGAGCAACATTTCATGCTGCGCTTCAGGCAGTGCCTCGGTCATATCGGTAGCGATAAAACCGGGCGCAACGGCGTTGACCGTGATGGCACGAGACGCCACTTCACGCGCCAGTGCGCGACTAAAGCCTTCCATACCGGCCTTGGCCGCCGCGTAGTTCGCCTGCCCCAGGTTCCCCATGGTCGCCACGACAGAGCTGATCGACACGATCCGCCCAAAACGCGCCTTGGTCATTCCCCGTAAACAGGCCTTGCTGACACGATAGACGGATTTGAGGTTGGTATCCATGACGGAATCCCACTCTTCCTCTTTCATCCGCATCAGGAGGTTATCACGGGTAATCCCCGCGTTGTTAACCAAAATCGTTGGCGCACCAAAGCGCTCGCCAATCGTCTTGAGCACCTCATCGATGCTCGCCTGGTCGGTGACGTTCAGGCACATGCCCGCGCCTTCGATGCCGTTGGCTTTCAAATCGGCATCGATGTTCTCGGCGCCAGCGGGGCTGGTGGCCGTTCCAATGACGATGCGTCCCTGGCGACCAAGCTCATGAGCAATGGCGCGACCAATACCGCGGCTCGCTCCCGTCACTAGGGCGACACGTTTTTCTTGCGTCATAACACGTTTCCTTCCACTGAACTAAGCAAGGGTAGCTGATATTCGCCGTTTATCACGCATTACCCGCTAATGTTTCGCGCGCAAGCTCGAGTGCTGCATCCAAACTGTCGGGGTCGTTGACCGCTAACCCCTTGGCACCGCGAACGATACGCTTATTGAGGCCAGTTAGCACCTTGCCCGGACCACACTCAATGAAGACATTAGCACCTTGCTCCGCCATGGCTTCAACGCAGGAGGACCACCGCACGGGTTGGTAGAGCTGCTCGATCAAACGAGTACGAAGCGTGTCGACATCCGCATGGGCTTGGGCGTCGACGTTTTGAATCACCGTGTAACGGGGGGCACGCAGTTCGATCGACTGCATCGCCTCGGCAAGACGCTCGGCTGCCGGGCGCATTAACGCGCAGTGGGAAGGCACCGAGACCGGCAAGGCCAGAGCACGCTTAGCGCCTGCCTCTTGGCAAGCCGTTATCGCGCGCTCGACGGCGGCCTTGCTGCCTGCAATCACGACCTGCCCAGGGGAGTTATAGTTCACGGCGGACACGACATCACCTTGCGCAGCGCTGGCACAGGCGGCCTCTACGGCGGCATCGTCCAAGCCGAGGATGGCGGCCATACCGCCTTGACCGGCGGGCACGGCTTCCTGCATCGCTTCGCCGCGCAGGCGAACGAGTTGCACACCTTCGGCAAACCCCATCACGCCGGCACAGACCATCGCACTGTACTCGCCAAGGCTATGACCTGCCATCACGCTGGGACGGGGGCCTTCCAGCTCTTGCCACACACGCCAGATAGCCACACTGGACGTGAGTAGCGCAGGCTGGGTGCAAGCCGTGGCATTCAGCGCGTCTTCGGGACCTTCCTGGACGACCTTCCACAGGTCATAGCCCAGCGCGTCGGACGCTTCCTCAAATGTCGTTCCCACCACACTGTAGCGCTCGGCCAGCTCTCGCAGCATTCCAAGCTGCTGAGAGCCTTGCCCGGGAAAAATGAGGGCAAGGGGTTGAGACATGTCGTTCACCTTTGCTCTTGTAGGCATTTGCTCAGTTGAGCGATAGGCGTGGTCATCGGCAACGCTGACGAGCAGCGCAAGGCATCTCCTACTGCCGCCGATCACCCGCAAAAGTCATACAACGTCATGTGGCACCTTCTCACTTACCGCGGGCTTACGCCCAACGCTTGGCAAGCTGCATCGGCAGGTCGTGCTCGACCTCTTGCAAGGCTCGCTGAATAGCATAGTAGAACCCATCTGCCCGGGTACCACCATGACTCTTCACCACAATCCGTTTTAGCCCAAGTAGGCTTGCGCCGTTATATCGAACGGGATCAAGCTCTTGCTTGAGCCGTTTCAGCACAGGTTTGGCCAGTACACTTGCCAAGCGCCCGCATAGGCGTGACTCGAACGCCATCTGCACACGCTCTACCAACATACGGGTCAAACCTTCGCTCGCCTTCAACGTCACGTTACCGACAAAGCCATCGCACACCATGACATCAATCTCGCCCTGAAAGATGTCGCCGCCTTCCGCATAGCCTTGATAGGCAAAGGGCAGTGATGATGCCCTCTCCTTAAGCAGGCGATTCGCTTCACGCACCACGACACTGCCTTTGGTCGCCTCGGCACCGACGTTCAACAGCGCCACCCGTGGATGCACGACACCATCCACACAGTGCGCCATAGCGGCTCCCAGCACGGCAAAATCGACGAGCCGAGAAGCAGGAGAATCCACATTGGCCCCTAAGTCCAACAAATAACAGCGTCGACCGCCTCGCGTTGGAATCGCAGTGCTGATAGCGGGCCGTGAAAACCCTGCAATCATGCCTAACTCGCGTCGAGCCAGTGCGACTAGCGCCGCTGTATTACCAGCGCTAACCCCCGCCATGGCACGGCCGTCCGAGACATCTCGCAGCATGTGCGCCATGCTCGTATCGTGACCATGGCGGAGCGCCCAGGCCGCCGAGGCGTGTTGCGATACCACGCTAGGCGCATCGTAGGCGACTAAACGTGACGCTGCCGCAGCCAAAGGCTGCGGCAAGCGCAAAAGCTCAGCGGTAATCCGCTGGCGGGGGCCGAACAGAGCGAGCTCAAGGTCAGGACGTTCGATCACTGCCTTTGCAGAGCCTTCGATAATGGCACGGGGGCCTTGGTCACCCCCCATGACATCAATCGCTAGGCGCATTGCACCCACGCTGTTCCGCCACTCGTTAGGATGTTAAGGATTAAACCTCAACGACCTTACGACCACGGTAGAAACCGTCCGGAGAGACGTGGTGACGCAGGTGAGTCGTACCGGTTTCTTTGTCCTGAGACAGAGTCGGTGCGCTCAGCGCATCGTGGCTACGACGCATACCGCGCTTGGAACGAGTTTTACGGTTCTGTTGAACTGCCATGGGTGTTTACTCCAAGGTATGTAGGGTAAGTGATGCTTACTTTTTGCCTTTCAAAGCGCCACTGCTTTTCAAAGCATTGAGCACCGCGAAAGGGTTCTTGGCTGAAGCGGACTCGTCCGCCGCGCCTTCGGTCTTGCTGACCAGCTGCTCCGCCGAGACATGGCATTCGGTCTCATCGTGATAGACCACTTGAGGCAAGCTGAGAATGAGCTCATCCTCAACCACCGTCAGCAAGTCCAGCTGTTCATTTTCCACCAGCACCGGCTCATGACTGGCAGGCAGCTCGGCGGCCAAGGCTTCGTCGGTAATCATTCCAAGCAGGAAGTCACTAGCAACGTCTTGGCTAAGCGGCACCATACAGCGGCGACAAGGCAGCGCCAGGGTCGCTTGCAAATGGCCACGAATTTCGCGACGGCCTTGGGCATCCACACCAAACTCGAGCACGACATGACAGTCGCCGGTTTGGTCACCTGCTTCTTCAGCAAGGCGGGGCAGCTTATTCAGCGCCACTGAGCCTTCGAGTCGTTCGCGGCGGGCTGCAAGCTTATAAGGCTCAACCCGGCTGGGGAGTTGTGAGGTCAACATAGGCGCGCAATGATAGGCACTCGCCCCCCTGGTGTCAAAGCTCATGGCATAATTCTTCTCGGTTTATCGATGACAATAGCACCATTAGGCATGTCACTACGCTTTCGCTACACTCACTACCGGTGCTTATTGCACCCTTCAGGCCACAAGGAGACGACAGTGCCGCAAACGCAAAACGCCCCCCTCGTGCTCGCTTCTAGCTCCCGCTTTCGCCAAGCGCTACTAGACCGACTGCACTTGCCCTACCAGTGCCATTCACCCGACATCGATGAAACGCCCCTCGATGGCGAGTCTCCCCAGGCATTAGTGCATCGTCTCGCATTGAGCAAAGCCAACGCGGTGGCCGAACGTTTTCCACAGCACTGCATCATAGGCTCCGACCAAATTGCGCTGTTCGAGGGTGACATTCTCGGCAAACCGCACACGGCAGAGCGCGCTCGCGCCAACCTAGCGCGCTTTTCAGGACACAAGGTAACGTTTTTGACGGGCCTCGCTTTGGTCGACACACGCCATCAGCGCCACCACGTGCACATCGAACCGTTCGAGGTCGTGTTCCGCACCTTGAGCGAACAGGAAATCGACCGTTACGTCACACTGGAAAAACCCCTCGATAGCGCTGGCAGCTTTCGCATGGAAGGGCTAGGCATCGCGCTCTTCGAGCGCCTCGAGGGGCGCGACCCCAACGCGCTGATCGGGCTACCGCTCATTGCACTCTGCGACATGCTTCGCCAAGTGGGCATGAACCCCCTTGGCGATGCCTGACGCTACTGAACTTGAAACTTTATTGGCGCATGACGGGTGTGAACACCCAGCACCTCGGCCGCCGCCTGAGTAAAGCGACGCGTTAGACGCTCGAAGGGATCCAAGCGCGGCGTGTAGTTCTCCCAGGACGCCTCGCCCACCTGGGCACGAGCAACCTGCTCCAGGCTCGCCAACTCGTCGACCAACCCTAAGCCCAACGCCTGCTCGCCGCTCCAGATCAGCCCGGAAAAAATATCCGGGCTGTCACTCAAACGCTCCCCTCGCCCTGCTTGCACATCGTCGATGAACTGCTCATGGGTTTGGGTGAGCACGCTTTGCCAGAAGCGCGCCACGCCCTCATCCAACGGCTGAAACGGGTCCAGAAACGCTTTGTTTTCGCCCGCCGTCATGACGCGACGCTCCACTCCCAACTCGGCAATGGCCTCTTGAAAACCGAATCCGGCATAAATGACTCCAATCGACCCTACCAAGCTGGCGGGAGACGCCACGATCTCATCAGCCGCTGCCGCGATGTAATACGCACCGCTGGCACCAATGTCTTCGATCACCGCAATGATCGGCTTATCACCCTGCTCACGCAGGCGCATGATTTCGGTGTAGATACGTTGCGACTGAACAGGGCTCCCCCCCGGGCTGTCGATGTGCAGCACGACGGCGGCGGCACCGGGATTTTCCCACGCTCGGTTCAAACCTTGAATGATGCGCTCCGCATTGGCTGGGGCATCACTGGCGATGACTCCATGGACTTCCACTAGCGCCAAATGCTGCTGGGCGGGCACGGCGGCGGTCGGCTCCGCCAAGAACACGCGATAGAGCGTCGTCGTCATCGAGATCAATACCAGCGAGAGCAGCATGAGCCGGAAGAACAGTTTCCAGCGGCGACTTCGACGCTGTTCGGTCAGCACACCACCGATCCAGCGATCCATCATCTCGAGCTGAGCCAGCCGCTGTCGCTCTCGCAGCGTCTCGGCGTCGTCCCCTTGCGCACCTACCGATGCTGACGCCCCCTCTTGAGCAGGTACTTCGGGCCCTTGCGTCCAGCGATCATGGTCACTCGGCGACGCACGGTCTCCAGGCGCCTGCCCATGACGCTCATCGCGCCGCTGATCATCACTCATCGTTGATTCCTACGTTGCGTTTCTTGAAGTCTTGACCTGCCCATCCTGAGACTCGCCGTAAAGCCACTGGAATAGCGACGGTATGTCGTCAGCCACCCATATGGGCTGACTGGCCGCTAAACGGGCGGGCGTGTGCACCCCGTATGTCACGCCCACTCGATCCATTCCCAAGGCGCGAGCCATCTCCAAATCGTACTCCGTATCCCCCACCATGACCGCCCGTTCTACCGGCACCTGCAGCTCGACCAATATCTCCTGCAGCATTTGTGGGTGCGGCTTCGAGCGAGTTTCATCGGCAGTGCGGCTCGCGTGAAAAAACTGGCCGCTCCCCGTCTCGCGAAAGATGCGATCGAGCCCGCGACGGCTTTTACCCGTCGCGACCGCAAGCCGTTGCTGAGGGCGTTCTCGCAATTTAGCCAAGTGCGCCTCCACTCCGTCGAAAAAGGGCATCGGCGTCGTGTTCCCCTCCACGAAGTGGTGAGAGTAACGCTGGCGCAGCCGCTCGGCCTGCTCCGGAGAAATGCCCGGACACAGTTTAGCGATCGCTTCGGGTAGCCCCAGCCCAATAATGTCTTCGATGGCCTTCACGTCCAACTCGCCCCATTCGGCATCTGCCGCTGCGGCCTGCATGCAGGCAACGATTTTGGGCACGGAATTCATCAGCGTGCCGTCCCAATCGAAGATAATCAGCTCGTAACGCATACCCTTCCCCTCTTATTGACGTGCGCGATTGAGCGTCTCTTCGAGCGCTTCTGGAAGCGGCGCTTTTACCGTCACCGGCCTGCCATTACCGGGCTCTGGAAACGTCAGCGAACGTGCGTGGAGGAATAGACGACCCAACCCTAACTGCTTGGTCAACAAACCGCTGTCACGGGTCGCGTATTTATCGTCGCCTAACAGCGCGTGCCCGGCATGCGCGGCGTGCACACGAATCTGATGGGTGCGCCCGGTCACGGGCTCCGCTTCGATCAGCGTGACTTTCTCGAACGTCTCCACCACCGAGAAGTGAGTACGCGACACCTTGCCATTGGGGTCTACCCGTACGCGTCGCTCACCGTTGCCCGCGTCGAAACGGTCTAACCGAGCGCTTTCGTACGTTTTGCGGGCAGGCCAGCGCCCGGCGACCAGCGCCAAATAGCGCTTGTCCATGCCGTGCTTTTTCAACGCGTCGTTGAGGGTAACCAGCGCATCGCGGGACTTGGCGAGTAGCAAACAGCCAGAGGTATCACGATCGAGACGATGCACTAGCTCCAGGAACGTCAGATCGTCACGCACTTGGCGCAACGCCTCGATCAAACCAATCTTGACACCGCTTCCTCCATGGACGGCCAGCCCGGACGGCTTGTTCAGCACCATCCAATCGGGGCCTTCCATGATCACGCTCCCCACCAGCAGGTCGCGCAGGTTGTCGCTGACCTCTTTTACCGCCTCCTTAGGCGCTAGGCGCAGCGGCGGCACTCGTACCAAGTCGCCAGACTGAAGGCGATAATCGACCTTGACCCGTTTTTTATTGACGCGAACTTCCCCTTTACGAACGATGCGATAAATCAGTGCGCGGGGAGCGCCTTTCAATCGCGTCATCAAAAAATTATCGATTCGCTGACCTGCTTGTTCCGGGGCGATTTCCACCCACTGTACTTCACGCCCTTCGGACATTGCCGCGTACTCCTGGTGACATTCTTTAACGTCAGGCTAAAAACGGCATTCTAACGTAGACCTAGCGGCATTGCGTCAATTGCTGGTGGTTGTCTTTACTGTTATATTCCAAAGCGCTCATCGGCCAACGTGGCCGGGCCGAACGTGGCCCGCTTTTATCACTTATGTATAGCGAAAGATGGCCCACGTTTTGCCTTCGCACCTGCCCGACAAACACGCAGGTCAGAGCGAACCAAGTAGCGATTAGTGTACGCACTGCCTACTGATAACGTATTGAAATGTAGTAACTCTGTCGTTCAACCATCGTTCGACGACAGAGAACGTCAGGCCCTACCAGCAACGGCGGGCCCGTCATTAAATAAACGTTACGCCCCTGCCAACAGCCCCTGTTCGTCACAAGGCGCTGCGACGCTGGGGCGCTAAGATCAACGCTGTGCCGATACCGGCGTTGGCGAATCGATGAATGCCAGGTGTGGGCGGTGTCAGCAGAGCCGGATGGACGTGACAGCCACCGAAACACGTTCTGCCGCCGCCACGTACTCAACGCCCTTTCGGCCGGGTTGGCACGACTGCCTTCCCGGCTTAATGCGTCAGCATAACCATGCGCCGAGCACAAGCACGCAGCACCCAGCGATTCGCCGACGCTCGCTTTCAAAGCACGTCGGCACGCCATGCTACGTGAGACAACATGAAACGGATGCTAATTAACGCGACCCAGCCTGAAGAGCTGCGGGTCGCTCTGGTAGATGGACAGCGCCTGTACGATTTGGATATCGAGTCCGGCGCTAGGGAACAGAAAAAAGCCAATATTTATCGGGGTAAGATCACCCGTGTAGAGCCCTCTCTCGAAGCTGCGTTCGTGGACTTTGGCGCTGAACGCCATGGCTTCCTTCCTTTGAAAGAAATTTCCCGCGAATACTTTATCAAGGACGTGTCTGGTCGCCCTAGCATCAAAGAGGTGCTCAAAGAGGGCCAGGAAGTCATCGTTCAGGTCGATAAAGAAGAGCGCGGCAACAAAGGCGCAGCGCTGACCACCTTCATCAGCCTTGCGGGTCGCTTTTTGGTATTGATGCCTAATAACCCGCGTGCAGGTGGTATTTCACGCCGTATCGAAGGCGATGATCGCAGCCAGCTCAAAGACGCGATGGGTCAGCTCACCGTTCCTGACAAAATGGGGCTGATCGTTCGTACTGCCGGCATCGGCCGCAGTTCCGAAGAGCTGCAGTGGGACCTGGATTACCTCGTGCAGGTGTGGGAATCCATCACGACGGAAGCAGGCAAACGCTCCGCTCCTTTCCTGATCTACCGCGAATCCAACGTCATCATTCGCGCCATGCGTGACTACTTGCGCCAGGATATCGGCGAGGTATTGATCGATAGTCCCGAGATTCACGCCGAAGCGCTGGCGTTCATTCGCCAGGTCATGCCCTCGTACCAGCAGAAGATCAAGCTGTACGCGGATGAAGTCCCCCTCTTCTCCCGCTTCCAGATCGAGTCACAAATCGAAACCGCCTACCAGCGGGAAGTGAAGCTGCCGTCGGGTGGTTCGATCGTGATCGACCACACCGAAGCCCTGGTCTCCATCGACATCAACTCTGCACGCGCCACGCGGGGCAGTGATATCGAGGAAACCGCGCTGCAAACCAACTCTGAGGCCGCCGACGAGATCGCCCGTCAGCTGCGCCTTCGGGATATTGGCGGCTTGGTCGTGATCGACTTCATCGACATGGGGCCTGCACGCAATCAGCGTGAAGTCGAAAACCGCATGCGCGACGCGCTGAAGCTAGACCGCGCACGCGTTCAAATCGGACGCATTTCACGCTTCGGCCTGATGGAAATGTCGCGGCAGCGCCTGCGTCCCTCCTTGGGCGAAACCAGCGGCGTGGTGTGCCCGCGCTGTAACGGTCAGGGCACCATTCGTGACGTGCGCTCGCTATCGCTCTCCATCATGCGCCTGATCGAAGAAGAGGCCATGAAAGAGCGCAGCGCCCAGATTCGCGCCATCCTGCCGGTCCCGGTGGCCACGTATCTGTTGAACGAAAAGCGCAGCGTGCTGGCGGATATCGAGTCGCGTCAAGGCGTTCGGGTCGTCCTGCTTCCCAGCCCTGACATGGACACGCCCCATTACGATGTCCAGCGCCTGCGGGATGATCATTTAGACGAAGATGACAGCCACTCGCTCTCCAGCTTCGAGCTGTCGACCGACACCGACGTCGGCAAAGAGCCAGACCCAAGCTTTGCGCCGCCGGCGCAGCGTGCCGAAGCTGCCGTGAAGAGCGTCGTGCATAACGCCCCGGCGCCTGCATCACTGCAAACCGAAGAAGCGCCTGCTAAAGCCGCTGCCCCAGCGCCCGCCGCCGAACAGCCTAGCGTGCTCGGCCGCTTCATCCGTGGCTTTGCCAAGCTATTGGGCGGTGATGACAGCGCTCACCAGACGGCCAACGAGGCGGAAGCGCCACGTAAGGCATCTGAGCAGCCAAGCCGCCCGCCCCGCAACGAGCGACGCAGCAAACCGGCTCAGGAGCGTAACGACAGCACGCCCAAGCAGGAACAGCGCAGCGATAACGCCAAGAGCGATCAGCGCGGCAACGCGGCGGGGAACACCGGATCACGTAACGAAGATGCCAGCGACAAGCGCAGCGGCCCAAGCCGTACGCGTAATCGCCGCCGCCACCCCCAACAAGACGATAGCAAAGGCCAAGAGAACGCGAAAAACACGCGTCAACAGAGCCCTAAAGAGAGCGTAAAAGAGAGCCCGAAAGAGACCTCCAAGGAGGAGTCTGGTAAACCTCAGGAGCCTCGTCGCGACAAGCCACGGGAGAACAAGCCCAAGCAGGACAAGCAGGAGGAGCGCGCACCTGCAGCGCAGGCCGACGACAGCCAGCAGGATGACGGCAAGCCGAAGCGCACCCGCAACAACCCGCGCAACCGCTCGCGTAAACAGGCGCTCAACCCGCAGGCCGAAGCCGAGCAGTTGAAGCTGCAAGCGGACGCTGCAAAGGCGCCCCAAGCCACTGATGACTCCGCCAGCACAGCCCCCGCGGACGCGGCTCCTAGCGCTGATGCCTCCTCCCAGGCAGCCGAAGCCCCTCAGGCCACGGCCACCGAGGCGCCGACTGACGCCGAGACGATGCAACGCGAACAGGCCGCCCAACCTGCGGAAGCGAGTCCTGAAGTGAGCTCTGGAGAAAGCAGTGGAGAAAGCACTGAAGAGAGCACTACCGCAGAGCGTGCAGCCAACAGTGGCGACAAAGCTCGCAAATCGACGCGCCAGCGCCGTCAATCCAAGCCGGAAGCCGACGCTAAAGACGCAGCGGCACCGGTCACGCCGCAGCCCGAGCCCGCCTCCACGGAAGCGGCTAGCCCTGCGGAGCCTGACGACGTTACTGCAGCGCGCACGCCCACCGCTGATAGGCAGGAACCGCGTGTAGAGGCGTCAGCGACAGAGGCACCCAAAACCGACGCGCCCGATACACGCGTTGCCGAAGCAAGCGATGACCAGGCCCAGCCAGCCGATCATGCCACGGCGCCGCAGGCCACGGATGCGTCTCAAACGCCCGAGACCACCCCGGCAGAGGCCGAGGCAAGCAGCACTGCGCCTGACCAAGCACACGCCGAAGCAGCGGAAAACAACGCACAGGCAGCGCCGGTAGCAGACGTCGACACCCAGTCCAAAGCGGAAACGGCGGAAACGGCGGAAACGGCGGAAACGGCGGAAACGGCGGAGCAGGATAACGTTGACACAGCGCCCTCTGCAAAGCCTGAAGACGCACCGACCCCCGAGGCTACCTCTCCAGCAAGCGAACGAACTGCCGAGAAGACGCCCAGCGATGCCGTCGCCGACGAAGCGACATCCGCGACGCCCCCTGCGACCGAGCAGGAGCCTGCGGCGACGGCTACGACCGACGAGGTGTCTGTGCCAGCGCCTGCTAGCGTTGCCACCGACGAGGAAGCGCCTAAACCGCGCCGTCGTCGCCGTCGTGCCCATAACGATCCGCGTGAGCTGCGCAAGCAGCAGAACGCTCAAGGCCAAAACTCGCAAGAGTAACGGCCAGACACGAAAAACCCCGCTCCGGCGGGGTTTTTTTATGGCAGCAAGAAGCGCGGTTTAAACCACACGAGGCTCCGGCTCTAGCGTCACGGCAAACCGCTCGTGTACGGCGTTTGCCACGCTCTCCGCAAAACGCAGCAGCCCAGGACGGTCGCCTCCCCCAAAGTGCACGAGCACTAGCGCTTGTCGCTCATGCACGCCAAATGCGCCGTCACGATGCCCCTTCAACCCACACTGATCGATCAGCCATCCTGCCGCCAGCTTGGTGTGCTGATGGGCTTGAGGAAAGTGCGGCATCTGCGGATATGCTTGCAGAAGTCGCTGCGCGTGTGCATCACTTACCACTGGATTCTTGAAGAAACTACCCGCATTGGCGAGCACGGCCGGATCCGGCAACTTCTCTTGACGAATGGCGCAGACCGCCTGAGCGACCGCCAGTGGCGTGGGCGAAGCCGATATGCGGGACGCCAAATCGCCATAGCCCAGCACGGGACGTGGGTGCTCGGAAAGCCGAAGAGCCAATTGAGTAATCACCACTCGACCCGCCAGTGCCCGTTTGAAGATACTATCGCGATAGCCGAACTGACAGGCCTTGGCGCTCAACCAGCGCGCCTCCCCCGTAGCCAGCTCGACCACCTGGACACCTTCCAGCACATCGCTCAGCTCGACGCCGTAGGCCCCGATGTTCTGTACCGGCGCCGCACCGCAATCACCTGGAATGAGCGCCAGATTCTCCGTTCCCCAAAGCCCTCTGGCCGCCAAGGCCATGACCAGCGAGTGCCAGTTGACGCCAGCGCCGACGAACGCCACAACGCCCTCTTCCCGGCGCTCCAACCACCAGTGGTTAAGCGCCGGTCGCAGCGCCATGCCCATGAGAGTAGGCGGCAACAGTACGTTGCTGCCACCGCCGAGCAGAGTGATGGGCCACTGCTGGGCATGGGCATGGTGAAGCGCCGCCTGTAGGTTCGATAGCGTGGTGGGCGCGGTATAGTGCTCTACCCGACAGGGTAGGCGCAGCGTATTGGCAGCAGACAAATCCACCCAAGCGGCTGATTGGTTCACAGCGTCAACGACCACGGGTTAGCTCGTCGATCAATCCAGCACTGGCCTGCTCGATCATGTCCAACACCTGCTCGAATCCCTCCTCGCCGCCATAGTAGGGGTCGGGAACATCGGTATTGGGCAACCCGGCATACTCCAACAGCAACCCTGTTTTGGCCTGACTCTCGGCGGGCTGTAACGCCCGAATGGCCGCCAAGTTGTCGCGATCCATGCCCAACACGTAATCGAACGCATGGAAGTCGTTCACCGTTAGCTGTCGAGCACGCAAGTGGCTGATGTCGACGCCACGCCGACGTGCGGCCGCCTGGGCGCGCGGGTCAGGGGCTTTACCCACGTGCCAATCGCCCACGCCGCAGGAGTCGATGTCGATACGTTGAGTGAGCCCTGCCCGCGCCAACGCCTGCTGAAAAACGCCTTCCGCCGTGGGTGAACGGCAGATGTTGCCCAAGCAAACAAACAGTACGCGCGTCATGACTGCCCCTCTTCTACCGCCAATAGTGCTCTGACGCGAGCTAGATCCTCTTCCGTATCCACACCGGCGGGGTTCACCGCGCTGGCCAACGCTACCTGAATCGCGTAGCCATGCTGAAGGGCGCGCAGCTGCTCTAACTGCTCCAACTGCTCCAGCGTGGAGATCGGCAGATCCTGATAGGCTGCCAAAAAGCTTGCCCGATAAGCGTAGATACCGATATGGCGTAGCCATGCGTCGGTGTCCAATAAGTTGGGGGGATGTTTGAAATGCTCCCGATCCCACGGGATCGGCGCACGCGAGAAGTACAGCGCCCGCCCTTGAAGCGAACGCACGACTTTCACCACGTTAGGATTGAAGAGCGTGTCCACATCCGTGATCGGTTCCGCCAAAGTGGCCATCGCGGCATCGGGATCGTCGGCCAAACGGAGCGCCACCTGATCGATGAGCACGGGGGGGATAAGCGGCTCATCTCCCTGGACATTGACTACCAGCGTCTCGTCGCTAAGGCCGAGCGTCTCGGCGACTTCGGCCAACCGGTCTGTGCCTGACGGGTGGTCGTCGCGCGTCATGATGACGTCTGCCCCGTAGGGCAACATGGCCTCACGAATACGCTCGTCGTCGGTGGCAATGACTACGCGGCTTGCCTGGCTTTGGCTGGCCCGCCGCCACACATGCGCCACCATCGGCTCTCCCGTAATGTCCAGCAGCGGTTTACCCGGCAGCCGCGAGGAGCCAAACCGGGCGGGCACTACGGCGATAAACGGCGTCGACGTATCTGCCATCACGCCTCCCCGGTACGGCCAGGTGACGTGGACAGCTTCTCGTCGGCATCCATCTGCCGCGCCTCTTCGGGCAGCATGACAGGAATGCCGTCCTTGATCGGGTAAGCCAACCCGTCGTAATGGCAGCAAAGCTCCTGAGCTTCGCGGTCGTACTTCAGCTTGCCGTTACACAGTGGGCAAACCAGCATTGCCAGCAGTTCCTTATCCATCGGTGCTTCCCCTTTGAGTCAAGTCGGACAGCCTGTCGCGCAGCCAGTCCTCAAATGCACGTGGAAGCTGGGCTTCCACCTCCAGTACCCAGCTATCAGGCGGTGCGAACGCCTGACACTTCACGGCGTCTTTCGCCGTCATGATGATGGGGCGCTTCGATGCAAACCGAAACGTATTGGCATCGAAAGGCTGGTGATCGGCCAACGGATGCATCTCTCCGCTGACACCTAACGTCCGCAGCGTATCGAAAAAGCGCTGTGGATGACCAATGCCCGCCAATCCGTGAACCGGTAACGAGAAAGGCAGCGGTGCCAGAGGGCGCTGCTCTCCGGAGCTCAGGTGGCGCCAGCGCGTGGGTACCAGCGTCATGGGCACGCTGTCGATCTTCAACGGGCGCTGCAAAGCTCCATTGACGATCACCGCATCCACGCTCGCTAGCCTAGCCGCCGATTCCCTCAACGGCCCCGCCGGAAGACAGCGTTGATTACCCAGCCCCCGGGTGCCATCAATCACCACTAATTCAATATCGCGCCCCAGGGCCAAATGCTGCAAGCCATCGTCGCTAATCACTATGTCGCAGCCCTGCTGCACTAGCATAGCGGCCCCCCGAGCGCGCTGTGGATCAGCCACGACCGGCACGCCGGTCTGCTGCGCCAGCATGAGCGGCTCGTCACCACTGTGCTGCGGGTCCGTTGCCGAGGTTACCAGCAAGGGATAGAGCGGCGCTTTGCCTCCATAGCCCCGGGTGACGATACCCGGCGAAAACCCTTGGGCCTGCAGCCAGCGGCTGAGCCATGCCACCAGCGGAGATTTGCCGGTGCCGCCTAGCGTGATGTTGCCGACCACGATCACGGGCACCGGCACTCGCCGTACCGTTTGTTGACCAAGCGCATAGCGCATTGCACGCCGCTTCATAAGATAACGGTATAAATTACCCAGAGGGTAGAGCGGGGTCAGCCAAGCGCTACCGTCATAGGCAGCTTTCAACCAACGCTCGGCCAAGCTCATTCGTTCTCCTGGAACTGCAGTTGATAGAGCGCAGCGTACGCCCCACCTTTTTCCAGCAGCACCTGATGGGTGCCCTGCTCCACGATTCGCCCTTGATCCATCACCAAAATGCGATCGGCGCGCTCAATGGTAGAGAGGCGATGGGCAATCACGAGCGTGGTGCGCCCTTGGCATACATGCTCCAGCGCTTTTTGAATATAGCGCTCGGATTCCGTGTCGAGGGCGGAGGTCGCTTCGTCCAAAATCAAAATCGGGGCGTCTTTGAAGATTGCTCGTGCAATGGCAAGCCGCTGACGCTGCCCGCCTGAGAGCATGACGCCGTTCTCCCCGACTACCGTCGCATACCCTTCAGGCAGCTTTTCGATGAACTCGCTGGCATAGGCAGCTTCGGCCGCTGCCTTGATGGCTGCCGGATCGGGGTTTGTCACCCCATAGGCAATATTGTCGGCAATCGACGCATTAAACAGTGTGACCTGTTGGGAGACCAGCGCAATGTTCTGACGCAGCGGACCTAGGGCGTACTCATCGGCATTTACGCCATCGATCAAGATACGCCCCTCGCTGGGACGGTAGAAACGCGGCAGCAGGCTCACCAGGGTGGACTTACCGCTTCCCGAGCGGCCCACAATGGCAACCAGCTCGCCTGGGGCAACGTCCAGATTCACGTGATGCAACACATTTGGCTGGTCATCCCCATAGCGGAAGCTGACATCCTTGATCATCACATGGCCGGTCAGCTTGCTGGGGAGTCGGGTGCCTTCGTCTCGTTCCGGCGCAAGGTCCAGTAGGCCAAACAGCTCAGACGCCGCTGCAATCCCTTTTTGAATCTCACCGTTGATTTCGGTGAGCTGACGTACCGGTTTGATCATCAGCGCAGCGGCCGTAATGAAGGCAACGAACTCGCCCGGCGTCATGTTTTCCATGAGCGAAGGCGCCATGGCCAGCCACACCAGTAGCGCCATGGATATCGCTACCAGCATCAGCACGACAGGCGAGCTGACCGCGCGCGTCATGGCCTCTTTCATGCTTTGCCGACGATTCTCTTCACTGACCCGCTCGAAGCGCTGCTTCTCGTAAGCCTCTGCGCCATGGGTCCGCACCACGCGATACCCCGACAGTGCCTCCGACGCCACGTGCGTCACATCGCCCATGGAGTGCTGAATGCGCTTGGAAATACGCCGAAACCGCTTGCTCACGTAGCTCACCACACCGGCAATGATCGGGGTAACCCCCAAAAACAGCAGCGTCAGCATCCAATTGGTCCAAAACAGATAGCCAATCAGACCAATCACGAACAGCCCTTCTCGCAGGATGATCGTAACGGCATTGGTCGCGGCTCCCGCCACCTGTTCGACATGATAGGTCACCCGAGACACCAAATGGCCGCTGGAGTGATGGTCGAAGAAGCGCCCCGGTAGGTGCAACAAGTGCGCGAACACGTCACAGCGCAAGGTGTGGATTACATAGCGCCCAACGTATGCCATGAAATAAGTGCTCAAAAACGTTCCCAGACCGCGGGAAGCAAACATGAGCACCACGAACAGCGGCAGAAAAAAACGGAAAGCGGCATCGGGGTTTTGAATCCCATCGATCAGCCGCTTCATCATCTCCGCCAGCGCGGTGCTCGACGCTGCGTAAATCACGAAACCTACCACCGCTAGCGCAAACGCGCGCCAGTGTGGCTTCACGTAACCCAATAACCGCTTATATAACATCCAACCTGAATCAGTCACACGCGCTCCCGGCAGTAGTGTGCAGTGGGGCGATTCTACCTGATGGTGGCCCGCTTCAACACCGCTGATGCCCTCCTGCCAGGGCGCGCATGGGCCGCACCGAGATGGGTTGCCCAGGCGTGAGCAAAAAACGCAGCGCTCCGTCATGGGCGGTACTCCACAAACAGCTCTGCTGCTGCCGAAAACGCCGCACCACGTCGTCGGCAGGATGCCCGAACGCATTGTCTCTCCCTGCACTGAACACTACGTGCTGTGGCGTGGTATGACGGACGAATTGAACGCCCGAACTCGTTGCGCTGCCGTGGTGCCCTGCCACTAAAACGCTGACTGGACCATCGAGCTGCGTGAGAAGCTGGCGCTCCACTTGTCGGCCTACGTCCCCCGTCAGCAGCAGCTGGTGCTCACCGACCTTCACTGCCAAGACGCAGGAGCGATCGTTCGAGGAAAGCGCGTTCTCACCCCTCGGTGGCCACAGAACGCGATAGCGAATGCCATCCATTTGCCAGTGCTGCCCTTGACGACAGGGCCGGCCCGCGACCGGTAACGCCTCACCCTCGGGTGCCCACCACTGCCCCACCTGATGATCGGCCAATAGCGCGTCGACGCCTCCAGCATGGTCAGTATCCGCATGGCTGACGATCACTTGATCAATGACTTGACCGGGAGGCCACAGACTTTGCAGCGGCATGAAGCCACTGCGAAAACGCGGCCCCGTGTCATAGAGAAAACGACGGTTGGCGCTGCGCAGCTCGACCAGTTGGCCTTGCCCCACGTCATGTACGGTCACACGAAGCTGCCCATCGGCCAGCGCCGTCTCTCGGGGCCACCCGGGTAGCGTCGCGACGAGCGCCAGCGACGCGAACCCAAGCCAGCGCGGCATGGCAGGCAATCCCCAGCACAGTGACACCAGCACCAGGCTTCCAGCGAGTGGATAGACCAACGGGGCAGGCGGCTGCCAGAGAGGAGCCGCGTCGACCGCGACACGCAACAGCCAGTGAAAAGCCGCCAACGCCTGCTCAAAGACCCACCAAGGCAGCATTTCAAGGCCGGGCAGCGGCGAGAACAGCCAGCCAAGCAGCGCGCTCGGCACCATGATGGAGCTGACCCAAGGCACGGCTAGCAAATTGATCAAAGGTGCAACGGGGGCCACACGCCCAAACGCCAACAGCACGGCTGCCGCCATCAATGGGGCAAGTAACAGTTGGGAGCGCAACAATGCCCAGCACCAGCCCTTGATACCGCGAGGCCGAGCGCGCCCCTGCCAAATGATGATCAACCACCCCACTGCCAAGAACGATAGCCACAGCCCTGGTCGCCACAAGGCAAGGGGGTCGACGATCAGTACCAGCGCAAGCGCGAGCCACCACGCCTGCCAGGGTCCGGGAGCATGACGACCGCTCAACACCCAAAGGCCTAGTAGCGTCATAATCATCGCACGCATGGCCGGGGGCGCTAATCCTGCCAGTCCGGCATAGGCGACGGCCGCCGCACCGGCTAACCACCAGGGCCACGTCCGCAGCCGCCAATGGGTGGGAGAGCTCAAGCGAGCGCTATAGCGCCCTAGCAACAGCACGAAAGAGGCCACCAACCCCACGTGCAATCCGGAGATCACCACTAGGTGCGTCGTCCCGGTGGCATTCAGCAGTGCCCAGTCCTCCTGGGTAAGCTGCTCGCTATCTCCTAGCGTGAGCGCCGCTAACCAGCGTTGAGTACGGGGTGCAAGTGGACGCTGTGCCAACCACGCTGAGGCCCACGGGCGTAACCGAGGAGCGGCAGCGGCCAGCTTTTGTGGCGCAGGATCCGTACGCACGTAGCCGGTAGCGTGTATCCCTTCGCGCCAAAGCCACTGCTCGTAGTCGAACGCATGAGGATTGAGAAAGCCAGAAGGCGGCCGCAGTCGCAAGATCATCCGCCAGCGCTCGCCTGCTTGGAACGTATGACCGTAGGCACTTACCCGAACGCTGCCTAAGCGCTCGCAGTTGGGTACGTGTGCAGGCGCCGTACAGCGCTCGATGTGCAAGCGCAGCCGCTGTGCCCCGGGCTGTGCTTGTACATCGACAACTTTGGCGTCAACCTCGAGATCTTGCCCGCTCAACCCAACGGGCAACCTGCGTGACCACTCCTGCTGAACGCTTAGCGCCACGACTCCCGCGATGAGCAGCCACGGCAGTGCGCTCGGCCGCGATGCCAGGCTCAGCAGGCCGCCCACGCTCAGCGCCAGCGGCAGTAGCCACGTGCCGCTCTGGGCACCGGTGAATCCTACGACAAGCCCGCCCACCAACGCCGCCAAGGCGGCAGGGATTGCCACCCCCCGTCCCATGCGCCCCTCCCTGGTGCTTCACCATTCCTGTGCACGCCATAGCCGAAGCCCTGCGCTATATGGATAATAGAAACCACTTATCGCAAGAGTACCTGACATGCCGCGCCGTTTCCTGCAGCGCTACATGCCAAAACCCGACACGCTAAAGCGCCAGCGCTCCCTGCGCTTCATGGCACCGCTGATTGCGGACCCGGGTTTATGGCTACTGACTCGACGCAGCGTGGCCAACGCGTTTAGCGTTGGGCTGTTCTGCGCGATGCTGCCCATCCCCTTTCAGATGGTGGTGGCAGCGTTGGGCGCGCGGCTGAGTCGCTGTAATTTGGCACTGTCGGTGGGGTTGGTGTGGGTCACTAACCCGCTCACCATGCCGCTGATTTTTTATGCTAATTATCGCATCGGTACGTTTTTGTTGGACGCCCCTGCACGGGAGGCGCCTTCACGTATCTCGACACGCTGGGTTGCCGAACAGATGCACGACATTCTGCCGCCCTTACTGCTCGGGTCGTTGATCACGGCCATCGTCCTTGCCGCCGTTGCAAACGTCGGCATTCGTCTTATCTGGCGCTGGCACGTCTCTCATAACTGGAAGCGCCGCCGCCTGAAGAGGCGGCGGCGCAGGGCTCGCATCGAATCAGAGTTTGACGACTAAGTCACCCAGCCTGTGCTACCAGGCGTCCTCCATCGAGCTTCATCACGCGATCCTGATGGGCCGCAAGACCCACATCGTGCGTAACGATGACGAAGGCGCAGGCGCTCTCTTTGGCCAGCTCATCCATTAGGCCCAGAATGGTAGCGGCAGTCGTCTGGTCCAGGTTGCCTGTTGGTTCATCCATTAAAACGAGACTAGGATCCGTGACGAGCGCGCGGGCAATCGCGACGCGCTGGCGCTCGCCCCCTGACAGCTCACCCGGCTTGTGGTCGGCACGGGCTTTCATGCCCACCCGCTCCAGTAACTGCATGGCCCGCTGTTCGGCGGCTTTTTTCGACTGACCACGAATGATCAGCGGTAGCGCCGCGTTCTCAACGGCGGTGAACTCCGCTAGCAGATGGTGGAATTGATAGACAAAGCCAATATATTGATTACGAAAGCGGCCTAGCGCCGCTTCGTTCAGCCCTGACAGCGGCTCACCGCCGATCACCACGCTGCCCGCACTGGGTCGATCCAACCCACCCAACAGGTTCAGCAGGGTCGTTTTTCCCGACCCAGAGCTACCCACGATCGCGACGCGCTCACCGGCATGCACGGTGAGTTCGAGCTGGTCCAGTACGGTCAGATCCTGCGGGCCTTCGCTGTAAATGCGAGTCAGCTCACGGCATTCCAGCATGACGGCGTTTGCGTTGGTTGACGTCATCGGAGCATCCTTATTCATAGCGAAGTACATCGGCAGGCTGAACCCGAGCGGCTCGCCATGCAGGGTAAAGCGTCGAGAGGAAGGTCAGGCCGAAGGCAGCCAACACGATGTCACGCACATCGCTCCACTCCAGCCGTGACGGCAGGTCGCTGATGAAGTAAACCCCGGCATCCAGGAACTGAATACCAAAGGCGCTCTCGAACCAGCTAATGAGGTCGGAAATGGTGAGCGCCAACAAAATGCCCACGGCGACCCCAACGGCAATCCCGATCAGCCCGATGGCTAGGCCCTGTACGATGAAAATGCCCATGATCGAGCGCGGCGTGGCACCAATCGTGCGAAGAATGGCGATATCGGCACGCTTGTCCGTGACGACCATGACCAGCGTGGAGACGATATTAAAGGCGGCAACGGCGATGATCACCGTGAGCAGCAGCGCGATCATGCGCTTTTCCATTTGAATCGCCTGGAAAAGATTACCGTGGGAAAAGGTCCAATCCGTGCCGCGATAGCCTGGGCCCAGCTCGTTCACGATGGCCTGGGTTTCACTCCCGGCAATGAACAAGTCATCGAGCTCCAGTCGCAGCCCGCCCACCGCATCGCCCAAGCGAGCCAGCGTTTGCATATCCTCAATATTGGCATACGCAAGACTTGCATCGAGATCGGCACCGACGCTGAAAATACCGCTCACAGTAAATCGCTTGAGCCTGGGGAACACGCCCGCTGGCGTAATGGATGCCTCAGGCACGAGCAGAGTTACGCGGTCACCCACCCCGACGCCTAATCGACGCGCAAGCATCGACCCCAGCACGACGTTCCACTCTCCCGGCACCAGATCGGACAGTTCACCCTCGCGCATGTGCTCACCAATGATGGAAACGCGATCTTCCCAATCCGGGTGAATCCCGTTGACCATCGCCCCTTGGTTTCGGCCACCGGCAGAGAACATGCCCTGTTGCTCCACGTAAGGTGCGGCGCCGATCACTCGCTCGCGCTGCATCAACTGCTCTGCCAGCGACTCCCACTCCACCAACCCTTCCTGGGATTCGATTTTGGTGTGGGGCACCATGCCCAAAATGCGTGTGCGCAGCTCGTGATCGAACCCATTCATCACCGACAGCACCAGAATCAGTACCGCGACGCCCAACATCAAGCCCAACATCGACGTCAGGGAAATGAACGAAATAAAGTGGTTCCGGCGTTTAGCGCGCACATAGCGCAGCCCCACCAGAAAAGGCAAACGATCAAGCATGGCGACATTCCTTAATAATGGGCGTCCATGGTACGGTTTTTTTAGCATGGCTGCATGTGCAAACGCAGCCTTAGAGTCGCGGCTGCGAACACCGTTCCCTTGATGACGGTATCGCTTGCAACTTGTGAGGCAACCCCCTAAATTGCGCCCGTTCCTCTTGCCCGCTGGGTAAGCTTATTCTGACTAGAGAGAGCACCGTTGACGTTGGCTACCAAGACCCACCGCCTACTGCCCGAGTGGCACCCTCAAGATGGCCTGCAGCTCACCTGGCCCCGCCCTGACGGCGACTGGGCACCGATGCTGGCGCGTATCGAGGCCACGCTCGAGCGCATCGTATTGGCCGCCGCGCGCTACCAACGCGTCATCATTAGCGTGCCCGACGAGGCGACTTACCAGCGCCTAACCGCCAGCTTCGAAGCGTACGGCATACCCAAACAGCAGCTGCTGCTCATTGTCGCACCCACCGACGATACCTGGGCGCGGGATCACGGGCCGATCACGGTGTTGGACGAAGATGACCAGCCGTTGCTGCTGGATTACACCTTCACTGGCTGGGGCGGCAAGTTTCCTGCCGAACGGGACAACCAGCTAACGCAGTGGCTGGCGGATGCAGGCGTATGGGCCTGCCCGGTGGCTTCTCGTGACATGGTACTGGAAGGCGGCGCCATCGAAACCGACGGCGAAGGCACACTGCTGACCACCGACGCTTGCTTGCTGAATCCCAACCGCAACCCGTCACTCTCCCGTGCCGATGTCGAAGCGAGATTGGCAGACGACTTTGGTGTCGACCGAGTACTGTGGCTTATGCATGGGCACTTAGAAGGTGACGACACCGACAGTCACGTGGATACGCTGGCACGTTTTTGTAGTCCCACCACCATTGCCTACGTGCGCTGCGATGACCCCACCGATCCCCACTATGCGGCCCTTCAGGCCATGGAGCAGGAACTGAAAGCGTTTCGTCAGCGTAGTGGCGATCCCTACCGGCTCGTTCCGCTTCCCTGGCCCCAGGCCTGCTTTGATCCTGAAGATGGGCATCGCCTACCGGCCACCTATGCCAACTTTTTGATCATTAACGATGCCGTGCTGGTCCCTACCTACGGGGATCCTGCGGATGTCACGGCCCTCCAAGCGCTGGCTACGGCCTTTCCCGAGCATACGCTGATTCCCATCGAGTGCGTCAGCGTGATTCGACAGCACGGCAGCCTGCACTGCTTAACCATGCAGCTACCCAAAGGCACGCTTGTGCCTGCGACCACTCACTCTTAAGGAGGGCAGCATGTCCCAGACACTCAACGTGGCGGTTGTTCAACAAGCCGCATGGCCAGACAAAGCACGCAGCTTAGCCGAAAGCGAAGCAGGCATTCGCACGGCAGCGAGCCAAGGGGCACAGCTCGTGCTATTGCAAGAGCTGCATGCCACCCACTACTTCTGCCAATACGAAGACCCGGCGCTGTTCGATCTTGCTGAACCCCTGGATGGCCCCACCGGCCAGCGGCTAGCAGCACTGGCAAAAGAGTTGGATATCGTGCTGGTAGGCTCGCTGTTCGAGAAACGCGCGGCGGGGCTTTACCACAACACGGCCGTGGTCTACGACCGTGCCCAGGGGCGGGTGGGTCAGTACCGTAAGATGCACATTCCCGACGACCCTGGGTTCTACGAGAAGTTTTACTTCACCCCTGGCGACGCCGACGACACTCGCAAAGAGGGCTTTACCCCAATCGATACGTCCGTGGGGCGGTTAGGGATTTTGGTGTGCTGGGACCAGTGGTATCCAGAAGCTGCGCGCCTGATGGCGCTGGCGGGTGCCGAGCTGCTGCTCTACCCCACCGCCATTGGCTGGGATCCTAACGACGACGACGCCGAAAAGACGCGTCAAAAAGATGCCTGGACGCTGATTCAGCGTGCCCATGGCGTTGCCAACGGACTGCCTGTTCTGGTGGCTAACCGCGTCGGCTTTGAAGCAGACCACTCCGGCGTGGGCGACGGTATCGCGTTTTGGGGCGGTAGCTTTATTTGCGGCCCACAAGGCGAGCTGTTAGCACATGCGGGTGAAGAGACCGAGCAGTTGGTCGTAAGCCTGGATATGGCGCGTAGCGAAAACACCCGCCGCATTTGGCCCTACCTGCGCGACCGTCGGGTCGACGCGTATGGCGACCTGACCCGCCGCTATCGCGACTAAGCCTAGACACTCGCCCTGAAAACTCAAAACGCCTGCCCTGTTACCAGAGCAGGCGTTTTGCTATCGGCGATCAGGTAAAAGCGCTTACTTCCAGAAATCGCGAATCGAGGCAATCCCTTGAGCGCCCACCGCGCGCGCGTGGTTGGCATCGAAGCGGGTCATGCCACCTAGCGCGAACACTGGCATACCGGCACGCTCCACCAGCTGCTGGAAGTCATGCCAGCCCATGGGAGCCACTTCCGGGTGCGACGGCGTCGTACGCAGCGGCGATAGGGTGACGAAATCACACCCTAACACGGCCGCCTGGGAGAGCTGTTTCTGGTCGTGGGTAGAAGCCGACAGCCACTTGTTTTCGGCAATCGGGCGGCGATCTAGCTGCATCAACCGGGCGCTGGTCAGGTGAATGCCATCGGCGTCGACCTGGTCCAGCAGGGTTGGCTCACCGTTGAGCAGCAGTTTCGCGCCGTATTCGCGACACAGCGTGAGGGCGCGTTCGGCACGCGCGACGTACGCCGCATCATCCAAGCTTTTCGCACGCAATTGAACAAGACGGATATTGTCTTCACGCAGTGCGCGCTCCAGCAGCGCTGCGAAACGCTCGTCATCAGGCTCTTCACCGGTGATCAGGTACTCGGTGGGTAGCATGACGGCTCGGAGGATCGGCAGGTTTGCCGCCGGGAACGGATAGTTCACCAGCTCGTTCATCGGCACCCAGCGCACCGCCTGACCTTCACGACCAAATGGCTCACCCGCAAACTCGTGTACCTGCCATACATCAAGCAGGATATGTTTGTCAGGGTATTCATGGTGAACACGAATGAGCGGCTGGGCACGAACGATCTCTACCCCCAACTCTTCATGCAGCTCACGTTTGAGGCCCTCTAGTCCCGTTTCGTAAGGGGCCAGTTTGCCACCAGGAAACTCCCAAAGGCCGCCGTGATCGACGTTGGAAGGTCGGCGCGCGATCAGCACGTGCTTTTGATCGGCGCTGATCATCGCAGCCGCCGCAACATGAACCCGTCGTTTTACCATTACACTCATTACGTCTTATCCACTTTGTGCGCGCCGCCTTGCTTGCACGGCGCTATCTCGCTGCGTTAGCACGTTGCCGCAGCCTTAGCTGCGGTAATCCGCGTTGATGGACACATAGTCATGGGAGAGATCCGAGGTCCACACAGTGGCCGCCTCGTCACCACGTCCCAAATTAATGCGAATTGTGATCTCTTCCTCAGCCATGACGGCACTGCCCGCCGCCTCGGTATAGCTGTTCGCACGGCCACCGTTTTCCACCAAACGCACATCGCCCAAATCGATGACGACACGGCTGACATCGAACGACGCCACCGGCGCGCGCCCCACCGCCGCCAAGATACGTCCCCAGTTGGCGTCGGAAGCGTACAGTGCGGTTTTGACCAGCGGCGAGTGAGCCACGGTGAAGGCGACGTCCAATGCCTCTTGGCGCGTACAGGCCTCGTTCACCTGCAGCGTGATGAACTTGGTCGCCCCCTCGCCATCGCGGATGATCGATTGGGCCAGCTCGGTCATCACCCGCTGCAGGGCATTACGGAAAACGGCGACGTGTTCGTCGCTTTCGATACGCGCTCCAGTGCCCGTTGCCGCCAGCATGCAGGCATCGTTGGTCGAGGTATCGCTATCCACCGTGATGCAGTTGAACGAACGATCCACCGTTTCTCGCAGTAGCGTGGCGAGTAATGGCTGCGCGATGGCCGCATCGGTCATCACGAACCCCAGCATGGTGGCCATGTTGGGCTTGATCATACCCGAGCCTTTGGTAATGCCGTTGATCGTGACCTGCTGGTCGCCAATCGTCACGGTGACCGTGGCCCCTTTCGCGCGGGTGTCGGTGGTGAGAATGCCTTCTCCTGCCTGCTGCCACGCCTGGCTCGAGTCGGCCAGCGTTGCCAACGCGTCAGGCAAGCCTGCCAGCAGACGAGCCATGGGCAGCGGCTCGCCAATCACGCCGGTGGAGAACGGCAGTACCTGGGTGGTGTCCACCCCGGCTTGCTCGGCCACCGCGGCACAGCTGGCATAGGCATCCTGCAGTCCTGCCTCACCCGTTCCCGCATTGGCGTTGCCGGTATTGATGAGCCAGTACCGGGGCGCAAGGCCGCTCTCTGCGCACGCCTCAAGGTGTGACTTGGCCACCACCACGGGAGCGGCACAGAACGCATTGCGCGTGAACACGCCCGCCACGGTGGCCGTCTCGGGCAGTTCGATCACGACCATGTCACGGCGGTCCGGCTTCTTGATGCCCGCCTTTGCAGTCCCTAGACGCACCCCGTCAAGGGGTGGCAATTCCGGAAAGGGAAGATGTCCCACCGCCATGTTTCTCTCCTTTACGCACACTGACGTATGCGCGTGATTAGCTCAATTTGCCGCAGCACTGCTTGTACTTCTTACCGGAGCCACATACGCAGGGGTCGTTGCGGCCCACTTTCGGGTTTTCACGACGCAGCGGACGACCATCGGCGCCGGGGGCGGCTTCGCTCGGCTCGGCATCGGGCGCCTCATGACGGCTAGCAGCCGTCGCCTTCTCACGGGCCAGTTCTTCACGGCGCTTCTGCTCCAGAGCATCGACCTCTTCTGGCTGACGCACCTGAACGTGGCTGAGAATACGCGTGACATCGGCTTTGATGTTGGTCAACAGATGCTGGAACAGCTCGAAGGACTCGCGCTTGTACTCCTGCTTGGGGTTTTTCTGTGCATAGCCACGCAGGTGGATACCGCGACGCAAATGATCCATGGACTGCAGGTGCTCTTTCCAGCGGGTATCCAGCACTTGCAGCATCACCTGTTTCTCGAAGCGACGAATCAGCGCTTCACCAGCGGACTCGATCTTCGCTTGGTAGGCGTCTCGATGCATGGTTTGCAGACGCTCGCGCAACTTCTCTTCACTGAAGCGCTCGTCCTCGTCCGCCCACTTAACGACCGGAGCATCGAGATTGAACTCCGTTTTCAGATGCGCTTCCAGACCAGGCAGATCCCACTGCTCGGCCAGACTTTGAGGGGGCACGTAGTCGCTAATTGCGTCTTCCATTACCTCCTCTCGAATACCCACCACCGCAGCGGAGACGTCATCAGAGGCGAGGATTTCATTACGCTGCTCGTAAATCACGCGGCGCTGATCGTTGGCAACGTCATCGTACTCCAGCAGCTGCTTACGAATATCGAAGTTACGCCCTTCTACTTTCTTCTGCGCGCGCTCGACCGCATTGGAAACCATCTTGTGCTCGATGGCTTCGCCGCGCTCAAGCCCCAGCGCCTGCATCAAGCGCTTCACCCGGTCGGAGCCAAATAGGCGCATGAGGCTGTCTTCCAGCGAGAGGAAGAAGCGTGTAGAGCCTGGATCGCCCTGACGACCGGCACGACCACGGAGCTGGTTATCGATACGGCGGGATTCATGGCGCTCAGAGCCCACCACGTGCAAGCCACCGGCTTCCAGCACCGCATCATGGCGCTTTTGCCACTCGGCTTTGAGCGCATCGATTTGAGCTTGCGAGGGGTTGTGCAGCTTAGCGGCCTCAGCTTCCCAGTTACCGCCTAGCATGATATCGGTACCGCGACCCGCCATGTTGGTAGCGATAGTGATCGCGCCGGGACGGCCAGCCTGGGCAATAATTTCCGCTTCGCTTTGGTGCTGCTTGGCGTTCAAAACGTTAAATTTCAGCCCAGCCTCACGCATTAAGCGCGCTAAATACTCAGACGTTTCAATGGAGGCGGTACCCACCAACACCGGGCGGCCAGCGTCGGTTTCCGCCTTCACGTCTTTGATGATGGCTTCGTACTTCTCTTCCGCACTGAGGTACACCAGATCGTTGAGATCCTTACGCGCCAGCGGGCGGTTGGTGGGAATGACGATGACATCCAGGCCGTAAATCTGACGGAATTCGAACGCTTCGGTATCTGCCGTGCCCGTCATGCCCGACAACTTTTCATACAGACGGAAGTAGTTCTGGAACGTGGTAGACGCCAACGTCTGACTTTCTCGCTGAACCGTTACTCCCTCTTTGGCTTCGACGGCTTGGTGCAACCCCTCGGACCAACGACGGCCCGGCATCGTGCGGCCAGTGTGCTCGTCGACGATCACTACCTGACCTTCGGCGACGATGTAATCCACATCCAGGTGATAGAGATGGCGTGCGCGCAGCGCGGAGTGCATGTGCTGTAACAGGTTGAGGTTTTGCGCGGCGTAGAGCGACTCGCCTTCGCCCAACAGCCCTTCGGCTCGCATGAGCTCTTCGACTTTGTTGTGCCCCTGTTCGGTCAACTCTACCTGCTTCTGCTTCTCGTCGAGCACGAAATCGCCGCTTACCGGCGCGTCCTCATCTTCGGAGACTTCTCCCTGCTCGAGCTGCTGGGCGAGGCAGTTGACGATGCCATAGAGGTCGGTATTTTCATCTACCGCGCCGGAGATGATCAGCGGCGTGCGCGCTTCATCGATCAGGATGGAGTCCACTTCGTCGACAATCGCGTAGTGCAAACCGCGCTGAACTTTGTCTTCCAGCGAGAACGCCATGTTGTCGCGCAGGTAGTCGAAGCCAAACTCGTTGTTGGTGCCGTAGGTAATGTCACACTGGTACGCGTGACGTTTCTCTTCCCCCGTCTGTCCGGCGAAAATAACGCCCACCGTGAGCCCCAGGAATTCATACAGGGGGCGCATCCACTCCGCATCGCGACGGGCAAGGTAGTCGTTCACGGTCACGACATGCACGCCTTTACGGGTCAGCGCGTTCAAATAGACCGCGAGCGTGGCAACCAGCGTTTTACCTTCCCCGGTTTTCATTTCCGCGATTCGACCACGATGCAAGGTCATACCACCGACCATTTGCACGTCAAAGTGGCGCATTCCCATGACTCGCTTGCTGGCTTCACGCACCACGGCAAACGCATCGGGCAGTAGGCTATCCAGCGCTACCCCGTCGTCTAGGCGCTGGCGCAGTTCTGGAGTTTTCGCTTGAAGCTCGGCATCGCTCAGGCCCGCCAGGGTCTCTTCCAGCGCATTGATGCTCTGCACGCTTTTCTGCATGCGCTTGACTTCACGGTCGTTCTTGGAACCGACTACTTTACGTAACAAGTTGTTAATCATGAAATTTCCAAATCATCGTGAGCGCCCCATCCAGGTACGCTCAGGTATCAAGCAAAGAGGGTGATATGAAGCAATGCGTTATCGAGCAGGCGGGCCACGGGGCGTCACGACATCGCGGGCAGCGACGAGCGGGAGCGCGAACGGCAGAAAAGACAAAGGGCGACGGGGGGCCTGGGGCGCTCGCCGCGTTTGACGGTGAAACCAGCGGCGAAGCGCGCGCCGTTTCTTCGCGATCCAGTGAGATTGGGCGCGAAGCATAGCAGGCATCCAAAAGCAGATGCAGACGCCACGGTCGCTACTTCTCAGTGCGTCGGATGGGTGTAGACTAGCGGGTAATAAACAGCTCACCAGTAAGCCAGCCAACCACCAACGCGCTAGGCCATAGCGTCGAGGACGCCTTGGCGAAGCAGATTCGATCTGTAACGTTGATGACATGCTGTGGACTGGCTCCCGAGCGTGTTAGGCTCTGTCTATTGGCGGTCAAACACAGGTGCTGCTCGTAGTTGCCAGTACGACGCCACTCGCGACACCCTAGGAATCAAGTTGATGAGTATAAAGGTTAAGCGTTCTCGCGCACAGCCCATTGCCCAACTGCTGACCAAGTCAGGCGGCGTTGGCCAGCTCATGCGGCAAACACGCTTGATTGATCAAGCGCAGCGCCATCTTCGCGCTCATTTACCCGACGAGATGCGCGAACACATTTTCGTGGGCGGCTTCAGCAGCGGGCGCCTGACTCTCATCAGCGGACAAGCAAGCTGGCTGACGTGGCTACGCTACGAGCAGTCGCGACTATTATCGCTTCTTCATCAGCTCCCTGGCTTTGAAGGAGTAACAGGATTTACCCTCAAAGTACGTCCCGTACGCCCCATCGAATCGCCTAAACGCTTCACGCGAACGCTTTCCGACGACGCAGGCAAAACCTTGGCCGAATGCGCCAAAGACACCGACAGCCCTAGCCTGAGACATGCCTTAGAGCGCTTAGCCTCTCACGCGCGTTCGGAAGATACCAAAACGTCACGCTAGAAGCGCTTACCCAAAACAAACAAAGCACCGCCGAAGCAGTGCTTTGTAGATGGGGGACCCTTTCACGATTTCAACTCGACCCCAACATTTTGTTTTTCGGCAAATTACGCCATCGCCGGTGCCGCATAGGAGATAGGGGCCACGGCCTTCTCTTCTTCGAACGTCACGATCTCGTAAGCATCCGGCTGAGCCATCAGCTCACGGCACAGCTGATTATTCAGAGCATGACCCGACTTCACGCCACGGAATTCGCCAATCAAGCTGTATCCCAGCTGGTACAAATCGCCAATGGCATCTAGTACCTTGTGTTTGACGAACTCGTCTTCGTAGCGCAGACCGCCCTCGTTGACGATACGGTAATCGTCGACCACGATCGCGTTTTCCAGGCTGCCCCCCAAGGCTAAATTGTTGGAGCGCAGGTACTCTAGATCGCGCATGAACCCAAAGGTGCGCGCCCGGGAGACTTCTTTGACAAACGACGTGGTCGAAAAATCGATCAGCGCAGTTTGTTTCTGCTGTTCGAAAACCGGATGGTCGAAATCGATGGCAAACGAAACCTTGAAACCTTGATGGGGCAAAAAGGTGGCTTCTTTATCGCCATCGGTCACGCCAATACGGCGCTTGATGCGAATGAATTTTTTCGCCGCGTCCTGCTCCAGGATACCGGCCGATTGAATCAGAAAAACGAACGGACTAGCGCTACCATCCATGATAGGCACTTCGGGGGCGCTGATATCGACGTAGGCATTGTCGATGCCCAAACCCGCAAAGGCGGACATGAGGTGCTCGACGGTCGCCACTTTGACGCCTTCATGAGAGAGTGCCGTACACAGCGTGGTGTCTTCGACTAGCTCGGCACGGGCAGGTACATGTACCACGGGGTCCAGATCGGTTCTGACAAACACAATGCCGGTGTTGGCCGGCGCCGGACGCAAAGCCATATGGACTTTTTTGCCAGAGTGCAGACCCACTCCAGTGGCGCGAATGACGTTTTGTAATGTGCGTTGTCTGATCATGGGTAGTGGTCAAGCTCTAATGACGGCGGCTTGCAGCGAATTGCCACAGGGTCCGCAGGGGAAGAAAGTTATCAAACAGTGTTCACTTTAACAGCAAACGAGCGTTTTAACCAATAAAACTCTCGTTTGCTGCTGCAATGAACCTGATAGCGAGCGTTAATCCGCCTGACGGCGTAGAAACGCGGGGATATCCAGGTAGTCGTCAGCATCCGCTGCGCGACGTTTCTCAGCGCGCGGTTTTGACGCTGCATCGGGGGCTTCCGCGCGTGCCGTGGCCTGCTGACGCATCACGGTGGGTTGCTGAAGTTTTCGGTAGTCAGAGCCACCGGCCTCTGCCGCTGAACGACGAGCGGGCTCGCGCGCTGCCGCAGCTTTGGCTTTACTGCCATCGAGACCCGCCGCAACGACCGTCACACGCAGCTCATCGGACATTTCCATGTCGATGGACGTACCGACCACGATCGTCGCCTCTTGGGACGCAAACTCCTGAACCGTGGCACCGACATCGTTGAATTCGCCAATCGAGAGGTCGGGGCCTGCAGTGATGTTGACCAAAATGCCGCGCGCGCCGTGTAGATCGATATCTTCCAGCAGCGGGCTGCGAATGGCTTTTTCAGCCGCTTCGCGGGCACGGTTTTCACCCGTGGCTCCGCCGGTGCCCATCATCGCCATGCCCATTTCCGACATAACGGTACGCACATCGGCAAAGTCGACGTTGATGATGCCAGGGCTGGTGATCAGCTCCGCGATACCCTGGACCGCGCCCAGCAGTACATCGTTGGCAGCACTGAAAGCCGTCAGCAGCGTGGCATTCTTCCCAAGCACCGACAGCAGCTTTTCATTAGGAATGGTGATCAACGAATCGACGTGCTCGGAGAGCTCTTTCATGCCCTCTTCAGCAGCGCGCATCCGCTTAGGCCCTTCGAAGGGGAAGGGGCGTGTCACGACCGCTACCGTCAAAATACCCAGCTCTTTGGCTACCTGCGCTACCACGGGCGCACCGCCGGTACCGGTGCCCCCCCCCATGCCAGCGGTAATGAAGACCATGTCGGCACCGCTGAGCAGTTCGGCAATGCGCTCACGATCCTCCATGGCAGCCTGACGGCCCACTTCGGGATTCGCGCCAGCACCAAGGCCTTTGGTGATCTCGCTACCTAGCTGCAGCACCGTCTTTGCCGATACGCGCTTGAGGGCCTGAGCATCGGTATTGGCGCAAATGAATTCGACGCCTTCGATGTTGCTCTCGACCATGTGGTTGACCGCGTTACCGCCACCGCCGCCAACGCCCACTACTTTGATGACCGCACTGCTCGAGGGTGCGTTATCTACCAATTCGAACATAAGCCCCGTCTCCTGAACCGCGCTTGCGGCCCTATCAGAAATTTCCTTTGAACCAGCCTTTGATTCTTGCCAGCGCCGAATGGCCATCCTTGATATCACGCCGGGCTAATTCGTTACGTCCTTTGTGGGCCGCAACGACTCCCCCGTGGCTTTCTAGGCCTTGCCCATGACGCGTTTCCTGCAGTGCATAATGCAGTAAACCAACGCCCGTCGCATAGATAGGATTGCGAACCACATCTGCCAAGCCTCTGACATTTTGCGGGCAGGCAATACGAACCGGCATGTGAAAAATCTCTTCTGCCAATTCGCTTACACCTTCCATGCGCGAGGTGCCGCCGGTGAGCACCACCCCCGCAGCGACCATATCTTCATAGCCGCTGCGACGTAATTCGTCTCTTACCAAGGTAAACAGCTCTTCGTAACGTGGCTCGACCACTTCTGCCAGCGCTTGGCGCGATAGGTCTCTGGCTGGACGGTCACCGACACTGGGAACCTTGATCATCTCATCGCTTGCTGCCAATTGTGTTAACGCGCAAGCGTATTTCACTTTAATCTCTTCGGCGTGCTGAGTCGGCGTGCGCAGCGCCATGGCGATATCGTTGGTAACCTGATCGCCAGCAATGGGAATGACCGCCGTGTGGCGAATCGCTCCCTCGGTAAAGATCGCCATATCGGTGGTGCCACCGCCGATATCGACCATACAAACACCCAGCTCACGCTCGTCCTCAGTCAGCACGGCCATGCTCGACGCCAGCTGTTCGAGAATGATCGCGTCGACATCCAACCCACAGCGGCGCACGCACTTCTCGATATTCTGAACGGCATTGAGGGCCGCCGTCACCAGATGCACTTGGGCTTCCAGCCGCACGCCGGACATCCCCAACGGCTCGCGAATGCCGCCTTGGGCATCGATCGAGAACTCCTGCGGCAGCACGTGCAGCACACGCTGGCCTTCGGAAATCGCACGAGCGCGCGCAGAGTCGATCACTCGGTCGATATCGGAAGGCGTGACTTCACGCTCTTTAATCGCCACGACACCGTCTGAGTTCATCGAGCTAATATGACTGCCGGCCACACCCACGTACACCGAGTGAATATCGCACCCTGCCATCAACTCCGCTTCTTCTACGGCGCGCTGAATCGACTGAACCGTCGATTCGATATTGATGACGACGCCGCGCTTCATGCCGCGCGACGGATGTGAACCGATACCGGCAATTTCAATCCCACCATCATCGGTGGGTTGACCGACTATCGCGACGACCTTGGACGTTCCAATGTCCAGCCCGACAACCATATTGGATGCGTTGGGTGAGCCTGCCATGAGTCGGGGAATCTCCTTGCCGTCATTTTAAATAATACGGAAGATACTTTAATTGCCTTAGCAAAAAGAGCAGCTGCCAAATTGAAATTAGTAACGTTAAACTTGATACGCGATGAACCGTGCTAACCGCTGATAGGATAATAAAAACCCACCCACAGCACCGCTAGGGACATAGTATAGAAACAATAGTCGCAATACGACTAGCCCACGCCCACGATAATTGGCTTGAACGGCAATTTAAACCCCATTGACGGGTTTTTCGGCGTTGGCAACCACTCACCTTTACCTACTTTTTGCACATTGTCATCGACGGTTACTCTGCATTTGTCGATGGTTCACTCTCTTGAAACTCTGTTTCTCCGTGCCAAGCGACCGCGACACCATTAGGGTAGCGCAAATCGATGTAGCGAATATGATCGCTGACATTGGCAAGTTCGCGTTGCCAAGAAGCTGACAGCCTCGCCAATCGCTCGCCGTGCTGACGACGGCCCAACATTACCCAAGCACCGCTGGATAGCTGTAAACGCCAGGCGCCACGCGGCTCCAATCGTAGCTGAGCGAGCGACAGGGATAACCCAGCGAAGTACGGCAGCAAACGCTGATAGTAGGCCAACACTTCTTCACTGCTCCCCCCAGGGCCTGCCAAGTCGGGCAAGCCTTCAGGAACGGCAAGGGGAGCAAAGGCAAACGGCTCCCCTTCGGGGTTCAAGAGAAACTCGTCGTTCCAGCGTGCCACCGGCGTTTGCTCGACGAGTTCAAAGACCAGCGCGTTGGGCCACTCACGGGAGATGCGCACCTCGTTTAGCCACCCAATGGTGAGTGCGCGACGGCGAAGTTCGCCCAAATCAGCCGATAACCAGGTCGCTTCCTGCACCAGCGGCGCTAACTGGGTACGTAAATAGTCGGCGCTGACGTACTCCCACTCACCGCGGATCGACACTCGCTCGATGGGGCGGTCCAGCCATAACCACAGCGCTCGCCCCCCGGCACCCAGCAGTAGCGCCAACAGCACAACGCCTAGCCATGCGTTGCGTTTTTTCATAACACGCCTTTTACCCAGTCCATCATGACGCAACGCTCGGCGCGATCGCCGTCTGCAAAATCCGCATGACCAGGGTGTCGAAGTCGATACCCGCATGGGCAGCCGCTTGCGGAACGAGGCTATGATCGGTCATGCCCGGCACCGTATTCACTTCGATGAGCCAAAACTGCCCTTCTTTGTCCCGCATGACGTCGATGCGTCCCCAGCCCTGACCGCCTACCGCGACAAACGCTTCTTTACAGAGCGCTGCCAAAGACTGCTCCTCCTCATCGGACAAGCCGCAGGGCAAGTGGTATTGGGTGGTATTGGCGATGTATTTGGCTTCATAGTCATAGAAACCGCCCGGCACCTCGACGCGAATGGCGGGCAAGACATCATCTCCCAGCAGCGCCACGGTGTACTCATCACCGACGACGAATCGCTCGGCCATGACATGCGCATCGAACTTGGCCGCTGCCGTATACGCCGATCGCAGCTCCTCTTGGCTTTTGACGATACTGATGCCCAAGGTAGAGCCTTCATGCACCGGTTTGACCATCATTGGCAGGCCGAGCTGCTCAACCACGGCGGCCCAGTCGGCGTGCTCGCTGAGCATGATGCATTCCGGCGTGGGCAAGCCCACGGCCTGCCACACTTGCTTGGTACGCTGCTTGTCCATCCCCAACGCGGAGGCCAGTACGCCGCTGCCGGTATAGGGCAGGCCTAGCAGCTCGAGTGCCCCTTGCAAGGTTCCGTCTTCGCCGCCGCGACCGTGTAGCGCAACGAACACTGCGCTGGGTGCCAAACGCTCGAGTCCAGCGAGGCCACCCTCTTTAGGGTCGTAGCCGATCGCATCCACACCCTGACGATTCAGGGCAGCCAAAATCGCTGCGCCGCTTTTGAGGGACACCTCTCTCTCGGCAGAGGTGCCGCCATACACGACGACGACACGGTCCAAGGAACCGACTTGCCCCCTGTTCATAGCGCCACCTCGTCTAGCGCCAGCTTGGCCTGAGCCAAACGTAGCGAAATACCGCCCACATCCCCAGCGCCCTGAGTAATCAAGATATCACCCGGCCGCAGCACGTTAGTCAGCAAGGCGGGCAGTTCATGCTTGTGCTCGACAAAGAGCGGGTCGACTTCCCCGCGCTGTCGGATGGAGCCTGCCAACGTGCGCCCTTCTGCCCCAGGCAGTACGGCCTCGCCCGCGCTGTAGACATCCAGCAGTACCAGTGTATCCACCTGAGAGAGCACGCGTACGAAATCCTCGTATAGATCCCGAGTGCGGCTATAGCGGTGAGGCTGGTAGAGCATTACCAGACGGCGGTCGGGCCAGCCGGCTCGCACTGCCTGAATCACCATGTCGACTTCACGGGGATGGTGGCCATAGTCGTCCACCAGCATGATCTCGCCGCTCCCCGACGGTGCTGGAAAGTGGCCGTGTACCTGAAAACGGCGCCCCACGCCTGCAAATCCGGTCAGTCCCCGCTGAATCGCCCCATCGCTGACGCCTGCGTCCGTCGCCACCACGATCGCCGCCATGGCGTTGAGCGCATTGTGTCGTCCTGGCATGGCCAAGCGAATAGCCAGCGGCGCGGCATCGCCGGGGCGCAGCGCGGTGAACGAGACCTCTCCCCCCTGCTGCGAAAAGTCGACGATGCGATAGTCGGCATCTTCGTCGAAGCCATAGGTGACGAACTGTCGCTTCACCTGCTCACACAGGCCACGCACGTGGGGGTCGTCGATACACAGCACCGCCAGCCCGTAGAACGGCAGATTGTGCAAGAATTCAATGAACGTGCTTTTTAGCCGCTCGAAGTCACCGCCATAGGTCGCCATGTGGTCGGCATCGATGTTCGTCACGATCGAGACCATGGGCTGCAGGTGCAGGAACGACGCGTCGGATTCATCGGCCTCGGCCACCAGGTAGTCGCCCTCACCCAAGCGGGCGTTGGCACCGGCACTAGTGAGCTTACCCCCAATCACGAACGTCGGATCCAACCCCCCTTCCGCTAGCAGCGTGGCCGTCAAGCTGGTGGTGGTGGTTTTGCCATGGGTGCCCGCCACGGCAATGCCATGGCGAAAGCGCATCAGCTCTGCCAGCATTTCAGCACGACGCACCACCGGCACGCGGTGCTCATGGGCCCAGCGTATTTCAGGGTTGGCATCGTCAATCGCACTGGACACCACGACCACGTCGGCTCCCTGGACATGCGCTTCCGCATGACCGATCGCCACGTTGACACCGCACTGGCGCAGACGCTCTACCACGGCGGACGCTTTCATATCGCTACCGCTGACTTGGTAACCCTGGTTCGCCAATACCTCGGCGATACCGCACATGCCTGCACCACCGATACCCACGAAATGCAGCCGCTGAATACGACGCATGCCGGGGCCGGCAGGGCGTGCGCCCCGCGGCGACAGGTTAGTCACTGAATCGGTCACGCAGTTTCTCCTTGCTTTACCAAACCCAAACAGCCGTCGGCAAGACGCTCGGTGGCATCTAAATGAGCAGCCTGGCGCGCCTTCGACGCCATGGTCGCGAGCCTGTCAGGGTCCAATAATTCATCTAGTAATTGGGTTAAACGCTCAGGCGTCAGCGCGGACTGAACCACACACTGCGCCGCTCCCGCCTTGACCAACACATCGGCATTGACTCGCTGATGGTCATCGACGGCAAAGGGAAAAGGCACCAACAGCGCCGGTTTGGCGGCAGCCGCCAACTCTGCCACCGTTAATGCCCCCGCACGGCATACCACCAAATCCGCCCAGGCATAGGCCGCTGCCATATCATCAATGAACGGGCTGACATCGGCGACGATGCCATGTTCCGTGTAAGCTTGCGCCGTCGCGACATCGCGCTCTTTACCGGCTTGGTGGCGAACGTCAGGACGCCGCTCTGGCGGTAGCGCGGCCAGTGCCGGGGGCAACCGCTCGTTGAGAGCAACCGCTCCCAAGGAGCCACCCACTACCAGCAGCCTGAGCGGCCGCCCCACCAGATCCGACACCTGCTTGGGATGCTCCCCTAGCGCCGCAATCTCATAACGCACGGGGTTACCAATGACGACCGCCCGCTGGCCGAACGCATCGTCGAAGGCGGCGTAGGTACGCGTCGCCAGGCGCGACAGCACTTTGTTGGTCAGACCCGCCACGGCGTTCTGTTCGTGAATCACGAGCGGCACCCGCGACAGCCACGCCGCTAGCCCGCCAGGGCCGCTGGCGAAACCGCCAAGCCCCACGACGACGTCCGGCTTGAAACGCTGAATGATACGCCGCGCCTGCAATACCGCCTTGGAAAGATTCATGGGCGCTTTGCACCAGCCAACGAGCCCTTTACCTCTTAGCCCTTGAATGGCGATGGTGTGCAGCGGAATACCGGCTTTGGGCACCAACTGATTTTCGATACCGCGCGGGCTCCCGAGCCATTCCACGTCGACACCCTTGGCTTGTAACGCATGCGCTAACGAAAGCGCAGGAATGACGTGCCCACCGGTCCCCCCGGCCATGATCAATATCCGTCGACGTGAGTTGGTCGCCACAAACGGCTCCTTGAGTGATTACGATAAACGTGGTTCTCGACGCGCACGATAAGGGGTCGGCGTACGTCGCGGGCGGTGGCGAGTTTCCGCATCGACCCGTAGCAGCAGCCCGATCATCATACCGGTCACCAAGAGGCTAGAACCGCCGTAACTGATGAGTGGCAATGTGAGGCCTTTGGTCGGCAACAGACCAGAGCTCACCGCCATATTGATGAACGCTTGAGCAGCGACGATAAAACCAATCCCATAGCTGACGTAGGCACCGAACAGATGACCTGCCAGCTCTGCCCGACGCCCTACCCACATCGCGCGTACGATGAACAGGGTAAACAGCAGCACCATGGCAATGGCGCCAATCATGCCCAGCTCTTCGGCCACCACGGCAAAAATGAAATCCGTATGCGCTTCCGGTAAATAGTGAAGTTTTTGGACGCTGTTGCCCAACCCCGTGCCGGTGACGTGGCCACGGCCAAACGCAATCAGCGCCTGGGTCAACTGATAGCCAGTGGCAAACTGATCCGCCCAAGGGTCGAGGAAGCTGGTCCAGCGCGCCAAGCGGTAAGGCTCCATCACGACCATCATGACCGCGCCAAACCCTAACACGCCACCGCTGCCAACCAGCAGCGTCAGCGACGCACCGCTCATCATCAGCATGCCAATGACACAAACGGTGTAGACCACCATGCCGCCGAAGTCTGGAGCAAGAAATAGCAGACTCGCAGGCACCGCCAGAACGGCCAGGGGCCGCCACATGGTAAACGCCCGCTGACGCAACTCGTAGGTAAAACGCGACATGAATGCCGCCATGTAGAAGATCAAACCGATTTTCGCCAACTCCGAGACCTGCAAACTCGGTAGCGGTCCCGGCAGTGAAATCCAGCGCTTACTGCCGTTCACTTCCTGACCGATGATCAGCACCACTACCAGCATGAAAATACTGACGAGCAGAATGAGCGCCGCATTCTGGCGCCAAAGCTCCAGAGGCACGCACAGCATGAACAGGCAAGCCGCCATCGCCAAGACCAAAAAAATGCCGTGCTGCCGGGAGTAGTGGTAGCTATTCTCCAGAAGTCCTATCGAGGCAGAGCTGACCATGACCCAGCCCAACCCCGCCAGCGCCACGACGGCCAAGACCAGCCAGATATCACAGGGCAGATGCTGAGTCGTCAAGGCAGCGCGCAAGCGCTGAATACGGCTAACGGACGCATCGCTCATATCGTCAACTCATTACGTTTGCGCGCCACCCACTGACGAAAGACATCGCCACGGGCTTGGTAATTCGCGAATTGATCCAGGCTGGCACAAGCGGGAGACAGCAGCACACAATCACCGGGCTCGGCCATGGCAAAGGCAACTTCCATGGCCTGCGTCAAGTGCTCGACCCGCTCCACGGGCAGTGCCCCTGCCAGCGTTTCCATCAAACGAGGCGCATCGGTGCCAAACATGATCGCCGCACGGGCACACTCAGCAAGTGGAGCCGTTAGGGGCGTAAAGTCAGCGCCCTTGCCCACGCCCCCCGCCAGCAGGATGAGCTTTCCATCGAGAGTGGGACCAATACCGTTGATGGCCGCCAGCGTGGCCCCAACGTTGGTTCCTTTGGAATCATTGACCCAACGGACCCCGTTAATATCGGCGATCCATTCGCTTCGATGGGGCAAACCCGCGAATGCTCGCAGGGCACGACACATGTCCTCGCGACCGAAGCCTAACGCGTTTCCCATCGCCAGTGCAGCCAACGCATTGGCATAATTATGCCGACCCGCCATCTGAAGCTCGTCAGCCGCCAACCAAGGCGTCTGCCCCTGCATCAACCACCAGCGTCCCTGGCGCTCGTCGAGCCCCCAGGACTGGCCGGTGGGTGGTTCACTGCGGAAGTAGTCGACGCGGTCGAGCATCGGCTCTGGCCACGTCTGGGCATCGTCTGCGTTCACCACGGCGTGCGCGGCGCCCAGGAAGATGCGCTGTTTTGCCTGACGGTAACCCGCCAAGTCGCCGTGCCGATCCAGATGGTCGTCGCAAAGATTCAAAAACGCCACCGATGCAGCGCCTAGCCACGGGGTCGTTTCTAGCTGAAAACTGGATAGCTCCAGAATGTAGAGGTCAGCGTCAGGCTGCTGCGCCAACAGATCGAGCGCAGGTGTCCCTAAATTGCCCCCCACCGCGGCCTTGATTCCCGATGCAGCGGCCATCTCGCCGAGCAGCGTGGTGACGGTGGATTTGGCATTCGACCCGGTAATCGCGGCAATGGGTGCCTTGACGGCACGCTTGAACAGGGCAATTTCACCCACGAGCATCGGGTCACCGGTGGCCGGATTGTGACGATCCAGCAATCCCTCCAAACCTGCCGTCCGAGGGTCAACCCCCGGACTGATGACGACCTCGTAAGCCTCGCGCATATCCAGCAGCGTCAAGGCACCACAATGTACGTGGACACCAGGGTGCGCTTGCTGAAAGGCTTCGAGTCCCGGCGGGGTCTCGCGGGTATCCGCCACCATGAACGGCCTACCCAACTGGGTAAGATGACGGCAAATGGCCTGACCAGAAACTCCTAGTCCGACGACCACCGTAAATCCGTTGGGTACCTGCACCATGTGGCTCCTTCTGCCTTGTGCTAAAGGCGGGCTTACCGCCTATCGGGTCTCGACTTATCGCAATTTCAAAGTGGCGAGGCCAAGTAGGACTAGCACCACCGTGATGATCCAGAAGCGTACGATGACCCGAGGTTCTGGCCACCCCTTTAGCTCGTAGTGGTGGTGCAGTGGGGCCATACGGAAGATACGGCGTCCGGTGAGCTTATAGGAGCCCACCTGCAGGATCACGGAGACAGTTTCCAGCACGAAAATACCGCCCATGATGAACAGTACGATCTCTTGACGAACGATGACTGCCACCACGCCAAGCGCCGCGCCCAGCGCCAGGGCACCGACATCCCCCATGAACACTTGGGCGGGATAGGTGTTGAACCACAGAAAGCCAAGACCGGCGCCAGCAATGGTGGCGCAAAAGACCGCCAGCTCACCGGTGCCGTGAATGAAAGGAATATGCAGATAGTTCGCAAACACCGCGTTGCCGCTAGCGTAGGCAAAGACCGACAGCCCCATGGCCACGAGCACGGTCGGCATGATCGCCAAGCCATCCAAGCCATCGGTGAGATTGACGGCATTCGAGCTGCCTACGATCACGAAGTAGCTCAGCACGATATAAAACACGCCCAGCGGAAGCGCGACGTCCTTGAACATGGGAATGAGCAGGCTGGTTTCTGCAGGCGTGGCGGCCGTTACGTAGAGCACCACGGCCGCTCCAATCCCCACGACCGACTGCCAGAAGTATTTCCAACGTGCCGGCAGGCCACGGGGATTCTTCTCGACCACCTTACGGTAATCATCGACCCAGCCAATCGCACCAAATCCGAGCGTCACCAGCAGCACGACCCACACGTAGTGGTTGGTCAAGTCGCCCCAGACCAGTGTACTAATGGCAATTGCCAACAGAATCATGGCCCCGCCCATCGTCGGGGTACCCGCTTTGGAGAGATGCGACTGGGGGCCGTCATCCCGCACTGCTTGCCCAATTTGGCCTTCCACCAACCGGCGAATTACCCACGGGCCCAACCAGAGGCAGAGCATGAGTGCGGTGAGCGCGGCCAAAATAACGCGCAGTGTCAAATAGTTAAAAACTTGAAACGTTGACTGGTATTGGGCTAAGAAATTCGCCAAATGAAGTAACATGAACGGCGTTTACCTTGTGTCATCCGCGCGCAGTGCAGCGATGACCGTTTCCATGCCAGCACTACGCGACCCTTTCACCAGCAGTGTGGTGTGGGGTGGAAGAGTATTAATAACATGACGCACCAGCGTCTCGTGATCGTCAAAATGCTGCCCGCGACCAAAGGCATCCGAGGCCGCCTGGGCTGCCTCGCCGTATGTCAATAGCGCATCGATGCCCAGCGACGCCGCGTAGCGGCCAATCTCGGCATGGAGGGCTTGCGATTCGTCCCCCAACTCCCCCATCGCTCCTAACGCGCACCAGCGCGGCGCTGGAAAGCTGGCCAGGGCATCCAGTGCGGCTTTCACCGCGCCAGGATTGGCATTGTACGTGTCATCCAACAGCGTGGTATGCCGTAACCCAGCGACCACGCTCAGACGCCCGGACAGCGAGGTCAAACCGCTCAACCCGGTTACCACGTCCTGCGGTGACACGCCCAGCGCCAGTGCCGCTGCAGAGGCAGCCAGGGCATTGCTGACGTTATGCCTGCCAATGAGCGGCAGTTGAACGTCGCCGAGAGGCTGACCATGGGCAATAAGCGTGAAAGCATACCGCCCCTGAGAGTCGCAGGAAAGTGCCCGAGCGTGAACGTCCGCATCCTCGTGTAAGCCGTAACTTACACAGCGCCGCGGAGCGGCGCAGGCCGACCAAAAAGCGTAGTAATGATCGTCTCGGTTGATGATGGCCGTGCCACGTGAGTCGAGACCCGATAAAATCTCGCTTTTGGCCTGTGCAATCTGCCCCATGCCACCAAATTCCCCTACGTGTGCACCGGTCACATTCGTCAGGATGGTCACTTGCGGGGCGGTGAGCTGGCTCGTCCAGGCAATTTCGCCAAGATGATTCGCTCCCAACTCGATCACGCCCGCCTGATGCTCTTCGGAGAGACGCAGCAGCGTTAGCGGAGCGCCGATATCGTTGTTGAGATTACCCGTTGTCGCCAGCACCTTCCCTAACGGTGCCAGCAGGGCAGCGGTCATCTCTTTCACCGTGGTCTTGCCGCTGTTACCGGTGACCGCCACGAGCGGCAGGCTAAACCGTCTGCGCCATGCTTTGGCCAATAGCCCTAGCCCCAAGCGGGTATCCGAGCACACCAGTTGCGGCATGGCGCTATCCACACGCCTCTCTACGAGCGCGGCGGAGGCTCCTTGCGCTCTTGCCTGTTCCACGAACGCATGACCATCGAAGCGCGGCCCCTTCAAGGCGATGAACAAGCAGCCCGGAACGATGTTACGCGTATCGGTCACGATGGCTGACACCCGCTGCTCTGCAAGTTCTGGCGGCACAGGGCTCCCCAGCGCGGCAGCCATTTCTGCCAACGTCCACATCACGCGGCTCCTCGCGTAGCAAGCGCGTCGCGCACCTGCTCGTCGTCTTGGAAGGCATGACGTACGCCATCGATCTCTTGATATGCTTCGTGCCCTTTGCCGGCCACGAGAATGACATCCTCTGGCGCGGCCTGATGTACCGCGTGGCGGATGGCTTGGCGGCGGTCACCGACTTCATCGACCGTGGCACGCCCGGTAAAGCCGGTGAGAATCTGTTGGCGAATGTGCGCCGCCGACTCACCGCGCGGATTGTCATCGGTCACCACGACCCGGTCTGCCAGCTGCTCTGCCACGCTGGCCATTTCGGCGCGCTTGCCGGTATCGCGCTCGCCTCCACAGCCAAACAAGCACCATAGCTTACCTTGACTGCCCAAATGGGCACGCAACGCACCCAATGCACTTTGTAGTGCATCTGGGGTATGGGCATAATCCACCACCACACTGGGCGCGTGTTCACCACCGAAGCACGCCATACGCCCCGGCACCGGCGAAAGCGTTGTCGCAGCCTCGAACAGAGCGTCCAACGACTCCCCCAACCCGTACAGCACGGCGATGGCCAGCAGCACATTGTCCAGATTGAAGCGGCCCATGAGTCCTAGCTGCAGCGCTTTCTCACCGTCCGGAGTCGCAATCAACGCCTGCTGCCCGAGAGCATGCGGCTGCCAATCCAACACTCGTAGCGTGACGGCTTCATCACTGCCGGTCGCCAACACGCGCACACGCTGATCACACCCGGCCAGCATCAAGCGGGCCAGGGGGTCGTCACCGTTCACAACGGCCAGGGTCAACTCTGTCCGACGAAAGAGCTTGGCCTTCGCCGCCGCATAAGCGGCCATGCTGCCGTGGTAATCCAAGTGATCCCGAGTCAGGTTGGTAAACACGCCAACGTTCACGTCCACCGCATCCAAGCGCTGCTGATCCAACGCGTGGGAAGAGGCCTCCAGCGCGACCCGTTTGACGCCCTGGCGTGCCAGTTCACCTAGCGTCGATTGCAGCGCCAGCGGTCCTGGTGTCGTCAACCCGCTCTCCGACAGCTTCCCTGGACGTCCCACGCCTAAGGTGCCGATCACACCGGCGGGCGTTCCCAAGCGTTCGCTGAGCTCAGCAACGTAGTGGGTCACCGAGCTCTTACCGTTGGTTCCCGTGACCGCAATGATCTCAAGTCCGCTCGGCACGTCAAATAACGTACGCCCCAGCTCCCCCAGGCGTAGCGACAAATGCGGCAAAAACAGCACGCGCCCGTCCAGGCTCACGTCGCTCTCTTTGGTATGCGCCAGCACCAGGGTAGCCCCACTGGCCAACGCCTGCTCGATATACGCTCGGCCATCACTCTGACTGCCGGGCACGGCAACGAACACATCGCCTGCCTGGAGCTTGCGAGAATCGGTGATCAGATGAAGCTGCCGAGGTAGGTCAGGCAGGGCCGGCAGTTCGGCGCTCGGCCATACGTGGTGCAACGCTTTCCGTAACTGATCTGGGCATATGGTCATGCCATCTCCTTAAACACTATTCGACCTCGTAGTCTGGCGGCACATCCAGCAAGCGCAGAGCGTTACCGGTGACGCTCGAAAACACCGGAGCTGCCACGGCTCCCCCATAAAACTCACCTGCTTTGGGGTGGTCAATCATTACTACCGTCACGATACGCGGGTCCGAAATCGGGGCGATACCGGCAAACACGCTGCGGTAAGCATCGGTGGCGTATCCCTGCTGGCCGGTTTTGCGCACAGTGCCGGTTTTACCGCCTACGCGATACCCTTCTACCCGTGCCCGTCGCCCCCCGGTGTAAGCCCCTACCGATGTCTCCAAGATGTCGAGCAAGTCGTTCGCAACGCTAGGCTCAATGGCGGGAATGCCCTGCGGGGGTTCTGACAACCTTAGCAGCGAAGGAGGGAGGCGCTCACCGTCATTGGCTAACGCTGTGTACGCGCTGGCCAATTGGACAGCGGTGACGGATAGGCCATAGCCATAGGAAAGTGCCGCGCGTTCACTTCGGGACCATTGCACACGGGCGGGTAAATTACCCGTCGATTCGCCCGGAAATCCTGTGCCTGGACTCTGCCCAAGGCCCAGTTGGTTGTACTTTTCCCAAATCGCCGTATCGCTCAACTGCAATGCCAAACGGGACATACCGATGTTGGACGACTTTTCGAGAATCCCCGCGAGGTCCAACTCACCATAATTACGAAAATCGCGGATCGTGAACTCATCCAGACGCATCCACCCCGGCGAGGTGTCGACGACCGCATCACGACCAACGATGCCACTTTCAAGAACGGCCGCCATCGCGAGCGGTTTCATCACCGACCCCGGCTCGAATACATCGACCAGCGCCTGGTTACGCAACCCGCGAGGATCCAACCCGGCCCGATTATTGGGGTTGTAGGAGGGAAAATTGGCCATTGCCAGCACTTCACCGGTGCGTGCATCCATCATCACGAGCACGCCCCCATCGGCTTGATGCTCGGCCACGGCGGCGCGTAACTCACGATAGGCCATGTACTGAATACGCTGGTCGATCGCCAATGTTAGCTCTCCGCCGGGCTGCGCCTCGCGAATGACTCCCAGCTCTCGTACCAGCCGGCCGCGTCGGTCCTTGATGACGCGCCGCTGACCGGGGTGGCCTGCTAGATAAGGCTGATACGCCAACTCCAAACCTTCCTGGCCAACGTCGTCCACATTGGTGACCCCGAGTATTTGAGCCGCGACTTCACCAGCAGGGTAGTAGCGTTTGTACTCACGCTGGGGGTAGACACCTGGCGTGCGCAAATCGAGGATGCGTTGTGCCGCCTCGGGCGTCATCTGCCGCCGCAGGTACATGAACTCACGGCTGCTGTAGCGCGCCACGCGAGATTCGAAATCCTCCAGCGTCATGCCTAACGCCTGGGCCAGCATGACGCGCTGGATGGCGTCCGTCGGCAACTCTTGCGGATTCGCCCACAGCGTCACGACCGGGGTAGAAATGGCTAACGGCTCACCGTTTCGGTCGGTGATCATGCCACGGTGGGCGGGAATGGTTTCATGGCGCAGCGTGCGGGCATCGCCCTGGCTCTGCAAGAAGGGGCGATCGATGACCTGGAGCAGCGTAATTCGCCCAATCAAAATTGCCGATGCCAAGCCAACGGCCAATAAGATAAAGAAAAAGCGCCCACCGGCAAGCGGCGGCGCAATGGGGTATTGGCGGGACTTCCCTCCCCGACCGTCACGCCTCATGGCCGAATCACCTCGACATCATTTACGTCAGGAATACGCATTTCTAGCCGTTCCGTGGCAATTTGCTCAATGCGGGCGGGTGTAGACCACGCCCCCTCCTCCAACAACAGCTGGCCCCACTCGGTCTGCAGCTGGTTTTTCTCCTGCTCCAACCGCTGCAGCTCGGCATACTGCATCCGCGTCATGTGCGTTGTCGTCACTACGGCCAAACCGGTCAGCAAACAAGCCACGAAAAGCACGATCATCGTGATGGGCCACCAACGTAGGCGCAGTTTAAACGGCCACTCTGCCCTCAATGTGGACGCCCAGTGCCCTAACCGCTCCATGTTCATGATTAGCCTCGCTTACGAGCCGCCCGCATGACGGCACTACGCGCGCGGGGGTTAGCATCGACTTCCTCGTCGCTCGGACGACTCCCCTTACCCAACGCCTCCAGACGGCGATTCAACTGATCGTCCCGAATGGGTACGCCGCGGGGTAAGTGAGTATCTCCCCGCACGTGATGACGAATGAACCGCTTCACGCGACGGTCTTCCAAAGAGTGGAAGCTGATCACCACGAGGTGCCCACCTGGTGCCAGCGCCTCTAACGCTGCCTCTAAGGCGGCGTCTAATTGCTCGAGTTCCCCGTTGAGGTAAATTCGTAGCCCCTGGAACGCTTTGGTCGCCGGATGGCGCCCCTTTTCCCACGCCGGGTGGGCAGCCTTCAGCACCTCGGCCAGATCCACCGTATGGGTGAAAGGCTGCTCCACGCGACGCTTCACGACGGCATTCGCCAATCGCTTGGCGTAGCGCTCTTCACCATAGGTTTTGAAGACATTGGCGATATCGGCTTCGCTGGCGCGGGCTAAAAACTCGGCGGCGCTCTCCCCCTGGGTAGGGTCCATGCGCATGTCCAGCGGGCCGTTACGCATGAAGCTGAAACCGCGCTCCGGGTCGTCGAGCTGTGGGGAAGAGACGCCGACGTCTAGCAGCACGCCAGAGAGCTTGCCGTAGAGCCCTTGCTCCTTGGCAAATTCCGCCAAATGGGCGAACTCACGCTGAGTAATGTGGAAACGGGCGTCATCTATCTCAGCCGCGGCAGCAATGGCCTGCGGGTCGCGGTCCATGGCCAACAATCGGCCCTGGTCGCTCAAGCGCGAAAGAATCAATCGGGAGTGACCGCCACGACCAAAGGTACCGTCCAGATAGACTCCTTCAGGGTCATGAACCAGGGCATCTACCGCTCCTTCCAATAAAACGCTGGTATGACGAAAGCGGGCGACCTGATCAGCGTCAGCAGAAGGCATGTTACTCTCACACAAAATTTGGGAAGGCGCGCCGGGCGCGCCTTTCATGGAAATGGGGAGTCGGCCGATAAGCCGGGTTCTGTCGTGGACAGTCATTCCTCTAGGCGCTGCGTCACCACAGCGCTCAAGCAACCTACCCGGACCCAGCGCGGGCCACGCCGTTGGGTCCCTATTTGGTCTTGCTCCGAGTGGGGTTTACCATGCCACGCACTGTTGCCAGGCGCGCGGTGCGCTCTTACCGCACCCTTTCACCCTTACCGGCCCCGAAAGGCTTAGGCGGTCTACTCTCTGCTGCACTTTCCGTCGGCTTACGCCGCCCAGGCGTTACCTGGCACTCTGCCCTATGGAGCCCGGACTTTCCTCCCCTGGCGGCTCTTGCGAACGCGCCAGCGGCGACTGTCTGGCCAACTCCGGCGGCAAGCATACCAGCGCCCTGCGTTCGCCTCAATGCTGACCTTTCATTGCCTGCAACCGGGCGTACCACTCCTGCTTGCGCCCGCCCAACATTCGCGCCGCAACCGAGGCCCCCTGCTTGACGCCAACACCCTCGGCCAGCAAAGCAGCCAGCAACTCGTCAGCGGCGATGGACTGCTCGTCCTCTCGTACCGCCGGGGGCGCCCCAGAAATCATGACCACGAACTCCCCGCGACTCTGGTTGGGGTCCTCCGCGAGCTGATCCCGCAGCGCGGCCGGAGCGCCCTGCAAAAACGTTTCGAAGGTTTTGGTCAGCTCCCGTGCCAGCACCACCGTTCGCTCGGGCATCTGTTCGCAAAGCGCTTCCAGCGTATGGACAATGCGATGGGGCGATTCGTAAAACACCAGCGTTTCTTCACGACTCTGCCACTTCTCCAGCGCTTGTCGGCGGGCACTAGGCTTGGAAGGCAAGAAGCCGCCGAACGTAAAGCGGTCAGTGGGCAGGCCCGCGCCGGACAACGCGGTGACTAGCGCACAGGGGCCGGGTAGCGGCACGATATGCCGCCCTCTGGCGCGCAACTCCCGCACCAAGACAAACCCCGGATCGCATATCAGCGGCGTACCCGCATCGCTGATCAGCGCGATACTCTCGCCCGCTAGCAAGTAGCGATCCAGCGTATCGACCCGCTGGGCTTCGTTGTGTTCATGTAGCGACATCATGGGCGTGTTGACGCCTAAATGAGCGAGCAGGCGCGCGCTGTGACGGGTATCTTCCGCCGCAATGCGCGACACATCGGCTAAAACCCGAGCGGCACGCGGCGTTAAGTCGTCCAAATTCCCAATTGGCGTAGCAACCACGTACAATGTGCCCGGATGTTGGTGTGTCATCGTGACTCCCGATTTGTTAATGGCTTGCCCTGACGGTGCGCTATGCTTGTGGAAAGCCACGCTTACCAGCTGATAGACCGCGACAGCGCAAATGGAAACTAAGGAAGGATACATGAAACAGTCACTTCGTGGCCTGTTGGCCACTGCCTTCATGGCACTGCTCATCACCGGGTGCGCCATGCAGCCTCCCAGCGTGGTTGATCGCGTGCCTGACCAGGACGCAGGGCGCTTGCTCGATCAAGCCGAACAGCAAGCCCCGGAGCAAGCGGCGCGCACGCGCTTGGAAGCGGCCAACATTTTGGCCCGCCAAGGTCAGCGTGAAAACGCCTTCGATGCCGCCAACAGCATCGACGAGGCGCAGCTCAACGACACCGACCGCGTTCGCTGGGCCATGCTGTTTTCCGAACTTGCCCGTGGCTTGAACGACCCGCGCGCGGTACTCCGCGCCACCCAGGTCTTGGACGACGAACTGCCCATGCAAGCCAATCAGCAGCAGACCTTAGCCGAACGGCGTCAGTGGGCTCAGCAGGCCATGAATCAGCAGCCGGATCAGGTGCAGGTCACACTTCCCGAGCTGGATGGCACCGACGTGCGCCGCATCGTCGTTGCGCTGCCGGAGTCTGGCCCGCTGAGCAGCGTGGCCAACACCATTGCCAGCGCCATGCGCCGTCATAACGACATCAGCGATGACGGCGTTCAGTTAAGCTTCATCGACGCCGCACAGTACTCGCTAGACGAACTCTATAGCCGCGCGCAGCAGATGAACGCGCAGCTCATGATTGGGCCGCTGGACAAAGATCAAGTGACCCAGCTCGAACAGCGCGATAGCGTTCCGCTGCCTACGCTAGCCCTCAACTACGGCAGCAGCGCCAACAATCAAGCACAGCGCCTGCTGCAGTATGGCCTGTCTGCGGAAGACGAAGCCCGCCAAGCCGCGCGACGTGCTTATCAAGACGGTCAGCGCCAAATGTCGTTGATGGTGCCCGATAACGATTGGGGCCGCCGAGTTGGTGAAGCCTTCTGGAACGAGTTTCAGCGCCTGGGTGGCGAGGTGACGAATGCCGTGCGCTACAACCCGAGCAGCCCGGTATCGAATGCGGTGCAAACGGCGCTCAACGTCAGCGGCGAACGGGCGCGTCTTGGCAACATCGATGCCCTCTTCCTGCTGGCACTCCCGGATTACGCACGCCAAGTGCCGCCTACGCTGGATTACTACTACGCGCCGGATCTGCCCATTTACGCCACGTCTCACCTGCACGAAGGGCGCCTACAAACGCGCTTGGATCAGGATCTCAATGACGTGATGTTCATGGACATCCCCTGGCAAATCCCGGACGCCGCAGTAGGCGGCGAAGAAGTGCTGCCCTTCTACCCCACGTATCAAGCGCTGCGCGATGAAGCGGATGCCTCCATGTTCCGTCTAATGGCCATGGGCGTGGACGCCTACGAACTCGCTAAACGCATGTCGGACCTTTCTGGACTGAATGGCCTGAGCGGCAGTACCGGCACCCTATCGCTCTCCAACGATGGGCGCATTCATCGCGAACTGCCTTGGGCCAAATTCCAGAACGGCACGCCGTCGCCCATCTTGATTCCTGGCTTACTGGATGACGAGCAGTAGACCACAAACAGCTCGCTCACGAGGCGCAGCCATTGAGCAATTAGCCGCTCAATGGCTGCAGCAGCGTGGTCTTCGGTGGGTGGCCAGCAACCACCATGTCAAAGGCGGCGAACTGGATCTCATCATGTACGACCGGGATACGCTGGTCTTCGTCGAGGTCAAACACCGCGCCACGACGCGCCACGGGCACCCACTCGAAATGGTCAACGCACAAAAGCGTCGCCGCTTGATTCGCGCAGCGTCGCTCTATCTTGCGCGACATGACCTCTCATGCCCCTGTCGCTTTGATATCCTAGCCATTACAGGCAGACCGCCCGCTCTCGAGTTCCATTGGGAGCAAGCGGCTTTCGACGCGTATTAATAATCTTAACTAGGAAGCCCTGATGGACTTTCAATCTCGTATACTCAGCCATTTTAATGCCAGCATCGATACCAAAACCTACGCCAGCGAAGTGCTACCTCCGTTCATCGAGGTCGCCAGTCAAATGATGGTGCAGTGCTTAGTCAACGAAGGAAAAATTCTCGCGTGTGGCAACGGTGGTAGTGCCGGTGACAGCCAGCACTTTTCGTCTGAGTTACTGAATCGTTTCGAGCGCGAGCGCCCCAGTCTCCCTGCCTTGGCTCTGACGACCGATACATCGACACTCACCTCTATTGCGAACGATTACAGCTACAACGAAGTCTTTTCCAAGCAGATCCGCGCACTGGGCCAGCCTGGCGATGTCTTGCTGGCAATCTCCACCAGCGGCAACTCGGCCAACGTCGTTCAAGCCATCCAGGCTGCCCACGACCGTGACATGACCGTGGTGGCCCTCACCGGACGTGACGGTGGCAATATGGCCTCGCTGCTGGGCCAAGATGACTGCGAAATTCGCGTACCTGCCACTTCCACCGCGCGCATCCAAGAGGTGCATTTGCTCGTCATTCACTGTCTTTGTGATTTAATTGACGAACAACTGTTTGGCGGCGCTGACTAATAACGCGCGTTTTGTGAATCCCTACTGATCAAGGAGTCATCCCCATGGCCCTGCGCTTCTCCTCCAAAACCCTACTGGCTGCAACGCTTTGTGGCGCGATCGCCCTCAGCGGCTGTGCCAACAATAGCGCCTCGAATCCGTCCAACTACGGCCAACGCAGCAACGACGTGGAAGCGGTCGATGCCACCATCGAGCGCGAAGTAGAGCGCGCCCTGGCCCGCGCAGACGCCCGCCTTGGCGATGCCCGCATCCGCGCCCACAGCTACAATGGTGCCCTGCTACTCGTCGGACAAGTGCCTAGCGAAGAGCTAAAGAACATGGCTGGTAGCGTGGCTTCCAACCTGCGTGGCGTGGAAAAAGTCCATAACGAACTGACCGTGGCGGCCAATCTACCCGCGACTCAGCGACTGACGGATACGTGGCTCACTACCAATGTGATCAGCCACTTGGCCACCAATGACCGCATCGACTCCTCCAAGCTGAAGGTCACCACGGAAAATGCCAGCGTCTACCTGATGGGCATGGTGACGCGTGAAGAGGCTGACCGCATCGTCAACGCCGCTTCATCGGTAGGAGGCGTTCAGCGAATCGTGAAGGTGTTCGATTACCTCGACTAGCCTCCATGAACGACAAAACCTCGCCAGATATCTGGCGAGGTTTTGTATACAGGCGAGCCACTCAGCGAATTACTTCACGACACGCAACGTAGGCTTCTTCTTGGGCTTGTCATCGCTGGCACCGGCTTCGGAAGAACCGTTGGACGCCGTATCCGACGTTGGCTCCGTCAGAGTCAACTCCGGCTTCGAAGCCTCCGACGCCGCATCTTCCACGTCATCCGACGTCTCATCATGCTCGTCGAAGCCTGCCGCATCCAGCTCAGGCTCATGACCAAACACCATACCCGCCCCATTCTCACGGGCATAAATGGCAATCAGCGCGGGCGTTGGAATCATCACTTGCATGGGCTGACCGCCAAAACGAGCGTTAAAGCCGATCGCCTGATTCTCCATAAACAGGTCGCGCACGGCCGTCGGCGCCACGTTGAGCACGATCTGTCCGTTCTGCACGAATTGCCGTGGCACTTCGACCCCAGGCTGGGTCGCATCCACCACCAAATAGGGGGTCAGCTCGTTGTCTAACAGCCACTCATAAAGGGCTCGGGCGAGATAGGGACGGCTCGATTTCATAAGGCTCCCTCCTCCTAACGTGTATGGCCCCTTGCTCAAGCGCTAAGAGGCCGAATGAATTCAAGCGCGCATCTCTTTTTCACGCTCGTTCAAAGATGCTTTAAACGCTTCACGCTCAAATACCCGCGCCATGTAACCGAGCAGCGGCTTGACCTGCTTTTCGGGCAACTCGATGTTCAGCTCGGGTAAACGCCAAAGGATGGGGGCGAGACAGCAGTCCACCAGCGTAAACTCTTCGCTCATGAAATAAGGCATATCTTCGAAGATGGGCGAGATACCAATCAGGCTTTCGCGTAGCTCCTTACGCGCCTTATCGGCCTCTTTCTTACCGCCTGTACGAATCTGCTCGAGCATCGGGCACCATTCGCGCTCGATACGGTGCATCCAGAGACGGCTTTGCGCACGTGCTACAGGATAAACCGGCAGCAACGGTGGATGAGGAAAACGCTCGTCCAAGTACTCCATCATGACCTTGGACTCGTAAAGCACCAAGTCACGATCCAGCAGCGTCGGAACGCTGTTGTACGGGTTGAGGTCTGCTAGCTCTTCAGGCGGCTGCTCCTCGGCGACATCGACGATGTCGACCGCCACTCCTTTTTCAGCCAGAACAATGCGCACTCGATGACTGAAATGATCATCACTACCTGAGTAAAAGATCATTGACGACCGCTTGGCCACAACACCCATGAAAGCATCCTCGCATCAAAACAATTTTCGATAATAACATGCCAGCACCCTCTTATGGGAAGGTAGCCAGCGATACATAGCAACATGCAGACAAGCAAAAGGCGCACGACTTTCGCCGTGCGCCTGTACGTCCCATCAAATCTGACTGCTTAGTGGACGTCTCGCCAGTACTCACGCTTGAGCAGGTAGGCAATCACACCAAAGATAAAGATGAAGATCAGCACTTTGGGTGCAAGAGCTTGCGCCTGCAGCTTGGAAGGCTCACCGACATAGGCCAGGAAGTTGGTCAAATCGTACACCGCTTCCTCGAACTCGGCAGGCTCCATGGCCCCCGGCTGAGTGACTTGCAGCACGTCACACGACTGATACTTGCCCGACAAAGGATCCGGTTCGTGACCTGCCACCGGCTGATCGGTTTCGGCACAGACCATTTCCTGAACGCCCTGGAGAGGCTCCAGCACGTTAGGCATCGCCACCAGCTCGTAAACCGTGTTGTTCACACCGGTGGGTCGGCTCGGGTCTTTGTAAAAGCCCAGCAGGTAGGAGTAAACCCAGTCAGTACCACGCAGACGCGCTTCCAGCGTCAGATCGGGCGGCGCAGCGCCGAACCAAGACTCAGCATCACCACTGTCCATGGCGATGTGCATCTGGTCGTTGAACGCCAAGTCGGAGGAGAAGATCAGGTTCTCTTCCACCAAGTCCTGCGGAATCCCCAGGTCGTCAGCAGCACGCGCAAAACGCTGGTGCTCCAGCGAGTGACAGCCCATGCAGTAGTTGACGTAGAGCTTCATGCCGTTTTGCAGCGACGCTTGGTCGTGCAGATCAGGCTCCATACTGTGGGGCACGCTCGCGCCACCAGCGGCCATCGCGGTGACCGGCACGATTGCGAAGAGCAGTGCTAATAGTTGCTTTTTCATTAGCCAGTCACCCTTTCCGGAACGGGTTTAGTCTTCTCCAGCTTGGTGTAAATCGGCATCAGCAGGAAGAAGGCGAAGTAAATGGCTGTACACACCTGCGCAAGGATGGTGCGACCTTCCGTAGACGGCAGCACGCCCAATACGCCCAGAATGATGAAGCTAATCGAGAACAGCAGCAGCATGACCTTCGACATCCAGCCTTTGTAGCGCATGGAGCGCACGGGGCTGCGGTCAAGCCACGGCAGCACGAACAGCACAGCGATGGCGGCTCCCATACACACCACGCCGAGGAACTTCGCATCCAGCCCGAACAGCGAGAAAGTAATCGCGCGCAGGATGGCGTAGAACGGCGTGAAGTACCAGACAGGTGCGATATGGTCAGGCGTTTTCAGCGGGTTGGCCGGCTCGAAGTTCGGCTTCTCGATGAAGTACCCACCCCCTTCCGGGAAGTAGAACACCACCACGCAGAACACGAACAGGAAGACCGCGATACCCACCAGATCCTTCACGGTGTAGTACGGATGGAACGCAATGCCATCGAGGGGCTTACCGGTCTCATCTTTCTTCTGCTTGATGTCGATACCGTCAGGGTTGTTAGACCCTACTTCGTGCAGCGCGATGATGTGCAGCACGACCAGCGCCAAAATCACGATCGGCAGTGCGACGACGTGGAGCGCGAAGAAGCGATTCAACGTGATACCCGAGATCAGGAAGTCACCACGCACCCACTGAGCCAGGTCAGGGCCGATGCCCGGAATGGCAGAGAAGAGCGAGATGATGACCTGAGCACCCCAGTAAGACATCTGCCCCCATGGCAGCAGATAGCCCATGAAGGCCTCCGCCATCAGCGCGAGGTAGATCGTCATACCAAAGATCCACACCAGCTCGCGGGGCGCTTTGTAAGAGCCGTACATCAAGCCGCGGAACATGTGCATATAGATCACCACGAAGAAGGCTGACGCCCCCGTGGTATGCATGTAACGGATCAGCCAACCCCACTCCACATCACGCATGATGTATTCAACTGAAGCAAACGCACCTTCAGCTGACGGGTTGAAGCTCATGGTCAACCATACGCCGGTCAAGATTTGGTTGACTAGCACTAGCAGTGCCAATACACCAAAAATATAGAAGAAGTTGAAGTTCTTCGGCGCGTAGTACTTGGTCAGGTGGTCTTGCATCATTTGCGTGGCGGGGAAACGGTCGTCCACCCAACGCATGATGCCGCTTTCGGCCTTTGCCTTATTTGGATTAGCCATTAGGCACTCTCCTCATCTTCGCCGACCACGATGATGTCATCGTTTTCAAAGCGGTAGGGCGGCACTTCAAGGTTAGTCGGCGCAGGAACGTTGCTAAAAACGCGACCGGCTAAGTCAAAGCGAGAGCCGTGGCATGGGCAGAAGAAACCACCCGGCCAGTTATCGACGCCCACCCCTTCCGCATCCGGCTCAGGCCGAAACAGAGGAGAACAGCCCAAGTGAGTACAGATACCGATCAGCACACCGATTTCAGGCCTGATCGAGCGCAGTTCACCCTGGATGTAGGCAGGCTGCTGTGGCACTTCGGAATCCGGATCCGCCAGGCTATCCGCGCCAAGCGCTTCCGTACGCTCGATCATCTCGGGCGTACGGTTAATGATCCAAATCGGGCGACCACGCCATTCGACGGTCATGCGCTGACCCGGCTCAAGCTTGGAAATATCCGCTTGTACCGGGGCGCCTGCCGCCCTTGCCTTGGCACTAGGCTGCCAAGATGCCACAAAGGGGACCGCAACCCCGACAGCGCCCACCGCCCCCACAACGGAGGTGGCGCCTACGAGGAAACGGCGCCGGCCTTTGTTTACGCCGTTATCTGCCATTTCTGGTTTCTCCCATCAGCTTACCCGTTCCGTCGCAAAGGCGTCTTGCGACGACGAATATCAAATACAGTCTATGTTAAAAAAACAAAGCGCTCTGCACAAGAACAACCGCCCCGGACGATGGTGGTACGAGCGTTATAATTTTTTGATATTCCAATAAAAAACGCCCAGGTCTTTGACCTGGGCGTTTTTGCCGCATAGCGTAGAATTAACGCTTGGAGAACTGCGGACGACGACGTGCTTTACGCAGACCGACTTTCTTACGCTCAACTTGACGAGCATCACGGGTAACGTAACCCGCAGCGCGCAGCGTAGGACGCAGATCTTCGTTGTAGTTCATCAGGGCACGCGTAATGCCGTGACGAATGGCGCCAGCCTGTGAAGAGCCGCCGCCGCCTTCAACGGTCACGTACACGTCGAACTGGTTCAGTGTCTCGGTCAGCTCTAGTGGCTGACGAACAACCATGCGACCGGTAACACGACCGAAGTACTGGTCAAGTTCACGGTTGTTGACGGTAATTTTGCCGGAACCCGGCTTCAGGAACACACGAGCGGTGGAAGTCTTGCGGCGCCCGGTACCGTAATACTGCTGTGTCATGGCGAAGATTTCCTCAGATGTTCAGTTCAAGCGGCTGCTGGGCAGCATGCGGATGCTCGGCACCGGCGTACACTTTCAACTTGGTATACATGGCGCGACCCAACGGACCTTTCGGCAGCATGCCTTTGACGGCAGACTCGATGATACGCTCAGGAGCGTGATCGATCATTTTGTCGAATGTCATGGAGCGCAGACCGCCCGGGTAACCTGTGTGGCGATAATAGGTCTTTGCCTTCGCCTTGTTACCGGTTACTTGGACTTTCTCGGCGTTGATGACGACGATGTAGTCACCGGTATCAACGTGAGGGGTAAATTCGGGCTTATGCTTGCCACGCAGGCGGCGAGCAATCTCGGTTGCCAGACGACCGAGCGTTTTGTCCGTAGCGTCGACAATGTACCAGTCGCGCTGGACGGACTGCGGCTTAGCACTGAACGTCTTCATGGATGAAATCACCAGATTAAGTGTGTTGGGTGTCTCACACCGCTAGGCGGTGAAGCACCATCCCTATTTTTTTTGGTTGCGGGCAAATGCCAGCAACGTGTAGCGAGGCGGCATTCTACAGTAAGCATCCGCTCAAGTTAAGGGCTCTATGACTTTTTTTGCGTGCCACCACCCTAAGGCTTGTGCGCCAGCGCCAGATACTCGCGAGACTGCATCTCTTGCAATCGCGACAAGGTCCGCTGAAACTCGAACGTCAGCTTACCGTCGCTGTAAAGCGACTCCACCGGCACTTCCGCCGACATCAGCAGCTTCACGCCGCGATCATAGAATTCGTCCACCATGTTGATGAAACGCCGCGCTTGATCGTCCATCTTGCCATCCATCCGCGGCACATTGGCCACCAGAACGGTATGAAATTCTCGGGCCAGCTCGATATAGTCGTTTTGGCTGCGCGGGCCGTCACACAGTTCGGCAAACTCGAACCACACCACATCTTCATGCAGGCGACGCGTTTTGAGCACCCGGTGATTAACTTCCAGCGGTGCACCCTCCTCCCCAGGCTGACCGGCAATTTCTCGGAAGCTGCGCGCTAGCTCTTTCTCGGCCGCAGCGTCAAGAGGCGCATGGAAAATTTCAGCACGCTCCAGTGCCCGCAGACGATAGTCGATACCCGAATCGACGTTGACCACCTCGCAATGTCGATTTACCAATTCAATGGCAGGCACGAACCGCGCACGCTGCAGCCCATCCTTGTAAAGATCGTCCGGGACGATATTCGACGTCGCCACCAATACCACGCCGCGCTGGAAGAGCGCTTCCAGTAAGTTAGCGAGAATCATGGCGTCGGTAATATCTTTGACGAAAAACTCATCGAAGCAGATAACGCGTGCCTCGGCGGCAAATTTACCCGCGATGAGAGTGAGCGGGTTTTTCTCGCCTTTATAATGAGTTAGCTCATTATGAACCCGCTGCATGAACCGGTGGAAATGGGTGCGCATTTTTTCGGGAAACGGCAGCGCCTCATAAAAGGTATCGACCAAGTAGGTCTTACCACGCCCTACGCCTCCCCAGAAGTAGAGCCCTTTTACTTGGGGCAACGGCGGTTTGGCAGGCGCATGCTTCTTACCCAGCAAACCTGCCATTTTGGCTTTGATTCCTTTGCTGGCCACCACGGCCTTGGGCACCGTCGTTGGCGTCGCCAACAGCTCATCATAGAGCCGCTGGAGATGCTTGACCGCCTGCTCTTGGGCCGGGTCATACTGAAAATCGCTGCGCTTGAGATCGGCTTGATAGCGCTCAAGCGGCGTGGGGCGACGAGTGGAATCGGACGCCTGACGCTCAGACACTGATGGCATGAAGATGGTGCTCCCGCAACACTTGAGCCTGAGTGCGTGCCCGCCGCCTTAAAGCGACAGACAACACGAGCTCAACAAAAATGAGGGCAATTATACGCCGCTTGAACGCTAAGCGCATGAGCGGATTGACCCAACCGACTGAGACGCGCCTATAATGGGGCGGTTTTTAAAGTCACGCCCTGTACACAGCGGCGCGCATTACTTAGGGAGAAGGACTGTGGAAGCAAGCTCGCCATTCACTTTTGCAATCATTGGCTTGGCCGTGGGATTCATCATTGGCCTTGGGTGCTATCGGCTTTTCAGCAAAGGTGCGCGAGACGTCGCTTCGCTCAAGCAGACGCTGCTTGAGCGTGAACACCAAATTGCCGATTTAAAGAAAGGGATGAGCCATCACCTCACCGGCATTCAGCAGCGCCTGGAGAATATTCGCCATGAGGCGGACCAGCTAGAGCAGCAAGTAGAGAGCGAAGCCGCCCAATGGAAACTCACGAGCGTCAAACCGTCCTCTCAGCCGACCGCCACGCCTGACGGCGACCAAAGCGTTGCCATGCCTCGGGACTACGCCGCTGGCAAAAACGGGACGCTATCGGAAGACTTTGGCCTCAAAGAGAACAGAGCCACAGATAACACCGCTGCCCAGCCGCCACGCTACTAAACGCGTGACGCTATCACCGCGTGCCAGGGCCCACCCTGTTGTGGCCCTGGTCAGCAACCTGCTCCCCACCCTCGGCTAGGCCGGATTATCGATATCGACGAAACGGTGTTCAACGCCAAACTCGCTGGCCAGCCATTCGCCCATGGCCTGAACACCGTAACGTTCGGTCGCGTGGTGTCCCGCTGCTAGATAGTGGATGCCCATTTCACGGGCCAAGTGGGTCGTTCGCTCAGAGATCTCGCCCGATATAAACACCTGGGCACCGGCCTCGTAGGCCGCCGTAATCATGTCTTGTGCCCCACCGGTGCACCAGGCAATCCGCTCGATGGCCTCACGGCTTGGCGCCTCGACGACGAGCGGCTCGCGTTCGAGGATAGCGCCAACTTGCTGCGCCAACGCTGACACACTCTGTGGCGTCACCAGCCGTCCCGACCAGAGCAGCCCTTCACCCAACTCTCCGTCTAGACATCCCTCGACTTTCCAACCCAAGCGCTTGGCCAACTGCGCGTTATTCCCCATCTCCGCATGGGCATCTAGCGGCAAATGGTAAGCCAACAGGCTGATATCATTGGCCAACAACGTTTTGATTCGACGCTGCTTCATGCCAGTGATGGGGACAGGCTCGTTCTTCCAGAAATAGCCATGGTGCACGAGCACCATGTCGGCCTGCCATGCCACGGCTTCTTCCAGTAACGCTTGGCAAGCCGTCACTCCTGTCATGACCCGACGCACCTGCTCACGCCCCTCGACCTGAAGGCCGTTGACCGTAAAATCTTTGAATTGAGTGGCGCGTAACTGGTGGTCGCAGGCAGCGACTAACTGATCACGATGATTCACGCTCTCTCCTTCTTGCAATTAAACCAGCCCCCGTGAGGCACAGCGGCATTCGGTGTTACCATAGCGCCATTGTAAGACTCGCTTTACGTTATCGCGAACCTCGCGACCGTTTAGACTGCCACACGCTGAGGAACTTTCGCATGCACCGCTTCGTGCTGCCTTATTTATGGCCCATTTTGACCGGGCTTCTGCTTGCGGCCGTGGTGCTGCTCGCCTTTCCCGAGCAGCTGCCCAACCCATTCCGTCAAACGCCCCCGGTAACGGAGGAGGCTCCCACCGCCTTCGAATCCCCCCCTGCACTGGTCCCAACGACCAGCAGCGAACCCAGTGCAAATCGTCCGGCGCCGGATATCAAACAAGCAGCCCCGCTTTCCCGGCAGCAAGGCCCTGCTAGCTACTCCAACGCCGTCAATCAAGCCGCCCCTGCGGTGGTGAACATCTACTCATCTCGAATCGTCGAGCGCGACCAGCACCCGCTGATGTCCGATCCCTTCTTCAACCAATTTTTCAGCGGTGACGATGCCACGACCCACCAGCGCATGCTGTCGAGCCTGGGGTCTGGCGTCATCGTCAGCAACGACGGCTACGTATTGACCAACCATCATGTGATCAACGGCGCCGACCAAATACAGGTCGCGCTTCGCGACGGGCGTGAAACCCTCGCGGAAGTCATCGGCACCGATCCAGAAAGCGATCTGGCAGTGCTCCGGATCGACCTAGACGACTTACCGGTCATTGAGCTTGCCGACTCAGAAGAGGTCGCGGTGGGCGATGTGGCGCTGGCCATTGGCAACCCCTTTGGCGTTGGCCAAACCGTGACCATGGGTATTATCAGCGCCACCGGGCGCAGCCACCTGGGATTGAATGCTTATGAAGACTTCATTCAGACCGACGCCGCCATTAACCCCGGCAACTCAGGCGGCGCGCTGGTCAACCCAGACGGCGCATTGGTGGGAATCAATACGGCGATCTTCTCTCGCTCCGGCGGCTCCCAGGGGATTGGTTTCGCGATTCCTGCCAATCTCGCGCACAGCATTTTGGACGAGCTGGTCACCCGCGGACGGGTCATTCGAGGGTGGCTGGGCATCGAAGCCCAGGCTCTTTCAAGGGAGCTGGCCGCATCGTTTGGATTACGGACGCCGCAGGGAGTCATCGTCGCAGGCGTCGTGAGCGGCGGCCCTGCCGCCCAGGCAGGCTTGCAGCCAGGTGACGTACTGCTCTCCATCGACGGACAAGTCATCTTGGATGCCCGAGCGACCATGAGCGATATCGCCTCGATCCCGCCCGGTACGTCGCTACCGCTGACGATTGTCCGCGGCGGCGAACGCATGGAAATGACGCTGGAGGTAGGCGAGCGCCCCGTACCGACCAACGCTACGTCAGCCGATCGGCAGAGCGGCTCTTAAGCCGCCCTGCCGGGGCGTTCTTACTGCCTATCAGTCGCGGATACGATACTCCGCCGAGCGCGCATGGGCAGTAAGATACTCCCCGCGCGCCAGCACGGAAGCCACTTTACCCAGCTCGGAGGCGCCCTCTGGAGAGCAATGGATGATGGAAGAGCGTTTTTGAAAATCGTACACACCTAGCGGCGAGGAGAAGCGCGCCGTGCCGGACGTCGGCAGGACATGGTTCGGGCCTGCACAGTAATCCCCCAGCGCTTCCGACGTGTGGCGACCCATGAAGATCGCGCCCGCATGGCGGATATCGTCTAGCCATGCCTCAGGCTCTGCGACCGATAATTCAAGATGCTCTGGCGCAATGCGATTGATCATCTCGATCGCTTCAGCCTGATCGTGACACAGAATCAGCGCGCCGCGGCGTTTCAGCGAGGCGCGGGCAATCTCTTCGCGCTCTAGCGTTGGCAGCAACCGCTCGATGGAAGCCGCCACAGCGTCCAAATGCGCGGCGTCCCAGCTCACTAAAATCGCTTGCGCGTCTTCGTCATGCTCGGCTTGGGAGAAGAGGTCCATAGCGATCCAATCCGGATCGGTTTGCCCATCCGACACCACCATGATTTCGGAAGGCCCGGCAATCATATCGATACCCACCTGACCGAACACGGCTCGCTTGGCCGTGGCGACGTAGATATTGCCTGGGCCCACGATTTTATCGACGCGAGGAACACTTTGCGTGCCGTAGGCCAGCGCAGCGACGGCTTGAGCGCCACCAATGGTGAACACGTAGTCCACGCCCGCCAGATGCGCTGCCGCCAGCACCAGATCATTCAGCACACCATCCGGCGTGGGCACCACCATGACGATTTCACGCACGCCCGCTACGTGGGCAGGAATCGCATTCATCAACACCGAGGACGGATAGGCCGCTTTGCCACCCGGCACATAAATACCGGCCCGATCGAGCGGGGTGACTTTCTGGCCGAGCACCGTCCCGTCAGCCTCTTCGTACTGCCAAGAGGTCGGTTTCTGCCGCTCATGGTAGCGCTTGATGCGCTCGGCGGCCGTGGCCAACGCCTCTCGCTGGGCCTCTGGCAAACCGTCGTACGCTTTTTTCAACTGCTCGGGGGAGAGACACAGTTGATCCATGGACGCGACCGACAGACGGTCAAAGCGGTTCGTGGCGTCGATGACGGCCTGATCACCGCGCTGCTTGACGTCTGCCAAGATCTCTTCAACACGAGCCTGGACCGCTTTATCAGACACGCCCTCCCAATCCAGCAGCGCATCGAGGCGCTGGTGGAAGGCCGCGTCACGGGTCGAGAGGCGGGCAATGGTGGCTGTGGTTGTATCGCTCATGATGAACCTCGTGTCATTCGATAGGCTGCGTCTGACGCTTTTTCACGGCACTTTCCAGGCGCGCTAGCAGCGGCTTGATGCGGTCGTGCTTCATGGTCATGGCCGCTTTATTGACCACCAAACGCGTGCTGATATGGGCGATGAGCTCGCGGGGTTCCATGCCGTTAGCGCGAAGCGTATTGCCAGTGTCGACGATATCGACGATCTCATCGGCCAAGTTCATGAGCGGAGCCAGCTCCATCGCTCCGTAGAGCTTGATGACCTCTGCCTGAATCCCCTGCTCGGCGTAGTAGCGACGCGCGACGTTGACGAACTTGGTGGCCACACGGCGGCGCGCTTTGGCAGGCGGCTGCCCGGTCACGCCTGCCGTCATCAGCTTGCATCGAGCAATGTCCAGATCGAGCGGCTCGTAAAGACCTTCCGCGCCGTGCTCCAACAGCACGTCTTTACCGGCGATACCCACATCTGCCGCGCCTAACTGTACGTAGGTGGGCACGTCGGTGGCGCGAATGATCACCAGCTTGACATCGGGCAAGTTGGTATCGAACAGCAGCTTGCGGCTTTTGCTCAAGTCTTCGGCGGGCGTAATGCCCGCATCTGCCAGCAAGGGCAGCGTTTCATCCAAAATACGCCCTTTGGAAAGGGCCAAAATCAGTTGCTTACTCATGGTCTAAGGCCAGTGTTGTCCGCGTGGCTTAGCCGGGAATACGGCGAATCTTCGCCCCCAGCAGCTGTAATTTTTCCTCGATACACTCGTAGCCACGATCGATATGGTAGATACGATCGACCAGCGTCTCCCCTTCGGCCATCATGGCCGCAATGACCAGCGATGCGGAAGCACGAAGGTCCGTGGCCATGACCGGAGCGCCAGAAAGCTTATCAACGCCCTTGATCAACGCAGCGTTACCCTCTAGTACGATGTTCGCGCCCATACGATTCAGCTCTTGCACGTGCATGAAGCGGTTTTCGAAGATCGTCTCAACGACTCGTGAGTGTCCTTCGGCAACAGCGTTCATGGCGACGAACTGCGCCTGCATGTCAGTGGGGAACGCGGGGTAAGGCGCCGTGCGGATATTGACCGCTTTGGGGCGTTTGCCGTGCATGTCCAGCGAAATCCAATCGTCACCGCTGTCGATATCGGCGCCCGCCTCTTCCAGCTTGGCGAGCACCGCTTCCAAAATATCGGCCCGCGTGCGCTTTACTTTCACTCGCCCACCTGTCATAGCGGCGGCCACCAAGAAGGTGCCCGTCTCGATACGGTCGGGCATGACATCGTGCTCACAGCCGTGCAGTGAGGCGACGCCATCGATGACGATGGTGTCCGTTCCGTGACCACGGATCTTCGCGCCCATCTTGATCAGGCACTCGGCCAGATCGACGACCTCAGGCTCACGGGCGGCGTTTTCGAGAATGGTACGCCCCTCTGCCAACGTTGCAGCCATCAGCAGGTTTTCCGTACCGGTCACGGTCACAGTGTCGAAAAAGATCGTCGCACCTTTCAAGCGACCGTCGACACGGGCACGAATGTAGCCCGACTCGACATGAATCTCCGCCCCCATGGCCTCCAGACCACGCAGGTGAAGGTCCACGGGGCGAGAGCCGATGGCGCAGCCGCCTGGCAGCGAGACATCCGCCTTGCCAAAGTGTGCCAACAGCGGGCCGAGCACCAGAATGGAAGCGCGCATTTTCTTCACGAGCTCGTAGGGTGCATGACACTGGGTCACCTGAGAACCATCCAACTGGATGCTCATCTTCTCGCCCATCACCGGCTCGACGCCCATCCGCCCGAGCAGCTCTAGCGTGGTGGTAATATCCTGCAAATGCGGCAAATTACCGATGACCACCGGACCATCTGCCAATAGGCTGGCACACAAAATGGGAAGCGCCGCATTTTTTGCGCCGCTTGCCCACACTTCGCCATCGACCGAGCCATTGCCCGTAATAATGAGTTTATCCATGGAGCGGCCGTTACTGAGCGTTTTCCGCCGCAGTTTGCCACTGCGTCGGAGTAAACGTTTTGATACTGATAGCGTGCAGTGCGCCCGACGCGATCTCTTCGCTGAGCGCGGCGTAAACGAGCTGCTGACGCTTCACTGGAGAAAGACCTTCAAAGGCTTCACCAACCGCAATCACCTGAAAATTGCAGCCTTCACCCTGGATGTGGAACTCACACCCATCGATGCGGGATTCAAGCAGTGCTTTTACCTCGTTGGGTTGCATGAGACAGGAAACTCCTTTGGGGTCGTTGAAATGGTAAGCAATAGGGAGACATGATAAAGAAAAGCAGCTCACTTGGCGATGCTGAGCCACGCCGCCAATGAAGAGAGCAGCCCGTAGGCTGCTCTTGGGGTTGCGCATATCAGGCAGAGACGTCTCAAGCGGTCAGTGCGTCCAGCTCTGCCAGAGACGCCAACCGCTGCAGTGGCGGCGACAATACGATGGACCGCACCGTGATCTGAAGCGCTTGGCAAGCACGCAGCCACTCGAACAGAACGCTAAGCGCCACGCTGCTTGCTTTGCTGATTTGCGCAAAATCCAAACGCACTGATGAACGCTCGAATTCACGCAGCCACTGAACGCCCCGAGCGGCCACGTCGGCGGCGGCACTCATGACCAAATCGCCCGCGACCAGCAGCGTATCGTCCTGCACGGACAGCGTCACCTCTGAGCGAGAGAGGAGCGATGTCACGCGTCGCCTCCCTGCTCCAGCTCATCGACGCCGATTTCGGGCGCCCAACCGCGGATGACCGCATCGTAGTCACGGTTATTGTCACGCATGGCCTGATCGAACTGGTTGCGGAAGGTCAGCCCCAGATTGATGCCGTTGACGATCACGTTCACCACGCGCCACTGGCCATCAGACAGACGCAGGCTGTAGCTCACCGGATACACTTGACCATTGCTCGCCACGATTTCCATATCCACACTGGCTTGATCGTCATAGCGTTGTCCGCGCTGCTCGCTCAATACGCGCAGCTCATCATAATCAAACGTCACCAAACCACGGGTGTACGTGTCGATGAGCGTTTGACGAAACACGGTGGCAAACTGACTCCGCTGTTCCGGCGTTGCGTTGCGGAAATAGCTCCCCATCACACTGGCACCGATATAGCGAAAATCTGCTACGTCATCGAGACTCTCGTTCACCAGCGCCTTCAGTTCATCCAGGTTGTTGGCGTAATACTCCTTCTTGCCATCGATTTGACTCATGAAGGATTCGATGTTGTCACGAATCATCTCTTCGGGAGATTGGGTTTGCGCCTGAGCCAGCAGCGGTGCCAGCATGAGCAGAGCGGCCAACGCAACGCGCTGAACGAAAGCAGAATAAACGTTGAACATCATCTCGACCTCTTGAATGAAGATAACGGATGGCAGCTAGTTGCTGACCATATTGGATACGAATTGCTGAATAAGTTCTTCCAACACCAGTGCGGACTGGGTATCGCGGATGACGTCACCTTCCTCCAGCACCTCTGGCGCACCGCCAACGCTGAGCCCTATGTACTGCTCTCCCAGCAGGCCGGCCGTCAAAATGGCGGCGGTGGTATCTTGGGAAAGCTGACCCTCCAGCTCACTATCCAGGCTGAGGATGACGCGCGCGTCGTACCACTCCGTATCCAGCTCGATGGCCTCTACCCGGCCTACCGTAACGCCTGCCATGGTGACCCGTGCGCGCGGCTTCAAACCGCCGATGTTGGCAAAGTTGGCCTCCAGGCGAAACGTGTCGGAGGGCGCCGATAGCGTCAAACCGCTGACACGCAGGCCAAGAAACACTAGCCCAACGATGCCGGCCAACATAAAGAGACCAACGCCAAACTCTACGGTTTTGCTGCGTTTCATGAGACTACTCCACCCTTAAAGGCCGCCGAACATGACGGCGGTTAAAACGAAATCCAGCCCGAGCACGGCCAGCGAGGAGTACACCACCGTGCGTGTGGTGGCGCGGGAAATCCCCTCCGAGGTCGGCACTAGGTCATATCCTTGAAACACGGCAATCCAGGTCACGACGAGGGCAAAGACCACGCTTTTGATCATGCCGTTACCGATGTCATCGAAAAACGACACGCTGGCTTGCATGTTGCTCCAGTACGAGCCTTCGAAAACGCCCAGCCACTCGACGCCCACCAAGTAGCCGCCCCAAATACCCACAACGCTAAAACCGACGGTCAGAATGGGCAGCGCGACGAAGCCCGCCCAAAGCCTGGGAGCCACGACACGCCGCAGCGGGTCGACACCAATCATTTCCATACTGGTGAGCTGCTCGGTGGCTTTCATCAAGCCAATTTCGGCGGTCAAGGCAGACCCTGCCCGTCCAGCAAAGAGCAGCGCCGCAACCACTGGGGCAAGTTCACGCAGCAGTGAGAGGGCGACCATTTGGCCAAGTGCCTCCTCGGCACCGAAATCCACCAAAATGGTATACCCCTGCAGCGCCAGCACCATGCCAATGAAAAGCCCCGACACCAACACGATGGCCAGCGACAAGACGCCCACGAAGTGCATTTGGCGTAGCCAAAGCGACCATCCCTCCCGCGACGGCACCCCCACGGCCGACTGCACTAGAAACACCGTGGCGCGTCCTAGCGCTTCGACCACGTCGCACCCTTTGCGCCCCAGGCGGGTCACTCGCGCCGCGTAGTGAGAAAATTTGGACTGCATCTACCCTGCCTTTATTGCTAAATCGTGGCCGAGGATATCCCGATAGAGCGTCTCTGCGGGATAGTGAAACGGTACCGGGCCATCTGGCTCGCCGTGCATGAACTGGCTGACCCGAGGGTCCTGATTCGTCTCCAGCGTGCTTGGGGAGCCGTGGGCCACCACCTGCCCATCGGCGATCAAGTAGAGGTAATCCGCGATACTCAACGTCTCTTTGATATCGTGAGAGACCACCACCGATGTCAGCGACAGCGCCTGATTGAGCCGCTTGATCAACTGCACCAGCACGCCCATGGAAATGGGGTCCTGGCCGACGAACGGCTCGTCGTAAAGAATCAGTTCGGGGTCCAGCGCTACGGCACGCGCTAGCGCTACCCGACGCGCCATCCCTCCAGACAGTTCGGCAGGCGTTAAGTGCTTCGCGCCCCGCAGTCCTACCGCTTGGAGTTTTAGCAGCACCAGGTCGCGAATCATCGCGTCTGGCAAATCCGTATGAACACGTAGCGGAAAGGCCACGTTTTCGAAAACGTCCAGATCCGAAAACAGGGCCCCGCTTTGAAACAGCATGCCCATGCGCTTGCGCAGTGCGAACAGCGCTTTACGTGACAGCCGGTGTACATCCTGTCCATCGACCAAGATCCGACCACGATCGGGCGTCAGCTGGCCACCGATGAGCTTCAAGAGTGTCGTTTTACCCGTACCGCTTGGCCCCATGATGGCCGTTACTTGACCGCGAGGGATGGTCATACTCACACCGCGAAAGATCTCGCTTTCACCGCGAGAAAAGTAGACGTCTTCGACCTGTATGAAGGGAACATCCGTCATATGCTGATTGACCTTCATCGTTGATGCCAGAACGCGTCAGTATAAACCGACAAGTCACGGGGCAGTTTAAAAAACAGTGTTTTCGAAATATTATCGAACATCGTATCTTAACGCTACTCTCAGTAACAGCGGCGCAAATGATGACTACGCCAACCTTTTATGGCGTGTGCATCGCCATGGGGCTGGTGAGTTTGCCGCGCTTTAGCTAAATAGCGCCGCAAGATGTTATTCTTACTCGCTACCTATTCACTCTATGAAAACGAGACATGCCATGGGCCAGCCACTCTCTACACCCAGCCAACTGCGTGAAAGTGCGCTGCGAACGCTGCAAATTGAGCAAGCGGCCATCGGCGGCCTTCAGGCCAAACTGGACGAACAGTTCGATCACGCCTGCCAGCTCATCCTCGCCTGTCAAGGCCGGGTGGTCGTCACCGGCATGGGCAAGTCAGGACACATCGCGGGCAAACTTGCAGCGACGCTGGCGAGTACCGGCACGCCCGCCTTTTTTGTACACCCAGGTGAAGCCAGTCACGGCGACTTGGGCATGATTACCCGTACCGATGTAGTACTCGCGCTCTCCAACTCCGGCGAAACCGCCGAAGTGACGGCGCTCCTACCACTCCTTAAAAGGCTTGGCACCCCGCTGGTCAGCATGACCGGGCGTCCAGGCTCTACCCTTGCCCGCCACGCCGATGCCCATTTAGACAGCGGCGTGGAACGCGAGGCGTGCCCACTGGACCTCGCGCCTACTAGCTCAACCACGGCGGCACTGGCTCTTGGCGACGCCCTGGCCGTTGCCCTACTCGAAGCACGCGGCTTTACCGCCGAGGATTTTGCGCTGTCCCATCCGGGTGGCAGTCTGGGTAAGCGCCTGCTGTTGCGGGTGCGTGACCTAATGCACGATGGCTCAAGGCTTCCCCAGGTCGCTTTGGGAAGCCCGCTGCGCGATGCACTATTGGAGATCACGCGCCAAGGGCTGGGGTTCACTTGCGTCATCGACAGCGAAGGCCGTTTGGCGGGCGTCTATACCGATGGCGACCTGCGGCGCACATTAGATCAATTTCATGACCTGCGCGACGTGCGCGTCGACGATGTCATGACGCGCCCAGGCAAACGTATCGGCCCTGACGTACTGGCTGCCGAGGCCGTTCGTATTATGGAAGATAGCCGGATAACCGCGCTCGCTGTCGTCGACGAGCAGCAGCGCCCCATCGGCGCGCTACATATGCACGATCTGCTAGCCAGCGGTGTGATTTAACTGCGTGATAACGCTTTTCGCCATGGATGTTAAGGAGGCTATATGGCCCTACCCGATGCACTACTCGACCGACTTCGCCGTGTAAAACTCCTCGCGCTAGACGTAGATGGCGTCTTGACGGATGGCCGCCTCTACTTTCAGGCGGACGGCATCGAAATCAAAGCGTTTCACACCCAAGACGGGCATGGTTTGAAACTGCTCAAGCGGGTCGGCATTCACGTGGCACTGATTACCGGACGCGATTCGCCCATGGTCAGCCAGCGCGCGGCGGCGCTCGGCATTAGCCACGTTCACCAAGGCTGCGAAGATAAGCTCACGACGCTTCGCGCGCTTTGCCAACGACTGGATATCACCCTCGAGCAGGTGGCCTACTGCGGTGATGACCTGCCTGACCTCGCTCCCATCAAGCGCTGCGGCGTCGGCATCACGGTCCCCAATGCGCCTGATTACATGCACACCCATGCCGATTGGATCACGGAACGGCTAGGCGGCCACGGCGCGGTACGTGAAATTTGCGATACGCTGCTCACTTCGCAAGGGCACTGGGATGCCGTGCTCGACACGTATCTTCACAGGCACTCGTGATGGGTCTCAGAGTCAGAAAACGGGTGTGGATCACGGCGATGGTCGTGGCCCTGGGCGGACTGCTGGTCTGGCTGGACCCGCGCGGCCCGCAAGAGGGTGAGATCGATCAGGAGGCCCGTGCCCAGGAGCCTGGGCATGTGTTGGAGAACGCCGAAATTACCCTGTTTGGCGAGACAGGCGCTATCCAGCAGTCGCTGGTCACGCCTCGACTGGTCCATACGCCTCAAACGGCCATGACCGATGTCATGTCGCCGCGCGCGACGCTGTTCGACAGCGAACAGCGAGAGTGGCTGGCCACGGCAGACACCGGCACCTTGAATACCGATTCCCAGGCCCTGACGCTAAGAGGGTCTGCCCGGCTACTGGCTCCCGAAGAGGGCTGGCAGCTCGACACGCAGCAATTAAACTACGATGGCGTGACGCGCCATGCCTGGAGCGATACGCCCGTGCTGTTGCAGCAGCCGCCGCAGCGCATGGAAGCCTCCCGCATGGACGTTTGGCTCGATGACAGCCAAGTCCGCCTGACCAATAACGTGCGCGGCGTCCACCCGCCTGCCACTCGTAACCCTGAGGAGTCGCGATGAACGCCTCTCTCCGCACTGCACTCTTTACGTTAACCCTACCCCTCGCCACGGCGGCCATGGCACAAAGCCAAGCCCCCATCGAGGTCGAAGCCGACCGCCTGGACCTCGACCAGCGCGCTGGCACCGCTGTTTACTCAGGCAACGTGGACATTCGCCAGGGCGAGATGCAACTGCGCGGCGAACGCGTCGAAATTCAGCGCAACGACGCAGGCGAGCTGTCACGCGCCATTGCCACGGGTGAGCGCGCCTACCTGCGCAATCAGCTCGAAGATCAAGAAACCCCCATGGAGGGCTGGGCGCGTCGTATCGTTTACCATGTCGCCGAACGCCGTGTCGAGCTGATCGACCAAGCCGAACTGACCCAGCAAGGCGACCGTTTCCAAGGGGGGCGTTTGGAGTACTTCATCGACCAGGAAGTGGTGCAAGCACGCTCCGACGTGAGCGGTAGCGACAACCAGCGCATTCGCATGACTCTTCAGCCCGAACAATAGGGAGCGGCCACGTGGCAGCATCAACCTCTGCAGATTCCGCACCTGTCAAAACGCTCTACGCCCATCACCTAGCGAAGAGCTACAAACGCCGTCGGGTCGTGAAAGATATCAACCTGGAAATCGCTCAGGGTAGCGTCGTCGGCCTGCTGGGGCCCAACGGGGCGGGTAAAACCACGTCGTTTTACATGATCGTTGGACTGGTCAAATCCGATGCCGGTAGCGTCGGTATCGACGACGTCGACCTGACCCATGCGCCCATGCACGAGCGCGCCATGGCCGGGATTGGCTACCTCCCCCAGGAAGCCTCCATTTTCCGCAAGCTCTCGGTGGCCGATAACATCATGGCGATTCTCGAGACGCGCAAAGCGCTGGACCGTAGCGCTCGGGAAGCACGCCTCGAGTCACTGCTCGAAGATTTCCATATTACCCACATTCGCGACAACCTGGGCATGAGCCTCTCAGGGGGCGAGCGCCGCCGAGTGGAGATCGCTCGCTCACTCGCTACCGAGCCCGCATTCATTCTGCTCGACGAGCCGTTTGCCGGGGTCGACCCTATTTCAGTGGGTGAAATCAAAACCATCATCCGCGCACTGAAAAAACGCCACATCGGCGTCTTGATCACTGACCATAACGTGCGCGAAACCCTGGATATTTGTGACATTGCCTACATCGTTGGCGACGGCCATATCATCGCCAGTGGAAACGCCCAGGAGATCCTCAATAACCAGAAGGTTCGTGATGTCTATCTAGGCGCAGACTTCCGCCTCTAAACTCTGGCCTGACCAAACTTTTCTTTTAGTGGCATGCTTATTGCACTTGCACAGAGTCATAACTCGCTCTAGGGTGGAGCTTTCTGATTAACGAGTGGTTCTCAGATGGTCATGAAAGCTTCTCTCCAATTGCGTATCGGCACACAGCTGACCATGACACCTCAGCTGCAGCAGGCCATTGCCCTGCTACAGCTCTCCACGCTGGACCTCCGTCAAGAAATTCAGCAAGCGCTGGACGCTAACCCCATGCTCGAACAAGAGGATGAGTTTGGCGAACAGGCTGTTAGCGAGCCTCAAGAGGCCGAGTGGTCGGACAGCATTCCCAACGAACTCTCCGTAGACAGCGACTGGTCGGACACCTACCAAGACATGGGTAGCTTGGGCGGTAGCAGCGAAGGACCCGACTTCGAGCGCCAAGCCGCAGGCCAAAGCCTTCATGGCCATCTGTTATGGCAATTGGCCATGACCGACTTCTCTCCCCGCGACTATGCCATTGCCGAAAGCCTGATCGATGCACTGGATGCCAACGGCTATCTCACTCAACCGCTCAACGACATCCGCGAAGGCCTCAAGGCGCAAGGCCACGACAGCCTGAGCCAGCGTGAAGTAGAAAACACCCTGTTGCGCTTACAACAGTTCGAGCCCACCGGCGTGTTTGCCCGCGACCTGCGCGAGTGCCTGATGCTTCAGCTGGCCGCGCTGCCTGAAGACACCCCGCTATTGATGCCCGCAAAACGCTTGGTGCGTCAGTTTCTCGAAGCCTTGGGCAAAGACGATTTACGGCTACTCAAGCGCCGCCTGAGCCTGGATGACGAGCAGTTGGACGACGTCATCCGTTTAATTCGCAGCCTTGACCCACGCCCAGGCAGCGCCTACGGCGTGACCGACGACAGCTATATCACGCCCGATTTGGTCGTGCGCCATGACAACGAGGGCTGGCACTTAGAGCTCAACCCGGAGGCGCTGCCGCGCCTGCGTATCCAGCCCGATTACGCCAGTTTGATCAAACGTGCCGACAAGAGCCAAGACAACCAGTTCTTGAAAGAGCACCTCCAAGAAGCTCGCTGGCTGATCAAAAGCCTTTCCAGCCGTAATGACACGCTTCTGCGAGTAGGTCGTGAAATCATCGCCCGCCAGATCGGCTTTCTAGAGCACGGCGAAGAGGCCATGAAACCGCTGATCCTGGCCGACATCGCCGAGGCCGTGGAGATGCACGAGTCCACGATCTCCCGTGTGACGACGCAGAAATTCATACATACGCCACGAGGCGTGTTCGAGTTGAAGTACTTCTTCTCGAGCCAAGTCAGCAGCCACGATGGCGGCGATAGCCACTCCAGCACCGCCATTCGTGCACGGATCAAAAAACTGATACAAGAGGAGCCGTCGGGTAAACCGCTCTCCGATAGTCGCCTGGTGACCCTCCTTGAGGAGGGAGGCATCAGCGTTGCCCGGCGTACGGTAGCGAAATATCGCGAGTCAATGGGTATTCCCTCGTCCAGTGAGCGCCGCCGTTTACGCTAGTTAAACGGTAGGGCATGACAAACTCGACGCAGGGGCTTTGCAATAGCGCAAAAAGGGTTACAATCGAAGTACAGCCCGATGGATAAGGAGCACGTCAATGCAAGTAAACATCACTGGTCATCACGTTGAACTGACTGACGCCTTGCGTGACTACGTTAACGAAAAGCTGGAACGCGTCGAACGCCACTATGACAACATCACCACGGTGCAAGTGACCTTATCTGTCGAGAAAGAACGCCAGCAGGCAGCCTGTACGCTGCATGCCGCCGGTGCCGACCTTCATGCCGAAGCCCTCGATAACGATATGTATGCCGCTATCGATGCGCTCGCAGACAAAATCGATCGTCAACTCGTTAAACACAAGGAAAAAGCACAAGCTCGCGCCCAGGGCGCAGGCGTGCGTTAACTCAATGACGTTGGAAACCATCCTCCCCCCGGAGCGCGTGCTCTACGACGTGCCCGGGGGCAGCAAAAAACGGGTGCTGGAGTTTTTCAGCACCTTCATCGCCCAAAACACACCCAGCCTCGATAGCCAAGAAGTGTTTAGCCGCCTGATTGGACGCGAGCGTCTCGGCAGCACGGGAATTGGCAACGGCGTTGCCATCCCCCACGCACGTAGCCCGCACTGTAGCTCGCCCATCGCTGGCTTTTTGAAACTTGCCGAGCCGGTCGATTTCGATGCCATCGATGGCGACCCCGTCGATCTAGTGTTCGTGTTGCTCGTACCCGAAGAGGCGGACGACACGCATCTCGCTCTGCTTGGGCAAGTCGCGACGATCATGAACGATGCGAATACCCGTCAACAGTTACGCAAAGCCAGCAGTCAAAAAGAGCTATTGACCCTGATGACGGCCAAGATACGCGAACAGGCCGCGTAAGATACTCACACGTCCATCACTGTTTATTTCCTACGCTCATACGCCAAGAGAGACGCTATGCAACTGGTGATCATTAGCGGCCGTTCGGGGTCCGGTAAATCTATCGCCTTACAAGCGCTGGAGGATCTTGGCTATTATGCGATCGATAACTTACCTGCCATGCTGCTGGGCTCGCTGATCGATGAGCTGCGCGCTCAAGGAGAACGCACTCGTATTGCCGTTAGCATCGATGCGCGCAACCTCCCCATCGCGCTGGAGCGTCTGCCAGCGCTGTTGGAAGAGCTACGCCAGCGAGACATTCGTTTTCAGGTGATCTATCTAACCACGGACGCACGCATTCTGCTGGAGCGCTACTCCGCCACTCGTCGTCGCCACCCCCTCACTCGCGACAGCGAAATGACGCTGGAAGAGGCGATCAACAAAGAGGAGGAAACGCTACATGAAATACGCGATCTCGCCGATTTATTGATCGATACGTCTCGGCTCTCCGTGCACGATTTGCGCCGCCGCATTACCGATCAAGTGGCCCACCAGCGCCAGCATCAGCTCACGCTCACCTTTGAGTCCTTCGGCTATAAACGCGGCGTTCCGCTGGATGCGGATTTGGTCTTCGACGTACGCTGTCTGCCCAACCCATACTGGGACCCTACCCTTCGGCAATATACTGGCCGCGATGCCAATATCGTCGCTTTCTTGAGCGGTTACCCGGTAGTGGAAGCCATGGCCAGCGATATTCAGGCTTGGCTGGAGAAGTGGTTACCGGCCTACCAAAACAGCCAACGTAGCTACATGACCGTAGCTATCGGCTGCACGGGCGGCCAGCACCGCTCCGTCTACATGGTGGAGCAGCTCGCCCAGCGGCTCGTTAAGCAGACCGGAGAAGTGCAGTTGAGACATCGCGAACTGGGGCTGCAGTACACGCTGAGCGAAGAGCCCGTGGCGCCAAGCCCCACCACCGCGACCACCCGTACGCCCTAAGCCTTTTTATTCAAAGACCCACTCGGCAAAAAGGAACCAGAGTGCCCGAAAGAACGTTAACCCTTACCAACCAGCGCGGCCTCCATGCCCGCGCGGCCACCAAATTGGTTCAGTGTGGCCAGCAGTTTTCTGCCAGCATCCACGTATACAAGCAGCAGCAAAAAGCCGATGCCGCTAATATCATGTCGCTGCTGATGCTCGCGGCGCCCTGCGGCACCGAGCTCACTGTAGCTGCGGAAGGGGAAGACGCCGAACAAGCGCTCGATGCCATCGAAGCGCTGTTCGACGCGCGGTTTGACGAAGACCAGTAACCGACTCCGCGTCAACGATTAGCTGCCAGCGACGGTCATCGCATCCACAAGCCAACTGCCCGTGTGAATGCTGCCACGGGTATCCGTGTCATCGCCCACAGCGCTTAGTCCTGCAAACATCTTGTTCAGGTTACCGGCGATCGTGAACTCCTCGATTGGGTACTGAACCTCACCGTTTTCGATCCAAAAACCCGCCGCGCCTCGCGAGTAATCACCGGTCACCCCATTCACCCCCTGGCCCATGAGTTCGGTGACCCAGATACCGCGCCCCATCTGTTTCAAGAGCTCGGCACGCGGTGTCAAAGGAGCCAGCAAGCGTAGGTTACGTGCGCCGCCTGCATTGCCTGTCGAGTGCATGCCTAAACGCCGTGCGCTGTAGGCAGAGAGCATGTAGCTGGCGACCTGCCCCTGATCGATGAAACGATTATTGCGGGTTTGCACCCCCTCGGCATCGAATGGCGAACTCGCCGTCGCCCCCACTTCCATGGGTCGCTCTTCCAATCCAAACCACTCGGGAAAAAGCGGTGTCCCCAGGCGGTCGCATAGAAAGGAGGCTTCGCGGTAAAGCGCTCCGCCTGCCAAAGCACCCATAAGATGACCGATCAGGCCGCTGGCCAGCGTCGGGTCGAACAGCACCGGAAAGGTACCGGTCGGCGGTCGACGCGCGCCCAGTCGCCGTAGCGTACGCGCTGCGGCCTCTTGCCCCACGTCTTCGGGCTGGCGTAAATGGAGCGGATTCCGTGCCGCCGTATAGTCATAATCACGCTGCATGCCTTGGTCATCCTGAGCGATCAGCATGCAGGAGAGCGAGTGATTGCTGCCTTTCTGAGTCCCCAGAAAGCCGTGGCTATTGGCATAAACGCGCACGCCCTCGCCACTTGAAAGCGATGCCCCTTCCGACTGATGGATCCCCTCGACGCGGCGACCTGCCTGCTCACAGCGCAGCGCCAAATCGATGGCCTCCTCCGTCGAGAGCGCCCAAGGGTGATGCACTTTTAGATCGGGGAGATCGGTGGCCATTAACGCTGCCTCTGCCAGACCGGCGGCGGGGTCTTCGCCCGTATAGCGGGCAATCGCCAGCGCCTTTTCTACCGTGGCACGAATCGAGGCGCTGCTGGCATCGGTAGAAGACGCACTTCCCTTCCGTTTGCCCACGTAAAGCGTCACCGCAATGCCTTGATCCCGAGATAGTTCAACGGTTTCCACCTCGCCCAAACGAACGCTGACACCCATGCCCTGGTCAACGCTGGCGCCCACTTCAGCGGCATCTGCTCCTAGCTGCTTTGCGAGGGCAAGCGCTTCCTCAGCGCGCTGTGTCAGCAGTGCCTGCTGCGCCGATGCATCAAATGCCTGTGCCATTTGGCCTCCTTTTCGCCTGAATCGCGTTGGCGAATCAATGTTGTGGTCTCAGCCTGATATAATGCTGCAAACGAATCTAATCAGTGAGTTCTTATATGCCCAAGCAACGCCCCGAGCCAATCGACATCGACGAACAGGAAGAGCGTCCCAGTAAATCGCAGCTAAAGCGTGAGATGCATGCTTTGCAGGCGCTAGGCGAAACGCTGATTGCCATGAACCCTGCCGAACGCGCCCGCTTCCCCCTGTCGGACGACATGCTGCGTGCCATCGATGAAACCGCCCGCATCCGCTCGCATGAGGGCCGCCGCCGTCATATGCAGTACGTTGGCAAGCTCATCCGCAAAGAGGATCTAACGGCCATCCAGGGCGTGTTCGATGCCATCGAGCAGGAAAAAGAGCAGCGCGACCATGCGTTTCATCGCCTCGAGAAGTGGCGGGATCGAATGGTCGACGAGGGCGATGACGCCGTCGATCTGTTCATGGCCGATTACCCCAATGCGGACCGACAAGCGCTGCGCCAACTCGTGCGCAACGCCCGCAAAGAGCGCGAGCAGGGCAAGCCGCCCACCAGCTCGCGCAAGCTGTTCAAGCACCTGCGCGAGACACTAGCGCTTTAACAGGCCGCTCAAGAAGACTGCGTGCCGCCGACAGTCAGTTCATCCAGTTTCAGGGTGGGCTGACCCACACCGACCGGCACGCCCTGCCCCTCTTTACCGCACACGCCAATCCCGGTGTCCATCGCCATGTCATGGCCGATCATCGACACCCGCCCCATGGCCTCAGGCCCGTTGCCGATCAGCGTCGCGCCCTTCACCGGTGCGGTGATCTTGCCATCTTCGATCATGTAAGCTTCGCTGGCCGAAAAGACGAACTTGCCCGACGTGATATCCACCTGGCCGCCACCGAAGCTCACCGCGTAGATGCCCCGCTTGACGCTTTTGATGATATCGGCGGGGTCATCCTGTCCGGCCAGCATCACCGTGTTGGTCATACGCGGCATCGGCAGGTGTGCAAACGACTCGCGACGAGCGTTGCCGGTCGGCGCCATCTTCATCAGGCGTGCGTTCAGCTTATCCTGCATGTAACCCGTCAAAATACCGTCTTCGATCAACGGCGTGTACTGACCGGGCGTGCCCTCGTCGTCCACACTGAGCGCACCTCGGCTATCCGGTACCGTCGCATCGTCGACCACCGTGACGCCCTTGGCGGCGACCTGTTGCCCCATCCGGCCAGCAAAGGCCGAGCTGCCTTTGCGGTTGAAATCGCCTTCCAAGCCATGGCCAACGGCTTCGTGTAGCAGAATGCCCGGCCAGCCTGCGCCTAACACGACCGGCATCTGCCCGGCCGGTGCATCGATGGCTTCGAGGTTGACCAGCGCTTGACGCACTGCCTCTTTGGCGTAGCGCTCGGCCACGCCTTCGTCGCGCAGGCGCGCCATGGAGTAGCGACCACCGCCCCCCGCACCACCGCGCTCGCGGCGGCCGTTCTTGGCCGCGATCACACTAACGTTAAAGCGCACCAGGGGGCGAATGTCCGCGGCGAGAGTGCCGTCGCTGGCACGCACCAGCACGACTTCGTAAGTCCCCGACAGGGATGCGCTCACCTGACTGATACTCGGGTCGGCGGCTCGGGCTACTCGGTCGGCCTCTTTCAACATCGCGACCTTCTCTTCGGCCGATAGCCCGGCAAGTGGGTCGATGCCCGCATAGCGCGCGGCGGCACTGACCGGCGTTACTTTCTGGCCGGGCAACTGCTTACCACTGCGAACGATGCCCGCCGCCGTGCGTCCGGTATCCATCAATGCATCGGCAGTGATTTGGTTGGAGTAGGCAAACCCCGTTTTTTCGCCTGCCAGTGAACGTACGCCCACACCGCCGTCGATGTTATAGCTGGCCTCTTTGACTTCACCATCTTCCAGAACCCAACCCTCTTGCCAGGTTCGCTGAAAATAGAGATCGGCATAATCGATACCTGCTCCCATGGCATAGCCCAGGCCCGTATCCAGAGCGTTCAGATCGAGGCCACCTGGGGTAAGCAAAATGGAAACAGCAGACTCTATATCGCTTTTGTGTGCGGTCATTGGGGGCCTTCTAAAGTCACTTGCGGCGAGGTCCAGGGACCTTGCACGCGGTAATAGATAGTGGTTGCTTGATCCAGCGCATCACCGAACAGCTGATCGGCAATGAAGAGCGCGCCGCCGACGATGGGCGCACCGACCGCAATGGCGGCAATGGGTAAACTTTGGCTGACGGGCAGTGTGACGCCGAGACGCTGGTCAAGTTCACGCTGTAAGAGGTTAACACTTCCCGTCAGTGACAGCGTGGTGGCGGGTGCATCAATTTGTAGGGGGCCACGCAACAGTAACTGCCCTTGGGCAACGTCGGCAGTGCCGTGAACACGATCAAAGGCCGTGCCTTGGCCGGTCAAATCAGAGAAGTCGAACCGCAGGCGGCGCAAAATATTATCAAAATTGAGCAGGCCCACTAAGCGCGCTGGCGTCGATTCGAGCGTCACGAAGCGGCCGTCGCGAATATCTGCGCTCATCTCGCCACCAGCGCGGCTCAAATCTACTTGCCAGGGTGCACCGGGCCAAGTGAGGTTGGCAGACAAATCCGTCGTTCGGCTGCGCATAGCCACCGGCTGTTCCAGGCGCTCCAGCGCCGTGCCCACGTCCCCGCCTTGAATAGAGATATCGGCGCGGGTTCGGCTATTCACCGCATTGCCTTCCCATACCAACTCGCCCCGGGCAGAGAGCTGCCCAAGGGTCACCCCCACCGGCGATAGCGAAAAACGGCGATCATCGGTTTGCCAGAAGGCCGTGAGCGGCCCAAAGCGACGATTGCCCACGCTGAGCTCCGCTAGCCGCAACCTGCCGTTGGGTAGGTCCGCCAGTCCGTCGGGAATGGCCACCGGATCGACGTGCTGGGTGTCGACCGCCTCGACCCAAGAGTCAGGCGCGGCTGCACTGGCATCGTGCGGCTTGGAGAGTAACTCGAAAAGCGGATCCAGCACTAGGGAGGAAATGGCGATATCCAGCGGGCGCGCGCTGGCTGGCTGATAATCAATTCGGCCTGTCAACATATCACCGCTGAGCGTCAGCGCCGTTCGCTCTGCACTGAGCGTGCCGGAGGCATCGATCGTACCCAGGCAGGTGTCTCGAAACATCAGACAGTCGGTGTGCAACCGCACGTCGAACGATGGGTGATCGCCCTGGGCGGATGCGCTGTCGGCCGACATCAGCGGTGCAAGTGCCGCCTGCCATGCCATGGGATCCAGCACGTCAAAACCCGCGTCAAAACGCCAGCCGGGGTCTTGGGGCCAGCCGGGGCGCTGAACCGCGCTACCCAGGGCCACATCAGCCGCCAGCTCTCCACTTGCCAGTGTTTGCGCCCTGACCGCAGCCTTATCGGCTAGCTGCATGGCGACTTGCCCAGACGCCAGCTCCGCGCGCAGTCGCAGCGGCCAAGGCTCCTCACTGCGTTTGGCAAAAGGCGCCGGCAGCGCGCTGGTCACACCGATCAAACGGCTCTGCAACGTCACTACGGGGCTGGGCGACAGCGCAATCTCTGCTTGCCACTGGGCGCTACCATCGACGACTTGACGAGCCTGTTCGGCGGGCACCCCGGCCAGCGCCCACAGCGCCGAGGAAGCCACGCGCCCGTCTAGCGTTACACGCTCATCGGCCGTGAACGTCGCTTGCAGATCCCCCCCCTGCCACCGACTGCTCAGCGCGCCGGTCAACGCGTGCTCGGGCCCCACTTGCTGCCAGTGAAGCTCACCATCGATATCCCGCAGTGTGATGGGTAGGGAGACGACATCTATCACCGCGAGTGCTGGCCGCACATTGAGCTCTAACTGAAGTGTCTCAGGAGCGTCTAGTGGAAGTACCAGCGCGATGTCGCCATCGAGCTGCCCCTCTGCCACCAAATCGCCCAGCGGTAGCGGGCCCGTATCGGGCATGGCTTGGAGGAATCTCAACAAGGCATCGCCGTCACTGTTCAGATCTGCCGACAGCGCAAGCGGCTGCTTCTCTTCCATGCGTACCAGGCCGTTCGTGACGTCGACTCCCTGACTCTGGGCACTCGCCACGTCAGCTTGTAGCACCCCGCCTTGCCAGAGCAGGCGCCCTTCGATCTCTTCTAGCGTGGGCCAACCGGGGGCCATTGGCAAACGCCCCTGTTCGACCGCTAGCGCCAGCGTCGCCGAAAGCTGCTCGGATGACGCATTGGGCCCCAGAGGCTGGCTCAGCTTCAGCGAGCCTTGCGGCACGCGACCACCGATACCGTTTGCTAACCAATCACGCAGGGCAGGGTCGAACGCTTTCATCGGCAGCCATTGCGAGAGCGGACGAGTGCGCGCATCCACGTCGGCAAAGGCGATATCGAGGCCAAACTGACCGTTCTGCTGCCCGGTAATCAGGCCAAATCCACCGCTGACCTTGGCACCATCCCAGTCAACGTTCAGTTCGCGGCCGCTGATCATGGTATTAGGACCGTCGTACACCCACTCGACGATGCCCTCCGCATGGCGAAGCTGCATCGGCACGTCAAACAGTTTGGGGAAGTAGAGCGTACTGTCGCCTGCACTGTTGAATGTCACGCGACCACGAAGGTCGCGGGCTTGCACCCAGGCATCCAACGGCCCTCCGCCCGGCGCCTGTTGCCAGGGCAGCACGGCAACGTTGGTGAGCGCCGCATCGACGCCCCAGCGCCCGTCTCGCTGTCCCAGACGCAACCCCTGCACCTGCCCCCGGGGTGAGAGCGTTTGCAGCACCCGCGTCAGGGATTCTGGCAGCACTGCATACTCACGCCACGCCGCTAGAGAGGAGAGTTCGAACGCACTGGTTCGCAACTCCCACTGCCCTGGCTGGTGGGATACATACCAGTGGCGCGGCAGCGCTGGGCCATCGCTGATGCCCTCGGGTTGTGCCCACTCGACGGTCTCGGCATTGCCGCTAAGCCATGCCTCGCCACCGTCACCATCCCGCAGCCACTGCCCCGTCGCCTGGATGTTACGCAGCACGGCGTATTCGACGTCTTTGCGCAACGTCAGCTCGGGAATATCCAGCGCCAGCCGCGCATCCGCCAGCGAGCCTTCTTGCCAGTGCCCCCACAGCTGCACTTGGCCGCCTACCTGCTCGAGAAAAGGCATGCGATCTGGTCGGAACAGCGCCGCTAGCACCACCAGATGGTCGAGCTGCATATCGAGCTGCAGCGTCGCCGAAAAATCACGCAACCCCCGCTGCCCCGGCTGCATCTCTGCGCGCATGGTCATGGCCGGAAGTTCGGCGTCCCTGGCATCGGGGGCATCGACGATCGTCAGCGCCCCTTCTAGCCGAGTGCGGTGTCGGTCGCCGTTGAGCAAAAGCGAAGGGGCGTGAAGCATCACGGTCTGCTCCTGACCGTGCAGAGTGACGCGACTATTGTCGACCCAAACGCGTTGCCGTAAAAGAAGCTCCGCCCAGGCATCCAAGGAGGCAAGATCGACGTCGGGCTCGGGGGTAACGCCGAGAGGCAACTTGGCTGGGGAGGGCCAGCTCCACTCACGATCCGGCTGCTGATAAAGATGAAAGCCAAGCCCAAACATACGCGCATCGCTGAAAATGGGCGCGAACCGACGCAGACTTTCCCACACATCAAGGCGCAGCGAGAGGCGGTCAACTTCCACCAAGGCTTCGTCTGCGGGCGTTTGCGACCGAAGCCCCTCGAGTTCTACATGCAGATCGTTGCGCTCTAACGAGAGCGCAAGCCGATCGATATGCACCGGCACCCCAATACGCGCTTCGAGCAGGGCTTCGAGGCGTGGGGTCAAGGTATCCGCCTGACTAGCCAAAATACGCAGCGCCAGCAGCAGTACGGCCAGCGTCGCCAATACAGCCGCAACGCTGACCAGACCGACGCGAACGAGCGAGCGAGGTGACATCATTACATCAGTACGATGTCGTACTGCTCTTGAGAGTAGTGCTGCTCTACCTGGAAGCGAATCGTTTTATTGATGAAGGTCTCCAGGTCCGCAACGGCCGCAGACTCTTCATCCAGCAGACGATCCACCACCGGCTGAGACGCCAGCACCATATAGGTCTCTGCGCTGTAAGCTCGCTCCTCGCGAAGAATCTCCCGAAAGATTTCATAACAGATGGTTTCTGGGGTTTTGAGCGTACCGCGACCGCTACAGGTAGGACACGCTTCGCAGAGCGTCTGCTCTAGACTTTCCCGGGTACGCTTGCGTGTCAACTGCACCAAGCCAAGCTCGGTGACGCCGGTACATTTGGTCTTCGCATGATCACGCTCCAGCGCCTTTTCCAATACCCGCAGCACCTGGCGCTGGTGCTCTACGTCCACCATATCGATGAAGTCGATAATGATGATACCACCCAAATTACGCAGCCGAAGCTGGCGCGCAATGGCAGTGGCCGCTTCCAAATTCGTCTTGAAGATGGTCTCTTCGAGGTTGCGATGCCCCACATAGCCACCGGTGTTCACATCGATGGTGGTCATGGCCTCGGTGGGGTCGATGACCAAGTACCCTCCCGATTTCAGCTGCACCTTGCGACCTAGCGCTTTCTGGATCTCGTCTTCGACACTATAGAGATCGAAAATCGGCCGCTCACCCGGGTAATACTCGATACGATCCACCGCATCGGGCATGAACTCTTCGGCAAACTCGACCAGCTTGACGAAGTTTTCCCGGGAGTCGATGCGGACTTTCTCAATGTCATCGCGCATCACGTCTCGCAGGGTGCGCATGAACAGCGGCAAGTCATCGTAGATGACACTGGGCGGCGCGGCGGTGATCTTGCGCTCGCTGACCTTCCGCCAGATGCGCAGCAAGAAATACATGTCGCTGGCCAACTCTTCATCGCCCACGCCCTCTGCGGCCGTGCGCACGATGAAACCGCCCGTCACCTCGAGGGTTTGTTCGTCGATGCTCTTATCCAACAGCGTCTTCAAACGCTCGCGCTCGCGTTCATCCTCGATGCGCTGCGACACCCCGTGATGAGGCGAGTCGGGCATATAGACGAGGTAGCGTGAAGGGATCGATAGGTGCGTGGTCAACCGCGCCCCTTTGGTGCCGATGGGGTCTTTGGTGACCTGTACGACCAGCGCCTGGCCTTCATGGAGCAGTTGCCCGATGGTTTGCTGTTCGTCGTTGGGCGTGCCCGGCGGCATGACCTCGTGGGCATGGATAAAGGCTGCGCGCTCCAAGCCAATATCAACAAAGGCAGCCTGCATGCCAGGCAGTACGCGCACCACTTTGCCTTTGTAGATATTGCCTACGATACCGCGCCTGCGAGAGCGCTCGATCAGCGCCTCTTGCAATACGCCGTTTTCTACCAGCGCAACGCGGGTCTCCATGGGCGTTAAATTGATGAGGACTTCACCGCTCATGCAAAATTCCTTATTGGATGTCCTATTCCTTGCCAGCGCAGCGGGCGATGAGTCGGTGGTTACGAGGGATAACGGCCCGCCCAAACGGGAACCCCTTGCTGGCGAAGCAAGCGCGTGGTTTCAAAGAGTGGCAGCCCCACGACGGCGGAATGACTGCCCTGTATGCGTTCGATAAAGATAGCCGCCAGCCCCTGAATGGCATACCCGCCGGCTTTGTCGGCCGGCTCCCCGGTCTGCCAGTAGCACGCGATCTCCTCTGCCGTTAACGCGCGCATGGTGACCTCGGTGGTCACACAGCAAGAGAGTATACCCCGAGGCCCGCTGACCGCTACTGCCGTCAGCACGTGATGGGTACGACCTGACAGTTGGGACAGCATGTTGGCTGCATGCTGCTGATCGACCGGCTTGCCTAAAATTGCCCCGTCGACGACGACGGCCGTGTCCGACCCTAGCACGGGTAGCGTGGTTTTCCCCATTGCAGCCTGAGCTTTGGCCACCGCCAACCGCTCTACGTACGCTGCCGGCGTCTCCCCTTCCCAGGGCGTTTCGTCGATATTACTGGGCATGACGCTGACAGATACGCCAATCGATGCCAACAGCGATTGGCGCCGCGGAGAGGCAGAGGCCAAACAGAGGACGGGAGGCGAGGCTACGTCACGCATTGGCGATTCGCCGTTCGATGGCTTTGAACATCGTAGAGAGCCACGGCCAGAGCAGCGCACTCACCAATGATGGGATCAAGAACGAGAGATGAATCGAAAAGTCGCCGGTCAATGTACGCAGCCACTGCTCGATGAGCTGCACCAACCCTAACAGCACCAGCACCAACACCGACTGCTGAACGAGCGAGTACGCACGAAATCGGGGATAGACCAGTGCTGCCAAAAAGGCCAGCAACGACAAAATGAGCGCGTGTTGGCCAAGCGCGGTGCCTTCGATGAGATCCATCAACAGCCCCAACACGAAGCCATGAAAGACCCCGACTCTATCCGGGGCACGCATGCACCAGTAGATGAGCATCAGCCCAATCCACTCGGGACGGAACACCTGCCATCCATCGGCTAGCGGCATGACCTGCAAACACAAGGCCAACACCAAACTCATCCATACCACCACCAGCGGTACTATCGGCGCACGCGCCATCAGCGCTCCTCCTCTACGAGTGGGGTCGCTGGCTGGCCAAGCCGCTGAGCGGCATGGAGGGCATCGGCTGAAATATCCATGGACTCATCCCAAATAGGCGCATCCAGTTCTTCACGGGGGGGCGGAAAAAGCAGCAAAAAGTGGCGTGACCGCTGGAGCTGGGCCGAAGGTTCGGCCACCACGCGGGCAAACGGCTGGCCGGGGTCGTGGTACACCTCGGTCACACGCGCCACCGGATAGCCCGGCGGAAAACGCCCCGCCAGGCCAGATGTCGTCAGCAGGTCGCCGACGCGGATATCGGCCGTATCCGGCACGTGAAGCACGTTCACACTGCCGTAGCGCCCGGTCCCTTGTACGATGAAACGCAGCCCATTGCGATTGACCTGAACCGGTAAGGCATGGCTGGCATCGGCAAGCAGCAGGATACGGCTGGAGTATGCCGACACGGCCGTCACTTGTCCCACGAGGCCCGATGCATCGATCACGGGCTGCCCCACATAGACACCGTTGCGGTGTCCACGATCGACCACCATTTGGTGGCTAAAGGGATCATTGTCCAGCGACAAGAGCTCCGCCGTAATATAGGGGATGTCGCGACGCTCGGCAGCGCCAAGCAACTGGCGCAGCTCCGTATTTTCGGCAGTCAAGTTCGCCAAGCGCTGACCACGATGAGAGAGCGTCAATAGTTGCTCGCGCAAGCGACGGTTTTCATCCACCAGCGCCTGCTGATCAGAGAGGGCTAGCGCCCCCCAGTTCAGCAGGTCGCTGGGCACGCTAACCACCCACTGAATGGGCGCAACGATCGTGGTCATTTGGGCACGCACATCTTCCATACGTGTAAAGCGGTGGTCGACAAACATCAACGCGCTTGCCGCCAGCACACAGAAGAATAGCCGGTAACCGGGTAGCGGCCCGTGTGAAAACAGCGGTTTAATAGGCAATCCCCCGCGATAAACCGCTGCGATCAGTCGCTCGACAGCAACTCAAAGGTGTGCTGATCGATCATTTCCAGCGCCTTACCGCCCCCACGCGCAACACAGGTCAGCGGATCTTCTGCCACGATCACCGGCAGGCCGGTCTCTTCAGCGATCAGCTTGTCCAGGTCACGCAGCAGCGCGCCGCCGCCGGTCAGTACCAAGCCACGCTCGGCGATATCCGATGCCAGTTCAGGCGGTGACTGTTCGAGAGCACTCTTCACGGCGGCCACGATGGAGCCAAGCGTCTCTTGCAGTGCTTCGAGAATTTCATGGGAGTTCAGCGTGAAGCTGCGCGGAATGCCTTCGGCGAGGTTACGACCACGCACGTCAATCTCGCGCAGCTCGCCACCTGGGTAGGCGCAGCCAATCTCTTCTTTGATACGCTCGGCGGTGGCTTCACCAATCAGGCTGCCGTAGTGACGGCGCACGTACGCGGTGATCGCCTCATCAAAACGGTCACCGCCTACGCGGATCGACTCTGAGTACACGACGCCATTGAGCGAAATGATCGCGATTTCCGTGGTACCACCACCGATGTCTACGACCATCGAGCCCTGTGCCTCTTCCACCGGCAGCCCGGCACCGATCGCGGCCGCCATCGGCTCCTCGATCAGGAAGACTTCGCGGGCACCTGCCCCCTCTGCCGATTCACGGATAGCACGACGCTCGACCTGGGTCGACATGCACGGCACACACACCAAAACGCGAGGGCTGGGCGTGAGGAACGTGCTCTGGTGCACCTTACGGATGAAGTGCTGCAGCATCTGCTCGGTAACGGTGAAGTCGGCAATGACGCCGTCTTTCATCGGGCGAATAGCCGTAATGTTGCCAGGCGTGCGGCCAAGCATACGTTTCGCATCGGCACCGACCGACGCGACGCTACGCATGTTGCCAGACTGGCGGATGGCGACTACGGACGGTTCATCAAGCACGATGCCACGACCGCGTACATAAATCAGTGTGTTGGCCGTACCCAAGTCGATCGATAGATCGCTGGAAAACAGCCCCCTCAAACGTTTGAACATGGATGTTGTTACCTAGTGCAGACCGGGAACCCTGTGCGGATGCAAACGGTATCACCGCAACCCCTTGGCAGCAAGCACGAGTCGTGCCGAACACTGCCCGTCAGGGCCATTATGTGGTACCTTTTGCGGCTATTTTCCACGTCTGCTCCGTCAGACGAATTTAAGATGACCGTATGTATACCGCTTAAAGCGAAATATGTTCCATCACGATTGCGAGGAAACCTCGATCATGGCGCTTGAAGAATCTCATGTGCGCCGGGCCGCACACTTGGCCCGACTCGCCGTTAGCGATGACCAAGCCAGTGGCTTTGTCGACGATCTCAGCCGCATTCTGGACATGGTCGACCAGCTCCAGAGCCTGGACACCGAGGGCGTCGCGCCGCTGTCTCACCCCTTGGATGCGACGCAGCGCCTGCGCGCCGACGAAGTCACGGAAACCAACCAGCGCGACACGTTCCAGCGCTGCGCCCCGGCAGTGGAAAACGGCCTCTATTTGGTCCCGCGTGTGGTCGAGTAACCCACCCACGTCGCTCGTTTCCGCTTATTTTATTCGCCCCTGAACGGAGCTTCCGGGTCATGCATGATAAAACCGTAACGCAGCTTGCCGCCGCCCTCGCCAGCGGCGAACTCTCCAGCCGCGAGCTGACTTCGCACTTTTTACAGCGTATTGAGCGAGCCGACGGCCAGCTCAATAGCTTCATCACCGTCACTGCCGAGCAGGCACTCCGCCACGCCGACGCCGCCGACAAAGCGCGCGCTAGTGGCACAGCGGGCAAACTGACCGGCATCCCACTGGCACTCAAGGACATTTTCTGCACCCAAGGCGTGAAAACCAGCTGTGGCTCCAAGATGCTCGATAATTTCATCGCGCCTTACGATGCCACCGTGGTAGAGAAACTGAGCGCTGCGGGCATCATCAGCCTGGGCAAAACCAATATGGATGAGTTCGCCATGGGCTCTTCCAATGAAAACAGCCACTACGGTGCGGTCAAAAACCCCTGGGACCTGTCTGCAGTGCCTGGCGGCAGCTCCGGCGGCAGCGCAGCAGCCGTGGCCGCGGGCCTTGCACCGGCAGCCATGGGCACCGACACCGGTGGCTCCATCCGCCAACCGGCGGCGTTCTGCGGCATTACCGGCCTGAAGCCCACCTACGGGCGCGTGTCCCGTTACGGCATGATCGCCTATGCCTCCAGTCTCGACCAAGCAGGCCCCATGGCGCGCACCGCTGAAGACTGCGCGCACCTGATGAACGTGATTGCCGGTCACGATGTCCGTGACTCCACCAGCGTCGCCCGTGGCGTGCCGGACTACACCGAGTCTCTGAACGCGCCGCTGTCTGGCCTTAAAATCGGCCTGCCGACAGAGTACTTTGGCGACGGTTTGGACCCCGAGGTCGAGAAAGCCGTTCGTGACGCGGTGAAAGTGTATGAGTCGCTGGGTGCCACGGTGCGCGAAGTCAGCCTGCCGCATACGCACTACGCGATTCCGGCTTACTACGTCATCGCCCCTGCCGAAGCGTCCTCGAACCTGTCACGCTTCGACGGCGTACGTTTTGGTCATCGTTGCGATGCGCCTGCGGACTTGGTCGACCTCTACACCCGTTCGCGGGCAGAAGGGTTTGGTGAAGAGGTGAAACGCCGCATTCTGATCGGCACCCACACGCTATCGGAAGGCTTCTTCGACGCTTATTACACCAAAGCGCAGAAAGTGCGCCGCCTGATTCGTCAAGATTTCCTCGACGCCTTTGAGGATGTCGATGTACTGATGGGCCCGGCTTCCCCGACGCCTGCCTTCGACCTGGGTGCCAAGAAAGACCCGGTCTCCATGTATTTGCAAGACATCTACACCATCGCCGTCAACCTGGCAGGCATCCCTGGCATCAGCGTTCCCGCTGGCTTTGCCGGTGGCCGCCCGGTAGGCCTGCAGATTCTGGGCACCCACTTTGCCGAAGCGCAGCTGCTCAACGTGGCCCACCAGTTCCAACAAGCGACCGACTGGCACCTTCAACTGCCCGCCTTTGCCGAGGAGAACGCCTAATGCAATGGGAAACCGTGATCGGGCTGGAAGTCCACGTTCAGCTCGCAACGCGCTCTAAGATTTTTTCCGGCGCCTCCACCGCGTTTGGCGCCGAGCCGAACACCCAGGCCTGCGCCGTCGACTTGGGCCTGCCGGGGGTTCTGCCGGTGCTCAATGAGCAGGCCGTGGCCATGGCCGTACAGTTTGGTCTCGCCGTGCACGCCGAGATCCCCGAGGTCTCGGTATTCGATCGCAAAAACTACTTCTACCCGGATTTGCCCAAGGGCTATCAAACCAGCCAGATGTACCACCCCATCGTCGGCGCGGGTGAAGTAGAGATCACTCTGGATGACGACACCACCAAGCGGATTCGCATCCACCACGCCCACCTGGAAGAGGACGCCGGCAAGTCGCTGCACGAAGACTTCCACGGCATGACGGGCATCGACCTGAACCGGGCCGGCACGCCGCTGCTGGAGATCGTCTCCGAGCCGGACATGCGCAGCGCCAAAGAAGCCGCCGCCTACCTCAAAGCGATCCACTCCATCGTGACCTACCTGGGCATTTCCGACGGGAACATGGCCGAAGGCTCGATGCGCTGTGACGTCAACGTGTCGGTGCGCCCCAAAGGGCAAGAGGCGTTCGGGACTCGTGCAGAAATTAAAAACGTTAACTCGTTCCGTTTTGTGGAGCGCGCCATTGCGTTCGAAGTCGAACGCCAGATCGAGCTGATCGAAGATGGCGGCCACGTAGTGCAAGAGACTCGTCTATTCGACCCCGAGCGCGACGAAACCCGCAGCATGCGCACCAAGGAAGAAGCCAACGACTACCGCTACTTCCCCTGCCCCGACCTGCTGCCGGTGGTGTTGGATCAAGCCTACCTGGATCACCTGCGTAGCCAACTGCCGGAACTGCCCGCCGATAAACGCGCCCGCTTCCAGAACGAACTGGGCCTATCGGCGTACGACGCCAACGTACTCTCGGCCAGCCGCGAAATGGCGGAATTTTTCGAAGAAGTACATCGCGTCTGCGGCGACGCCAAGCAGGCGGCCAACTGGGTTCAGGGTGAGCTTTCCGGCGCGCTGAACCGGGAAAATCTGAGCATTCAAAACAGTCCGGTATCCGCCCAGCAGCTGGGTGAGCTGATTGGCCGTGTGCTGGACGACACCATCAACGGCAAAGCCGCCAAGCAGGTCTTCCAAGCGCTATGGAACGGCCAGGGCGAGAGCGCAGATGCCGTCATCGAGGCCAAAGGCCTAAAACAGGTGACCGACACCGGCGCGATTGAAGCGATGATCGATCAGGTCATTGCCGAAAGCCCGGCACAGGTCGCGCAGTACCGTGACTCCGAGCCGGAGAAACGCGGCAAGATGATTGGCTACTTCGTGGGCCAAGTGATGAAAGCCTCACGCGGCACCGCCAACCCCCAGCAGGTCAACGGCTTGCTGAAAGAGAAATTGGATGCGCTGCTCTAAATGACACGGCCATCGTCCAACAGCGGCTGCTTCGGCAGCCGCTTTTTTTTGGCTCACACTAGGTGAGCTGACTGGGCTGCGTAAAACGCTTGAGCTGAGCGCAACCTGCCGCCCAAACGTCCGCCTCCAACTCGGCGATGGCTGCAGTGGGAAAACCGACGCCTTGGCTCGGCGCTCCTTCGACCAATAGGCCAGCCAAGTCGCCTACCAACGGCATGTGGCTGACCAGCATGATCGGCGTGTCGAAAGGATGGTTGAGCAGCCACTCGCTCACATCGCCGGGCGGGTCTTCCGGAGTAATGAAGGGCAGCGTATTGAGCGGCGCCCCCAGAGCATCGCTGATGCGCTGGGCGGTTTGCTGTGCTCGCACATAGGGGCTGGCGTAGAGTGTCGGCCGCGCCAGCTCGCCCTGCTCGATACGCGATGCCAGCCAGCGTGCCATCGTCTCCGCCTCGCGTTCGCCGCGCGGCGTGAGTGGGCGGGCGTGATCAGGGAAGCCGGGGGCGGCTTCACCATGCCGCATGATCAGTACGCTATTGAAAGAATCCTGCATGCCGCTATTCATGGCGACCTCCGCTGTCTTGCTGATCCTGATGCGCCTGCTCACGATGCGCCTGCTGAACCGCTTCTCGGGGCAGGATAAACTCCACGTCGCTGCTCTGCTCTCCCAGCATGAGCGTACCCGCCATCTCCTGCGCAGGCACGCCATCGAAAAGCACGCGATTTAAACCTTCCGCCAACGGCATATAAACACCCAGTTCCCGGGCTTTGGCGCAGACCAGCTTGACGGTATTGACCCCCTCGGCCACCTGCCCTAACGCGGCTACCGCCTGCTCTAGCGCAAGCCCCGTGCCCAGCGCATGGCCGACGCGATAGTTGCGCGATAGGTTAGACGAACAGGTCACGATCAGATCGCCAACGCCCGCCAACCCCAAAAAGGTCATGGGATTGGCCCCCTGGGCAACGGCGAAGCGGCTCATCTCGGCCAGGGCACGGGTCATCAGCATACTACGGGTGTTTTCCCCCATCCCCAACGCCGCCGCCATGCCTGCCGCAATGGCATAAATATTCTTTAGCGCACCGCCCAGCTCGACTCCATGGCGATCATTGCTGGCGTAGACCCGGAAGTAGCGGCAACCCAGCACTTTCTGCACCCGCGTGCGCGTCAGCGCATCAGCACTGGCAATCACCGTGGCGGTCAGCTGCTTGTCGGCGATCTCAGAGGCCAGATTAGGGCCGGCGATGACGCCGATATGAGGAAAGCCGGTCTCTTGCTCCAGCACCTGGCTCATCAGTAAAAAGCTATCCTGCTCGATCCCTTTGGTGGTACTGACCAGAATTTGCTCGGGCGTCAGCCAGGGTTTGGCCGCTTGCACCACGGCGCGAAACGCTTTCGACGGGATGGCAATCAGCACTAGTTCAGCGCCCGTCAGCACCGTTTTCAAATCGGTCGATGCCGTTACGGCTGGATTGATCGCATAGTCGGGCAGGTAGCGCCCGTTGCGATGCTCCTGATTGATCTGCGCGACCAGCGCGTCATCGCGCATCCATTGACGCACGTTAGCGCCGTTGTCGGCAGCGATACTGGCCAGCGCGGTGCCAAAACTCCCGCCCCCCAACACCGCGACATTACTTTGCTGCTCTGCCATAGCCATGTCCTGAAGTTCTTCTACGTAATGGTGGGCCTGCTCACCACCCATTTTGATAAGCACGACCTTAACAAAACAAGCGGCCCGCTTGGTAAACCAAGCGGGCCGCCATTGACGAGCTTAAGGCATTAGGCCGTCAACACGCTATTGAGGCGCTTCACGTAGGCCGCCGGGTCGTCCAGATGACCGCCCTCGGCGATGATCGCCTGATCCAGCAAAATATGGGCTAGCTGGCCGAACAGGTCGCCTTGCGCATTTTCCAAACGCGCCACCAGGGCATGGTTGGGGTTGAGCTCAAGAATGGGCTTCACGTCCGGCAATTTCTGACCGGCCGCTTCCATGATACGACGCATCTGATAGCCCATTTCGTGCTCGGGCAGCACCACGCAAGCAGGGGAATCGGTGAGACGATGAGTGATTTTCACCTCTTGAACACCGTCGCTTAGCGCTTCTTTGACGCGCTTCACGAGATCTTCCTTCGCCTTGGCCGTCTCTTCCTGCGCTTTTTTCTCGGCTTCGTCTTCGACATCTCCGAGATCCAGCTCGCCTTTCGCCACATCGGCAAACGACTTACCGTCAAATTCCGTCAAATGGCTCATCAGCCACTCGTCGATGCGGTCAGAGAGCAGCAGCACCTCAATGCCTTTCTTGCGGAAGATCTCCAGATGCGGGCTGTTCTTCGCAGCGTTGAAGCTATCCGCCACCACGTAGTAGATCTTCTTCTGCCCCTCTTTCATACGCTCGACGTAATCGGCCAGCGAGTGCTCTTGCGTGGCGGTATCAGTATGGGTAGAGGCAAAACGCAGAAGGCCGGCGACTTTCTCGCGGTTAGCGAAGTCTTCACCCGGCCCCTCTTTCAGCACGCTGCCAAAGGTGTTCCAGAACGTTTGATACTGCTCGCTATCCTTGGACAGCTTCTTGAGCATGTCCAGCGCGCGCTTGGTGAGCGCCCCTTTGATCTTGTCGACCTTGGGATCTTGCTGCAGCAGCTCCCGGGAGACGTTCAACGACAAATCACGCGTATCCAGCACCCCTTTGATGAAGCGCAGGTAGAGCGGCAGGAACTGCTCGGCATCGTCCATGATGAAGACGCGCTGCACGTAGAGCTTGACGCCACGAGAGCCGTCACGGTCGAACATATCGAACGGCGCACGGCCCGGCACGTAAAGCAGGCTGGTGTACTCGAGCTTGCCCTCGACCTTATTGTGACTCCAGGTGAGCGGGTCGCTGAAGTCGTGGGCAACGTGCTTGTAGAACGCCTTGTATTCGTCGTCGGTGACCTCGCTCTTGGGGCGAGCCCACAGCGCGGTGGCCTCGTTGACGGTTTCCCACGTCGTCACTTCGCTACCTTCGATCTCGTTACCGTCGTCATCCTTGGCGGTTTCGACTTTGGGCATGCGCACCGGCACTTCGATGTGGTCAGAGTACTTGCGAACCAAGCTTTGCAGGCGGTAGTCGTCGGCGAACTCTTTTGCATCGTCTTTCAAATGCAGGGTGATTTCCGTGCCATGAACGTCACGCTCGATATCGGCAACGGTAAACTCGCCTTCGCCTTTGGAGCGCCACTCGACGCCTTCCGATGCGGCCGTGCCCGCTTTACGGGTACGTACGGCCACTTCGTCGGCCACGATGAAACCGGAATAGAAACCAACCCCGAACTGACCGATCAGCTTGGCGTCTTTTTGCTGCTCGCCGGAGAGCTGCTTCAGGAATTCTGCCGTGCCTGAACGCGCAATGGTGCCCAAGTTGGCAATGACGTCTTCGCGGTTCATGCCAATGCCATTATCACGCAGCGTAATGGTGTTGGCGTCGCGGTCGTGCTCGATCTCGATACGCAGCTCGCTGTCGCCCTCGTAGAGCGCGTCGTTGTCGAGCGCGGCGTAGCGTAGCTTGTCGCAGGCGTCTGCGGCGTTGGAAATCAACTCACGCAGGAAAATCTCCCGGTTGGAGTACAGGGAGTGGATCATCAGGTTTAGGAGCTGCTTAACTTCCGTTTGAAAGCCAAGAGTTTCTTCGTGGGTCGCCGTGGTCATGCGCTTAGCCCTCATTGATCACATGTTGCTTAACGCCCCTGCCTATCGGCAGGAGCAGAGAAGATGGTGAGATCAATATGGGGATAAGCGAAGGGATTTCAAGAAGGTGTATGCGAAGAAGCGCCGGCGGCTGTGCTTTCAGACTTCCAGGCGCGGTAGTCGGCCAAGTGCATATCGACGCGGTTCAGTAACCAGCCCACGATCAAGACATCATCGACCACGCCCAGCAGCATCAAGAAGTCGGGAATCAAATCGAACGGCATGACCAGATACGCCAGCGCCAATGCCATGGTGCCAAACGCAGACCAAGGAATCGGCCTGAAGTCGCCCTTCAGCACATCGCGAGTCATCGGCAAAAAGAGTGTTAGCGCGCGGGCAATACGCTTCACCGCCCAAACACGCGTTTTTAGTCGACGAAACAGTCCCCAAGCGGATAATCGTGCCATCGTATCGAATCCTCCAAGTGTCACGATTGTCAGAACACCATCTGTCCGTATAGTTCACTTGTCCGTATAGTTCACAATTGCGCCTTTTACCCCAACAGCGAGCAAGAGGGAGTGCCATGCCGGCTACGCCATTTCGTTCTACCCTTCGCACTCTGTGCGCAGCGGTCATCATCGGCTTGCCCACCGGTGCCTGGGCGGCGTCCGATGAGGCCATGCGCGATGCGCTGAACGCCGCTCGCCAGCAGCAGTGGCAACACATCGATGAGCGCGCCATCGAAGGGCACGTTCTCAGCGGCTACGTGGCGTATCACCGATTACGCAACCAGTTGCCCAACGTGGCCGCCAGCCAAGTACTGCAATTCATCGATCAGTATGCGGACTCCCCCCTATCGGAGTGGATGCGCGGCCAGGCAATTGCCAATTATGGTCATGCGGGACGCTACGGCGATCTACTCACCGTCGCCGATGGCGAGCCCGCCGGAACCGCGCGCCAGTGTTACTACTACACCGCGCTACTCGACCGCGAGCCAGAGCGCTCACGCCAGGCGGGCTTGGCCCTGTGGCGGGTGGGCAGTTCGCAACCGGACGCCTGTGACCCACTGTTCGACCGTTTACGGGCCGATGGCACGATCGATGCGACGGCCATCTGGGAGCGTAAGATGCTGGCCTGGCAAGCGGGCGAAACACGGCTGAGCAACTATTTGGGTGGACTGCTTAGCAACCAGTGGCAAACGGCCCTCGACACGGTGGAGACGGTGAGCAACACTCCCAGCGCCATCACGAGCGCACCCACCTGCCTAGGCCCAGAGTGCAGAGCCACGGCAGCGTTTTACCAGGCCGCCATGCAGCGCCTGACCCGGGACGACACGCCTGCTGCTTTCGCCGCCTGGCAACAGCTCTCGCCTCGCTTGAACCTGACGCCGTCAGAGCGCCAAGTCATCGATGAAGAGCTCGCGTTTTACGCCCTCGTGCGCGAGGTACCTGGCACGCTGGCGTGGGTGGATAGCGTCTTGCCCTCGCTCGACAGCGAGCGTGTGTTGGAGCTACGGGTGCGGCGCGCCCTGGCGGACCGTCAGTGGACCGACGTCATGCACTGGATTGCTGAAATGCCCGAGAGCCAGCAAACGAGCAGCCGCTGGCAGTATTGGCTGGGCCGTGCCAACGAGCAGCTCGGCAATCGCGACGCAGCCGCAGCGCGTTATCAGCAAGCGGCCACTGATCGCAGTTTCTATGGCTTCGCCGCCGCCGATAAAATCGGTCAGCCGTATCGGCTCAACCACGAGCGCCATCACTTCGATGACACTACCCGGGAGCAGACGGCACGGCTACCGGTCGTACAGCGGACCGAGGCATTGCTGCGAATCGGTGAAGAGGGACTGGCGAATAGCGAGTGGCTCTATGCCGTTCAACAGGGCACGCCCCAGCAAGCCCGCGCCCTGGCCGACTACGCCGCCCATCAGCAGTGGTACGCCCGCTTGGTGCAAACCACCATTGCAGGCGAGATGTGGGACACACTGGAGTGGCGCTTCCCCCCCGCCTATCGGGAGAGCTTCATGCAGTGGGGCCAGCAGACCGGTGTGGACCCCTACCTACTCATGGCCATTACGCGTCGTGAAAGCGCTTACAACCCGGTGGCGCTATCGCCTGCCGGAGCACGTGGCTTGATGCAATTGATGCCTGGCACGGCCACACAGGTGAGCCGCCAATTAGGGCTGAACGACCCTGGCCCATACGGCGTGCTGGAACCAGAACTCAACATTCGCCTAGGAAGCACCTATTTGCGCGACAAGCTCAACCGCTACCGGGGCAACCGTCTCGCCGCCACGGCCGCTTATAACGCAGGCCCTGGCCGAGTCGACCAGTGGCTGGGCACCCACAGCATGGAGTCGTTCGACCTTTTCGTGGAGAGCATTCCGTTTCGCGAAACACGCGATTACGTCCAGGCGGTGCTGAGCTATCGCGTCATTTTTGAGAGCTTAGCCAATGGCGGCAGCAGCGAAGGAGTGTCGCTACTCAACGAAACTGAGCAGGCCGTGCGCTACGACCGGGCCCTCGTACAGCGCTAACCCTTACCTACCCGTTTTGCTACCCCCCACAACGCCCGGTTATACCGGGCGTTGTTCTAGGGCGAGTCGCACGCCAAAAACCACCAACACCGCGCCGGTGGCCGCATTCAAGGTTTGCGCAAAGCGTGCGCTGGCCAGCCATTTACTCGCCCCACCGACCATGAGCACGACGCTGATTTGCCAAATATTGGCAATCACGAAGTGCACGCCTGCCAACCAAAGCGACTTGATCAGCGCAGGGTCACTGGGCGCGATGAACTGTGGCAAAAACGCCATGTAGAACACCACGGTTTTGGGGTTCAGCACATTCGACAGTAGCCCCTCTTTGATCGGTTGCCAGAGCGGTACCGACACCGCCTCATTCATTACGCCCTTCACCGGAAGCGGCGTTCCTCGGCGGGCTGCCAATAGGCTCGTGACCCCTAGCCAAATCAAATACGCCGCCCCTGCCAACTTCAGCATGTTGAACGCCCAGGCCGACTGCAACAAAATGAAGGAGATACCCAATGCCGAGACGGTGGCATGAACGAACAAACCACAGCAAATGGCCACGCTCGTCGCAATACCGTCGCGAATGCCGCCCCGTGCGGTATTACGAATCACTAAAAGCGTATCGACGCCGGGACTTATCGAGAGCAGCGTGATCGCCACCACGAAGGGAATGAACTGCGCGTCGATCAGGTTGAGTTCCATCATGAACTTGGCTCGCTGAGTGATAAAGAATCTTAACCACGTCACTGGACGTGCTGATTATTTGCTTCTAAAGTGGATTTGGCAGGTCGGCACTGAGCCTCCTGCTCAATCATTAAGCACGTTAAGGATATGAACGATGGCAACTGGCACTGTCAAGTGGTTCAACGACACCAAAGGTTACGGCTTCATCTCTCCCGATGACGGCGGTGACGATCTCTTTGCCCACTTCTCCGAAATTCAAGCTGAAGGTTTTAAGACCCTGCAAGATGGTCAGAAAGTCAGCTTCGAGGTGACTCAGGGTAAAAAAGGCCTTCAGGCTTCCAACATTCGCGTTGCGTAACTCGCACCGAATGGATAAAGGCCCGCCGATGCGGGCCTTTTTTATTGTTGAGATGTTAGTGCTTAGGACGATGTATCTCTCGTGACGTCCGTAGGACTTTCGGCCTCTTGTTCGTCGCTATCGCCCTCGTCAGAACGCTCTTCCAGGCGCTGATCGTCGCCGAGATCGCGATGTTGTCGCTCGTCCGTTTCCAGCGTCGCGCCATTCAGGGGTTCCTCGTTCTCCAGTGCCTGGAACTGCTCCTCTAAACGCTGCTGGGCTTCTTCGAACTGACGCTCGGTATCTTCGATGAGCGCATCCACATCCCGAGCTTCCAATTCACCTTCTAGTGGGGAGCTCTCGGACAGGTTACTATCGCGCTCCCAGCTTGGCTCGATTGGATCGCTCTCCATGGGGGTCAGCTCAGGAGACTGCTGTTCGATTTCTTGGAACTGCTGCTCCAACTGGCGCTGCGCCTCTTCGAAACGACGTTCGGTCTCAGCGATCACGTCGTCTACGTCTGAACGGGTCGTTTCACCGGGCATCGCGCTGGCTTCGTCCAGAGCTTCATCAGGATCGGCGGCGAGGGTCTCTTCGTCTGCCTGTAAAGCCTCCGATGTCGATGCATTGGCGTCGGACGGCGCGTCGTCTCCGTCATCGGCTTGTTCTGGTGCGTCAGACGCTGGTTGCGCTTCGCTTTCGTCGTCCACCTGCGTGGGGGAAGGCGTTACGCTATCGCCACTCTCATCAGGCTCGCTGGCCTGCTCGGCAGCGTTCTCCTCAGGCAGGACGTTAGCCTCCTCTTGGCTATCGCCACAGGCGCTCAATAAAAGCGCCAAACTGGCCAATAGCGGCATCCATACACGGTACGTCATCGAGTGATGCTCCTTAACGAGTCAAATTCATTAGTGGCGGTCGTGGGCGGAGAGCAGCGTGCAGTCTTCTGGCAGCAGCACTTTCAACGCCAGGGGAACGACTTCCGCGCTAAATCGCTCGTAGCGCTTGGCTTCACCATCCAGCGTCAGCGGCCAGGGTTCATCATCGGGCTGAGTCGTGACGGTCAGTTGGCTAGCGGTAAAGTAGCGCACATAGCGCCCTTCTGCCGGAAACTGCTGAAGCTCGCCGAGCAGCGCTGGTAGTTCCGTCACCGAGTGAAAATCCTTCACCAGCAGCACGTCCAACCGACCATCATCGAGCTTGGCACGGGGAGCCAGGACCTGCCCACCCCCAGACTGCCGCCCGTTGCCCAGCGCCAGCAGCAACAGCGACGCTGCCTGCTCATGGTCGCTCCAGTGCAGCGTGCCGCGATAACTGCGATGTCGCCACGCCTTGAGCGCGCCCATCAACGAGTAGGCTCCGCCTCCCAACATGCGCTTCAACGTCTTGGGCGTGGACGACGTGATTTCCGCGCCGAAACCGCCGGTGGTCATGTTGACGTAATAGCACACCGACTGTTCACCACCAGCCTCTGCCGTCATGCGGATGACATCGATTGGCGCCGGTGATAACTCCAGGGCAGCCGTTAGCGCTTGATCCGGCTCCAAAGGCAGGCCCACCGATGTGGCAAAGTCATTAGCGCTGCCCAGCGGCACGACACCCAGGGCAGGACGATGGTCGTGGGGCAGGCGCATGAGGCCGTTGACCACTTCGTTGACTGTACCATCGCCACCGCAGGCGATGACGCGCGTTGCCCCCAAATCCGGGGCTTGCGCCGCAAACTCGGCGGCATCACCGCCCTCCCACGTCGCCCGCACGATAATGGGCGTCCCTGCCTTGCGCTGCGCCTCGACGGCGTCGCGTAGCGCCGGATTTCCGGCAGACTTACCGTTGATAATCAGTAAATAACACTGCTGTGAATCTGTCACCGGCGACGTCCCTCTCCATGGTTAATTCACTGGCTACACCTTATGCCAGCGCTTTTTCGACGACCTCGTACACATTGGACGATAGCGGCTCTCGTTTGATCCGTTCGAGTTCGGCCCGCATGAGCTGCTGGCGTGTTTCATCGAACCGCTGCCAACGGGTCAAGGGGGTAATCAACCGCGCCGCGATTTCAGGGTTGAGTCGGTTGAGTTCGATCACCGCATTCGCCAGTAGCGCATACCCTTTGCCATCCAGACGGTGGAAGTTGACCCGGTTTTGCGCAAAGGCGCCAATCAAAGCACGCACCTTGTTGGGGTTCTTCATAGAGAACGCGGGGTGTTGCATCAAGTACTCCACGCGCTCCAATACGTCGGGCTGCGGGCGCGATACCTGAATCGTGAACCACTGATCCATCACCAGCGGATCGTGGGCCCAGGTTTCCCCGAAGGCTTTCAAAGCAGGCGTCGACACGTCGTCACGATCACTGTGAACGAGCAGCGTCAGCGCGTGGCGCACATCGGTCATGTTGTGGTCAGCGGCAAACTGCGCTTCACACAGCGCCACGCTCTCTTCGTCTTCGATGGACATCAGATATGAGAGCGCCACGTTTTTGAGACTGCGCTGCGCAATTTGTTCAGGCGTCGGGGCGTAGGGGGCTTCACTACCGTTCGCTTTATAGACGGCAAGAAACTCATCGCGCAGCGCCAGCGCCAGGGATTGGCGCACGAACTCGCGGGCAGCGTGAATGGCATCTACGTCTACGATTGGCTGCTGTTCGGCGATATAGGCTTCCGAAGGCAGTGTCAGCATTTCGGCCAGTACCGCTTTATCGTCCATGGAAGAGGTCAAAAGCGTACGGAACGCGTCGACTACCCGGCCATCCATCACTTTTTCGACGCCGTTACGATGGGCCGCAATCAGATCATCCAATGCCAGCATCGCTAATCGCTGACCCGCATCCCAACGGTTAAAACCATCGCTATCGTGGGTCAACAGAAATGCCAAGTCTTCACGGGAGTACGGGTAGTGCAGCTTCACCGGTGCGGAAAAATCGCGCAGTAGCGACGGCACGGGCGCCTCGGCCACTTCCGTGAAGATGAAGGTCTGCTCATCGTCGGTCAGGTGAATGACCGCGTCTTTCCCGATCTTATTGCCGTCGAGCGTGAGCGTTAAGTCCTGACCGGATTTGGTGCCCACCAAGCCCATGCGTACCGGAATGTGCAGCGGCTGTTTGTCCGGCTGTCCGGGCGTGGCTGGCGTGCGCTGACGTAGCGTCAAATGGTACTCGGCATTGGCATAGTCGTACTCACCGTGGGCATCGATTTCCGGCGTGCCTGCCTGGGAGTACCAGCGCATGAACTGGCTTAAATCGTTGTCCGATACCTCGGCCATGCAGCCCACGAAGTCTTCGATCGTCACGGCCTGCCCGTCAAAGCGCTCGAAATAGAGATCCGAGCCACGGCGGAAGGCCTCCCACCCCAGCAGGTTACGGAGCATGCGCACCACTTCTGCCCCTTTTTCATAGATGGTCAGGGTGTAGAAGTTGGTGATTTCGATGTAGTGATCCGGACGAATCGGATGTGCCGTAGGCCCTGCGTCTTCGGCAAACTGGGCGGTGCGGAAAAACGACACGTCTTGGATACGTTTGACGGGCGCTGAATTGGTATCTGCAGAGAAACACTGATCGCGGAACACCGTGAAGCCCTCTTTTAGCGAGAGCTGGAACCAGTCGCGGCAGGTAACGCGATTCCCCGACCAGTTGTGGAAATACTCGTGGGCAACGATCCCCTCGACGTTTTGAAACGCCGCATCGGTGGCAGTCTTGGGATGCGTTAGCACGGCGGCAGAGTTGAAGATATTTAACCCTTTGTTCTCCATCGCGCCCATGTTGAAATCGTTCACCGCCACGATCATGAACAGGTCCAGATCGTACTCACGGCCATACGTCTCTTCATCCCAGCGCATGGCTCGCTTGAGTGAGGCCATGGCATGGTCGGTTTTGTCGAGATTCTCTTCTTCTACCCAGAGCTGCAGCGTCACATCGCGGCCACTCATGGTCGTGAAGTGGTCTTCGACTTTCTTCAAATCGCCTGCCACCAGCGCAAACAGGTAGCAGGGCTTGGGATGCGGATCTTCCCAGGTCACGAAGTGTCGACCGCCCTCTAGCTGGCCCTGCGCGATTGGGTTGCCGTTGGCAAGCAGTACCGGCTCTTTGTGTGCATCACCGATGACCGTGACCTTGAACGTGGCCATGACATCGGGGCGATCCGGGTAATAGGTGATGCGGCGAAAACCCTCCGCTTCACACTGGGTGCAGTACATGCCGTTCGACTGGTAAAGCCCTTCCAGGGCCGTATTGCTGCTGGGCGATATCGCAACGTCGCTTTCTAGCGTAAAGGTCGCCGGTACGTGGGCAATCGTTAGCGTTTCGTCGGTGAGCTGGTAATCGGTGTCGCTCAATGCCTGCCCATCGATGGCAAGCGCGCGCAGCGATAGGTGCTCGCCATTGAGCACCAGCGGTGCAGCGGCGTCGGCGCTTGGGTGGCGCTGCATGGTCAGGCGTGCTTTCACACGGGTCTCGGTGGGGTCAAGATCAAACGTCAGCTCGGTATGGGTCACGTGGTAGGCGGGCGGCTGGTAGTCGCTTAAATAAACCGGCTGCGGATCAGACATAGTGCGAAACTCCTGTAAGCTTTTCAGTAATCGAGTAGCGCAAACGCTGCGCTACTCAGTGAACATTTCTTATGATCGTCAATCGCGGAAGTTGTCGAACTGCAGCGGCAAGTCGGGCCCCTCTTCACCGCGCAGCAGCGCCATAACGCTCTGCAGGTCATCGCGCTTTTTGCCCGTTACGCGCACTTTTTCACCCTGAATCTGAGCCTGCACCTTCAACTTGCTGGCTTTGATGCGCTTGACCACGTCTTTGGCTTCAGCTTGGTCGAGCCCCTGCTTTAACACCACCTCTTGACGCGCCTTGACGCCCGACAGCACAGCCTCTTTGACATCCATGCAACGCGCATCGATACCGCGAGCAATCAGGCGGTTACGCAATACGTCCAGCATTTGCTTGAGCTGAAAATCCACCTCGGCCTCGAGCTGTACTTTATCGCCTTCCAACGCGAAGCTGGCATCGACGCCTTTGAAGTCGAAGCGTGACTGCACTTCACGATTGGCTTGGTCCACCGCATTGGCGGCTTCGTGCTGGTCGAACTCTGACACAATATCAAATGAAGGCATGACAATGTTCCTGACAAGACATGACCCACCATTCTAGAGCAGCAAGCACCCAACCGGCCAATTCTCTTGGCAAAAGCTGCACATAAACTCTGCAAGGCCGCTGCAGAGCGCCTAAAAAGTTATACAAATACGTTTTAGGGCGATGTTAAATTGTGCATCTCTGGCGTAACCTGCTGACTTACCCCTGACGCCTTTCAACGAGGAGAGACAATGAGTGATCGCGATGCCCGCCATAAAGCGTCCATGGAAAAGCTCAAAGCAAGAGTGGACGAAAAAGTCGCCAACGCCACCGAACAGCGCGGTCTGCTGCTGATCAACACGGGGAACGGCAAAGGCAAAACCACCGCCGCGTGGGGCACTGTCACCCGCGCGCTGGGCTATGGATACAAAGTGGGCGTGGTGCAGTTCATCAAAGGGCTGTGGGAGTGTGGTGAGCGCAATCGGCTAGAAGACGATCCCCATTTGAGCGTCGCCATCATGGCAACCGGCTTTACCTGGGATACCCAAAACCGCGAAGCCGATACCGCAGCCTGCCAGGAGGTTTGGCAAGAGGCGCAACGAATGTTGGCAGATCCAGAAACCTATTTGGTGGTACTAGACGAGATTACCTACATGCTGAAATTTGGCTATCTCGACATCGCCACCGTCAAACAGGCGTTGCTGGATCGACCTCGGGAACAAACGGTCATCATCACTGGACGCAATGCCCACCGCGAGCTGGTCGCCATGGCAGACACGGTGACCGACATGCAGGAGGTCCGCCACGCCTTCAACAACGGGCTTCAAGCTCGACGCGGCATCGATTTCTAGCCACGAAAAAGGGCGGCCAAGCCGCCCTTTGGATATCGCATGAAGGGCTGACTTACCCTTCGAACGGGTTGCGCAGTACGATCGTTTCGACGCGGTCTGGGCCGGTCGAAATGATGTCGATGCTGGTACCCACCTGCTCTTCGAGGAAGCTGATATACGCACGGGCATTGGCGGGCAGGTCTTCCACCTTCTTCGCCCCCAGCGTGGACTCTTTCCAGCCCGGCAGGTCGTGATAGAGAGGCTCTACGGCTTCGTAGCCTTCTGAGTCCACCGGATTATCCAGCACGTCGCCATCTTTGCTGCGGTAGCCAACGCAGACACGGATGTTTTCCAAACCGTCCAGCACGTCCAGTTTGGTCAGGCAGATACCGGAGACAGAGTTGATTTGTACCGCATGACGTAGTGCGACTGCATCGAACCAGCCACAGCGACGCGGACGCCCCGTGGTCGCGCCAAACTCGTGCCCACGTTCGGCCAGATGACGTCCGTGGTCGTCAAACAGCTCGGTGGGGAAAGGGCCAGAGCCCACACGGGTGGTATAGGCTTTGGTAATACCCAGCACGTAGTCCAGGTAGAGCGGACCGACACCAGAACCAGTCGCCGTACCACCCGCGGTGGTGTTCGAACTGGTCACATAGGGGTAGGTACCGTGATCGATATCCAGCAGCGAGCCTTGGGCACCTTCGAACAGAATGTTCTCGCCCGCTTTACGCAGATCGTGCACCATGCTCACCGTATCGCTGACCATGGGGCGCAGCTCTTCGGCCATCTGCATGGCGCTGTCCAGCACTTCCTGGAAATCGACCGCCTGCTCGCCGTGGTAATTCACCAGCACGAAGTTGTGGTAATCGAGCACTTCGCCCAGTTTGGACGCGAAACGCTCACGGTGGAGCATATCCCCCAACCGCAGACCACGACGTGCGACCTTGTCCTCGTACGCCGGGCCAATGCCGCGACCAGTGGTGCCGATCTTGGCCACGCCACGCGCCTTCTCACGGGCTTGGTCGAGACGCACGTGATAAGGCAAGATCAGCGGACACGCTGGCGAGAGACGCAGACGCTCACGTACGGGAACGCCCTTCGCTTCCAGCTCGCGAATCTCTTTGATCAGCGCTTCCGGTGACAGCACCACACCGTTACCAATCACGCAGGTTTTTCCCGGGCGCAATACACCCGAGGGGATCAGGTGAAGAACGGTTTTCTCACCGTCGATGACCAGCGTGTGACCCGCATTGTGACCGCCTTGGAAGCGCACGACGGCAGACGCGGATTCGGTGAGCAGGTCAACGATCTTGCCTTTGCCTTCATCGCCCCATTGGGTACCCAGGACTACGACATTCTTACCCATTATGCACTCGTCTCTTGTGTCAGGGCCGTTGTCTGCCAACGACCATCGATAAACTCAAGACGGCGGTCACAGCTGTGCTCCGCCGGCCCAGTACGCTGCCCAGGCAGCGCTTGAATTACGCGTTCACCCTGCTCACGCAGCGCCACAATGGCAGCGTTAAGCGACTCTTCTTCTTGGGCAGGCGCCCAAATTGCACCCCGGCTGGGTGACGCCAGCGCCAGCGATGCCAGTTGTTTCAGATCCATCGAGAAGCCGGTGGCTGGCCGCGCACGGCCAAACGCACGACCGGTATCATCATAGCGCCCGCCCTTGGCCAGCGCATGGCCGTAACCCGGCACGTAGGCCGCGAACATCATGCCCGTGTGATACTGATAACCACGCAGCTCCGCTAGATCAAAATAGAGCGAGACGTCGAAGCGTGCCAGGACGCCCTTATAAAGCGATTCGAGCTGATCTAGCGCAGCCGTGACAGGTGCAGGCGCCCCGGCAAAACGTTCGCGCGCTTCACTCAGCACGCTAGCATCACCGTGCAACTCGCCCAGTGCCATCAGCATATCCGCCAGCACGGGATCGCTGACACTGGCATTTACCTGCTCGGCCAGCTGCCCCGGTGATTTAAGCGCCAGCGCTTCGAACAGCGCGCGCTCTTGCTCGGCGTTGAGAGCCGCCGCTTCCACGAGACTGCGGTAAATACCGATATGACCCAGCGCCAAGTGGATCTCGTTGGCACCTGCTGCGTGGAGACTGGCCAGCGCCAAATGGATGATTTCACTGTCAGCTTCGAGCCCAGCATGACCAAACAGCTCTACCCCAACCTGCACGGGGCTTCGGCCACCCTGATGCTGATCGGCTTTTGCACGCAGCACGTTGGTGCAGTAACACAGACGCACGGGGCCTTGGCGTTTGAGGGAGTGAGCGTCCATACGTGCGACTTGGGGCGTCACATCGGCAGATGCGCCCATCATGCGGCCCGTCAGTTGGTCGGTCAGCTTGAACGTTTGAAGGTCGAGGTCCGTGCCGGTACCTGTCAGCAAGGAGTCCAGAAACTCCACCGGCGGCGGCATTACCTGGTCGTAGCCCCAGCAATGGTAAAGATCGAGCAGCGCACGGCGCAGCTCTTCCATGCGGCTTGCCTGAGGCGGCAGCACCTCATCCATGCCGTCGGGCAATAGCCAGCGGTCAGCGATGGTCATGTGAACAATCCTGCGAGACGATGAAGGCCCTTTCTAACGACACCACCCACCGCCTTACCGGGCGCTGTGTGGAACGTTCACGAAACGAGGGCCACAAAAAAACCGGGCGACGCCCGGTAGATAAAGTCTATCACGTTTATGCGCGAGGTGAACCCCGCCAAGCGCAGTGCTTGACGGGGTTGGCGCATTACTCGGCGCTGTCGGGAACGGCGCTGCGTAGATAGCGGAAGAAGTCGCTATCCGGCTCGAGCACCAGCAGGTTACCGTCGCCAGCGAAGCTTTCGCGGTAGGCGTTCAGGCTGCGCCAGAAGGCGAAGAACTCCTGATCCTGGCTATAAGCTTCCGAGAAGATCGCAGCCGCTTCGGCATCGCCTTCACCGCGCAGGGTTTCGGCACGCTCGTTCGCTTGGGCCAACAGTACCTGACGGCGGCGATCGGCATTCGCCCGAATCCGCTCGGCCTCTTCCTGACCCTGAGCACGCCACTCACGGGCTTCACGCTCACGCTCTGAGCGCATACGCTCGAAGACTGCTGCCGATACGTCTTCGGGCAGGTCGATACGCTTGATACGAATATCGCGAATCGCCACGCCCAGCTCTTCACGCATCAGCTGGTCCAGCTCTTCGGTGGGTCCGGTCATCAGGTCATCACGGCGCTCGGCGATGATTTCCTGAAGGTTCAAACGACCGAATTCGTTACGCAGACTCTCATCCACTCGCGGCTGAATTAGGCGAATCGCCATCATTTCATCGCCAGCGGTGGCCTCGTAGTAGCGAGTCGGGTTAACGACCTGCCACTTGACGTAAGAGTCGACGATGACCGCCTTTTGCTCAAGGGTCAAATAACGGCTGGTATCCGTATCCAGCGTCAGAAGGCGAACGTCGAATTTGCGAATGGTCTGCGCAATCGGAATTTTCGCATGCAGGCCGGGCTGAATATTCTCTTCGATGACCTCACCAAAGCGCAGTTTCACCGCGCGCTCGGTTTCATCCACGACATACAGACTGTTACTCGCCAGCCACGCCACGGCGGCCAAACCACCTACGATAAGCAGGGATCGATTATTAATCATTTAGCGGCCCTCCCTGCGAATGGGGTTATTGCTCGATGACGACGATGAGGAAGCGTTGCTTTGGCTACCGCGCAGCGACTCCAGCACGCGCGGGTCGATCGCATCGCTGTTGCTGTCGCTACCGTCATCGCTCGTTGAGCGGCTGTCATTACCGCTGTTACCGCGCATCTGATCGAGCGGCAAATACATCAACGGCGCATTTTCACTCACGTCCAAAAGGACTTTTGGCGTTCCACCGAAGACTTCTTCGATGGCATCCAGGTACATACGCTCACGCATGATCTCAGGTGCGTTGCGATACTCGGTCAGTAGCGCGTTGAAGCGGTTGGCTTGACCCTGCGCTTCTGCCACGACCGACTCACGATACCCCTGCCCCTGCTCGACGATACGCTGCGCCTGACCCTGTGCGGCCGGGATGATCGCGTTGGCATACGCCATACCTTCGTTGATCGTCCGCTGACGATCTTCGCGGGCACGAATAACGTCATCGAAAGCATCGATGACGGGCGCAGGCGCCGACGTGGATTCGATGTTGATGGTTTGTAGACGAATACCGGCGCCGTAGGCATCCAGATACGTTTGCAGACGGCTCGCGACGGAGCTACCGAGTATCTCACGACCAGAGGTCAAGATATCGATCATGTCCGTACCACCAACCACGTGACGCAGCGCCGAGTCCAGGGCATTCTCGATGGAGAGCGCTGGATCACGAACGTTCAGCACAAAATCACGCGGATTGGCGACCTGGTACTGGGCAGAAATTTCCACTTCGACGATGTTTTCGTCACGCGTCAGCATGGACTGAGTCTGAGAAACAGAGCGTACGCGCGTCACGTTGACCATGCGCACGTCATCGATGAGCGGCGGATTCCACTGAAGGCCCGGCTCGACGATGCCCTGGTACTCGCCAAAACGCAGCACGACGCCACGCTCCGACTGGTCCACGAGGTAGAAGCCCGAGGCTCCCCAGATGGCCAGCGCCACGATGAGCAGAAGACCGGGCAGTGCAAAAGAGTTACGCGGCTTGCCGCCGCCACTCTTGCCGCTGCCACCGCCGCCGCTCTTCTTGCCGCTGCCACCCAGCATGCCGTTGAGCTTGTCTTGGAACTTTTTCAGCGCCTCATCCAAGTCAGGTGGCCCCTGGTTGTTGCCACCATTATTGCCGCCGTTGTTTCCACCACCATTGTTCCCACCGCGATCACCGCCGTTACCACGTCGGCCGCCACCGCTCCAGGGGTCGTGCTGGTTGCCACCACCGGGCTCATTCCAGGCCATACTTCGTCTCCACTAAGGTGTTCACCTGCACTTTGCCTTGATACTGAATGCAAGGCCGGGTGCTTTTGATATTGTTGCTATATCAATCTTGTACCATACCTTTACAGCCAATGACTACGGGCAGGTACTCGATGGGCTACCATTCGTCAGATTCGCGTAATGCTTCTGGTAAATAGGTATTGGCACGCTCGCCCAGCTGAGCCATCAGCTGATTGAAGTCGCGCCTTGGCAAGCGCACATCCAATACAGAGCGCCCCTGCTCGTCGAAGCTCTCTTCGCGCACGGCATTGAGCTCGTGCAGACCGGCACGCAGCTTTCCCTGCTCTGGGGAAAGAGTAAGCGAAAAACCAATCACGTCGTTGGCGAGTCGCTCGGTGAGGGCTTCATGGAGCAGTTCTAGCCCCTGGCCCTGCTGAGCAGACAGCCAAACCACGTCGGGAACACCGTGGCCGTCGCGCTCGATACGCGGTGCGCTGTCCAGCTTGTCGATCTTGTTCATTACTTTGAGCACCGGCACGTTATCCGCCCCGATCTCTTTCAGCACGTTATCGACCTGCTCGACGTTGAGTTCGCGATCAGGGTCGGCAGCGTCGATCACATGCACGAGCAGCGTGGCTTCTGCCGCCTCTTGCAGCGTTGCCTGGAAAGCCTCGACCAGCTTGTGCGGCAAGTGACGAATGAAGCCGACGGTATCGGCCATGACGACCGGCCCTACGTCTTCGATTTCCAAACGTCGCAGCGTCGGGTCCAGGGTAGCAAAGAGCTGGTCCGCTGCATAAACTTCGGCACTGGTCAGCGCATTGAACAGGGTCGACTTGCCCGCGTTGGTATAGCCCACCAGCGATACGCTGTGGATTTCTGCACGGGCGCGGGCACGCCGGTTCTGCTCCCGCTGGCTGCGCACTTTATCCAAGCGCTTATGAATCGACTTGATACGACCGCGTAGTAAACGACGGTCGGTTTCTAGCTGTGTTTCACCGGGACCGCGTAAGCCGATCCCGCCTTTTTGTCGCTCAAGGTGTGTCCAACCGCGAATGAGGCGCGTAGACATATACTCGAGCTGGGCAAGCTCTACCTGCAGCTTACCTTCGTGCGTTCGTGCCCGCTGCGCAAAAATATCGAGTATCAGACCCGTACGGTCCAATACGCGGCACTTGAGTTCTTGCTCAAGGTTGCGCTGCTGGGAGGGACTCAAACTGTGGTTGAAGATGACCAGTTCAGCGTGATGAGCTGCGAGCATTGCCCGCAGCTCCTCCAGCTTTCCTGACCCGATGAAGGTGCGGGAATCAGGGCGCTGTCGGCTGGCTGTGAGCAATGTCGCGGGCTCTGCGCCAGCAGAGCGCACGAGCTCCAAGAACTCACCCGGGTCTTCACGTGCCTGCTCATCATAGAAATCTACGTGAACAAGTACTGCCGTTTCACCGGCGTCTGGGCGTTCAAAAAACAATCAATACCTCATGGACTCTCTTGCTATCCAGCGGTGTTAGATTTCAGCATCGGGTGCTGAAGGGTCTTGTGCCGGCAAACGCACGTTGCGCGAAGGCACCACCGTGGAAATAGCGTGTTTATAAACCATCTGACTGACGGTATTGCGCAACAAGATGACAAACTGGTCAAACGATTCAATCTGGCCCTGCAGCTTAATGCCGTTTACCAGGAAAATAGAGACCGGAATGCGCTCCTTGCGCAAAATGTTCAGGTACGGGTCTTGAAGGGACTGCCCTTTGGACATGTTGCTCTCCCTAAAACTGTCGTTGGGGTTGGTTATCAAATGGCGTGCCCTACTGGTGCTACGCCGCAATCTTGTTGCCCGAAAGGCCTAGTGTGTCAAACGCGCTAGCCGGCCACTCGAAAACACTTGCTTACGAAATCACTATCTTACGCTAAGCACCGCTTTCACGCACGAATTTCAGAAGCTTATCCAGTGCGTCAGGCTGCTGCGAGTCGATCCATGTCAACGACGGCCAACTTCTCAGCCAGGTCAGCTGACGCTTAGCAAGCTGACGGGTGGCAATGACACCTCGCGACACGAGTTCGTCTCGATCATAAGCGCCGTTTAGATACTCCCATACTTGACGGTAGCCAACGCTCTTCATGGATGGCAAGTCAATATGTAGATCATCACGCTTTTTGAGGGCGGCGACCTCATCTATCAAGCCCTCTGCCAGCATGGATTCAAAACGCAGGGCAATGCGCTGGTGCAGCACCTTACGATCCTGCGGTGCTAGCGCTACTGACAGCACCCGCCATGGAAAGGTTTCCGGTCGCTGCTCCGCCCACAGCTCACTCATGGGGCGACCGCAGGCGTAGAACACTTCCAGCGCACGCATCAGCCGCTGAGGGTCATTCGGATGGATACGCGCCGCAGAGGGCGGGTCGACCTCTGCAAGGGTGCGATGCAGCCCAATCAAGCCCTCCTGCTGCCGCTGGTTCTCCAGAAGCTCACGGATGGCGGCGTCCGCTGCAGGCAAATTGGCCACTCCTTCCACCAAGCGCTTGTAGTAAAGCATCGTGCCGCCCACCAGCAGCGGCACTTGCCCCGCCGCGCTGATTTGACGCATCTCCCGCAGGGCATCTTCGCGAAAGTCGGCCGCTGAGTAGGGGTCGGCGGGATCGCGAATATCGATCAAACGGTGGGGTGCCCGCGCCAGCTCGGCCGCACTGGGCTTGGCGCTACCCACGTCCATGCCTTGATACACCATCGCGGAATCCACGCTGATCAGCTCATGGCCTAGCCGTTCGTGAAGCGCTATCGCGGCATCGGTTTTCCCAGCGGCCGTAGGCCCCATCAAAAATATCGCCCAGGGGCGTGTATCAGCCATCTGCTAGCCGCACTCCGTTGGTTGTCTTCATCGTCACTGGCCGCGCAGAAATAGACGGTCGAGCGCTTTCATGCTCATTTGCGTCCAAGTGGGACGGCCATGATTACACTGGTCGCTACGCTCGGTGCGCTCCATATCTCGCAGCAGTGCATTCATCTCATCCAGCGTTAAGCGTCGATTGGCCCGCACGCTACCATGGCATGCCATGGTAGACAGCAGCTCATGAATGCGCGCCTCGACTTGATGCGTGCGGCCGTAGCGGGACAACTCTTCGAGCATTTCACGCACCAGCGCTTCGGGGTCGGCTTGGGCCAGCAGCGCAGGCAGCTGGCGAACCAGCAGCGTCTCGGGGCCCGCCACATCCAATTCGACCCCCAGCTGGGCAATGGCGTCACGCTCGCTCTCTGCCGTGGCGACTTCGCTACGACTGGCTGCCAGCGAGACGGGCACTAGCAAGGGTTGCGTATCGATTCCTTTTGCTGCCGCCAGCTGGTTTTTCATACGCTCGTAAACGATTCGCTCATGGGCGGCGTGCATATCCACCAGCACGAGCCCCTGGGCGTTCTGCGCCAAAATGTACACGCCATGGAGCTGGCCTAGCGCAAACCCCAGCGGCGGTGCTGACGTGGCGTCATGATCCGGCATGGTCAGGGGGGCTTCGCGTACTTCCGAGGCGACTGGACGTGAGCTTGGCGGGCTTGGTTGCGGCGTTAGCAGCGTCTCTTCGTGATCGGGATGCAGCGCCTGATACCCCTGCATGAAGCGGCGCACCCGCTCAGCGCCGGGGTGCCGCTCGGGCGCTTCCGACAAGGCCATACCCTGCTGCTGCCAGCGGGAAGCCTCTGACGCAGTTGCCACGCTGGAAACGGATTCGCCCTCGCCCGTCGGAGCAGCCTCCTCGTTGGGGTCGCCCTCCTCGGCGGGCTTGGAGGCCGCCAAGCAGTGGTGCAAACTGGAGTACAGGAAGTCATGCACCATGCGCCCATCACGGAAGCGCACTTCATGTTTAGTGGGGTGAACGTTGACATCCACCACGTCTGGATCGAGCTCCAGATAAAGCACGAACACCGGATGGCGTCCGTTATAGAGCACGTCGCGATACGCCTGACGTACCGCATGCGCAACGAGGCGATCACGCACCACGCGGCCATTGACGAAGAAATACTGCTGGTCTGCTTGAGAGCGGGAGTGGGTCGGCAGCCCTACCCAGCCGCTCAGACGCAAGCCGCCTGCCTCACGTTCGATATAGCGGGCGTGTTCAATAAAATTCTTGCCCAACAGCGACGCAATCCGTCGCTCACGGGAGGCGGGCGAATTGCCCTGAGGCAGCTGATGCACCACCTTCTGGTTGTGCTTCAATACCCAGGCAATGTCATAACGCGACAGCGCCTGACGACGAAAAGCCTCTTCTACATGAGCAAATTCGGTCTTTTCGGTGCGTAAGAACTTACGCCGCGCGGGCGTATTGAAGAACAGGTCGCGCACCGAGACACTAGTGCCCCGTGGGTGAGGCGCGGGCGTTACCCGCGCTTCCATACCTCGCCCCTCGGCCACGACGCGCCACCCCTGACGGGGGTCTTCCTCCGCGTTGGACACCAGCTCCAAACGCGATACGGAGCTGATCGAGGCCAACGCTTCGCCGCGAAAGCCCAGCGAACTGACCCCCTCCAGGTCCTCGAGACTGCTGATCTTACTGGTGGCATGACGTGCCAGCGCCAACGGGAGATCCTCCTCGCCGATGCCAATACCGTCATCACGTACCTTGATCAGCCGAGCACCGCCCTGCTCGATCTCCACTTCGATACGCTGACTGCCCGCATCGATGGCGTTCTCGATCAGCTCTTTCGTGACTGACGAGGGGCGCTCGACCACCTCACCTGCCGCAATCTGGTTAGCTAGGCGGGGGTCGAGCACATGGATACGGCCAGACAGCGAGTTCAATTCAGTCAACCAACACCTCAGAAGCTCATCATCTAAGCGGTCTATTAAAAAACGCGCGTCAAAAACTAGGAACTAGGAATACGCAGCACTTGGCCCACCCGGATCACGTCACCATTCAAATCGTTGGCCTGCTTCAACTGATTCACTGGAACACCGTGGCGAACGGCAATCGACGAGAGCGTATCCCCCGATTGGATGCGATATTCGTCGCCAGTGGGGCTACGCTGGTGATCACGCTGCCACGCCAATAGGCTCGCGGGCGGGGGGTTACGCTGAAAATGATCGCGCAACCCGCTGAAAATGGCCGTCGATAGGCCCTGCTGATGCACCGGGTCACGCAGGCGGCGCTCTTCGTCCGGATTGGAGATAAACCCCACCTCAATCAGCAGCGACGGAATATCAGGCGATTTCAGAACCATGAAGCCCGCCTGCTCGACCCGCGACTTATGCAGCCGATTCACTCGACCAAGCTGCTCGAGCACCTGCCCACCGATCGACAGCGAGTCGTTGAGCGTGGCGGTCATGGTGAGGTCCAACAGCACGCCGCGCAGCACTTGGTCTTTATCACGCAGCGATAGGCTGCCATCGACCCCACCGATCAAATCCGAGCGATTCTCGCTATCTGCGAGCCACTGCGCCGTTTCTGACGTCGCCCCACGCTGGGAAAGGGCATACACGGAGCTGCCCTGAGGGCGTGGGCTGGTGAAGGCATCGGCGTGAATCGAGACAAAGAAGTCGGCCTTCTGCTCTCGGGCCAGCTGTGTGCGCTGACGCAGACCCAAGTAGTAGTCGCCATCGCGGATCAGCACGGCTTTAAACCCCCGGGTACGATTGACATCGGAGGCAAGCCGTCTGGCGATCTCCAACACGACGTCCTTTTCGCGGGTGCCTGCAGGGCCAATGGCGCCTGGGTCTTCGCCACCGTGACCGGCATCGATGGCGATGATGATATCCCGCTGCGGATGCGGCTGGGCAGGCTGCACTTCGGTTGGCGGCTGGTCTGGCGCGGCGGGGGGCACCGCAGCGTCGTCTTCAGGCAGCTGAGCCTGAGCCGAGCGCTGCGCCACCATCTCCTGATCACGAATCATCGCTTCGATGGGGTCGATGGGATTTTCCACCGCGCTTTCGCCGGGGTACTCCAGATCGACCACCAGACGATGGCCATACTGATCGTTGGGCGGCAGCGTAAAGTGGCGCGGCTCGATCTCGCGGTTCAGCTCCAGCACCACGCGCAGTCCGTTGCCGTCACGCACGCCTGTGCGCACGGCAGCAATCGCACTTCCCTCCAGCGGTAGGGTCGAGACGTCGGTATTGAGCTGGCTGTCGTCCAGATCGATCACCAGGCGCGACGGATTCTCCAACGAGAACACATTGGCCTGAGTAGCCGCTGTCAGGTCGAAGACCAAACGCGCGTGATCCGGAGCAGCCCAGAGCCGCATACTGTCGACGTTGGCGGCCTGCACGCCAGAGACACCGGTCAACAGCATGGCGCAACCAAACGCGCACTGGCCAAGGAGACGACGGAGGGGTTGTTTCATTTCCATTGAATGACACCACCCTCCTGCGGGTGACCGGTGGTTTGCGAGTTCAGTTGCCCCAAAACGTGCTGACCGAGCGCACTCTCGGCCGTCAACAGCGCCATTCGCCCTGGATCCGCAACGCGGAGCTGGATACGCACATCCGGCGCAGGCAGCCAGCCGTCGCCTCTACTGGGCCACTCGATGAGGCAAAGAGCATCGTCGGCTAGCACATCGCGCCCGCCCATGAATTCCAGCTCTTCCGGGTCTGCCAAACGGTATAAATCCAGATGATAGAGGCGCTGATCACCCAGTTCATAAGGCTCCACCAGGGTATAGGTCGGACTTTTCACGGCGCCTTGATAACCGTACGCCCTCAAAATGCCGCGCGTCAGGGTGGTCTTGCCCGCCCCCAAATCGCCCTCTAAATATACGAGCCCGCGACCGGTTAGCGCTTTGCCCAGCGCCTCGCCGAAGGCAACGTGGGCCTCTTCATCATTCAATTGCACCTGCATGTTGGCCGCCTTCACGGGTTAATGAGCACTCGTGCATAGGATGCCAGATCACTTGCTAACAGGCCACGCTCTCCACCGGCTTTAGCCGCCTCATCACCTGCCAGCGCATGTAGCATGACGCCCAACCAAGCGCTCTGCTCGAGACTGCCAGTTTGAGCCACCAAAGCGCCCAGCATACCGCTTAGTACGTCGCCCATGCCGCCACTGGCCATGCCCGGATTACCATAGGGGCACACGACCAGCCCACTGGGTCCCGCCACCAAGCTGCCTGCACCTTTTAATATCACGACGCCTCCCCGGGCACGCTGTAGTGCGCGGGCGGCCGACGGACGATCCGACTGAACATCGGCCACGGAACAGCCTAGCAATCTGGCCGCCTCGCCAGGATGGGGGGTCAATACCCAGTCGTCGCGACGCAGCGTCGGCCAGCGGCTGGCCAGCAGATTGAGCGCATCGGCGTCCACCACTAGCGGCGTGTCTGCCTGTAGTGCACTTTGTAGCACCGCCTGCCCCCACGCTTCTTGCCCAAGTCCTGGCCCCACCACGAGCACGTCTGCGGTAGAAGGCAGTTCGGCCGCGTCGGCTCCGCTACGCACCGCGCGCGCCATGACTTCCGGGCAACGCACGAGGCTTGCGGTAACGTGTTCTTGAGCAGTGGCGAGGGTGACCTTGCCCGCTCCTAGTCGCGCAGCCGCTTGCGAGGCCAACAGCGCCGCCCCACCAAAGCCCGGCGCGCCTCCCATCACCAAGACGTGCCCCAAGCTTCCCTTGTGGCTAGTACGCGAACGGGGCGGAAAGGCCTCTCCCAGCAGCGTCTCATCCAGGCGCCATGCAGTGGGTGGAATATCGAAGAACGCCTGCGCCTTGACGCCCAACGGGCGAAAATCGATCTCACCGGTGTAGGCCGGTGCTTCCCCAGTGTGCAGGCCAATTTTGTCACCAATGAACGTGACCGTGCAGGCGGCTTCGACCGCCGTGCCTAGCCTCGCCCCGGTATCTGCCGAAATCCCCGACGGAATATCCAGCGCCAGCACGGGCTGAGACGCCGCATTCATGGCGTGGATGGCCTGCTTAGCGCGGCCCTCGACGTCGCCTGACAGCCCGGTGCCTAGCAGGGCATCGACGATGACCTCACCGGCGAGCGTCGTACTGGGCTGCCACTCCTCAAACCCGACCCCCGCTGCCGTTGCCAGTTCGGCAGCCCGGGCAACGTCGCCGGTCAGCGCGTCTAGCGGTGTCAGGGAAAGTCGCTGCACTTTGAGTCCCGACTGCATGGCCAGCGCCGCCAGCACATGACCGTCGCCGCCATTGTTGCCGCTGCCGCACACGACGGTCACGCTGCGCGCTTGAGGCCAGCGCGAGCGAAAGCTGTGCCAGGCGCTGGAGGCCGCCCGCTGCATCAAGGCAAAGCTTTCGATACCACCGGCAATGGTGCGCCGATCCAGCTCGCGCACTTGCGATGCCTTATAGAGAGGACGTAGCGAAGAGGTACTCAACGTAGACACGGTGTCTCCTTGATAGGGTGCTAAATCAACGCTCAGGTGCCGCCCGATCACGCAACGGCGTGCTCGGCATGTCGTGCCAGCGGCTAATGCGTTAGCATAGCGCGCTTAACGCCTCACCGTTGACTGACCATGCCAAGTTCCACCACTTTTTCACCGTCTCACGAACCCATCTCCCGCGAGTCTCTGCATCAGCTTGCCGAGCAGATCAAGCAGTGGGGTCGCGAGCTGGGCTTTCAGCAGGTCGGCATCACCGACACGGACTTAGCGGCTCATGAGGCCCATCTGAACCGCTGGCTGGATAAAGGCTACCACGGCGAGATGGGCTTTATGGCGAAGCACGGCACCAAACGCACGCGACCTGACGAACTGGAACCCGGCACTCGCCGGGTCATCAGCGTGCGCATGGATTATCTGCCCGCCGAAGTAGAGAGTGCCAAGGTGCTGGGCCAACCCAGCCGTGCCTACGTCTCCCGCTACGCGCTGGGCCGGGACTATCATAAGCTGATGCGCAAACGCTTGGCACAGTTGGCAAAGCACATCGAGCAAGCAGTAGGAAAATTTGGTTTCCGCGCCTTCGTCGACTCCGCCCCGGTAATGGAGCGTGCGCTTGCCCAAAAGGCAGGCTTAGGATGGTTCGGTAAAAACGCTATGCTGTTAAACCCCAAAGCGGGCTCGCTGTTCTTTCTGGGAGAGCTGTATACCGACCTCCCGCTGCCCGTCGATGCACCTTTCGAACAGGAGCATTGCGGTAGCTGTAGCGCCTGTCGCACCGCTTGTCCCACCGGGGCCATCGTCGACGACAAGGTCGTCGATTCGCGCAAGTGCATCTCCTATCTCACCATCGAGCTGCACGGCGCGATTCCCGTAGAGTACCGTCGCGCCATGGGCAATCGCGTGTATGGCTGCGACGATTGTCAGCTCGTTTGCCCGTTCACACGCTTCACAAAAATCACCCAAGAAGAGGACTTCTCCCCGCGCCACGACCTTGACCGCGCATCGCTCATTGCGCTGTTTAGCTGGGGCGAAGAGGAGTTTTTGAACAAAACCGCAGGCAGCCCCATTCGCCGCATTGGCTATGAGCGCTGGCTGCGTAACCTTGCCGTTGGGCTGGGCAATGCCCCGTGGAGCGATGACGTCGAGGCCGCATTATGGGCACGCCGAGCTTACCCTAGCGCCCTGGTGCGAGAGCACGTCGCCTGGGCGCTCGACGAGCAGCGCCACAAGCGCGATGCGCGTATCGCGACGCGCACCTAAGGGCTACTCTTCTTCGTCGCTCCCTTCTTCGATACGCAAAAACGTGCGGCGGTAGTGGGCAAGCTCCGCGATCGACTCTTTGATGTCATCCATTGCCAAGTGGGCATTCTGCTTTTTGAAGCCCACCAGCGCACCGGGGTTCCAGCGCTTCGCCAACTCTTTGACGGTCGAGACATCCAAGTTGCGGTAGTGAAAGAACGCCCACAAGTCGGGCATTTCCCGCTCCAAGAAGCGGCGGTCTTGATGAATACTGTTGCCGCACATCGGCGAAGAGCCCGCCACCACGTACTGGCGTAAAAAGTCGAGGGTTTGGCGCTCGGCTTCTTGCGTCTCGATGGTGCTTGCCTTCACCCGCGCCACTAGACCAGATTCACCGTGGGTTTTCTGATTCCAGTCGTCCATTCCGGCCAAGAGGCTATCGGGCTGTTTGACGGCGATCACTGGGCCTTCTGCCACGATATTCAACTGCGCGTCGGTGATGAGTGTCGCCACCTCGATAATGCGCTCTTTGTCCGGTTCAAGACCGGTCATTTCCAAATCAATCCACACCAATAGGTCGCTACGCGGTGCGCCGTTTTGCTCGCTCATTGCATTCATTCCTTGGTCAGGGTCGCCCTTGTATCGGCGCATCAAACAAAAGTGTCGCTTATATTGCGCTAACCCGCACCCCACACAGGACAGTGGACCGTCCAGGTGGGTACAATGCCCTCTATTGTAACGATCATCAGGTGGTCATGAGCAAACGTAAATTAAGCCGTCAGCAGCAGTGGCGAGTCGAGAAGATACAAGCCGAACGCGCCCAGCGTGCCGAAAAACGTGATGCCAAAGATGCCGAAAAGCTCTCTGCAGGCGAATACGGCCCCGAACAGCCAGGGCGAGTGATGGCCCACTTCGGTCGCACCCTGGAGGTGCGCGACGCCGACGGCACGCCCGTGCGCTGCCATCTACGCGCCAATCTGGAGGGCTTGGTGACCGGCGACCGAGTGATCTGGCGGGCGGGACAGGATGGCTCGGGCGTGGTCGTGGCCCGTGAAGAGCGCGACAGCATTTTAAAGCGCCCCGACCCACGCGGCCAGCTCAAGCCGGTAGCCGCCAATATCGACCAGCTGCTGATCGTGTTTGCCGTCGAGCCAGCGCCTCACCCCAACCTGATTGACCGCTATCTGGTAGCCGCTGAAGCTACCGGCATCGCGCCTGTGCTGGTGCTGAATAAAACCGATTTGCTGCCAGACGATGGCGGCGAACTCGGTCAGCTGCTGGAGCGCTATCACCAGCTAGGCTATCCGGTGGTACGCACCACCACGGCCAACCCCGAAGGGCTGGATACGTTGCGCCAGCAGCTCGCGGGCCGCACCTCGGTATTCGTCGGCCAGAGTGGCGTGGGGAAATCATCGCTCATAGACCTGCTGCTGCCCGACGAAACCCTGCGCATTGGCGCGCTATCGGAAGATTCGCGTAAAGGCACGCACACGACGACCACCGCACGGCTCTACGCTATGCGCAGCGACGAAGTCAGCAATGGCGAACTGATCGACTCGCCCGGCATCCGTGAGTTTGGCCTGATCCATCTGGACGAGCAGGAAGTGACCGACGGCTTCATCGAGTTCCACCCCTATTTGGGCCTTTGCCGCTTCCGGGACTGCCGCCACCGCAATGAGCCGGGCTGCGCTTTACTGGACGCCGTCGAGGCAGGCAAGATTCATCCAGAGCGTTTTGCCAGCTATCGACGTATTCTCGATAGCTTGAATCCCCAGTGACAAACCCGCAATGATCGGCGTGACATCGCCGTTACCTCGTTGCGGTTGTCTTATTATCAAGGACAGGGAGCCGGATATGAGCACCGCCAGCCACTCATCAGAACACAATCTATTGCCACTCATCGTCGAGCCGGAACAGCTGCAAGAGCACTTGCAGGCACCTGAACTGCTGATTATCGATGTGCCCGCCAATGGCGACAGCTACCGTCAGGGCCACGTTCCTGGCGCCATTTATCTGGATTTTCGCTACTTGATGCGCGGCGAAGGCCCGGTGCCTAATGACGTACCGTCGGTAGAGTTTCTGTCTCGATTATTCAGCGCGCTGGGCTTGACCCGCGACACACACGTGGTGGCCTACGACGACGAAGGCGGCGGCTGGGCAGCTCGCCTGCTCTGGACGCTGGAGCTGATCGGCCACACCCGCTACTCCTATCTGAATGGCGGCATTCACGCTTGGCGCGACGCCGGTCTGGAAGAGAGCACCGAACTCACCGCGCCACCCCCCAGCGAATACCACGCCGAGATTCTCAACCCCAGTGCCGCCATCACTTGTGATGAGATCAAAGAGAAGCTCGGCAACAAACAGTTTGCCATCTGGGACGCTCGCTCCAAAGCGGAGTACGACGGCGAACGCGGCAACAATAAACACCTGGGACACATCCCCGGTGCGGTGAACATGGATTGGCTAGACGCCATGGATCGCAGCCGCGCGCTGAGAATCCGCGACTACGCAGAGCTCATGACCGAACTCAATGCCCTAGGGCTCACCCCCGACATGGAAATTGCCACCCACTGCCAAAGCCACCACCGCAGCAGCTTTACCTGGTTGGTCGGCAAAGCGCTAGGCTTCACTATGCGCGGCTATGCGGGTTCCTGGGGTGAGTGGGGCAACCGCGACGATACACCCATCGAGAAATGAAGATATTACTGTGACTCTTTCCCAAAAAGCCTTTTCACTACTTCAATACCCACTGCCTCAGCACGCGCTGTCGCGCCTAACGGGTAAGTTCGCCCAGTGCGATAATCCCTGGGTGAAAAACACCCTCATCAAGGCATTCATCAGGCGCTTCAACGTGGACATGAGCCAGGCGCTAGAGCCAGACCCGACGGCCTATCCCACGTTCAACGACTTCTTTACTCGGGCGCTAAAAGCCGATGCGCGCCCACTGGGCGAAGGAGTGTTGAGCCCTGCCGATGGCACGCTCTCACAGTTTGGCCGCCTCACTACGGCGGGCACACTGGTACAGGCCAAGGGACATACGTTTTCCGCTCAAACGCTGTTAGGCGGCGACAAAGCGTTAGCCGATGAGTTTTTGAACGGCAGCTTCGGGACGGTTTATCTCTCGCCAAGGGATTACCACCGTGTGCATATGCCGGTGACCGGTACGCTGAGAGAGATGATCTACGTGCCAGGGCGGCTCTTTTCGGTCAACCAAGCCACCGCCAACTATGTGCCCGGTTTGTTCGCGCGCAACGAGCGCTTGGTCTGTATCTTCGACACCGAACACGGCCCCATGGCGATGGTACTGGTCGGCGCCATGATTGTGGCCGCCATCGAAACCGTCTGGTCTGGGCAGGTAACACCGCTATCGGGCCACCCTCAGCGTATGCGCTTCGGGCAGCCGATCGTGCTGGAGAAAGGTGCAGAGATGGGCCGTTTCAAACTCGGCTCCACCGTCGTGATGTGCTTCGCTAACCCCGTGGCGTTTGGCCATCATGCGCTCGGGGCGACAGTGCAAATGGGGCAGAGCCTCGCTACCCCAACGCCCTAAGGCAGGCTGGCCGCGTTCGTTAGCAGTTAGCCGTCGAAAACGCCAAGACCTCTTCCAGGCGCGCTTTACCCAGCGCTAATTGGATCAAACGATCCAGCCCCAGCGCCACGCCGGAAGAGGCTGGCAGCCCCTGCTCGAGCGCTGCCAGCAGATGAACATCGACATCCACCTCAGGGAGCCCCAACCGGCGACGCTCGGCATTATCGGCGTCGAAACGCTGGCGCTGCTCCTCGGCATCGGTCAGCTCGTCGTAGCCGTTGGCGAGCTCGATGCCGTTCAGATATAGCTCAAAGCGTGACGCCACCCATTCGCCGTCGGCATCCTGATGGCGTCGCGCCAGCGCCGCTTGGCTCGCTGGGTAGTCGACGACCACGCTAAGCTCCTGCTGCCCCAGCGTGGGCTCGATGACCATGCCCATCAGCAGATCCAAACAGGTATCTCGCCCCTCCTCGGCCAGCGCGTGGGCCGACATATTGCCTCGCTGCGCTGCTAGCGTTCGCAACGTGTCCAGCGACGTGGTGAACGGGTCTACCTCCAAGTGGCGATGAAAGAGTTCGCGATAGCGGTAGTGCACTACCGGGCCCGGTGGCTGCGGCAACACGTGCGCCACCAGCGCCGTTGTCTCCTCTATCAACTGCGCCAGCGTGAAACCAGGGCGGTACCACTCCAGCATGGTGAACTCGATATTGTGCCGCGCGCCCACTTCGCCATCACGAAAGCTTTTTGCCAGCTGAAAAATGGGACCGCTGTCCGCCGCCAGCAGTCGCTTCATATGAAACTCAGGCGAGGTTTGCAGCCATAGTTTGCGCTGACCTTTATCGGTGCGGGCAAGCGTCGCTAACGACACCAAATGCACGTCGGTACTGCCTCCTTGGCCGAGCACTGGCGTCTCCACTTCCCATATGTCCCGCGCGGCAAAAAAAGCGCGCACCGTGGCGATCAAGCGGGCGCGCTCGCGCAGGGTGCCCACCGTTGCCGTTGGCTGCCAGTTCAGTGTCATTCCCTTCTCCCTAACGACATAAAGCCACGCAACAGTATCGCGTGGCTTTATGAATGAAATGCTTAAGCGACTGGATCGGTCGCTTTTATCATCGCGCGATTAAGCGCGTGATACGTACTCACCAGAACGGGTGTCGATTTTCAGCACTTCACCCTGGTTGATGAACAGCGGTACGCGAACCACGGCACCCGAAGAGAGCGTGGCAGGCTTGGAGCCGCCCTGCGCCGTGTCGCCCTTCAAACCGGGGTCGGTTTCGACCACTTCCAACTCGATGAAGTTGGGCGGCGTGACCGAGATCGCCTTGTCGTTCCAAAGCGTGAGCGTATACGGCACCTGCTCTTTGAGCCATTTTTCGGTGTCACCGAGAGCCTTTTTCTCTACCGCATACTGCTCGAAAGAGCCGTCGGTCTTCATGAAGTGCCACATATCACCGTCGGTGTAGAGGTACTCCATCTCGAGGTCCATGACGTCAGCGCCTTCCAAGGAGTCACCCGACTTGAACGTGCGCTCACCCACACGACCAGTCATCAGGTTACGCAGCTTGACGCGGTTGAACGCCTGGCCCTTGCCCGGCTTCACCAGCTCGTTCTCGACGATCGAACAAGGATCGCCGTCGAGCATTACTTTTAAACCTGCTTTGAATTCGTTGGTAGAATAGTTCGCCATAATGCCTCTCAATGGTCTGTTTCAATCGTCTATTTCAGTATGGGCCGTGAGACACCCTACTCGCCCATCACGCTGCCAATCGCAGCGTCGTCGCTAAGTGCGCGCATGATAACCCGAAGGAGGGCTTTTTGCAGGAGAACATCATTATCGCTGCTCAGCAGGCCGCTGCCCAGACTCAGAGCGCCTGGCAGCGCCAGCTTTCCCAAGCCGTTCGCGACCCCGCCGTACTCTGCCAACGCCTGGGGTTGAGCCAAGCGTGGCTGGCGGGCGCGCAGGCCGGGCATGGGCTCTTCGAGATTTGCGTCCCTGACGCTTATCTGGCGCGCATTGTACCAAACGACCCCAATGATCCACTGCTACGCCAAATCTTACCAACGGGTGACGAAGCCGCCGCGCCGCCTGGCTACGTGACCGACCCGCTAGAAGAGGCCGACCATCGCCCTGTCAAAGGACTGATCCATAAGTATGCGAATCGTGTACTCCTGATTGCCAGCCCAGCCTGCGCGATCAACTGCCGCTACTGTTTTCGCCGCCACTTTCCTTATCACGAGAACTCCCCTTCACGCGCTCAGTGGCAGGAAGCGCTGGACTACCTGCGTGACGACACCACGATTCACGAGGCGATCCTATCCGGAGGCGACCCCCTTGCCGCCAGCGACCGGCAGTTGGCGTGGCTGGTCAAACAGTTAGAAAGCATTCCTCACCTGAAACGGCTGCGTATTCATACTCGCTTGCCCGTGGTCATTCCCGACCGCGTGGATGAAAGTTTGCTTGGCTGGCTGGGTAGCACCCGCTTACAAAAAGTCGTCGTGCTGCATATCAACCACGCCAACGAGATCGACCAAGCCGTGTTGGATGCCTGCACGCGCTTGAAACAGGCAGGCGTCACGCTGCTAAACCAGAGCGTTCTATTACGGGGCATCAACGACAGCGTCCCCACCCTCGCGGCCCTCTCGGAACGGCTGTTTGAAGCAGGCGTGCTGCCCTACTACCTGCACGTGCTCGACCCGGTCCAGGGCGCCGCGCACTTTGACGTGCCGGACAGTGAGGCGCAAGCGCTCATACAAGCGCTGCTGGAACACCTGCCCGGCTTTCTCATGCCGAGGCTGGTACGCGAAGTGCCAGGCAAGATGAGCAAAACGCCTTTGTAGCGTTACGCTATGGGTTTGTGTGATTGTGGTGCGTCGCGGTAAATCTGCGCACCACGATAAAGCATCGTGCGAGCACTCAACGTATAGAGAAGCATTAAAAACTTGATAACCCTTTAAAATAAAAAACCTTTTTCGATGGCGGCCAATATTTTGCTGTGTAGTTAAGTGTTACACATGGGGTATTGGCTGCCTTCGCTGCCACACAATCGAGTTTCCAATAGATCGCTAGGGTTCCGGCGCCATCAACGATATGCCCCCGATGGACGTGGCTGGTCCGAGAGCGATCGACCTTGCAAGCGCAAGGTTACACGGCGGGATAAAAGCCCGGGAGGATAAGGCACAGTGATGCGCCGATGCCCCTGAGTTTTTTCTTAGCCGCTGGAGGCTCTCATGACCCGTTCCAACCGCTCTGCCCTCAAAAGCCTGTCCCTCGCTCCGCTGACCGCGGCGCTACTAGCATCATCCTTGACGATCACACCTACCCAAGCGCAAGAACGCAGCGACTTCAGCGTCTGCTGGTCGATTTATGCTGGCTGGATGCCCTGGGCCTATGCCGATGTAGAAGGCGTGGTCGATAAGTGGGCCGACGAATACGGCATTAGTATCGATGTCGTGCAGGTGAATGATTATGTGGAATCCATCAATCAGTTCACTTCTGGCAACGTCGATGGGTGTGCCATGACCAACATGGATGCTCTAACGATTCCAGCGGCCAGCGGCGTCGACTCCACCGCACTGATTATCAACGATTACTCCAACGGCAATGATGGCATCGTGCTGAAAGGCAGCGATGACCTAACCGATATTGCGGGCCGTCAGGTCAATCTCGTTCAATTCAGCGTCTCCCACTACTTTCTGGCCCGCGCGCTTGAGAGCGTCGGGTTAACCGAGCGTGATATCGAAACGGTGAATACGTCCGATGCGGATATCGTCGGCCTGTTCGCGAGCGACACCACAGAAGCCGTCGCTGCCTGGAACCCCCAGTTAGGTGCCATCGAGGATATGGCGGATAGCAACGTGGTGTACACCTCGGCTGAGATCCCCGGCGAGATACTCGACATGATGGTCGTGAATACGCAAACCTTGGCGGATAACCCGGCACTGGGTCATGCCCTGGTAGGCGCTTGGTATGAAGTGATGGGACTCATCGAGGCAGATGATGAAAATGCGCTTGGCATCATGGCAGATGCCGCTGGCACTGATATTGACGGCTATCGTCAGCAACTTGCCGCCACCTACCTCTACACCGACCCCGCCGAAGCCATCGCGCTCATGGAAAGCCCGGAGCTACTCGACACCATGCAGCGAGTGGCTGAATTCAGCTTCCAGCACGGCCTACTAGGCGACATGGCACCAAACGCAGAAGTCGTCGGCATCGAGACACCCAGTGGCGTCTTCGGAGACGAGAGCAACGTGCAACTGCGCTTCGACCCCAGCTTTACCCAAGCTTACCTCGACGCTCAGTAACTAGCGCCATGGGAGTAGCCACGGCTGCTCCCTCTGCTTTTATCTTCGATGGACATCCGCCATGAAGCGACTCATTAATCTAGCCCCATCCCGAGGGAGCAGATGGCTGCTGGGACTGTTGCCTTTCCTGTTATTGGTCATGGTTTACCTGAGCCTTTCCAATGCCCGACTGGCCGAGAACCCTAATGATCGGCTACTGCCCACTCCGGCCACCATGGCAAGCTCGTTTTATCATTTGGCCACCGCAGAAAACGTACGCACAGGCCAAATCGTTCTATGGACAGACACTTTCGCCAGCTTGGAGCGAATTCTCATTGGCGTGGCGATCAGCGCTTTCATCGGCCTCGTAGTGGGTATTTTAAACGGCGGCATTCCGCTCATCCGCGCCAAACTCTCACCGCTGGTCACCGTCGCGTCGCTTATCCCTCCGATGGCGATACTTCCGATTCTATTCATCGCCTTTGGCACCGGTGAGGCCGCCAAGATCGCGTTGATCGTGATCGGGGTGACGCCGTTTCTGATTCGCGACCTGCAAGGCCACGCGCTGCGGCTTCCCGATGAACAGCTGATCAAAGCACAAACCCTGGGGGCCAGCTCCTGGCAGGTACTGCTGCGGGTGTTACTGCCTCAACTCACGCCGCGGCTACTGAATGCCACTCGCTTGGCACTCGGCAGCGCCTGGCTGTTTTTAATAGCTGCTGAAGCAATTGCCGCCCAAGAGGGGCTTGGTTACCGCATTTTTCTGGTTCGCCGCTACCTGTCGATGGACGTGATTCTGCCCTACGTGGCGTGGATTACGCTGCTGGCGTTCCTTCTTGACCAGATTCTCGCCTGGACATCGCGCCTTGCCTTTCCCTGGTACCACTCGGGCGAAGGAGACAAATCATGAGCCTACTGTCCGCCAAACGCCTAGAAAAGCACTACGGCCATCACGTCGTACTTGAAAATCTTAATTTCAGCGTCGAGCAAGGAGAATTTGTCACGCTGGTAGGCGCCTCTGGCTGCGGTAAAACCACGTTTTTAAAGATGCTGCTAGGCACCGAAGCCATTTCAAAAGGCAACCTTCTATTAGATGGCAAGCCCATTCCTAACGAACCCGGCCCAGACCGTGGCGTGGTGTTTCAGAAGTATTCCGTCTTCCCACACCTGACCGTGCTGGGCAACGTGATGATGGCCGATGAGCTGCATAGTGCCAAGCTGCTTGGAAAAAGTTTTGGCACTGCCAAACGTAGCGCCATTGAAAAAGCCAAAGCACGTATTGAAGAAGTGGGCCTAAGTCACGCGCTTAATAAGTATCCCCATGAGCTGTCCGGCGGCATGCAGCAACGTCTAGCCATCGCCCAGGCGCTCATGATGCGGCCACGCATGCTGTTGCTGGATGAGCCATTTGGTGCCCTGGACCCCGGCATTCGCCAGGACATGCACGAATTGATCACGCGACTTTGGCAAGAGCAGAAGCTCACCATCTTCATGATCACCCACGACCTAAAAGAGGCCTTTGAGCTGGGCACACGTCTATGGGTATTCGACAAAACCCGCCAAGACCCTCAAGCCCCAGAAGCCTATGGCGCCACCATTACCTACGATCTGCCCATTTCGAGAGACCGTCCAGCGACAGCCTTGACGGAAGCACTTCATCAGGGCGGTTTGAAAACCCACACTCAGGAGACGCTGCTATGACGAGCGCTGCCATGAATAGCGAACCGTACTACACCACCCATTTACCCGGCGGGCACCACTGGTCCCTTCGCCTACGTCGCGGCGCGACGCTAACCCTGACCGCCGAGCAAGCTGACACCAACGTAGGGCTACTCTGCTACAACCCAGAAAACCTGCTGGAGCGCTTAAACCTGCCGGACACCTTGAAGTGCCAGCACACGTTCAAACTGACCCAAGGCCACTGCCTTTACTCGGACATGGGCCGCATCTTTGCCTCGATCACGCATGATGATCTTGGCTGGCACGACAGCGTTGGCGGCAACCTGCTGCCCCAACACCTGCTGGCCAAAGGCTGGCAGCCAGTGAGCTACCAGCAGGCCCACAATGACTGGACGCGCACCGGCTTCGACGCCTTCCTGGTCGAACTCGCCAAGTATGGGCTTGGCCGCCGAGACATGGCTGCCAATCTCAACCTGTTCTCTCGCGTCGAGAGCGATGACGAAGGCAAGCTGCACTATGTCAGCAACCACTGCCAGCCGGGCAACAGCGTCACGCTGCGCTTCGAGATGGATACCCTCGTGTTGTTGCATACCTGCCCTCACCCGCTGGACCCTGCCACTGACTACCCGCGCCGTGGCGTCGATATCGCGTTAGGTACGGCTGAGCCACCGACAGAGAACGATCCTTGCTACCGCTCACGGCCAGAAAACGCCCGTGGCTTTGCCAATAACCGCCTATACCACCTCGGCCTTTAAGGGGAAAACCATGATTATCGAGAGTACCTTACGCCCCGAAAACGCGCTTAGCCGCACTACCGTTAATGCGGGCGATCACTATATTGGCACCGTGAAGCAGGGCCAAACCTTGCGGATTTTAGACCTGGAAGGCAATCAAGCGGCTGACACGCTGTTCTTCAGCGCCGACGACACCGCCGAGCGCTACAGCGCCATGGATACCGTTCGCGAACAGGGAGCGGTCTATCTCACCGCAGGCTCCAAGCTGATCTCCAGCGAAGGCCGCACGATGCTTACCCTCACCGCCGACACCTGCGGCCGCCACGACACCCTAGGCGGCGCCTGCGCCAGCGAAAGCAACACCGTGCGCTACGACCTGGAAAAGCGCCATATGCACTCCTGCCGGGATAACTGGATGCAGGCCATCGCCAACCATCCAGAGTATGGCCTGACCAAGCGGGACATCACCCACAACATCAATTTCTTTATGAACGTGCCGGTCACCGCCGACGGCGGGCTGACGTTTGAAGACGGTATCTCCGCACCGGGCAAGTATGTGGAAATGGTCGCAGAAATGGATGTCATCGTGCTGATATCCAACTGCCCTCAGCTCAACAACCCCTGCAACGGCTACAACCCCACGCCCATCGAGCTACTGATTTGGGGTTAAGTAATTCGCCCTAGGGACGACCCTAGAAGGCCAAACAACCTGCGGGACGACCCGCCTTTGTTTGCAGGCAGTGCCATGTCCATCCATAAAACGTTTAGCAAAGTCCTGATTGCCAATCGCGGCGCGATTGCCGCCCGTATTCTACGCACGCTTAAAGCTTTAGGTGTGGGGAGCGTGGTGGTGTACGCCGATGCCGACCGCGACGCCCCTTATGTGCATCAAGCCGATGAGGCCTACTCACTCGGTGAGGGGGCGGCCAGCGATACCTACCTGAACATCGACAAACTGATCGCTATCGCCCAACAAAGCGGCGCCCAGGCCATCCATCCTGGCTACGGTTTCCTCTCGGAAAACACTCGCTTTATTACCGCCTGCGATGCCGCCGGGCTCGTCTTTCTAGGCCCCACCGCCGAGCAGATACAGCAGTTTGGCCTCAAGCACGAAGCCCGCGCACTCGCCGAAAAGGCAGGCGTACCGCTGGTGCCAGGATCACAGCTGCTGGAGACCCTCGAAGACGCTAAGCAAGCCGCCGAACGAATTGGCTACCCGGTCATGCTGAAATCCACTGCGGGTGGCGGTGGCATCGGCATGCAGGTCTGCCACTCTCACACGGAGCTGGCACGCGCCTTTGAGTCAGTGAAAGGCCTTGGCGAGCGCAACTTTGGCGATGGCGGTGTCTTCCTGGAAGCCTATATCGCACGTGCCCGCCATCTGGAAGTACAGCTGTTTGGCGATGGCCAGGGCAATGTTATCGCCCTCGGTGAACGCGACTGCTCTACCCAGCGCCGCCATCAAAAAGTACTGGAAGAGTGCCCGGCCCCGAATCTCCCCAAAGCCGTGCGCCAATCACTGCACGCCACGGCGGTGCAACTAGGCAAAGCGGTCAACTACCGCAGCGCGGGAACCGTCGAGTTCATTTACGACGCCGAACGTGAAGCTTTCTATTTTCTGGAGGTTAATACTCGCCTACAGGTGGAGCACGGCGTCACCGAGCTGGTCTACGGCGTCGATATCGTCGAATGGATGGTAAAGCTCGGCGCAGGAGAGCTCCCTCGCCTGGAAACACTTGCCCAGACGCTCTCTCCCACTGGTCACGCCGTACAGGCACGTCTGTACGCCGAAGACCCCGCTCACGATTTTCGCCCCAGCGCCGGGCTACTGACGGAAGTCATCTTTCCTGAAGCCAGCGGCCTGCGCATCGACCACGCCATTGAGGCAGGCCTGGAAGTGTCACCGCTATTTGACCCCATGCTAGCCAAAGTGATGGTCCATGCCGAAAGCCGCGAGCAGTCGACGGCACAGCTGGCGGATACGCTGGACAACGCCAGCGTTTATGGCATTGCCACCAACCGTAGCTGGCTTGCCCACGTGCTGCGTGCCGAACGCTTTCAGCAGGCGGATATCGACACCCACTGGCTTACCACCCTGGCGTGGGCACCTCCCGCCATGGAAGTGATCGCCCCTGGCACGCTCACCACAATTCAGGACTTTCCCGGTCGCCAGGGTCACTGGGATGTGGGTGTGCCGCCTTCCGGCCCGTTTGACGACTGGTCGTTTCGCCTTGGCAATCGCCTACTCGACAATCCCACGGATGCCGCTGGCCTAGAAATTACCCTCCAGGGCCCCACGCTTCACTTCCACCGGGCCACCCAGGTCGTGCTAGCAGGCGCCGAGTTGCCCACCTCGCTGGATGGCAACCCCATTAATCACTGGGAAGTCATTGATGTGCCGGCCGGTGCCACGCTTACGTTAGGCAAGGCCACCGCTGGGGCACGCGCTTATCTTCTAGTGCGCGGCGGCATTGAATGCCCTCGCTATCTGGGCTCTCGCAGCACCTTCACTCTAGGCCAGTTTGGCGGCCATGGCGGGCGGGCACTGCGCAGCGGCGATATGCTGGAGCTGCCCACGCTGATGCCTGCGCCCTCACGCACGCTGGATAACGCGCTAGCCCCCTCCATTGGCAACGGTTCCGAAAGCGTGACGGAAATTGCCGTGCTTTATGGCCCTCACGGCGCGCCAGACTTTTTCACTGATAGCGATATCGAACGCTTCTTCGACCACGAGTGGGAAGTGCACTACAACTCCAGCCGCACCGGTGTACGGCTGATTGGCCCACGCCCAGAGTGGGCACGGGCGGATGGCGGTGAAGCAGGACTCCACCCTTCCAACATTCACGATAACGCCTACGCCTTTGGCACTATCGACTTTACCGGCGACATGCCGGTCATTCTTGGACCGGACGGCCCGTCACTGGGTGGCTTTGTCTGCCCGGCTACCGTGGTGCGCGCTGAACGCTGGAAGCTGGGACAACTCACCGCTGGTGACAAGGTCCGCTTTGTCCCGGTAACCCTCACCACCGCCCGCGCCTTAGAAGAGCGACAACTCACTCAACTCGCGTCACTAGCACCTATCCCCAATGTTGCGTTAACCACAGAGCGGGCTAGCCCGATTCTACGAGATGTACCTGCCTCTGAGGCCGGTGAGCGGGTCGTGTACCGCCGTGCCGGAGATGACTTCCTGCTGATCGAATTTGGCCCCATGGAACTGGATATCGCCCTCCGGTTCCGGGTTCACGCCTGGATGCTATGGCTGCGTGAACATCCGCTTGCAGGGCTTCGAGAGCTAACGCCCGGTATACGTTCGCTGCAAGTGCATTTCGAACCGCTGGAGCTGAGCCTTGACGAGCTGTTTGCCCACCTACAAAAAGCCGAGCAGGCGCTGGTAGATGTGGAATCACTGGAAGTGGAGTCCCGGGTCGTGCATCTACCGCTCTCCTGGGATGACCCCGCCTGCCAGGAAGCTATCGACAAGTATCAGCGCAGCGTACGCCCAGATGCTCCCTGGTGCCCCAGTAATTTAGATTTTATTCGTCGCATCAACGCCCTTGAAAGCGAACAGCAAGTGCGCGATATCGTCTTCAACGCCCGTTATCTGGTGATGGGCTTAGGGGATGTGTATTTGGGAGCGCCCGTCGCGACACCCCTCGACCCGCGCCAACGCTTGGTCACCACCAAATACAACCCCGCCCGTACCTGGACGGCGGAAAACTCGGTGGGTATTGGCGGCGCCTACTTATGCGTTTATGGCATGGAAGGCCCCGGCGGCTACCAGTTCGTTGGCCGCACGCTGCAAATGTGGAACCGTTACCGCACCACACAGCACTTCAATAACCCTTGGCTGCTGCGCTTTTTTGATCAACTTCGCTTTTATGAAGTCAGCCACGAAGAGCTACAGCAAATTCGCCGTGACTTTCCCCACGGGCGCTTCGAGCTGCCTATTGAAACGGCCCGCTTCAAACTGGCCGACTACCAAGCCGATATTGATAAAAACGCCGACGCCATCGAGGCATTTCGCACTAAGCGCGAGGCCGCCTTCCAGGCAGAAATGGCAGCCTGGCGCGCCAACGGCCAGTTCACCTTTGAAGACCAAGCACCAGCTAGCGCAGAAGTCGACACTCTGGACGAAGATGAACTGGGTATCGAAAGCCCAGTGACCGGTAGCCTGTGGAAACTGCTGGTTAAGGAGGGGGAGCAGGTAGACGCCGGTCAGCCGGTGGCGCTGGTGGAGTCGATGAAAATGGAGGTAGAGGTCACGGCCCACTGCGCTGGGCGTGTTGCTAGGCTGCCGCTTGCCGAAGGTGCAGCCATTGGACCCGGCCAGCCTCTGGTGGTGCTCACCCAAGAAGAGGAGGCTGACGCATGAATACGCCTGCCGCAGACCAACGCTTAGCAGCCTTTCAGGAGATCCCCATTATCGACATTCATCCCCTGCTGCACGGGGATGAACAGGCACGCCGCGAGGTCGCCGCTGAGCTGGGCCGCGCCGCCCGAGACGTGGGCTTTTTCCAGATGGTGGGCCATGGTATTGGTGGTTCACTGCGCGAAGGCCTGATTCATCAGGCCAAGCGTTTCTTTGCTCAGTCTGAAGCGATCAAAATGGAGCGCTACATCGGCCTCTGCCATCACCATCGCGGCTATGTGCCGCCCGGCGAAGAATCGCCAGACCCAGCCAAGCCCGACATGAAAGAGGCTTTCGACCTCGCTTTCGAGCTACCTAGCGATGACCCGGACGTGCTGGCCGGAATGCCGCTGCTTGGCCCTAACCCCTGGCCTAACCTTGATGGTTTCAAGGAGCCAGTGGCCGCTTATTACGACGCGGCGTACCACGTCGGGCGCGCACTGATGGGCGGCTTTGCTATGGCGCTGGGGCTGGCTCCCCAGCAACTGCTTCAGCACGTCAATAAGCCGCCCAGTCAGCTGCGCCTGATCCATTACCCTTATAATCCTAATGCTGAGGATGCCCAAGGCATCGGCGCCCACACTGACTACGAGTGCTTTACCCTGCTACTGCCTACCGCGCCAGGGCTTGAGGTGATGAATGGGAAAGGCGAGTGGATCGATGTACCTTTCAAGGAGGGCGCGTTGATCGTCAATATTGGCGATATGCTTGAGATCTGGAGTAATGGCGAATTTGTTGCCACCTCCCATCGGGTACGTAAAGTGAAAGAGGAGCGTTACTCGTTCCCCCTGTTCTTCGCCTGTGACTACCACACCGTGGTCGAACCGCTCCCCGAGCTGGTCGCTCGCCACGGACAAGCCCGGTACTCAGCACTAAAAGCAGGCGACCACCTCTTCGCCCAAACCATCCAAACCTTCCGCTACCTGCGCGAGCGCTTGGCGAAGGGTGAAATTGCGCTCCCCGAAGGTGCCCGGGAAGTGGGTAGTCTGGGCCAGCATGGTAAGCATAAGGAAGACCCCTTATGAACGTCGGCTTACCTGCCACACCTCAAGCATTTCGTGGCGTATGGCAGCGCACGCTCTACGATGAGCCCGCTAAAGCACCCTACCAACAGACCGACACCACTACTCAGGTTTATTGGCTTCAGGGCAAGCACTGGCATGCCGACCTGCGCCTGCCTGCAGACTCGCCTGACTTTTCAGGCATCACTGGTTTAGACGACTGCAACCGCCGCCAGCTTGAATGGCTGGCGAGACTCACTGCTTTTGCAGGTATTACCCAAATCGATAGTGAGCTAGGGGTATGCACCTGGCATCGCTATCAGGATCTATGCCCTAGCCTGGAAAAGGATGTAGGGCTACTGCGCTGGATTGACGGCACCATTTTAGAAGAGCGACATCCGCACGATCAGTACGTTGAGCACTGGCAACAGCTTTCCAACGATGCCGTTGAAGACGTAATTCAAGACGCGCAGGGCAATCTGCGCTGGCTGCAAATCGGCGACCACGCTATGGCAATCACACCTCGCCCTGGGGCAGATAGTGCAGACGCACTATTCGCCCCAATCAATAGCTTAACTGACAGCGCTCTTCGCTGGCGCGCCAGCCTATGCTTTGACTACTTAGAGCGTAGCCAAGACGGTTGGCGGGTAGTGCTATCTACCCAGCCGTGGCGGAAGGGAGTGATTTATGACAGTGCAGCAAACCGACTTAATTCTTCTTTAGTGAAACCGATTTAATTAAGGAATTTATTATGACGCTTCCTATTGCACTCGATATTGCCAGCCTGCATGCAGCCTACCGTAGCGGCAAACTCACCCCTTCTGATCTTATCAGTCAGCTGTTGGCAGTGGCCAAAAACCACGGTAAAGAGCCCGCCTGGATTACCCGCTTAAGTCGCGAGCAGTTGGCGCCCTATTTACAGCGCCTAGAAGGTGAGTCACCGGAAACCCTGCCGCTTTACGGCATTCCCTTTGCGCTGAAAGACAACATCGACCTCGCAGGGATACCCACCACTGCGGGCAGCCCGGCCTATGCTTACACGCCCTCGGAAAGCGCCTTTGTAGTGCAGCAGTTGATCGATGCGGGCGCGATTCCCATGGGTAAAACCAATCTGGATCAATTCGCCACCGGGCTGGTAGGCGAGCGGGCGCTGGAAGTTTATGGCACCCCCGCCAATGCCTTCGACCCAACGCTGGTGCCCGGCGGCTCCAGCAGCGGCTCCGCAGTGGTGACAGCCGCCGGCATGGTCAGCTTTGCACTGGGCACCGATACGGCAGGCTCTGGCCGCGTGCCTGCATGCTTTCATAACTTATACGGAGTTAAACCGAGCTTGGGGCTGCTTAGCACCCGGGGCGTGGTACCCGCTTGCGCCACACTGGATACCATTAGCCTGTTTGCGCTGACCGCTGACGATGCCGCAAAGGTGCTGGATATTACCGCAGCCTATGATGCCGAGTGCGCTTGGTCGCGCCAGCATGACTTTGCCGTACACGGCAAACGCTACGGAAAAGCGCCCGCTACGTTTCGCTTTGGAGTGCCACTGGAATCCCAGTGGCAAACCGATGCGGCCTATACCCAAGGCATGCACCATGCAATTGCTGAGCTTGAAGCACTGGGCGGTGAAAAGGTCGAGCTGGACTGTTCGCCGTTACTGGCTGCTGCGCGCTTACTTTATGAAGGCCCCTGGGTGGCCGAACGCTACCATGTTATTCGTGAGCTAATGAAGAGCAACCCGGATGCGGTACACCCGGTGACTTTCCAAATCACCCAGGGTGGGGCAACGCCGCTGGCAGTAGACGCCTTTGATGCGCGCTATAAACTCGCTGAATATAAGCGCCAGGCCGACGCACTCATTAGCCAGGTGGATGTGATGCTCACGCCTACAACGGTGACTCACCCAAGCAAGGCCGAGGTGGCAGCGGACCCTATCGGTGTTAACTCCCGCCTGGGTACCTGGACCAACTTTATGAACCTGCTCGACTATAGCGCCCTGGCGGTGCCAGTGGGATTTAGCGAGCGCGACCTACCGGTAGGCGTCACGCTGTTTGGGCCAGTATTTGCAGACTTAACGCTACTCTCCCTCGTCCGCGCCCTTGAAGCGCGCCTAATGCTACCGCTAGGCGCAACCAGCATTCCACACCCGCCTTTAGAGGAACTACCCGCTCCTGCCCAGGATGGCAGCATGGAGCTGGTGGTGTGCGGTGCGCACTTAAAAGGCCTGCCACTTAACCATCAGCTCACACAGCGGGGTGGCGTATTGGTGAGCACCACCCACAGCGCCCCGCGCTATAAGCTCTTTGCTCTGGCAGGTGGGCCTCCAAAGCGCCCGGCGATGCTTCGCGACGACACCGGCCAAGCCATTGAAGTAGAAGTTTGGCGTTTGCCTATCGAAACCCTGGGCAGCTTTTTAGCGGGCATTCCTGCCCCGCTCGGCTTAGGCCAGGTGGAGCTTGCCGACGGCAGTTGGAAGTGTGGCTTTATCTGCACCGCGGGGGCGCTAAATGAAGGCGGTGAAGCTGAAGACATCACCGAATTTGGCGGCTGGCGGGGGTGGTTGGCAAGTCAATCTTAACGCTGATATACAAGGCCTATGCACATGTAAAACATTGCGTATGGGCTTCTTTACACAAGCTCCTTCGCTTGCTCTTGAGTTCGATTGCCAAGCGAACGATTAGCGGCTTTAAAACATACCCGCATCAGTGGCATCAACAGCCACAAAAGTGGTGTAAGTAGCCAGCGATAAATAAAGCGCGCAATGAACATTACCGGTAATAGCACAATTAACCAGACAAGAAACTGCCCGAGCCACGTTGGCCAGCCTAGCCAGTGAGATAGATGGGTGCCCAGTGCGCTGACCAAGCTGGGATGGCGAATGACCACATAAGCCGTGGCGGCGACCGCTGCAACTTTGGCCATGCGCGGTAGCGTTGCAAAGCGCCCACTCATGGCTACGACCCCTTGACGCACACCCGTGCGAGCGGCCTGCGCCTCGACGCCACCCACACGAGCCGTACGAGCGGCTCTTCCAGCGCGGAGTACCTTCACAGTACTGGCCATTACCAGCAGATCAACACCCGCCCAGCCCAGATCGCTTGCGCCTATTGCCTCGCCACGCCGCCACTGGCTTTCCAGATCACGTAGGCCGCTAGTAAAAAAGTCGCCTACGCCGGAAACCAAGCGTTCGCCCTGCAGCCACGCTACGTTGCCTTCGTCATCCACGACAAACTGGTTGAGCAGCCCATGGCCGTTGCTGTCGAGTAACGCAATCCCCATCTGGCCACGCCGCAAAGGGGTTAGCTCGGCCATGGCCGCCTCTACGTCTGCGTCCCCCAGCTGATCATTATCCGATGGCTCATCGCTCCACCAGCGGCTGACTTGCTGATAGCGCTCCCCTATCCAGTGCTGGGCACGCAGCGTCGTCACGTCGTGGTCGCGGAAGTAGCTGATAGGCAGCACGGCATCCGCTCCGAAGCGCACCAGCACCTGTTGGAATTGGGGCGATAACCCATAATCGAGAAGCGTGCTTCGAGCGATATCACCGTGACGCAACATCGCCAACGCGGCGCTCATCCATAGCGCTTGCTCAGACGCATAGTGAAGAAACAGTGCGTTGATCTCAGCAGACTCTTCTTGAAGCGTGGGCTCAAGAGCGGGCAGTGCCCGCTCTACTTCCAAGCGTACCAACGTCTCTTCAAACGGATCATCGGAGGCCGTCAGCGAGAGCAGCCCCGCCAGGGCCATGGCGACTAATACGATGAACAGCCAAGGCCGTTTGAGCATTTACCCTAACGACTCCGCCGTCACATTGGCCGCCGCAGGCTGCGTCGAATAGTGGCGATTGATCGCACTCAGCACGCCTTTCATGGAGGCGCTAGTGATGCTTTCATCGGTACCTACGCCAAATACGGCTTTGCCATCAATGCGTACTTCCACGTACGCGATCGCTTCGGCATCCGCCCCTTGGCCGCGGGAGTGTTCATGATAGTCAATGATTTCGACCTCTTGGCCGCTCGCCACCAGCGCCTTGATGAACGCGGCCAGCGGGCCGTTGCCTTCACCGGTCAGGGTTTGCCGCTGGCCGCCGTTTTCGACAATGGCCTCTAGCGCGACTTTTGGGCTATCTGGCTCGGAGGAAAGACGGTGATTCACCAGTGCCAGCGGTGACCGCTGCTCTAAATACTCATCGGCAAAGGCTTGGTAGATCATTTGTGAGGTGATCTCTTTACCGGTGCGGTCCGCCACTTCCTGCACCACTTGGCTGAACTCAATGGAGAGCCGGCGGGGCAGCTCGATACCATGCTCCTGCTCTAACAGGTAAGAGATGCCGCCTTTGCCTGACTGGCTGTTCACGCGGATAACCGCTTCGTAGCTGCGACCTACGTCCAGCGGGTCGATGGGTAAGTAGGGAACGTCCCACGGCGCTTCTGGATGGGCGCGACGGTCGGCCATGCCTTTTTTGATGGCATCCTGATGAGAGCCTGAGAACGCAGTAAAGACCAAATCGCCCACATATGGATGGCGCGGGTGAACGGGCAGCTGATTGCAGTACTCGGCTTCGCGCATGATCGGGGTGATATTGGAGAAATCAAGCTGAGGATTCACCCCTTGGGTATACATGTTCATCGCCAGCGTGACGATATCCACGTTGCCAGTACGCTCGCCGTTGCCAAATAGCGTGCCCTCGACGCGGTCGGCTCCTGCCATCAACGTGAGTTCGGCCGCCGCGACGCCAGTGCCGCGGTCGTTGTGCGGATGAACGCTGACGATCAAGGTATCGCGCTTTTTGACATGGCGGCAGAACCACTCGATCTGGTCGGCGTAGTTGTTGGGCGTAGCGACTTCGACCGTGGCGGGCAGGTTGACGATCATTTTGTTGTCGACGCTGGGGCCAAAAGTGTCCATCACCGCTTCGACGATCTCGACCGCGAACTCCATCTCCGTGGTGGTGAATAGCTCAGGAGAGTACTGGAAGGTCCAGTTCGTTTCCGGGTTGGCCGCCATCAAATCGCGAATCTGCGCGGTGGCATCCACGGCAATTTGGATACACTCGGTTTTATCCACGTTGAACACCACCCGGCGGAACATCGGGTCGGTGGCGTTATAAACGTGCACGATGGCGTTCTTGACGCCTTTCAGCGCTTCGAAGGTGCGCTCAATCAGGTGCGGACGCGCTTGGGTCAGCACTTGAATGGTCACGTCTTCGGGAATCTTGTTTTGCTCGATCAGCGAGCGAACGAAATCAAAATCGGTCTGCGATGCAGAGGGAAAGCCCACCTCGATCTCTTTGAATCCGATCTTCAACAGCATGTCGAACAGGCGCTGTTTGCGCTCTTGATCCATCGGGTCAATCAGCGACTGGTTGCCGTCGCGCAGATCCACGCTGCACCAGATGGGCGGCGTGTCGATACGTTGGCTTGGCCACTGTCGATCAGGCAGATCCACGGCCACGAAGGGGCGATACTTCTTGGAGGGGTCGGACAGCATCATAGCGGCGCTCCTATCGTTAATCGGTTGTAGAAGAATCGGAAGGGCGATGAGAGGAAACAGAAGGCCCTTGTCGCTCCGCCAGGGCGGCTTCCATGCGATCGAGCTGTGCTTTCAACGCGTGGACATCGCCACGCAGCGCCTGCAGCTGCGCCGGATCGCCCTCCTCGTCATCGGCATCGAGCTGTGCGCTCTCTTTTTGCATTACGTCCAACACGATGCCAATCATCATGTTAAGAAAAATGAATGCCGTGAGAAAAATGAACGTCAGGTAGTACACCCAGCTCCAGGCATACTCCTCTTGCGTGGCGTACATCACGTCCGTCCAGTCCTCGAACGTCGCGATACGAAACAGCGTCAACATGGCAATGGAGATGTTGCCCCACAAAAACTCATCCACGTTGTGGAAGAGAAAGCTGCCCAACGCCGCGTAGATATAAAAGATGATAAACATGAGCAGCACCACGTAGCCCATGCGGGGAATCGATTTGACCAACGCGCCCAGCAGCATCTGTAGTTCGGGAATCATCGACACCAAGCGCAGCACACGGAAAATTCGCAGCAGCCGCGCTAACAGCACCATCTCCGAGTCATCCATGGGAATCAGGCTGGCGGTGACGATCAAGAAGTCAAAAACGTTCCAGCCCTTCTTAAAAAAGCTGACTAAGTTGCGCTCTGCTGCCATTCTGATCAAAATCTCGACCAGGAAGAACACCGTGACGGCCACATCGAGGTAGAGCAACCACTGCTCGATACGAGTGGTTTCTTCGTAGGTTTTCGCGCCAATGACCAGCGCCGAGATCACGATGATGGAAATGACCAGCCCTTCGAACAGCTTGTTGCTACGCAGCTTTTCAAAGCGGGATTGCCAAGTATTGAAGGGTTCACTCATGGAACAAGGAGTCTCTCAACGGTTAACGTCAACACTTTATACTAAAATCACACACCTTCCATACAAGTGATATCCTGTTGTTTCACTTGATGTATCTTCGCCTCCAGGGCAACCCTCGTTGCTCTGGCGATTTTTTTGATTTTTTGCGCTGGATGACCTCATGACACTGCTGTGGATCGCCTTACTGCCATTACTGGGCGTACTGGTGCCGGCACTGACTGCCCAACGCGGCCGCACTTGGTGCTCGCTCGCCACGGGCATATTGCCAGCAACGGCACTGCTACTCACGCTACTGCAAATTCCTGCTTTGCTGGAGGGCGAGGCGCTGCGTTTTGCGGCCGACTGGATGCCCACCCTCGGCCTGGAGCTTGCGTTTCGTCTCGATGGCCTGTCGCTGCTCTTCAACCTGCTCATTCTGGGCATTGGGCTATTGATCCTATTGTATGCCCATTTTTACTTGGCAAGCGATGAGCCTTTCGGACGTTTTTACGCTTTCCTGATGCTGTTCATGGCATCGATGGTGGGCATTTCCATGTCCGACAACCTCATCCTGCTCTGGCTGTTTTGGGAGCTGACCAGTCTCTCCTCCTTCCTACTGATTGGCTTTTGGTCCTATCGCAGCGATGCCCGCAAAGGCGCGCGCATGGCGCTGACCGTAACCGGCGCAGGGGGGCTAGCGCTTCTTGCAGGCTTACTGCTGCTGGGCGACATGGCCGGTAGCTACCGCATGGATGACGTGCTGGCCAGCGGCGCGACCATCGTGACGGATCCACGCTACCCACTGATGCTGGGGCTTGTGCTGCTGGGCGCGTTCACCAAATCCGCGCAGTTCCCCTTCCAGTTCTGGCTCCCCCACGCCATGGCAGCCCCTACGCCCGTTTCTGCCTACCTGCACTCGGCCACTATGGTAAAAGCGGGTATTTTCTTAATGGCGCGGTTGCACCCCGCCATTGCGGATAGCGCATTGTGGAGCGTGGTCGTGCCGCTGGTAGGTACCATCACGCTGCTTTACGGCGCGTGGTTTGCGCTGTTCAAAACCGACTTGAAAGGCATTCTGGCGTTTTCGACCGTCAGCCATTTGGGGTTGATCACCGTCCTGCTGGGCATTGGCAGCCCCATGGCCGTGTTGGCCGCGCTGTTCCATATCCTGAACCACGCCACCTTCAAAGCAGCGCTGTTCATGAGCGCGGGCATCATCGACCATGAAACCGGCACCCGAGAGCTGAAGCAGCTTGGCGGACTCAGAAAAGCGATGCCGGTCACCGCGCTGCTCACCACCTTGGCCGCCGCCGCCATGGCGGGGGTACCGCTGTTTAACGGTTTCCTCTCGAAAGAGATGTTCTTTACCGAAACGCTCGCTACTCCGGTACTCGGCGGTCTGAGCTGGGTGCTGCCCGCACTGGCAACGCTGGGCGGCATTCTCTCCGTCGCGTACTCGCTGCGGCTGGTTCATGCGGTGTTCTATAAGCCGGCCCGCGAGCAAACGCCTAAATCCCCCCACGAGCCGCCCCACCTGATGCGCTTGCCCGTGGAACTGCTGGTGACGCTCTGCGTGCTGGTGGGGCTATCCCCCGCCTTTTTCGCGACAGGCATTCTAGAGCTAGCCACCCAAGCCGTTTTGGGCGAACCGTTGTCGTTCCACCTCGCCATCTGGCACGGCGTGAATTTGCCGCTGATGATGAGCTTGCTGGCCTTTGCCGCAGGCATTGCCATGTACTGGCGTCATGCCGATCTGCGCCGTTTCGTGCAGCCCTTCGCCAGTGTGGATGCGCGCCGCGTGTTCGAACGGCTGATCATCACCGTGGGTTACCGCGCCGAGCAGATCATTACCAAGCTGGAAGGTAACTCCTTACAGCGCTATATGGGATGGTTACTGGGCGCCGCCCTGCTGATGGGACTGATCGGCCTTGCCGGTATTCAAGAATTGACCGGTAGCAAAGGCAATCAGCCCATCGACGGCGTGGTGCTGCTAGGCGCAGGCATGCTCATTTTTGGTGGGGTTGCCACCGCAGCGACTCACCGCTACCGCTTGATTTCACTGTTGATGCTGTCAGTGGTCGGCCTGTTCGTAGCGCTCACTTTTGCGCGTTTTTCGGCCCCGGATCTCGCCTTGACCCAGCTTTCGGTGGAAGTCGTCACGATGATTCTGCTGATGCTGGCATTGTTCTTCTTGCCGCAAAAAACCCCTACCGAATCGAGCCCGATGCGTAACGTGCGCGATATTCTGCTGGCCGGTGCGCTGGGGCTGGTGGTCGCTAGCTTGAACTACGCGGTGATGACCCGCGAAACGCTCTCGATCTCCAACTTCTTCGTCGAGAACAGCAAACCCGGTGGCGGCGGCTACAACGTGGTCAACGTGATTCTGGTCGACTTCCGTGGCTTCGATACCCTGGGCGAAATTACCGTCCTGGCCATTGCGGGTCTCGCGATCTTCAAGCTGCTCAACCGCTTGCGTCTGTTCATGCCCCACAGCGACGGCGAAGGCCGTGTTTGGTCACCGGATCGCTACCCGGCCATTCTGACCTCCATCTCGATGACGCTGCTGCCACTGGCGCTGCTGGTGTCCGCCTTCATCTTCCTACGCGGTCATAACCAGCCCGGCGGTGGCTTCATTGCCGGTTTGATTACCGCTGTTGCTTTGATTCTGCTGTACATGGCGCGGGGCGTTGAGTGGGCGCAAGAGCGCCTGAATTTCCCCTTCCAGCCGGTCGCCGTGGTGGGTGTGGCCATTGCCACGCTCACCGGCCTAGGCAGCTGGCTGTTGGGTTACCCCTTCCTGACCTCGTCGTTTGGGTATTTCAGCCTGCCGCTGATTGGCACCTTCGAGCTTGCCACGGCCCTGCTGTTTGACTTGGGTGTGTACCTCGCGGTGGTGGGAGCCACGCTGATGATTCTGGCCAACCTGGGTAAGGTGACGACACCGCACCGCCCGGTGACCGACCCGAAAACGTCAGACACCCACGACACGCCGAATGAAAAGGAATCCCACTAATGGAAATGCTCTATGCCATTACCACGGGTATCTTAACCTCTTGCGGCCTTTACCTGACGCTACGGGGACGAACGTTCCCGGTCGTCGTGGGCCTGACACTGCTCTCGTATGCGGTCAACCTGTTCCTGTTCTCCATGGGCGGGCTGACGACGGATGGTGCCGCGCTGGTGAACGAAGACTCACAGTTCGCCGACCCGCTGCCCCAGGCGCTGGTTCTCACCGCTATCGTCATCGGCTTTGCCATGACGGCGTTCGTCGTCATTCTTGCCATGCGGGCGCGCAGCGAAGTGGGTAACGACCACGTGGATGGTAAAAAGGAAGACCGCGAATGATTCAACATCTAATTGTGTTGCCCGTGGTACTACCGCTGGTCGCGGGTATTTTATTGCTCTACCAGCGCCAGGGGCTGGTGCACTACAAGCGCGCTGTGAGCGTTATTGCCACCCTGCTTCTGTTGCTGGTGTCGATTGCCCTGGTGCGCCAAGCCGCCAGCGGTGAGATCACCTATTACGCCCTAGGCGACTGGCAGCCACCGTTTGGCGTCGTGCTGGTGCTCGACCGCCTCTCCGCGCTGATGGTGCTGCTCACGTCCCTTCTAGCCGTGGGCGCCGTGGTGTTTGCCTGCGGTGGAGACGACGAAAAAGGCAGCAACTTCCACGGCCTGTTTCAGTGGCAGTTGCTCGGTATCAACGGTGCGTTTTTGACCGGCGACTTGTTCAACCTGTTCGTCTTTTTCGAAGTGCTGTTGTTGGCCTCCTACGCGCTGCTGTTGCACGGTGGCGGCAAGGCGCGCATTCAGGCCAGCGTGCACTATGTGGTGCTTAACCTGGCAGGTTCGTCGCTATTTTTGATTGCAGTGGGCATTCTGTATGGGGCCACCGGCACGCTCAATATGGCGGATATGGGCGATAAGCTCGCTAGCCTGCCCGCCGAGCGTGAGGGCTTAGTGACCGCAGGTGCGCTGATGCTGCTGGTCGTCTTTGGCCTCAAAGCTGCCATTTTACCGCTCTATTTCTGGCTCCCCCGCGCTTATGCCGCGGCCCCTGCCCCGGTGGCGGCGCTGTTTGCGATCATGACCAAGGTGGGCATCTACGCCATTCTGCGGGTCTATTCGCTGATTTTTGGCGAGCAGGCTGGCGGACTTGTGGCGCTTGAGCAGCCTTGGGTGTGGTGGCTAGCGCTAGCCACCTTGGCCGCTGCTGGCGTGGGCGTGATGGCCGCTCGCGACCTGCGCCTGCTGGTGGCCTACTTGGTGCTGATTTCGGTCGGCACGCTGCTGGCGGGCGTCGGCATGCGCTCCGTAGAGGCCACCTCCGCTCTGCTTTACTATCTCATCCATACCACGCTAGTCACCGGTGGCCTGTTCCTGCTGGCTGAGATGATTGGTCTGCAGCGCGGCAAGCCAGGTACACGCATCGTTAAAGGGCGCCCGCTGGTACAGGGCAACGCCCTGGCGATCACCTTTTTCATCGGTGCGATTGCCGTGGTGGGTATGCCGCCACTGTCAGGTGCGCTGGGTAAAGCGATGGTATTGGTGGCAGCAGAAGGCACGCAGCGCGTGTGGCTGTGGCCACTGCTGCTACTTGCCAGCCTAGCCTCGCTCATCGCACTCTCCCGCGCGGGCTCTACGCTGTTTTGGCGCAGCCACCGGGGTAGCCCAAGCGGTAGTCCGCTATCCCGTTACCAGTGGTTCGGCATGCTCTGGCTACTCAGCGCTGCGCCTTTACTGGTGGCGTTCGCCGGGCCGGTGAGCAGCTATACCCAAGCCACCGGCGAGCAGCTCGCTAACCCGCAACAACTGATCGAAACGCTGCTGCCCGATGCAGGAGAGACGCCATGATTACCCCTCGCAAATGGCTGCCCACCCCGGTGCTGTCGATACTGCTGCTATTGGTATGGCTGCTGCTGGTGCGCAGCTACGCCTTTGGCCAGTTCGTGCTGGGCGGGGCGCTGGCTATTCTGATCCCTTTGTTAACCCACCGTTTTTGGGATGCCCGACCACGCATCAGCAAGCCCATGATGCTGCTTCGCTTTGGCCTGCGGGTGCTGGGCGATATCGTCACCGCCAACTTCGAGGTGGCGTACCTGATCGCCAACCCATGGCGCAAGCTCAAGCCACACTTCATTGAGTATCCGCTGATGCTGGAGGAGCGGTTTACCATCACGCTGCTGGCCAGCACGATCAGCCTGACCCCCGGCACCGTTTCGGCCAACCTGCGGATGGATGGCAAATCCCTGCTGATTCATGCGTTGAACGTGGACGATGAAGAAGCGCTCATTGAGCAAATACGCGAACGCTACGAACGGCCGCTCAAGGAGATCTACGAATGCTGAGTATTGCGCTCTACATCACCTTAGCGCTGGTGGTGATGGCCCTGCTGATGAACCTCTACCGCCTGACGATTGGCCCTGATCTTCCTGATCGGGTTCTGGCGCTGGACACCATGTACGTCAACTCCATCGCGCTGATCGTACTGCTCGGCTTGTGGCTCAACAGCAAGACCTATTTCGAGTCGGCCCTGTTGATCGCCATGCTTGGCTTCATCAGTACGGTGGCCGTATGCAAATACATCCTGCGCGGAGATATTATCGAATGAACATGATCGATGAGGTGGCGTTATGCCCTTTCTAGTTGAAGCGCTAATCTCTTTATTGCTACTGGCAGGCGGGGTCTTCGTATTCATCGGCTCGCTTGGCATGGCGCACCTGCGAGACTTCTACATGCGCCTGCACGGCCCTACCAAAGCCACCACGCTGGGCATTGGCTGCATGTTGATTGCCTCCATGGGCTACTTCTGGAGCGTCGATGGCAAGCCGGATATCCAGGAGCTGCTGATTACGCTGTTCCTGTTTATCACCGCGCCCGTCAGCGCCCACCTGCTGGCCAAAACCGGCTTGCACCTGCAGTTGAAGCACACTCAAAAGACCCAGGGCAAACCAATCGAGTTACGCTCTGAAGAGGTCGGCGACAAACCGGTGCCTCACCCTGACAAAGGGCACGGTTAAACACTGTCAATCACGCTTCAAGCGCTGGCAACCGCCAGCGCTTTTTTATGAGCGACCCACCTAAACCGCTGACCATACAGCGAACGCGCGGGCGAGCGGTATGAAGCGCGCTCAACAGAAAGTAGTGGCGAATGCCACTTTCCGGTAAGCTCTTGCCGATTGATTTTACGAGGTGAGGTACATCATGTGGCGCCTACTCAGGCTATCTGCACTGTCATTATCTGCTCTGGTGCTGGCAGGCTGCTCCGATCCAACCGTCGACACCAGCTCTATGCCCGCTGCGGTGGTCTCGATCGAAGAAGTGCGTGAGTCGCTGCCCACCTACAAGCGCGACGAGTTCGATACCGCGCTCAAGATCATTGCCATGTCATCGTTTAGCGGTATCGATCTTTTCAACCCACAGCGCATGAACGCGGCGGAAATTGCCGAGTCGGCCAATGCCTACATGCATGGGTTGACGGGGGATGAAATCATCGAGCGTGCCGATAACATGCTTCGCGAACGGCGCGCACGTGAGCGCGAGCAGGCACTGCGCACGCTTAACCGGCTAGAAGCCAAACAGGCCAGCGCCAAGCGTGACCAGGAGCGTTTAGCGCAAATTCGTATCGACAGCGCTCGCTACTATCTCAGTACCAGCCCCTACGGCGCACTAGAGCCGGTGATCGAGCTGACGGTCACGAACGGCGGGGACCAGCCCATTTCAGAACTCATGCTGCACGGGCTACTGGAAAGCCCCGACCGGGAAGTCGCCTGGGTGGATGAAACCTTCTACTACGTGATTTCCGGTGGCCTTGCTCCTGGTGAGAGCGACACCTGGAGCCTGGCGCCCAATCGCTTTGGGCCTTGGGGCAACGATCAGATTCCCCGCAATGCCGAACTGTCGCTCACGCTGTTAGGCGTCAACGATGCCGACGGTGAGCCGTTGTGGAATGCGCCCCCGCTGACCGAGAGTGAGACCGCGCGGCTTGAGTCGCTGCGAACCGAGTACGGCGGCATACGCCCCCAAGCCACGGACGACCAAGCCGCTGACAGCTAAGCGACGCGCAGGTGATCTACAAAAACGGCGGTGCTAACCAGCACCGCCGTTTTACGTTGACCCGCGTCGTCTGGCTTAGATTAGGTTAGCTCAGCGTCGCTATAGCCAAGCAGGTACAGCACGCCATCCAACCCCGCGACGGAGATCGCTTGGCGTGCTTCAGCACGCACCAACGGTTTAGCACGGAACGCCACGCCCAATCCCGCCGTTGCGAGCATTTTCAGGTCGTTCGCACCATCGCCGACGGCAACGGTTTGCGCCAGCGGCACGCCTTCGCGCTCGGCAATCTGCGTCAATAGCGCCGCTTTACGCTCGGCATCGACGATGGGTTCCTGAACTGCGCCGGTCACTTTGCCTTGCTCGATGACCAGTTCGTTGGCATGAATTTCGTCAAACCCAAGCCGCTCTTGAAGGTAGCGGGCAAAGTAGGTGAAGCCGCCGGACAGAATCACCGTCCGGTAACCCAAGCGCTTCAAATTCGCCATCAAGCGTTCGACACCTTCCATCAGCGGCAGCTCTGCAGCAATACTGGCCAGCACCGACTCCTCCAGGCCCTCCAGCTTGCTCATACGCTCTCGAAAGCTGGCCTTGAAGTCCAGCTCGCCGCGCATGGCCCGCTCGGTCACGTCTGCCACTTCTTGACCTACGCCATGGCGACGGGCCAACTCGTCGATCACTTCCGCTTGGATCAACGTGGAGTCCATGTCGAAACAGACCAGGCGCGGCGCATCCGTTGGTCGGGGTGATTGCACGACGAGATCCACACCGTGGGTGTCACCCAGCGCCAGCGCCGCTTGGCGCAGTGCCGTCAGCGATTCGGGCGCGCCACTCGCGTGAAGCTCCAGGCAATCCATCGCGCTGCCCTGTACCGTGTCCGCCAGCGTCTGGCGACGCTCCTCCTGTAAACCGAACTGCTCCATGAGCGACGCCACGGCAAGCTCTACCGTCGCCGTCAGGCGCGGCGCCAACAGCGTGACCACCACATTTCCGCGTGCCATCCGTTACTCCCCTGCTTCTAAACGATCTACTTTTTGGAAACCACGCGGCAGCTTGCTGCCCCTTCTGCCACGCTCCCCGCGATAATATGCCAGGTCATCCGCTTTGAGGGTCAGTTTGCGCTTGCCCGCATGAATGATCAGCTCGCTGCCTTCGGCCACCACGGCAATATCCCGCACGAACTCTTCCCGCCGTGCGGCGCGGGGGCCGGGGATATCAAGCATTTTGTTGCCTTTACCTTTGGCCATCTCGGGCAACTGATCCAGAGGAAACAGCAGCAAACGACCTTCATTGGACACCGAGGCTACCCAGAGCCCTTCGCCTTCCGGCACCTCGATGGGGGGCATGACGCGACAGCCTTTGGGCACGCTGAGCACGGCTTTACCCGCTTTGTTCTTGCCGGTAAGGGCTTCGAGCTGAGCCACGAACCCGTAGCCCCCGTCGCTGGCAAGCAGGAAGCGTTTGGTGGGCGGCGCGAGCATCAGACCCGCCATCTGCGCCCCCGCTGCCACGTTCACTCGCCCGGTCACCGGCTCGCCCTGGCCACGGGCACTGGGCAAGTTGTGTGCTGCCAAGGTGTAGGCGCGGCCGGTATCGTCCAGCAGCACCAGCGGCTGATTGGTTTTACCTCGGGCTGCTAAGCGGAAACTATCCCCCGCTTTGTAGGAGAGCCCTTCGGGGTCGATATCGTGGCCTTTGGCAGCACGAATCCAGCCTTTATCGGACAGCACCACGGTAATCGGGTCGGCCCCCAGCAGTTCCACTTCAGAGAGCGCTTTGGCTTCGCTGCGCTCCACCAGCGGCGAACGGCGTTCGTCGCCGTGCTCTTTACCCGCTGCGCGGATCTCTTTCTCGATCAGCGTGGTGAGCTTGGCTTCGCTACCCAGCAGCCCCTGCAGGGTTTTACGCTCTTTTTCCAGCTCATCCTGCTCGCCGCGAATCTTCATCTCTTCCAGCTTGGCAAGATGGCGCAGACGCAGTTCAAGAATGGCTTCGGCCTGGCGCTCGGTCAGGCCAAACGCGCTCATCAGCGCAGGCTTGGGCTCATCCTCTTCGCGGATGATACGGATCACCTCATCGATATTCAGGTAAGCGGTCAGTAGGCCTTCTAGAATATGCAGGCGATCTTCCACTTTGCCTAAACGATGCTCGAGGCGGCGACGCACGGTGGCACGGCGAAACCGCAGCCACTCACCCAGCATATCGGTCAGCGGCATCACCCGTGGGCGGCCATCCAGGCCGATCACGTTCATGTTCACCCGCACGTTCTTTTCCAGATCCGTGGTGGCGAACAGGTGCGCCATCAGCGCTTCGACATCCACACGACTTGAGCGCGGCTCGATGACTAGGCGGGTCGGCTCTTCATGGGTCGACTCATCGCGCAGGTCGGCCACCATAGGCAGCTTTTTCGCCTGCATTTGCGCGGCGATCTGCTCCAACACCTTGGCACCGCTGACCTGATAGGGCACGGCGGTAATGACGATGTTGGCGTCTTCACGTACGTAGCGGGCGCGTAATTTGACCGAGCCTCGGCCAGTCTCATAGAGCTTACGCAGATCCGCTTTCGGCGTGATGATTTCTGCATCCGTCGGGAAATCCGGTGCAGGCACGAACGCCATCAAATCCGTCGTGGTGGCCTCGGGATGACGCAGCAGGTGGCAAGTGGCTTCCACCACTTCCGAGACGTTATGGGGCGGAATATCGGTCGCCATGCCCACCGCAATGCCCGTGCCGCCGTTGAGCAGCACGTGGGGCAACCGCGCGGGCAGTACTACAGGCTCTTGCATGGTGCCATCAAAGTTCGGCGCCCACTCCACGGTGCCCTGGCCCAGCTCGCTGAGCAGCACTTCGGCAAATTTGGAGAGCTTGGCCTCGGTATAGCGCATGGCGGCGAAAGATTTCGGGTCGTCGGGGCTTCCCCAGTTACCCTGGCCATCCACCAGCGGGTAGCGGTAGCTGAACGACTGCGCCATTAGCACCATGGCTTCGTAACAGGCGCTATCCCCGTGGGGGTGGAACTTACCAAGCACGTCACCGACAGTACGTGCCGACTTTTTGTACTTGGCATTGGCATGCAGCGCCAGCTCGCGCATGGCGTAGATGATCCGCCGCTGGACGGGCTTCATGCCATCGCCAATGTTGGGTAAGGCGCGGTCTAGAATGACGTACATCGAGTAGTCGAGGTACGCTTTTTCGGTGTAATCGCGTAGGGACAGACGCTCGACGTCGCCCTCCGCTACTTGAATATCCATGTCGATCATACTCTACCTTGACAACAAAACCGCCCCTGGCGGGGCGGCTAAATAAGCGGACTTGCGGCCACTCAAGAGGGCGCGCTAAGTAAGATGCCTGCTTTCCTGCTCACTGTGCGGCAATGCACGGGAGTGACTCTCGCCCTGCGCACTGCCATGAAACTCATCCAATAGCCCTTTTAGACGCTGCGCTTGCAACGAAAGCTCATTGGCCGCTCCCGCCGCTTGGCTAACCAGCCCGGCATTTTGCTGGGTCACGGTATCCATCTGCGTCACGGCCCGGTTAATCTCATCAATGCCGTTGGTTTGTTCGCTGGAGGCTTGGCTGATCTCGCTGATCCGCGCGGACACCTCCTCGATCGACGAGACGATCTCTTTCATCGCCGCTTCGGCCTCGTCGGCATAGCCACTGCCAGTAGCGATTTGCTCGGACGTGGTCTTGATCAAACCGTTGATATTACGCGCAGAGGCGGCACTTCGGGAGGCCAGTTCGCGTACCTCACTGGCGACCACGGCAAACCCACGCCCGTGTTCGCCGGCGCGAGCCGCCTCGACCGAGGCATTCAGCGCCAAAATGTTGGTCTGGAACGCAATGTTTTCGATCACTTGAACGATAGAAGCCACCTCGACCGAGCTTTCATTGATGCTTTCCATCGATTGCGCCAACCGCGATACCTGCTCACCGCCGCGCTTCACTTTCGCCGCTGACTCCTTCACGCGCTGGTCCGCCTCTTGGGCATTATCCGCATTCCGCTTCACCGTCGCCGCCATCTGCTCCATGGTCGAGGAGGTCTCTTGCAGCGACGCGGCCTGCTGCTCCGTGCGGCTCGACAGTTCGTTATTGCCAGCGGCGATCTCAGACGATTCGCTGGCAATGGCATCCGCCACCCCGCGCACGTCACCGAATAGGCGCTGGAGCTTCTCGGAGTAGCGGTTCACTGCACGGCGCAGTTCACCAATCTCATCGTCGCGGTAAATGGTCAACTCACGCCCGCCATCGTTCTGACCGAGCTGATCAATTTGATGCGTGGTACTGCGAATTTGCGCCAGTAGAATGCGGCCACCCCACCAGCCAAGCCCTAATAGCAGCGCCAACAGCGGCAAAATGAACAGCAGCAAATCACGGGTCAGCGTTTGCGCTAGAGCGGTCACTTGGTCACTAGGTGTCACGAGCCCGAGTGTCCAGCCCGTAGTGGGCATATCGAACAAACGCACTTCAGCCGGGCTTGCCAGCACTCCCGCACTCTCGACGCTGGTTTGCGCTTGCCCTGCCTCCAACGCTTCCACTACCGGCGTTAGCCAAGGTTGGTTGCTAGCAACGCCTGCAAGGCTTTGCATCTCATCCGACGACTGCTCCACGCCGGGGAGATCGATGATGTTACGCTCGCTATCGAGCACGAAGGCGTAGCCTCCCGTGCCTCCGCCGTTCTCTGCCAAGAACGCCGCGACACCGCCTAGCTGCATGTCGATGGTAGCGACACCGGCAAAGGCCTCATTGCTGTAGTACGGTACGCTACAGGTGACCATGGCGACCCCGGTCGCTGGGTCACGGTAAGCCGCCGACCAAACGCACTGCCCTGGCGTGGCATCGCGAGCGCTGCTGTACCACGCTTCCTCGTGATAAGGGGCCGCGCTGGGTGCATTGTAATCGTCCAGAAAGTCCAGCCCGCCCTGGCCGTTACGCGCCCAGAAAAAACTAAATTTATCGACGCCGGGTGCAAACGCGCTTGGCTCTGGCCAAATACCGCCACCGGCGATAGTGCTATTGCCATTGTCGTCCACCACATTGGGCAGCGCTTGTCGGTAGAGGGCGTCATCCAGCGGTAGCGATTCGGCCAGTGCGGCAAGGCTCGAAGTAGTGCCTTCTACTCGCGCTAACTGGCCATTGAGGGCATTGACGATGGCGCCTCCGGTTCGGTCAATCAGCGACTCGCTGGCTTCAATGACCAGCGGCTGTCCCCGCCACGCCATCACCCCGTAAATACCCGCCCCCATCAGTAGCGTGAGCACCACCGCCGATAACGTCAATTGCCGTGAAATTGAGTTAAACAAAGCCCGTCTCCCATACGTGAGCGCTTGACACGCGTTTTCGACTAAATGCCTATGGTTAGACTATCGGCCAGTTGGCGGTAGACTCCAACAACGCACCGTTAACGTTTGCCTGCTTGCGAATTACACCTCGATATCGGCCAAGTTACCGTAATCTTCTAACCACTTTTTACGGTCGCTGGCGCGCTTTTTGGCCAGCAGCATGTCCATCATTTCCAGAGTGCCATCGCCTTCGTCCAGCGTGAGCTGAACGAGACGGCGGGTTTCTACGGCCATGGTGGTTTCGCGCAGCTGTAGCGGGCTCATTTCACCCAGGCCCTTGAAGCGCTGGACGTTGGGCGTGCCCCGCTTTTTCGCTAACTGTTTCAAAATGGCGGCTTTCTCGCTCTCATCCAGGGCGTAATGCACCTCTTTCCCCAGATCGATCCGGTACAGCGGCGGCATGGCAACGAAGACATGCCCTGCATCGACAAGGGCGGGGAAGTGTTTGACAAACAGCGCGCAGAGCAGCGTAGCGATATGCAGACCGTCGGAGTCGGCATCCGCGAGGATGCAGATCTTGTGATAGCGCAGCTTTTCGAGGTCGGCGCTGCCCGGGTCGGCACCAATCGCCACGGCAATATCGTGAACTTCCTGGGAGCCGTAAATATCGTGGGAGTCCACTTCCCAGGTATTGAGGATCTTACCCCGCAGCGGCAGGATGGCCTGGGTGTCGCGGTTACGCGCCTGCTTGGCGCTCCCGCCGGCCGAGTCGCCCTCCACCAGAAACAGCTCGCTCAACGCCGGGTCTTGCCCCGAACAATCCGCCAGCTTGCCGGGCAGCGCCGGACCGGAGGTCACTTTCTTACGCGCGACCTTCTTCGACTTCTTCTGGCGCTGCTGGGCCGCGCTGATCACCAGTTCGGCAAGCTGTTCGGCCTGCTCGACGTGATGGTTCAGCCACAGCGAAAAGGCGTCTTTGACCACGCCTGAGACAAACCCGGCAATGGTGCGCGACGAGAGGCGCTCCTTGGTCTGTCCTGCAAACTGTGGATCGAGCATTTTCACCGAGAGCACGAAAGAGGCGCGCTCCCACAAATCGTCGGCAGTGAGCTTGATGCCGCGGGGCAGCAGGCTGCGGTATTCACAGAACTCCCGCAGAGCGTCTAGCAGGCCGGACCGAAAACCGTTGACGTGGGTGCCACCCTGGGGCGTGGGAATGAGGTTGACGTAACTTTCGAGGAGCGCCTCGCCACCTTCCGGCAGCCACTGAATGGCCCAGTCCACGCCGTGCTCGTCGTCACTGAAGTGGCCTACAAACGGCTCCTTGGGCAGCACCTCATAGCCATCGGTGGCTTCGGCCAGATAGTCGCGCAGGCCATCGGCGTAGGCCCACTCGGTTTTGGTGCCATCCGGCTCGACCAGGGTGACCGAGAGCCCTGGGCAAAGCACCGCTTTGGCGCGCAGCAGGTGCTTCAGTTTGGATAGCGCGAGCTTCGGGCTGTCGAAGTAGCTTTCGTCGGGCCAGAAGCGTACCAGGGTGCCGGTGGCACGTTTGGCGGCTTTGCCGATTTCATGCAGCTCTTCGACCTTTTCGCCGTGCTCGAAGGCAATGGCGTGGCGGGCACCGTCGCGGGTCACTTCGACTTCCAACCGTCGAGACAGCGCATTGACCACCGAGACGCCCACGCCGTGAAGGCCACCCGAGAACCGGTAGCTCGACGAGGAGAACTTACCGCCCGCGTGAAGCTTGGTCAGGATGAGCTCGACCCCGGAGACGCCGTGTTCCGGGTGCAGGTCGATCGGCATGCCGCGGCCGTTATCCTGGACTTCGATGGCTCCGTCGCTGTGAAGCACCACGCTGATGCTCGAAGCATGACCCGCCAGCGCCTCGTCGACACTGTTGTCGATGACCTCTTGGGCGAGGTGATTGGGACGTGAGGTATCGGTATACATACCGGGACGCTTTCGCACCGGCTCGAGGCCTGAGAGAACCTCGATCGAACTCGCGCCGTACTGGGAGGCATCAAACTGGGTCATGTAACGTCGGTTCCTGAAAAAACGTACTGAACAAAAGCGTACAGGCGGCCTGGTTGGGTGCCGTACAAAGGCAGTCACTAGCCCTCTTAACGCGAAAGGCACACCGGAAGAGACCGCGCATAAAGGTACACAGGATAGCGGAAAAGCAAAAAGCTGTATATCCAGCCATATAGATCGAGCTGCCTACGCCTGCTCTGCGGCCCAAAACGCCTCGATGAGACCGCGGCTAGAGGCGTCCATTCGGCCAATGTCGCCCTCTCCATCAATGATGGCCTGGGTATCGGTGGCAATTTGCTTGCCCAGCTCGACGCCCCACTGATCAAAGGGGTTGATGTCCCATATCACTGCCTGTACGAACACCTTGTGCTCGTAGAGCGCAATCAGCGCACCGAGGGTCGCAGGCGTGAGCTTGTCTAGCAGCACGGTGGTCGAGGGCTGGTTGCCACGATAGCGCTTGTGTTCGGGACGCGGGCCATTCTCCTCCAAAGCATCGTCCCCCAGCATCAGTACGCGGGATTGGGCAAAGCAGTTGGCCAGCGCCAGACGATGCTGAGCCTTCAAGTGGCGGCGGGTGTCTGGGTCGTCCACCTCATCGTAGCGCTTCAAGGGCGCGATAAAGTCGCATACCACCGGCTGGGTGCCTTGGTGCAACAGCTGGTAAAAGGCGTGCTGGGCGTTGGGGCCCAACTGGCCCCACAGCACCGGACAGGTGGAGTAGTTCACCGCCTGGCCCTGGCGGGTCACGGACTTGCCGTTGGACTCCATCTCGAGCTGTTCGAGGTAAGCAGCAAAGTACTCAAGCCGCCCGTCATAGGGCAGAATCGAGTGGGCACGAATATCCAAGAAGTTGACGTTCCAAATACCTGCCAACCCTAACAACACCGGCAGATTGTCCTCTAGCGGCGCCTCGCGAAAATGGCGATCCATGGCATGGGCGCCCGCCAGCAGCTCGCGGAAGTTCTCCATGCCGATCACCAGCGCAATCGGCAGGCCAATGGTGCCCCACAGCGAGTAGCGTCCGCCAACCCACTCCCAGAACATCAACTGGTGGTCCGGAGTAATCCCCCAATCGCTCATCTTGTCGGGGCTGGCCGATACACCGATGAAGTGCTGGCGCAGGATGAGCGCCTCGCTAATCGGTTTGGCATGGGGGCTGGCGTCCGGTAGGTCGGCGTGCTGGGTGAGCCGACCAATCAGCCAGTCGCGAGCGGTGTTGGCGTTGGAGAGCGTATCGATGGTGGTGAACGACTTCGACGACAGCACGAATAGCGTGGTTTCGGGGTTGAACCGGCTGAGATAATCCGCCAGTTGGGAACCATCCATCGTGGAGGCAAAATGCACCTCCACCGGGTGAATATCGCTGGAGCGGTAGTCTGCCAGCGCATGAGTAACCATCAGCGGCCCTAAATCCGAGCCGCCCACGCCTAAATTCACCACGTGACGAATAGGCTTGCCGGAGGCCCCGCGCCACTGGCCCGCATGTAGCCGCTGCACCAGGCGCTCCATTTGCGCCAAGCTGTCATGCACGGCCCCGACGATATCTTCGCCTTCCACGTCCAGGCTCGCATCCGCAGGTAGGCGCAAGGCGGTATGCAGCGCCGGGCGGTTCTCACTGACGTTCACCCGCTTACCGCTCAGCAGCGCCTCGATGGCCCCTGGCACGCCCGCCTCTTGAGCCAGCGCCAGCAGGTGCTCCAGCGTATCGTCGTCCCACCGCTGCTTGGAAAGATCGAGAGTGAGCCCCGCCACCTGACGCGTAAAGTGCTGCCAACGGCTGGGGTCTTCCCCAAACAGGTTCTTCAAGTGGACATGTTTAAGCGCTTGCGCATGCTGCTGTAACGTTTGCCAAGCGGGAAGCGTATCGGGAGTTGCTGTTGCTGAAGCCATGTGCCCTCTCCTGTGGCGTCGTTCCGTGAGGCAGGAATCTGAATGGATCAGGCCTGTTCTGCGCTAACAAGGGCGCGTAAACTACGCAACCTCATTAACCATCCTGGCTTGCCCATGAGTGATGCATCTTACCGCGACGCTATCTTTTCAACACCCCTAGACAAGGTGGCTAGGTTCTCTTTCGATGAACAGGTCGTCGCGTGCTTCCCCGATATGATCCGCCGCTCGGTGCCCGGCTACGGCCAAATCCTGGGTATGCTGAGCCTGATTGCCAAACGCCATCTGCGCCACGGTGCCCATGTTTATGATCTGGGCTGCTCGCTGGGCGCATCCGGACTCGCCCTGGCAGGCGCTCTACCCGCCGATGCGTTCCGCTATACCGGTATCGACCTTTCTCCGGCCATGGCGGCCCGGGCGAAGCAGACCTTTCTCGATGAGTGCCCCGAGCACGCCATGCAGGTGGAAGAAGCCGATATTCGTACCTACGAGTATGCGCCTTCGGGGATGATCATTCTCAACTTTACGCTGCAGTTTTTGCCACCGGCCGATCGTGATGCGCTGCTCAAGCGGCTTTACGACACGCTCGAGCCCGGCGGCGTGCTGATCTTGTCGGAAAAGACCGTCGATGCCGACGAGCGTGATAACGCTTGGCGGGTCGAGCGCTACCACGATTTCAAGCGTGCTAACGGCTACAGCGATATGGAGATCAGTCAAAAGCGCACTGCCCTTGAGAACGTACTGATTCCTGACACGCTGGATGCCCTGCACGAGCGTTTGTCGCTGGCGGGTTTTCCCCGCGCCATGACCTGGTTCCAGTACCTGAACTTCACCTCGCTGATCGCCTTTAAGGAGGGTTAAGGTGGCGCTACTCCCCGACGATCATCGCGTGCTGTATCAAGCGTTTTTAGATCAGGCCACTCAAGATGCCACGCTCACGCCCTGGCTTGCCAAACTCCCCGAGCAGCTCGCCAGCGGGCTGGACCGCCAGCGCCACGGCGATCTCTCCGCCTGGGAAAAAGCCGTGGCCAAGCTGCCGCCATTGCCGGAAGAGCGCCGTGTGGATCTAAACAGCGACACGCTAACGGTAGACATCGATCTCACCGACAGCCAGCAGCGCCAGTGCTTCAACCTGCTGCGCAAGCTGGCCCCGTGGCGTAAAGGGCCGTTCAACCTGGGTGGTATCGAGATCGATACCGAGTGGCGCTCCGACTGGAAATGGCAGCGTGTCGCTCCGCATCTTGCACCGTTGAAATACCGCAAAGTGCTGGATGTGGGCGGTGGCAGCGGCTATCACGCCTGGCGGATGGCAGGCGCAGGCGCGGCTTTCGTGTTGGTGATTGACCCTTCGCCACGCTTTTACTGGCAGTTTCAGGCGGTGCGCCACTTTGTCGGCAACGCCGATGACGGCCGCACGCAGTTTCTGCCGGTGGGTATCGAAGATGTGCCCGAGAACCTAGGCTTCTTCGACACGGTGTTCTCCATGGGCGTGCTGTACCACCGCCCCTCGCCGCTCGAGCACCTGCAGCAGCTAAAAGGTGCACTGGCCCCTGGCGGTGAGCTAGTGCTGGAGACGCTGGTAGTGGAAGGCGACGAGCAGACCGTATTCGTACCCGGCGAGCGCTACGCCGCCATGCCCAACGTCTACTTTTTGCCCTCCTCCAAAGCGCTGTGCCACTGGCTAGAGCGCTGCGGCTTTACCAACGTGCGAGTGGTGGATGAAGCGGTGACGACACTCGATGAGCAGCGCTCCACCGAGTGGATGACCTACCAGTCATTGGCGGACTTCCTCGACCCGGATGACCGCAGCCGCACCATAGAAGGCTACCCCGCCCCACGCCGTGCGGTGATTCTGGCGAACAAGCCGGAGTAGTGAGTGATGGCCGCCCAGCACTTTTAGATCAGCACTTTTCAATCAGCGTCTTAAAATCACCAGCCAGCGGCCCAGGTTCATCACGCTGGCCAGTGACGCCGCCACATAGGTAAAGGCACAGGCGGTGAGTACGTGGCGGGCACCGGCCATATCGGCAGGCGGCACGTACTCTTTCAACAGCGGCAACGCACGATTAAAGCTGGCATCGAACTCCACCGGCAGCGTGACGAGATGCACCAGCGCCGCCGTGCCGAAGCTAATCACCGCCATCACGATAATCATCGCAAGCCCGCCGGGTAGCCGCGTCAGCAGGAACAGAAATGGCGCGGCCATCATCAAAATCGCCCCTAGCTTTTCGGCCTTTTGGGCCACCCGTACCAAACGGCTGCGGGCCAGCAGTGGCGCATAACCTTCGTGGTGCTGAATGGCATGACCCACTTCATGGGCGGCAACGGTCACCGCCGTCAGCGAACGGCCATCGTAGTGATCGGGCATTAAGCGTACACAGCGTGCCTCGGGGTCGTAATGGTCGCCCTGCTCGGTGCGCTCTACCCGCACGCCCTCCACACCCATGCGGCGTATCAGGTGTTCGGCCAACTCCGCGCCGGTGCCCGGGTAGTCGTCGCGGCCTCGGGTATGGCGCTTTAATACCCATTTTGCCCATAGGTTGGGCAGCACGAAGATGGCCAGCGCCAGCACGATTAAGAGGATGAGCATCACGACACCGGAACCCGCCAAGTAAGAGAGACATCAACGCTTAGTTTTACCACGAATGGCAGGGGAACACAGCTTAGGCGGGCTCGTGACGATGGGCTTCAACGTCGCGCTGTACAGCCTGCAAGCCGCGCGCTGAAATATCCCCTTGGGCGTGAGCATGCTCGGCAATCAAAATGCTGTCTGCCGCCAAGACCAGCTCACACTCGGTGTGAGCCAATTCATCGCGCAAGCGCTGGATGGCGGCTTCACGCTGTGGGTCGCTATCCACACGGCGAATGTAGATCGCTTTGATCCGATCCGGGTAGGCTTTGACGACCTCCGTGTAGACCTCGGGATCATGCTGACCGCTATCGCCAATCAAAATACACGGCATGTCGTCATACAGCGCCAGCATACGGTCGATGAGCTCACGCTTGTGCGCTTCTGCCCGGCGCGGCCACGGCTTACGCCATGAGATGCCCCACTCCCGCAAAAACAGAATCGGCCCAACCGGGATCCGGTTCATTTGGAAAAAGGCTTCCAACATTTCATAAATGGCCCAGGGGCCACGGGAAACGTAGAGAATCGGTCGTTCGCCCTTTTCGGTCTGTCCACGGTAAAGCGCTTGATAGAGCGACGCGACGCCAGGGAAGGCCGTCCGCCGGTGTGGCTTGCGGACGAACAGTCGATAGAGCATCTTGAGCTTTTCCGCCACGCCGGTGAACATCACCGTATCGTCGATATCGCTGATCACCAGCAGATCCGCTTCGGGAGGCGGAACGTACACCTCGACGCTCGTGCGGATGGGCGGATGCCCCTGGGCGTGTACCAGGATATCGGCTCGATGCCAGGAAACGTCGACCGGCAGCGGCGTCGTGACAGGCAGGTGTGCATCGAAGTAACCGTCTCTGTCGGTGGTCAAGCAGAGCGCGTTATTCCCAATCCGGATATCGACTTTGGCACCGGCAAGTCCGCGACGGAAGACGCGGCGCGCCACGTCGGCGGTATCGCGCAGCATGCCGCGTCTAGGAATGGCGCGGCCGAGCGCCGCTTGGCGGAACACTCGGCCCATGACGAAGATTTCCCGCTGAGAACCGTAGCCGCGATAGGGGTGTACCATCATCCCACTGCGGCCACTGTCCCGCTTCATCGGTTTTGCAATAACGTGGGCAAGCCTTTTGGCAAAGCTTGCCCACTGGTGGTACCACGCCATTAAGCGTGCTGGCCTGAGTGACGCCCTTCCTGCAGCTCTTCCAGCAGTTTGGCGTTGAAAGCATCCAGGTCTTTAGGAGTACGGCTGGTCACGAGGCCGCTATCGACCACCACTGGCTCATCCACCCAATTTACACCGGCATTACGCAGGTCTTGGGCAACGCTTGGCACGGAGGTCATTTTGCGCCCGTCGACCACGCCTGCGTTGATCAAAATCCAGGGGGCATGGCAAATGGCGGCAACCGGCTTGCCCGCTTGGAAGAACGCTTTGACGAAGCTCAAGGCGTCGTCATTTAGGCGGAGCTCATCAGGATTGAACAAGCCGCCTGGGAGTACCAGCGCGTGATAATCCGACTCGTTGACGTCGGCCAAGGCTTTGTCGGCGTTGTAAGTATCGCCCCAGTCAGTTTCGGCCCAGGCGCGAATGCCCTTACCCTCCGGCGACACGATATGCACCTCGACCCCTTCTTTCTGAAGCGCCGCGCGAGGCACGCTCAGCTCGGACTCTTCGAAACCGTCGGTGGCTAAAATAGCAACACGCTTACCGTTCAGTGCTTGATTCATCATGCTCTCCTTTTCGTGATGAGTGTGCGTCTACAACGCCTCTCCCAGTGTGGCGCATCTTATACAATCGTCAAGCGCAGTTACCAAAATCGTCCAGTCGCTAGGCGCTTAAGCGTTGTACAACACACGCCCTAGCTGGCCCACATCGTAACCGCTAAGGGTGCTGGCTCGCTGGGCAAAACGGGGCGTGCGCGCAAAGGCAAAGAGCGCCTGAACGGCGGGCTCGAAATAGCTGCGTCGATGCATGACCATATCGAAGGACTCCTCCACCAGCGGAAGGAATTCCAACTGCTGGCGCTGGGCAGCGGCCTGCATGCCAAGCCCGACATCGGCGTCACCTTGGGCGATGGCCAGGGCCAAATCGTCTTCACTGAGCGCAGGGTGCGCCGCCCATCTCAGCGCTTCGTGCGCGACGCCCGCCTGCTGCAGCAAGCAGTTCATGAGCTGCGCGGCTCCTGCGCCCGGCTGACGATGGGCCAGCACGGCTTTGCGCTTGGCAATGTCGCCCACCGATTGAATGCCCAACGGATTGCCTGGGGCCAAAAGCAGCCCCTGGCGGCGCGTGGCCCAATGCAGCACGATCAGGTCGCGCACTCCGCCCAGGCCCAACGCAGCAGGTTCGTTATAGCGCCCGGAAGCCGCGTCGAGCAGATGGATCCCCGCTAGCATCGCCCTGCCTTCCAGCAAGCGTCGGACGCCATCGCCACTGCCCTGACACAACGAGGCCAAGTCACTCCCGCTCTCGCGCACTGCCCACTCCAGCAGCGGGTCTTGGCTGCCCGCCAATACCGGCGGAGGCGGCTGCCGCTGCGCCTGGTCGCCTTCCAAGTGGCTAAGCACCCACATATCGATATGCTGCCGAGGAAACAGCAGCTTTCCCGTCGCACGGCTGCAGGGGATATGGCCCTGACGCACCAGGTCGTACACCTTGCGCTCTTTCAAACGCAGATAGTCGGCCACCTCAGCGGTGGTCAAATAGTCGTTTGGCATCGCTCACCCTGCATTTATCTGCGTATGGCTGCATATATTTCAGTAGACAATGCATAACATCAAGTAAACGTACACTATGCAGCCTAACGAAAACGCTGAGCTCTCACGATTCTCCCGTGGCCACCGCACTGGCGTGTGCGCGACCCGACGCTTCTACATCAGGTACTTATGTCAGCAAGTGATAACCCTTTTTATACGGCGCTCGCGCTGATTCTGGGCATGGACTCCGATTTGATCGACATCGTGGTGCTCTCTTTGCAGGTGTCGCTGGTCGCCGTGCTGATCGCCAGCGCCTTGGCGTTGCCGGTGGGAGCGGCGCTCGCCCTATGGCGTTTTCCTGGACGTAATGGACTGATCGTCGTACTCAATGCACTGATGGGGCTACCGCCGGTCGTGGCAGGGCTATGTGTCTATTTGCTGCTCTCCCGGGCAGGACCATTAGGCTCGTTTGGGCTGCTGTTCACGCCCAGCGCCATGGTGATTGCTCAAGTCATCCTGGTATTTCCCATTATCGCCGCGCTGACGCGCCAGCAGGTGGAAGCCCTGCACCATGAGTACGCCGAGCAGCTACGTTCGCTAGGGCTGACCCAGCGACGCATGATGCCCACCCTACTGTGGGATGCGCGCTTTGGCCTGCTGACGGTGATTCTGGCGGGCTTTGGCCGGGCCAGCGCCGAAGTGGGCGCGGTGATGATCGTCGGCGGCAATATCGACGGCGTGACTCGGGTGATGACCACCAGCATCGTGCTGGAGACCAGCAAGGGGGACCTTCCCCTGGCGCTCGGGTTGGGCATCGTACTGCTGACGCTGGTCACCCTCATCAATGCGCTGGCCCATGCGGTCAGTGAAGCGGCCAAGAGGCGGTTAGGATGAATGCACCGCTCACCTCCTCTTTCACCTCAATGGCCAATGTGCCAGCCCTGCACTTTCAGCAGGCGAGCTTTACCCATCGTGGTCACGCCTTGTTGGTGCCCACCACCCTCACGCTGTCTGGCTGTCAGCGTACGCTGATCATGGGGCCTAACGGGGCGGGTAAAAGTCTGTTCATGCGTTTGGCTCATGGACTACTCCGCCCTAGCAGCGGCCACGTTAGCTGGGAAGGCGCACCTCCCGTCCAGGCCATGGTGTTTCAGCGGCCGGTGCTGCTGCGTCGCTCGGTCATCGATAACCTGATCTACGCCCTGGCCGTCAAACGCGTGCCTCGCCGGGAGCGCAAAGCACTCGCCTGGCAGGCGCTGGAGAAGTTCGGCTTAGCAGCTCTGGCCAAACGCCCCGCGCGGGTGCTGTCTGGCGGCGAGCAGCAGCGGCTCACCCTGGCACGCGCTTGGCTGTTAACCCCTGCCGTGCTGTTTTTGGATGAACCCACCTCCGCCCTTGACCCCGCCGCCATTAAGGCGGTGGAAGATGCAGTGAACGAGTTTCACCAGAGCGGGACGCGCATCGTCATGACGACCCACGACCTGCATCAGGCGAAGCGGCTCGCCGACGACGTGCTGTTCATGTACGGCGGCCAAGTGCTGGAGCACACCAGCGCCGAGCGATTTTTCGACACCCCGGCCTCCTCGCAGGCCAGGGCGTTTATCCGGGGCGAACTGGTTTGGTGACCCCCACTCAGCGTTGAACAACACCCAAAGGAGCAGACCGTGAAGACAATGACCACGCTTATCACCGCCAGCGTATGCACGACCGCCTTGGCCTGGAGTGCTTCCCTACTCGCGGATGACGACTTCATTACACTCGCCTCCACGACGTCCACCGAGAACTCAGGGCTGTTCGATGCCATTATCCCCACGTTCACCGAGGCCACCGGCATCGACGTGCGCGTGGTGGCCGTCGGCACCGGGCAAGCGTTTGAGATCGGCCGCCGTGGTGATGCTGACAGTCTGCTGGTACACGATACGGCAGGCGAGGAGCAGTTCGTGGCGGACGGTTACGCCACGGAGCGTTTGGACGTCATGTATAACGACTTCGTGATCGTAGGCCCCAGTGACGACCCGGCAGGCATTAGCGACAGCGAGAGCGTCGCCGACGCCTTTGCGCGTATCGCCGAGAGCGGATCACCGTTTGCCTCAAGAGGCGATGACAGCGGCACGAACCGCGCCGAACTGCGGTTGTGGGAAGACGCGGGCGTGACGCCTCAAGGCGAGTGGTACCGCGAGCTGGGCAGTGGCATGGGCCCGACCCTAAACACCGCTGCGGGTATGGACGCCTACACCTTTACCGACCGCGCCACCTGGGTCGCGTTCGATAATCCGCAAAACCTCACGCTGCTGTTCGAAGGTGACGAAGCGCTGTTTAACCAGTACGGCAGCCTGCTGCTCTCGGAAGAGCGTCATCCGCACTTGAAGCACGATTTAGCCGCCCAGTGGCACCAGTGGCTCGTTTCTGAAGAGGGTCAGCAGGCGATTGCTGACTTCGAGGTAGATGGCCAACAGCTGTTTTTCCCTAACGCTGAGTAAGCCGATCGCCAAAGCGCCAGCCCAAATTTGACGGGCTGGCGCTCGGCTCGGGTCACCTTTGGCTCAACTGGCGATCCACATCTTCTCGACCGAGCGAGTCGCTACCTCACCCGGCACGTCAATATAGCCGCGTACGTCAGCACGATTGGCAGAGATCGAATCCATATAGAGCGGTGCCACGGTGCTGCCCTCCTGCTGATACAGCACCTGGATATCGTGGTACATCTGACGCCGTTTGGCCTCGTCCTGCTCACCACGTGCCGCAATGATCAACTGATCGAGCTGCTCGTTGGCCCAGCGCGCTTCGTTCCACGGCGCATTCGATAAATTGACCATGGAAAGGTAGGCATCCGCCGTTGGGCGGCTCGACCAGCCAGAGGCGCAAAACTCGTGCTGACGCCACACTTCCGACCAGTAGCCATCGGCGGGGACGCGATTGACCTCCAGCGGTATTCCGGCACGCTGGGCCGACTGCTGATACAGCTCCGCCGCCGAGACCGCGCCTTCAAAGGTCGCACCGTCTGCGGTGCTTAGCCGAATGGGCCTATCCATGCCGGATTGACGCCAGTGATGGAGCGCTTTGTCCGGATCGAAGGCATGGCTGGGGAGATCAGTGGTGAAGTAAGGATTGCTGGGGAATAGCGGTGAGTCGTTACCCACCTGACCATAGCCTTGCACCAGCAGATTCAATAGTTGCTCTCGGTCGAGGGCGTACTTCATGGCCAAACGGACGTCTTTGTTATTGAAAGGCGCGCGGTCGGCCAAGCCGGGGAACGTTACCTGGAAACTGCCCACGTTACGGTTGATGGTGAGCGATGACGCGCTCTCCAAACGGCTGACGATACTGGGTGTCACCCGATTGACGAAGTGAACCGAGCCGCTCATCAGTGCCGCCACCCGTGCGGTGGCATCGTTGAAGGCGCGGGTTTCGACGCTGTCGACGAAGGCACGATCCGACTTCCAGTAGTTCTCGTTGCGCTTGACCAGGGTACGTACTCCCGGCTCAAAGCTCTCCAGCACGAACGGCCCGGTGCCAATCCCGTCATCGAAATTCGCACCGGCAGGAGTGATGGCAAAGTTCACCTCTCCCAGCAAATATGGCAAGTCCATGTTGGGTGCCGACAACGTCATGACCACTTGATGGTGGCCACGGGCGGTCAGCTCAGTGATCTGCTCCATGTAACCCTTCACGGCCGAAGGCGAATCGTCAGCACGGTGATGGTTGAGCGAGTACACCACATCGTCGGCGGTGAGGGTTTTGCCGTTATGGAAGGTCACGCCTTGTCGCAGGGTAAAGACCCACTGCGTCGCATCGGTCGTCTCCCACGATTCGGCCAACCCGGGTGCCAACGTGCCATCATCGTGGAGTTCGGTCAGGGTATTAAATAGCTGACGCCCCACATGGTACATGTACTGCTCGAAGTAGTAGGCCGGGTCCAAACGATCACTGCTAGAGGCGTTATCGATCGCCAAAATGAGATGCCCACCGCGTTGTGGGGTAGCATCCGTTTGTGCGCTCGCCCAGCGTGGCAACAGTAGTCCGCCCAAGGCGCTGGCAGATACCGATAGCGCAGCGGAGTGTTGCAGAAACTGGCGACGGGTGACGCCAGCCATGCGCCCCGCACCGGGTAAGTTCGTTCCTTTCTTCATGGGGAGATTCATCCTATGCAATCAATAACAACACGCTGCTAGCTACGTACCGCGTCGGCCAGCTTGGCAATGTGCTCAGGGCCAATACCACAGCAGCCGCCGATCATGGTGGCGCCGGCGGCCTGCCAGCGCTGGGCGAAGTCGGCATAGGCATCGGGCCCTAAGTCATCACGCATGTCACTCACACCGGCGTTGGCGGCGATGCGGTTACTCTGAGGGACGAAACTATTGGCGTACACGCCCAAACGCAGCGTGGCCCCTTTCTCCAGCACCACGGTGTGCGCTTGGCGAAGCGCCTCTTCCATCACCTCCGCTTGGCTGCAGTTGAACAGCAGCGCTTCCCCACCGGCTTCCAGCACGGCGTTCACCGCTGCGTCGACCCCCTCACCAGAGCGCAGTACGCAGGGCAGTTCGCCGTTTTCATCGGCGTCTTGCAGGGTGAACGAGAACCAGCGTGGGCGGGTATCGTCACCCAGCGCAACGGCCACAGCCCGGGCCTCCTCCGTGGCGCTCAGCGTCTCTGCCAGCCACACGTCCACGTAGGGAGCTTGACCCTCGATCAGCGTGGCCAGCAGTTCCGGGGCGCGCTGGGCATCGAAGAGCGCCGGCTGATAAGAACCGAACAGCGGCGGCAGCGATCCCGCGACGGTCACCGCATCTCCCGCCACGCTGTCACGCGCTAGCTTTCCCGCCAGCGTCGCCAGTGCCAAGCCGCGCTCGGCAAAGCACGCCTCGCCAATGTGAAAGGGCACGACGGCATAGGCATTGGTGGTAATCACCTCGGCGCCTGCCTGAATGAACGCGCGGTGCGCTTGGGTCACGCACTCGGGGGCTTCCATTAGCGCAAGCGCCGACCACTCCGGTTGGCGAAACGGAGCACCTAAGCGTTTCAACTCACGTCCTAAGCCACCGTCTAACAGGGTTAACATCGACTCTCGCTCCTTGGTGTCTCGATTCAGCATTACCTAAAAATTGACGCCGCAGAGCGGCGTCAACAGGGGTTCAATAAGGGGCGGCGTTAGCGTCCCAGCAGCGACCCGATATCTTTTGCTTCCCAGTGCGGGAAATGCTTGCGCACCAGCGCGTTCAGATCGCGTTCGAAGGCGGCCCAATCGGTAGTGGTGGCCTGCTGGCGCGCATTCGCCACGCCACGAATCATGCCCGCTCCCACCGTCACATTGGTCAGCCGATCGATCACGATAAAGCTACCGGTGCCTGGGCTAGTGCGATAATCGTCGACGGGAATAGCGGCGGTCAACTCTACCTCGCAGCGGGCAATGGCATTGAGCCCCAGCGAATCGGTGGCGTGCTTTTCCAGCGTGTTGACGTCGACCTGATACTCGATGGCGCTGACCTGCCCCGCTAAATCGCGGGTCGCCAGCTTGATATCGTAGAGCTTGCCGGGCGTGAGGGCCTCCTCATGCATCCACACGATGTCGGCGCTAAAGACGTTCGACAGCGGAATCTCGGCATCGGCGCTGACGATCCAATCACCGCGGGAAATGTCGATCTCGTCTTCCAGAGTAACGGTAATCGCTTGGCCGGGGTACGCCGCGTCCAAATCACCGTCGAAAGTGACCACGCGTGCCACGCGAGACGTCTTACCGGAAGGCAGCGCTTTGACCGCCTGGCCGGGACGCAGCACCCCCGCCGAGAGCGTGCCGCAGTAGCCGCGGAAGTCCAGGTTCGGGCGATTGACGTACTGCACAGGCAAACGCAGATCGGTAAGGTTTTGATCGCGGCTGATTTCGACGCTCTCCAGCAGCTCAATCAGCGTTTTGCCTTCGTAGCGCTGACTATCGTCAAAGTACCAGGGCGTTTGCTCGCTGGGGTTGACCACGTTGTCGCCGTTGAGTGCCGACATCGGCACGAAGCGGATATCCGGGGCTTGCAGGTTCTTAGCGAACGCCCGGTACTCCTCGACAATCTCGTTAAAGCGCGCTTCTGAGAAGCCCATCAAATCCATCTTGTTGACCGCAATAACCAAGTGCTGAATGCCCAGCAGGTCGGCAATGAAACTGTGGCGGCGTGTCTGGGTCTGCACACCGTAGCGCGCGTCGATCAGAATAATCGCCAAGCTTGCGGTGGAGGCACCGGTCGCCATGTTACGGGTGTACTGCTCGTGCCCAGGGGTATCGGCAATAATGAACTTGCGCTTTTCGGTAGAGAAGAAGCGGTAAGCCACATCAATGGTAATGCCCTGCTCCCGCTCGGACTGTAGGCCGTCCACCAGCAAAGCAAGATCCACCGCATCCCCAGTGGTGCCGCTGGTTTTAGATGCTTTGGTAATCGCTGCCAACTGATCTTCAAAGATCATTTTGGAGTCGTGAAGCAGCCGCCCGATCAGGGTGGATTTGCCATCGTCGACGCTGCCGCAGGTAATAAAGCGCAGCAGGTCTTTGTTTTCGTGCTCGTGCAGGTATTGCTCGATGTTATCGGCAATTAACGTTGACTGGTGCGCCATTAGAAGTACCCCTCACGCTTTTTCTTCTCCATGGAGCCGGCCTGATCGTGGTCGATGGCACGGCCGCTGCGCTCGCTGGTTTTGGTCAACAGCATTTCTTGGATAATTTCCGGTAGCGTTGCTGCCGTGGATTCCACCGCGCCGGTGAGCGGGTAGCAACCCAGGGTTCTAAAACGCACCCACTTCTCTTCCGGCACCTCACCTGGGGCCAATGGAAGGCGGTCATCGTCTACCATGATCTGCATACCGTCGCGCTCAACCACCGGGCGCTTGGCGGAGTAGTACAGCGGCACAATCGGAATCGACTCAAGGTAGATGTACTGCCAGATATCCAGCTCGGTCCAGTTGGAAAGCGGGAAGACGCGAATCGATTCGCCTTTATTGACCTTGGCGTTATAGACGTTCCAAAGCTCAGGGCGCTGATTTTTGGGATCCCAACGGTGGTACTTGTCGCGGAAGGAGTAGACGCGCTCTTTGGCACGGGAGGCTTCTTCGTCACGACGCGCACCGCCGAAGGCAGCATCAAACCCATACTTATCCAGCGCCTGCTTGAGCGCCTGGGTTTTCATAATGTCAGTGTACTTCGCGCTACCGTGATCAAAGGGGTTGATGTTAGCTGCCCGCCCCTCTTCGTTGGTGTGCACAATCAGCTCCATGCCCGCCTCTTCCGCCATGCGGTTGCGGAACGCGATCATTTCGCGGAACTTCCAGGTGGTATCGATGTGCATCAGCGGGAACGGCGGCGTGCCAGGGTAGAAGGCTTTGCGCGCCAAGTGCAGCATGACCGAGGAGTCTTTACCGATGGAGTACATCATCACCGGGTTACTGAACTCTGCCGCCACTTCTCGGATGATGTGGATCGACTCGGCTTCGAGCTGCTTCAGGTGGGTCAGCCGGGCAGCATCCGGTGCGCTTGGCACCTCTTGCGTTGCCGCCGACGGCGCAGAAAACTGGTTCATTACCTACTCCCTCACAAAACGGTGCTTGCTTGTATCGAGACGGCTTTTCAAGGAAGCCTTTGCAAACATGAACGGCCGTCCAGCGCACAGGGATCGCAAGACGGGCATTTGTGGGTAGGGTAACGCTAGGTCAATAATAACCCAAAAGAATTAATAACTATCTTTTTAGATCTATAACGCCTAAAAAACATCACACGATCACGCGCTCCACCCAGGTCTCCCACGCCTGGCCGTGAAAGTCGACGATGCGGTAACCAGGGCGTGAAGCTTCGTCGATGGCAAATGCCTCAGCCCCTGGCAGAAATTGATCCGACAAGGCGGGGCAACCATAAACGCCAATATCGGTTCCTGCTGCCTGATGATGTTGGGCATAGGCCTGATGCGCGTGGCCAAACAGGATCACTTTTACCTGCGGATACGCGCTCAGGAGCTGCCAAAAAGCATCGCGGTCCTGTAGGCCAATCGCATCCATCCAGGCGGCTCCCACGTCCACCGGCGGGTGGTGCATGGCAATCAGTGTGGGACGGTCGTCGTGTTCGAGGCGCGCCGCCAGCGCGCCCAAGGCGTCGCTTCCTAATTCGCCGTGGGGCTTGCCAACGACCTGAGTATTGAGCAGTAGCAAGCGCCACTGCTCCAAATCCACTTCGTCGAGCAGCGGCTGCTCGGCACTCATCAGCTCTAGCTGATCATGGTTACCCGGTATCCAGAACCACGGGCAGGGCAACGCACAAAGCGCTTCCCGTGCATGGGCATAGGAGGCAGCGGTTTCATCCTGACTGACGTCGCCGGTGAACACGACGACATCGGGCCGCTCTGCGGCGACCGCTTCTAGCACGCGTTGAAACTGCTGCCACGGAATCCCTGCTCGGGAGCGCGCCTGTTTATCTGCATGTAAGTGTGAATCGGTAATTTGGACAAGCCGCATTCACCTAGCTCCCTTGACCTGAATCGTGTACGACGTGAATTAACGCAGCTCGGGCATGTCCACCGCATGACCATGGGCCAGCCCGTGGGCCAACCACTCGCCCAGGAAGCAATTGAGCTGTAGCTTTTCATCCGGTTGATGCATACGGGCATTGGGGTAGCGGTAGCGGCCGCTGAAGTGGCGCTCGCGCTGAAAATCGATCACCTCTGCCATGCGCACATCATGGTAGAGGTGTACGCGCATGCGCGGCCCTTCGATCACGGCATCCAGCGGCCCGCTCTGGGAGACCTCTACCAGCGTGGTATAGGGGGCTTCCTGCAGAATCACCAAGTGCAAGTCACCAAAGTGCTGGTGATCGCTGCGCAGGGCGATATCACGGCGCTGACCGCTCTCCATATCCCCCACTAGGCGCAGCAGACGCAGATAGTTCGCGCTGCATTCGCCCTGTAGGGTCTTCAAATCGGTAACGTAGGCGGCTCTTGCCATGATGACTCCTTACTGGGTTCGCTTGGCGTCAGTCGTCGAAAGGGCGGCGCGTTGAGACGCGGCGCGCAGCGATGCCCGCTGCCCCGCCAGCCAATGCAGCCCAATCAACGACATGGCGTTGTCGAGTCTTCCCTGCTCTAGGAGTTCCCAAGCATGCGTAAACGTGACGATATGCACCCGAATGTCTTCGTGCTCATCGTCGACTCCATACACACCGCCAAGCCCTTGGGTATCCACCAGACCGCAAAACAGCGTCACGCGCTCGTTGCAAGCACCGGGGCTGGGATAGTAGGTGTGCAATTTGGTCAGTTGCCCTACTTGGCAACCGGCCTCTTCCAGCGCTTCGCGGCGGGCAACGTCTTGCAACGACTCGTCTTTGTCCACGAGACCCGCGACGAATTCTAATTTCCACGGGGAGGTGGGGTCATCGATCGCCCCGGCGCGAAACTGCTCGATCAGTACCAGCGCATCACGATGGGGGTCGTAGAGGAGCACACCCACCGCATCGAAGCGGTGATGGACTTCGCGGCGCACGGCATCGCTCCAGCCGCCTTCGAACAGGCGGTGGCGCAGCTCCAGCGCTTCTAAGCGAAAGAATCCTTGATAGAGGGTGTCGCGTTGGATGAGTTCGACATCATCACGACTAAGCGTAGGACCCATACGGCACTCCCGGTGATCACAATCGTCCTATTATCAATGCTGCCCACCGGGAATGCCAATGCGGTGATTAACCGCGTGTCATCAGTGTCGAAAAGATGACGGGTACGTTACAACTGGCTGAGTAGCGCCTCGGCGTCACGGCGCAGCGCTTCATCGGACACTTGACGGTTCTCACGGGCCGTGCCGTTCACCGCACGCTGGGCATGCTCCCGCGCCGCCTGGGTGTTGCCCTCCTCTTTCAAGAACGCCGCGTAGTAGTAGTTCACGTCGATGCCGTCGGGGCGAAGCTCCAACGCGCGCTGGAACATGCGCTCGGCAGTATCGCTATTGCCAAAGCCTAATGGACGGCCCGGCGCGCGGTCGTAGAGAGCCCCCAGCGTCACGTAGGCCGAGCCATTGCCACCGGTGGGGTCGATCTCGATGGCACGCTCCAGCACGTCGCGGGCGTCTCCGGCCGTTCCCAACGCTCCCAACCCACCGCGTTCGCGGGCATAGGAAGCCAGCACGATCCCCTGCCAAATCAACACGTCGGCTTCATTAGGATGCTGGCTGGCGAGCTGTTCGGCTTCACTGGCGAGCGCCTTTAGCGTCTCTTCCCGCTGGTTCGCGGGCATTTGCGTTACCGTATGCTCCCAGCGGTTTTTGAGTGAAAAGATCTCACCCTCGAACGCCGACGCACTCAAGGGGGCCAGCGCCAGCGTGCTGCCCAGGGCGGCGGCGATCAACAAGCGGGAAAAGGGAATAGCGTGCATAGAAACCTCCAGGTTTGTTGTTGTAGCGGCTTACTCAGATAATGTAACGAACGTTTGAATGATTCGCCAGACATTCACGACTTTGTTATAAAACGTCCGCGTAGCGTAAGCTAACCGCCTGGGTAGGAGCGCCCTACCAGGCATTGGAGGAGAAGATTGGCTCATGAAAGGTCGTAACATGACCCGCTGGCGGGACCCGGCGAAGGATCCTCGCCAAGCCCCTAAAAGCAATTTGATTACCGCCGAGGGGGCCGCCCGGCTGCGCGGCATTCTGGATCATCTTTCGCGGGTAAAACGCCCTGAGCTATCCGCGAAGGTGGGCGAAGCCGCCGCCCTTGGCGACCGCAGCGAGAATGCGGATTACACCTACAACAAGAAAGAACTCAACCGAGTCATTGCCCGCATCCGCTATTTAACCAAACGGCTCGATGAGCTGCAGGTGGTGGATCGTCTGCCCGCCAATACCGACAAAATCTTTTTTGGCGCCTACGTGACGCTGGAGGAAGAAGAGGGCGAAGAGTTGCACATTCGCATCGTGGGGCACGACGAGTTGGATACTCAAAAACGCTGGATTAGCATCGATGCCCCCATGGCGAAGGCGCTGCTGGGCAAAGAGGTCGATGACGACGTCACGGTGCTCACGCCCAATGGCGAGACGTTTTACACCGTGACGGCGATTCGCTACGACCATCTCTAACGGCTATTTGGTGGCGCGATACACCCGAAAACGACGATTGTCCGACAGTGTTTCGAACCCGCCCAATGCCCGTTGCAGGCGCTCTGGATACGGCAAAAACGCATTGGCCACCACCATGAGTTGCCCTTTGGCATTGAGATGCTCTGGCGCCTCGTCGATTAGCTTCGTGCTTGGGCCATAGCTGATATCCCGCTCTTGGTGAAATGGCGGGTTACTGACGATCACGTCGAATCGTTTACCCTCCAGCGCCGAGTACACGTCGCTCTCCAGTACCGTGCCGTCCAGCGCATTGTCATGGAGAGTACGGCGGCAGGCTTCGGCGGCGAAGGCGCTGACATCGACAGCCGTGACCGCATGGCCGCGTTTCGCCAGCCAGGCGCTGATAATGCCGTCGCCGCAGCCCATATCCAGCACTGTCAGCGGTTTTTTCGGCAGCGTGTCCTCCAAGGCTTGTAGCAGTAGCTGCGTTCCCTCGTCGACTTTGCCATGGCCAAACACGCCAGGATGGCTCACTAAGCGCATATCTAGGGCATCAAAGGTTTGCCAGGCGCTATCGGGCGCTTCGCTTTTCACCGTGCGGGTGGCAAACAGCGAGCAGCGGCGGGCGTTATCGAGCTTGTCGCAGCTCATGCCCAGCTCGTCCAGCATCTTGGGAACACGTTTGATGCCCCCTTGGTGCTCACCGACGATATCGAGCGGCGTATTGTCAGGCAGCACGTGGCAAAGCCACTCAAGCCACCACTTGCCTAGCTGGTGGGCTTTGGGCCAGAACAGCACCACCTGTCCCTCGGGTAGGTAGTCGAAAGGCTCGAAAGGGCTAACGGCTAGGCGCTCACTGGCCTGCCACTGCTGCCGCAGGGCGACGTTGTCGCTCACCATCGCGGCGGAGTGGGTCAGTAGCCATGTATCTTCCGCGGGCGCGATAGGACATAACCGGGCGGCCTGTCCGTAATAACGTTCAAGCAGTTGGCAGGCAGGCAGTTGGGCACTCATACATTCGCCTCAGGTTTGGTAACGGTATAAAGTAAATAGCGGCCTAAGCGCCAATGGGGGTCTTGCTGGCAGTACTGCTTCTCTAGCGCCAACAGTGTTGCTTGATCGCTTGCCTTCTCTGGGGCCTGGCGCACGTAATCCTGAAAAATACGGATGCCCGCGACGCTCTCGATATGTAAGCCGTTCTGGCCCACCCACTGGCAAATCTCATCATGGGTAACTGGGGAAATTGGCGTTAAGCGCTGGCGCTTGCCCTTGCCTTCTAACTGGTCGCTCAAGGCTTTTTGATAGTTGCCCTTCACCACGTTAGAAAAGCGCAGCGCGTCGCGATTAAACACCATCAGGCTGAGTTGACCACCCGGCGCCAGCAGCGTTGCCAGGGTGTGCAGCGCTTGCTCGGGATGGCCCAGCCACTCCAATACCGCGTGGCAGGTGATCAGCGGCCAGGGGCCAGGGGCTTGGCTCGGCAATGCCTGTAGAGGAGCTTCCACATAGCGAAGCTGCCCCGGTGACCATACCGCAGCGGCTTCCTGCTCTGCGTGCCACGCCTTGGCATGGGCCAGCATATCGTGGGAAGGCTCTGCCATGCTGACAGCGTGACCGCGTGCCGCGAACCAACCGGAGAGCTGCCCCAACCCACCGCCGACATCCAGCACGGGCTGGGCCTTTAAGTGCAGCATTCGCGGCAGCAAATAATCCAGCATCGCGAGGCGCAGCTCGCCTCGGGGGGCTTGGTAGAGAGAGCGGGAAAATTTATCGACCAGACCATCAAAGTAGCGGTCGCCCGCGTCGGTTAATTCGTAGGTGGGGTGCATGCGCTAGCAACCACATCAAAAAGGGGCGCTAGTTTACCCGTTATCGCACTGAAAATCGTACCCCAGCGGCGTATTGAGCACTCACTGTCAAAACGCCTGGAACAACACGCCGCTAGGGGACTTACACAACGCGGGCTAGAACTGCTCCCACTCATCGGCCGACGACTGCTTGGACGGCAGCACTTTGGCGGCGGGCTTATTGAGCCCAAGCGGCTGTGGGCGGCGTAGTGCTGGCAAGGGTTGCACGCCACCTTGGGAGGTTCTGAAGGCATTGACGCTGTTAGTCAGGGCGGCGGCTTCCCCGCTCAGTGTGTCTGCCACGCGGCGGTAGCTCTCCATGTCAGTCGCGCTTGCCTGGGTGGTACTATCGATCTCGGCAATGGCGAGGCCGATCTGAGCCACGCCATCGCTCTGTTCACTCGCGGCCCGACTGATCTCTTCCATCAGGTCGTTCACCCGCTGGCTCGCTTGGCGAATGCGCTGCGTGGCGGCCTGGGTTTCACGCGTGTGAGCAGCACTTTCCAGCACGCTTTGGTTGGTATCCACGATCATGCGCTGGACTTCTTTCGCCGCGTCGGCGGTTTGATTGGAGAGCTTGCGTACCTCCTGAGCGACCACGGCAAAGCCGCGTCCGTGCTCGCCCGCGCGCGCCGCTTCCACCGACGCGTTCAGCGCTAAGATATTGGTTTGAAACGCGATGGCATCGATGGTTTGCACCATATGCTTCATCCGTTCGGACTGTTTGGTCAACGCTTCCATGGCGTGCGCCAATTCATCGGTTAAGCGGGTGGCGGTGCCGACTTCCGCTAGGTTAGTATCTGCGGCTTTGCTCGCCAGCTGCGCATTCGAGGCACTCTGGCGCACGGTGCTGGAGATCTCCTCCATGCTGGCAGCCGTTTCCTGTACCGCCGAGGCTTGTTGCTCCAGGCGATCCGCCATATTGGTGTTATTGTTGAGGATTTGATTGACCACCGGGCCGATGGCTTCCATATTGCGCTGAATATCGCTGGCCGTAGAGAGCAGCGAGCGGCGCATGAGTTGAAGCGCATCCAACGTTTGGCGTAGCGATTGGCGGCGGGTGGAAGGAATCGCCGTATTCAAGTTGCCCGCTGCCAGCTGTAGCGCAATGTCTTTCAGCGAGGCGACCGAACGATTCAAAGAGCCCAAGAGCAGCGCATTCACCGACCAGATCGAGCTTGCCAAGACCAAGGCCAGTACCCCTAGCGTCCACCCCGCCAGAGAGAAGCGTTGGGTAATCCACATACCGACCCCCAATAGCGCCACGCTCGCCAAAGAGGACAGAATGACGCGCGCCTTCACCCCTTCCCACTGAAACGACGGCAGCTTGCCGCGCAGCCCTTTACGCTTGAGTTTGCCTCGCTTCAAATAGTAGGGGCAGCTATTTTCTCGCATTTGACGGTATAGATGATCGAAATAGCGCGCCTTCTCTTCGCCTGCATAAGAGCGCAGCGACGCGTAGCCTTGCAGCTCGCCTTTGTCGATCACGGGCACGACATTGGCATGCACCCAGTAATGGTCGCCATTCTTGCGTCGATTTTTGACGTACCCCTGCCAAGAGAGTCCTTCCCGCAGCGTTGCCCACATATCGCGGTACACCTCGGGCGGCATGTCTGGATGACGAACCACGTTATGGGGTTCGTTCATCAACTCTTCGATGGAGAAACCGCTCACCTCAATAAAGCGCGGGTTGGCATAGGTAATATAGCCATTGATATCCGTGCGTGAGATCAGAAAGTCGTCGGGTTCGATCGGGTAATTCGTTTGTGATACGTAGCCGTTGTTACGCATAGCCCACCCCTTTATAAGAATACCTTTATACGCCAGCCAGCCCCATGGGCGTACTATGGCTCAGGCATTAACAAAAGTAACGGCGGCTCCCCACCCTGTGACATTTATTGACATTCCACACGTGGCTCAGCACCGGCTATACAACGCTTTAAAAACAGCGGGGGCCTTTAAACAACATTAAACATCGCTGACTAGCAAGGCACTTAAACTCACCGTCGGCTAGCCTTACACCTCAACGCCCGGGAAGGGTGTTCTCACTCGTTGACTAAGGAGCTGACGATGAATTTTGGAGCCTTCAAGGAAAAAATCGAAGCCTGCCACATTTGCGCCGCTTATTGCGACAAATGCGCCACGCTGTGCCTGCAAGAGAAGGAGGTACAAGCCATGGCCGAGTGCATTCGTATGGATATTCAGTGTGCACAAATCTGCCGCTTGGCCGCGTCTTACATGGCACAAAATAGCGAATACACCAACGATGTCTGTCAACTTTGCGCTGATATTTGCCAAAAATGCGCCGACGAATGCGCCAAGCACGACGTCGAACACTGCCAAGAGTGCGCCAATGCTTGCCAGCAGTGTGCCAATGCGTGTGCCAACATTGCCGCTTAACGGCAGTCATCTCGATAACCGTACCAAGCCGTGCTCTCGTAGCACGGCGTTAACGCTCTCTATCGTTTTCCCATGGACGCCCCTTAATGTTAGATAATCATGGCAACGTGCTTAATCGCCATTTAAACAGTGAGATTTAAATCGTCGTGAAAAGACGCCTTTCTATATTTAAAAGCACGTTCTCTTACCCGCTATGTGTATGTATCGCCCTCTCTTTAACGTTAATGGGCTGCCGTTATCCTCAAAACGTAGAACGCAACATGAGCGATATCGAGGAGGGGACGCTATTTATCGGTATTACGGAAAACCCTCCTTGGGTAATCGCTACTGCGGCAGGCCCTCAAGGGGTCGACATTGATCTTCTCGACCGTTTTGCAGAAAGCCTCGACGCTACCATCGAGTGGCATTGGGGCAGTGAGAACGAGCTGTTGCAGGCACTCCAACATCACCAGCTCGATATCGTCGCCGGGGGACTCACCAGCAATACCCGCCTCGGTCAGTTAGCGGCCACGACGCGCCCGTATTACACCACGCACCATGTCATCGGCATGGCCAGCCGCGGCACGCAAGCCAACACGCTCGAAAAGACGTCCGTGGCGGGGCAAAAGGTCGCTGTGCCGCGCCTCAATCGCGTCATGCAGCCCATTCGCGCACTGGACGCGACGCCGGTCATTACCTCGCGTTTACATGACGCCCCCGGCTGGGTGGCTGCCCCTCATTGGTGGCTGGACGCCCACGGCTTTCGCCCCACCACTCACCGGCTCGCAAGCGAACACCATGTCATGGCACTGCCCAAAGGGGAAAACGCGCTCATGCTGGCCCTACAACGCCATCTGAACGATAGCCACTCCCTGCATGCGCAGCTACAACGCTTCGAGGCCGCTGAATGAAAATCCGCAAGCCCTACCGCATGCCCCCAGAGAAGCAGCATCAGCTCGATTATCTCATCACGCTTGAGTGGTGGAATTTAGGGTTTCGTGCATCCATCGTGCTAGTACTAGGGCTGGTGTTAGGCAGCAGCCAGGCCATGAAAGCGGCCTGGATCGAAGACATTCTCGCGCTCATTCCACCCGTGGCTTTTTTAGTGGCCATGCACTTTCGCAACCGCCCACCTAACGACACGTTTCCTTACGGCTACCAGCGCGCGACGGTGGTTGCGTTTTTATGCGCCGCCACGGCGCTGAGCTTGATGGGTAGCCTGCTACTGCTGGATTCGATCATGAAGCTGATCAGCCAGGAGCATCCATCGGTCGGTGCCACCACGCTATTCGGCCAAACGTTTTGGATGGGCTGGCTCATGATCGGCGCACTCGTCTACAGCGTGATTCCTCCGATGGTGATTGGCCACCTCCAGACCAAAGCCGCCGTAAAAGTCCATGAGAAAACCGTTTACGTCGACGGAAAAATGAGCAAAGCGGACTGGATGACCGGCTTGGCGGCGATCATTGGCATCATTGGGATTGGTGCCGGTATCTGGTGGGCAGATGCGCTGGCAGCAGCGCTCATCGCTATCGACGTGACCAAGGACGGCGTGGTGAACCTGAAAGAGGCCGTGGGTGATTTATTGGATCGTCGCCCACGGTTTACCTCGAAAGCCCAACCTGAAGCGTTAGCCGAGATACTCGAAACCGAGCTCAAACAGGTCGACTGGGTCGCCGATGCCGCCGTTCGTCTCCGGGAAGAGGGCCACGTATTTAGCGGCGAAGCCTTCATTACTCCCCGCGATTCGCATCGATTAATCGAGCGCATCGCCTCGGCAGAGGCCATGCTGAACCACTATGATTGGCGTATCTATGAGGTGGTGGTTAGCGTGACTCCCTACGACTCATCGACCTAAGGAGCAACAATGATCGGCAATCCCTGGCTCGGCGTGATCGGCATCCTGCTCATTGCCCTCGCCAATTACGATGCCATCAAAACCACCCTGTCTGCCTCCCACTCTGGGCCGATGACCAACCGCTCCATCAGCAGCGTATGGGCCGTGTTACTGGCGATCCATCAGCGTCATCGCTGCCACCGGCTACTGTCAGCCGCAGGCCCCTGGTTGACCGTGGGGTTGATCACCATTTGGCTACTGCTTGCCCTGGCTGGCTGGTGGCTGCTGTTTTGCAGTGCCGAAGACGCCGTGGTGAACGCAACGACGAAAGCCTCCGCCAATGGAATCGAGCGCCTGTACTACGCGGGCTATACGCTGACCACCCTCGGCTACGGCGACTTCGTGCCTGGAAATGATGGCTGGCGGATGACCCCGCCGCTCGCAGCGGCCAACGGCTTCTTTCTCTTTACGCTCACCATTACCTACATGCTGAGCATCATTGCCAACGTGACGGAGAAACGCCATGTCGCGCTCACCATCCATGCGCTGGGAGAAAGCCCTTTAGACATCCTCAGCGCCACCCACGATAAGGGGACGTATACGAGTCTGGGGCAACAGCTTCAGCCCCTCCAGCAGGCCATCAGCCGCTTAGGGCAGCAGCATCTGGCCTACCCTATCTTGCACTATTACCACGACCCAAGAAGCCAAAAATCGCTGCCCGTAGCGCTTGCACGCCTGTACCAAGCGCTATCCATCGCCCAGATCGCCTGTCCTACTATCGGCCACGCAACGCGACAGCAGCTCAATATGGGCATCGTCACGTTAGAGAATTTTCTTGCCACGCTGGATAGCGCCTTCATCGATGCCGTTCCCACGCCCCCCGAGCTTCCCTCCTTAGAGGCGTATCACCGCCTGCCCGGTATCGCGACTTCCCCACACGCGATACGCCAGCAGCTCGCGGAACGACAGCAGCGATTGCTCGCTGCCTATGTGCAGAAAGATGGTTGGGCGTGGCAAACGGTATGGAATGAGCCCCTGTAGCAACGCCGACTACGGTTCGCTGGCAGACGTGACCCCTTCCCATACTTCACACCGGTCCCGCCCGTTGTTCTTGGCTTTGTACAACGCGGTATCCGCCAACCGCAGTAGCCTGGCGGGGTCCATCGTGTGCGTAGGGAACGTCGCCACCCCGCAGGAGAGGGTAATGCGGCCAAGCGGCTGATAAAGATAGCTCAACGTTCGATGGCGCAGCGTTTCCAGCAGCGTTTCAGCGCGGGCTTGCGCTTCCGCCGTATCGGTGCCCGGCAGCAGCGCAACGAACTCCTCGCCGCCTAAGCGGCACACCACGTCCGAGCCACGAAAATGCTGCGTCAACAGCATCGCGACCTCGATCAGCACGGCATCCCCTGCATCGTGGCCAAAGTTGTCGTTCACTTTTTTGAAGTGGTCGATATCGATCATGAGTAACGACAGTAGACGCCCTTTCCGCTGCGCCAAGGCCATCTCCTGATGAAGCAGCGTATCGAAGTGGCGGCGGTTATAGAGCCCCGTCAACGCATCCTGCAGAGAGAGCCCTTTGAGCTGTTCGACTAGGGTATCCAGCTCCGCCGTTCGCGCCGTCACCTGCGCTTCTAGTGTCTGGTTCGCTGCGGCCAGCTGCCGCTGGGTATGGCGGTAGTGCCATAAGGAAATGGCCACGATGGCCAAAGAGAAGCCCAGCGCGCCATAACTCAAAGGCACATCACGCCAAGGGATCAACTCGTGCGCCACCAACATATCCAGCAGCAACAGCGGTGCAAACAGCAAAAAGCTAAAGACGAACAGTCGCTGTTCCAAATTCAAGCGACGAACATGCAATAGCGCCAGCAACAGCATGACGGGCAGCGTCATCAGTAGCAGGACATCGAACACCGGGAACGTCAGCGCCAAACTGACCGCTCCAAACGCCACCAGCCCAATTGACAACACCAAATAGACCAAGTGAAGCTGCCATAACCGGGCCATCCAGCGTTTAGGCGCCCCCTCCAACCAGTGGCTCAGCAGCAGGCCCATGGCAATGGGGAGCGTAAAGTAGCTGGCAGCTCTGAGGATGTCCCAGATAAGCGGGGCATCGGCCAATAGTTGCCGAACAGGCGTCTCTGCCAGCAGCATCAACCCTGACGAGAAGGCAAACAGCGCGATGGCGAAAAATCCCCGGCGCTCGGGGCCGATCATGGCAAAAATCGCCGCCAGGGTCGCTAACAGCAGGCTAAAGGCGCTGACCGCAAGATCCTGCACCGACGCCTGGAGCATTCCCTGTAGCGCATCGATACGGTCCGTGACCTCCACATCGCCCCAAAGACCGATGCTGGTGTAATCCGAGTGAATGCGCAGCGCCAGGGTTTTACCCGCCGCCCCCTCAGGCAATGCCACCAGATGCCACGGCCAGCCGATGAAGCGAGGATTCGCCATATCGCCGTGCTCATAAATCAGCGTGTCATCCAGGTAAACCTGCCCCACCAAATTGATACTGGTAATGTGCAGAACGGGATCACGCCACTCCCCGGCGGGCACGACCGTCTTGAACCATACGGCCTGTTGCCCGTTTCGCCCTGGCGGGTTAGAGGGAAAGGCGATGGGCTGCCATGGCGCCTCGGCGTCCAGGGGCGCATCACCCCAGCGGTACTCCCAATCGGTTAACGGCGCAGGCGCGCTGGCGTGCGCCAACGGTAGGGTCAGCAACAGCAAAAAGGCGGCCATTACCCCTAAGCCGCAAACGCGCCACATGACGTTGAAAATGCCCATCAGATCCCCTACTGACGCTATACCAGCCCACCCTACTTTTTATTCATTCATCTTATACGCTCAAATGTGCGTTGATGGCACGTTTGATGCGTTTGAAACGCTCATCTAGTTATGGCATCAATCGTTCTCTAAATGCTCTGTTCGATATAAATGCCACTCGTTTTCGACACGGCCATCCGGCAGTCGACAGTAACGTCCCGTTCCCAAAGCGCTTTCGCGTGTCATCCGCTCGCCCCCAACGCTTTCGCAATACTCGGCGGCCGCCGTTTGCATATTGACCCCCGACGCACCAGCACAGCCGCCTAGCCCCAATACGATTATCACGACGATATATTTCATTCGTTATGCTCCTCAGCCAGCTTTGTGACAAATACGTCGCGACCGGCGGCGCTCCACAATTTTTCACAGATGAAACGAAGCCTGCATGACGTCTCTCTCTACACCCCTTCGCAATAAGCCATTATGCTGTGGTAAACGCCTAACGGCTCGTTATAAGTTTAGCGATAACGGCGAGTGCTACGTGCGCCTTGCACACTTTCAGTAGGTCACCTGACGATGGTCACGCCATGACAACACCCCAGGGCTCAGACAACCGTGTTGCCCATTCCTCTGAGTGGAATGAGCGCCACTTGCTCAACTACGAGAACGACCCCCGCTTCGACCGTATTACACGCCTCGCACAACGGGTGTTTAGCGTCTCTACCGCGCTCGTTTCATTGATCCATCAAGATCGCCTACTGTTCAAATCGTGCCAGGGCCTGTTAGACGCTAACGAGGCGCCGCTTGAGCGCTCCTTTTGCAGCCACACCATTCTGGAGAGCGACTATCTCATCGTCGAAGATGCCCTAAAAGATGCCCGCTTCATCGACCATCCCATGGTCACGGCCGAACCGTTCATTCGCTTTTATGCCGGGATGCCTCTGCACACGCCCTCGGGCCAACGGGTAGGCACGCTATGCCTGATCGACGACACTCCACGCTCACTGGACCAAGATCAAATCGCCCTGCTGCGTGACATGGGCGCCATGGTAGAAGAGCTGCTCAAAAGCGACATTGGCAACCACGCCTCATGCGCGGCGCTGGCCCAAGCGCTGCAAGAGAGCGAACGCCGCGCACGGCTCGTGATCGAAGGTACTCGCGTCGGCACCTGGCAGTGGAACGTACAGACCGGGGAGACCCTCTTCAACGAGCGCTGGGCGCAGATCGTGGGCTACACCCTCGATGAGCTGCGCCCAACCACGATCGATACATGGCTAGACCTAGCGCACCCCGACGACCTTGCCCACTCCGGGGCGCTGCTCAACGCCCACTTCCGTGGAGAGACAGAGAGCTATAGCTGCAAAGCGCGAATGCGCCACAAACAGGGACACTGGGTATGGGTGCATGATCGTGGCCAAGTTTTCGACTGGACCCCAGATGGCCAGCCGCTGCTGATGTACGGCACGCACACCGACATTACCCACGAAGTCGAGGCGCAGCAGGCCCTTCAAGCCAGCCGAGACGAATTTGCTTCGCTGTTGAGCAACATGCCCGGTGTGACCTACCGCTGCTTGCCGGATGACAACTGGACGATGCTCTACATCAGTGGCCAAATCGACCGCGTCAGCGGCCACTCGGCAGAAGCGCTGATCAATAACGCGAGCCTTAGCTACGCCGACATTATTCACCCCGACGATGCCACGAGCGTCGGTGACGCCATCGAAGCAGCACGCGTTGCCAACGAAGGCTGGCACGTCGAGTACCGCATACGCCACCGTGATGGCCAATGGCGCTGGGTCGAAGAGCGCGGCAACTGGGTGACAGGAAACCCTCTGCACCCTGTCATCATGGAAGGCTTCATCGTCGACATTACCCGCGAACACGATGCGCGCGCCCAGCTTCGCAAACACCACGATGCGCTGCTGCTGCTCAACGATATCGCCTTCAACGCCCTCGACACGCTCGATGATAAAATTCAGTACGCGCTGTACAAGACGCGCCACTACCTCGGCCTGGATCTGGCCATTCTCAGCCAGATCGAGGGCGACGTTTACACCGCCCGTTGGGTAGACGCCACCTCCTCTTTTCCCCTCGATGCCGGAGAGCGCTTCGATTTAGGAAGCACCTGGTGCCACCTGCTCTTTACCGGGCACGGAAAAGAGCTCTTCGTTGCCAACGTACCCAAGAGCGACTTCCACGCCCATCCCTGCTACCAGGCGTTCCCGCTGGGTGCCTATGCCTCACTGGTGATCGACGTGGAGGGGCAGGTGTTCGGAACGCTCAACTTCTCCTCGGCCACCCCAAGAGCCACCGACTTCGACGAGAGCGAAAGGCTCTTCTTGCGCCTGCTGGCACGCTGGCTGGCCGATACGCTGACCAACAGTTTGAGCAACGAACGTATCACCAAGCTGATGGCCCAGCTACCTGGGGTGATTTATCAATACCGGCAGTTTCCAGACGGCCGAGCCACGTTCCCGTTCAGCTCGCCGCAAATTCAAACGCTCTATGGACTAACGCCCAAGCAAGCCGCCCAAGACGCGACCCCGGCGTTCGACCGCCTTCATCCCGACGACCTCGCTCCCGTAGCTGCCACCATTCAGCACTCGGCCAGTACGCTCGACGACTGGCACGCGACCTATCGCGTCAGAAATGCGCAAGCGAGCTACCGCTGGACGGCCGGTCAGGCCCGTCCGGAACGGCTCGCGGATGGCAGCGTGTTATGGCATGGCTACCTGCACGACATCCATGAACAGGAGCAAGCCCGCAAAGCCATGGAGCGCAACGAGAGCCGCCTAAGAGGCCTCTTTGAGTTTGCCCCTATCGGCATTGCCCTCAACGATTTCGAGACCGGACAGTTCATCGACCTCAACGACGCTCTGACCCTGCCCTCCGGCTACACCCGAGAGGAGTTCGTCAACCTCAGTTACTGGGACCTAACCCCACAGGAGTATCAAGCCGTTGAAGAAGAGGCCTTGGTGAGCCTCAAAACCAACGGCCGTTATGGGCCCTTCGAAAAAGAGTACATCCGCAAGGATGGCACCCGCTACCCGGTGCGCTTGCAGGGCATGCTGAGCCACGACCCCGACGGACGCCCAGTGATCTGGTCACTCATCGAAGACATTACCGAGCGTCGCCGGTTGGATAAAATGAAAAACCAATTCATCGCCACCGTGAGCCATGAACTACGTACGCCACTCACATCGATCAATGGGTCACTGGGCCTGATGGCAGGCGGTGCCGTAGGCGTGCTTCCCGCCCCCGCCAATGCGCTTTTGGAAACCGCCCAACGGAACGTACAGCGGCTTGCCACACTGATCAACGATCTGCTGGACATGGAAAAATTGGTGGCGGGCAAAATGCCGATGAACTTGTCAGCGCAGCCGCTCACGCCGCTGGTGGCAGAGGCGGTCGAGTCCATGGCAGGCTATGGAGAGCAGCATGGTGTCCGCATTCACGCCACGGCACCGTGGCCAGACGTGATGGTTAACGTCGATGGCCCACGGTTGATTCAAGCGCTGACCAACTTGATGTCCAACGCCGTGAAATTCACGCCGAAGGGCGAGTCCGTCGACATCTCGGTGGCTTTCCAGAGTGGCAAAGCGGTCATTTCCGTTCGCGATTACGGCCCAGGCGTCGACCCTGCGTTTCAACCTCACCTCTTCAAGCGCTTCTCTCAAGCCGACGGCAGCGATACGCGAAAACTGCCCGGCACCGGCTTGGGCCTTGCCATTACCCGAGAGATTGCCCATCAGCTGGGCGGCGAAGTGAACTATCGAGATGCGCAAGGCGGCGGTGGCGAGTTCTATATCGAGCTACCGGGAGAACCGATTTGCTGATTTTCCTGATGGCAGCTAGGCTAATGACAGGATTTGTACAGCATCCCCCAAATCCCGTTAGCTTTTGCATAAGCATTGACGCTTGGCAAAAGACCGCTAGCCATTCATAAGGAGAGTGACGCCATGTCTAGCCCAGAGCATAAGCAAAAAATCTGGAAGATGATCAAGGATATCAAAGTCGGCATGCTGGTCACGCTGGACCACGACACGCCCCGCGCCCGCCCAATGCATCTGGTACAAGACGAATACGACGGCACGCTCTGGTTCTTTACCCGTCGCAGTGCTGAGAAAGTGCTAGAGACCCAAAGCGACCACGATGTGTGCCTGAGCTTTTCGGATCAAGAAGACGGGGTGTATGTTTCGTTATCCGGCAAAGCCAACGTGATCGACAACCGCGAGCTGATCGACAAATACTGGAACCCCTTTGTGGCTGCCTGGTTCCCGGAAGGCAAAGACGACCCGGATGTCGCCCTGCTGGAAGTGAAAGTAGAAATGGGCGAACACTGGAAAGCCAAAGAGAGCAAAACGTTCCAGCTTTACGAGATTGCCAAAGCCAATCTCAAAAAAGACGCCACGCCCGACTTGGGCGAAAATGAGAAATTCGGTGGATAAGCCACTCACAAAGCGCCCGCTTTTGCGGGCGCTTTTATCTACCGCGCTTACGGTGATGGTTGGGATAGACAGCCCGTTTACATGGGCAGCAAGCGACACAGACGCCACTTCCACCGCCTGCGCCCCTACCGAACAGCAGCAACAGATGCTGGCACGTGTTAACGAGGCCAGAAACCAAGCCCGCCAATGCGGCGAACAATCTTTCAACGCCGCCGGCCCCCTCACCTGGAGCTGCCCGCTCACCGCCGCCGCGCAAGCCCACGCCGACGATATGGCTGCTAAAGACTACTTCAGCCACACCGGCCAAGACGGTAGCGGCGTAGGCGAACGCGCCACCCAACAAAGCTACGCCTGGCGCACCGTCGGCGAAAATATCGCCGCTGGCCACACCACCGCCGACGCGGCTATCGAAAGCTGGATCAACAGCCCCGGCCACTGCCGTAATTTAATGAACGATGATTTTACAGAGATGGGTATGGCCCACGCGGACAATGCCGACACGCGGTTTACGCATTATTGGGTGCAGACGCTGGGGGCGCCGCGGTGACAAGTAGGATTTGTGAAGATAGAGTGTTTGGCGTCCCTGGCAGGAGTCTAAAAAACACATTAAGCGATTGAATTATATGGCCTTAACATGAAATATAAAAAACCAATATACCACACCGTATACCAGCTCCCTCCATCTGCAACCCGCTAACGGCTTATCGTTGGATAGCAACACTAGCGATTCAGTTTGCGGCACAGATGGACTGCTTACGTTCGAGGCTGTATGCAATTTTTAAGCCGTGCAGAAGTTAGTCTCCATCGCGAAGTCTGGAGAATTTTTGCCACGAATATAGCTCAAATATAGCGAGGAAGCGCGATTTTGATCATTTTTGGCCGGACCGAGACTCCCCACGTGTTTTCACACAGTCTCGGCCAGAAGCTGTCTTTTAGCCGTCTCTGATATAACGCTTTGCTCATCGGTACATTAGGAACGCTGCGAGCAATTTATCCGAGTGCAACAATTTGTTATACCTTGACTGCCCGGTGTAGCCTTTTTAGTTCTGAGATTACGTTAGGCATACTTATCGAGGAAATAAAATTGCCACCGTGAGCAATTGAATTACGCTCTTTATAATAAGAGACAACTAAATTATAGTCGCTACTACCTTTTTCTAATAGCAGAGTCAGGCGTTTCTTGAACGGCATATCATCTTTTGCTCCGTCTGGCAAAATATCCCATGCCGCTCGTTGCTTCCATGATATTATAGAGTTTTGCTTACTTTTTATTAGTTGAGAGCTTTCATCCCTTATTCTATACTCAAGTCGAGTGAACATGAAAAGAAAATATGCTTGATCGTTAAGCTCTCGCTTCCTTTTGTACTTTTCCTCTTTTTTTCTCCAACCTCTACTGGCAGCTTCGAACTCAATTATTGCATACTTTTTGTCAATTTCATTGTACTGCCCTTCCAGTTCGTCAAAAATCCCCATAACTAAACCAGCCCTAGAACAAATTCTTTATCGAAAGGTATGCTTTTCTTCCTATTATTAGGTGTGTAAACACGCCAATTTGATGCTTTATCTTTGCCCTCTAAGTCAACCAATATATATGAACCTTCTTTAGTTAATATATCGATTCGTCCATTGGCACCGATCACCCATAATCCTATCGGCTTAAAAGATGCAACTAGAACACCCTTCCGCTTGACCTCTAGAACAGGCAAAGAAACAGGAGACAAATTAAACTCCTGCATTAACTCCTCATACATCTGTACTGTTTTTTCTTCAAAAAATTCAATTTCCGAATTACCAGACAACGAATTCTTTACAAGCGAAAAGACGGCTTCTATACGTTGCCCCCAATCTTTCACTCTATTTTCGATGTATTCTTTGTCTAATTCACTCATTTATAAACCTCATTTTCATTTAGAAAGCATAACGTTCAGCTTTGCGGTAATTTTGGAGTCATGCTGCGGTGTAAAAATTGTCGGACAACAGCGAATTGTTAAGCGACATTGTTCCAGCAGCCTGGGCTATTGCTATGAAAAAAATCTATGTGAACTCGGTCGCCGAGGAATTGCGTCATGACCTGATACACTCTATTGCAATAAGCTTGATCTTGATTATGGACAGAAACTGCAACCCTTTGAATGCCCGAACATGCCAGGCGATCAAGTATATAGAGGTCTTGTTCCCACAACCCCCAGCCATAAATCACAAGATCCGGTGAAAGAGTGGGCAACACTTCTCTATACACTGTATTTAAGTAGCTACTATTCTGAATTGCATTAATTTTTTGCTGTGCCGTGCCCTCGCTAACGAACAAAGGGACATAGCGCTCCGTTTGCCAAGTCTGAAGTATGGATTCCAGCAAGCCATGATAATTCCCAGCGATCTTTAACTCTTCCTCAACTAAATTTCTTGCTAAAACCAAGCTACCATGAGGGTAAAACGCTAGCGTGGATGATATATTGCCCCGTATCGGTTTACGTAATCTTTCCCAATCATCACAAAATACCCCATCAACAAAACAGTCTTTTAGCGAACACCTATCTCGAACATTCTTCCCGTACATGACAGACCAATAAAGTATAAGGTCATAATTCAACGATATCGCCGTATTGAATCTCTTTACGAAGTTATAAATAGCAGGCATCTGAGCTGAGATTTCCTGATACTCAGGATGTATATCCCTTACCGCTTGAATCAAGCTATCTCGCACCCGGACGTAAGCATCATGAGTTCGATTGTCAGGAATGTTCAATGATTGATTAACATTCGATGCCTGCCAAACCAGCCTTAATACAAGCTCAAAATCTTCTGTCCGAAAAAAAGAAAAAAGACTTTGGACATCATCGGTCAATAGCCCATGATTAAATGCGTGATCCACAAGCGATTCGTATCCGAAACGAGCATCAACCGCTCTACTGGCACCATTCCCCAGCAACAACGTACCGCTATAGTTGTTAGCAATATCTTGCCAATTATGAATAGTAAAAGACATTTGAGTTCTCGTATATGGCGTTTAACACTGCATTGCAGCGACTAGTCCGCTGCAATGCAGTGTTAAATTCACTCTGTCAGAATGCTACGTATGATTTTGCTCCATTTTTTATCGTGAACAATCCGCCGGTATTCTATTTCACCATTGATAATTTGATTTTTTGTGAGCCTTGACAATTGCTCCCACTTATCACCAAAAATATAAGTTGCGTTATCCAAATATATGCTTTCCAGAACATATATACCCTTCGAAGCAAAACCATAAATAAAATAACCACTAAAACCCGCCCGACCTGTCGCAAGAAAATCTGGATTATAACTAGTAATAGTTTGCATTCGAGCGTCAACAACACCTTTTTCTGAATCCTTTAGTTTTTTAGTAACTTCTCCAACTAGAGATTTCGCTTTTGCCCAAGGGTATTCTCCCGGGGGCAAGATATCCCAATGCAACTGCTTTACCTTAGTGCTGATAACATTGCCACTTCTAGAGTCTAAGACCTCAAAACTGCTAAAACACTCAAGCATCAAATTAGAAAGATGAATATTCCTAGTTTCATTCTGTTCATTCAATTGCATGCTGTCAGTTGCAATATATTTATTACCGTCCACATCGATTACATGCAGCGTTTCTTCAAATGCGGGTTTGTATTCACGAGGATACATATCTATATACCTTGTCTGAATACCTGAATGCTCTTGTCCATGCCAGTCTTCCCATGTTCGATAATAAGATCTTGCTTGCGGCTCCAATGGTAAATCCTTACGTATAACTTCTTTTCCATGAGCATTTAGGGCAGTGACCTTGCCGACTACCTTTGGGATAAGATAATCACCTGTTTGTGGCTCTTTATCAAACCCGATAGCCGAAAGTAGATCTTCCATATTATCCGAAACCTTGTGGGCTAGCTTTACTTCTTCACAGCCCTGAGATGCTGCCAATAACCTGGTTACTGATCTAATTGATTTTCCCTTGACTTGCATAGGCTCTCCTAATATTTAGCAGTGATTATACGCCCATCTATATAAACTCAATGAACCTGGCCGCGCGTTCATTCAGGTTATACCGCCTATCATTTACCATCTATCCTATTGAGATTAAATTAATCATGAATAGGCGCAATAGCACGTATTATCGTGCCGACTGCGTAACACTTGGTGAACCAGCATGCCGCTTTGAGTCGATAGCAGTTGGTTCGTGATATGCCAATTCTGGCTGCAAAACAGATTGATTCGCAAAAGCCCTCTGATCTTAAATTTAATTATTATTAGCATTATTGACTATTTCCTTACACCTGCGCAACCCGTTTAACTACGACCTTAGACCATCCTGTGCCGGAAGGCTTCGGCACTGCAAGGCCTTTTCGGGAATGCCTTTCTCAGCTATCGGCCAGCCGATGGTACAGCTTTAAAAGCGTTCTCTTCATATCCCCCATGTAAACTGCATAACTCCGCATGAATTCGCATAATTTTCATGCACCCATTTTTCACCAGCCAGCCCAGCAGTGGCGCGGCTTGGAGGCGTTTTCGAGGGTGCATAAAAACCACACCATTTAGCGCGCGGGCGGGGCGGGGTGATGACAACGCGCCGTGGGTCGCGGTCGGCAGGCGGGTACGGGGCGGCAACATGGCCAGGGTGCCAAGCAAACGCCCCGCACAGGGGCGGGGCGTGGGTTTTGAGTGGGTGTTAAGCCTGCGAGTGCTTACGCGCGGTCCAGATCCTCCTGGCTGGGTACATACTCCATTTGCGCCTCCAGCTCTTGCAACCGTCTCTTGAAGCCAATTTGTGATGGGTAGTCACGCACATCGGCTTCACACGCGAGCAATGCCGGTATCTGTAACACCTCTGGCGTGGGTGCTGGCTTGGCTTGGGGCATGACGTCCATCAATAGCTTGCCTAGGGCTGCATATTGGCGGCGCTCGATCTCTTTTCTTGTCCACCTCCGACTATCCTTATCCATCAAGGAGTCGATGCTGCTCCCTGGCTGGCTGGATACATCAATCCCTAGCCCCGCCATGTGATAGTGATCGTTGTAAGTCCCTTCGTGAATGTCGTTGAACAGCCTTGGTAGCTCAGCGCTCAAGGCGGCCATTTCCTCACTGTTGCTCATATCCTTGAGGCACTTCATCAACCGCTTGCGGGATGAAATGCGCGCTAGACGCTCTATAGATGCCTCCAACGGATTACGCGCCATATAGGTCTGCATCTGGAGCCATTCACGTTGCGGCTCAAGCAGATCGATCATTTCCTGGGTGTGCTCGGCCTCGATCTTCCACTGACCTTTTTGCTTGAGCTGGTCACGTACTCCCTTGCTCTGCTCGCCTAGCCCTTGAACAAAGTCCTTTTTCCATGCGTCTTGGGTGTTGTCGATCTGGTGCTGTAGCGCGCTCAACGTTTTGCGCAGCTTAGCCAATCGCCCCACCACGTTTTCGAGCATAGAGCGCCGAGAAAGGTACTTGGCCCTAAACTGCTCGATCTGCGTCTCCAACTTTGACTCCGTCTCATCGCTGGTAACTGCTTCGGGGGCTTTTACGTGTTGCATAGTGTGTGACTCCTGATCTGAGATGTTAGGCGTAGTGAATGTCTGGTCTGTCATGTCGGCCTCACGTTTGGCATGGGTGCACGGGTACGAAAGTGGAGCCAAGGCCCCACAGCTGGGAAAACGGAAGCAAGGCCAAAAACGCCTGCCAGGAAAGGGGGAGGTTGAGCGAACGAGGGGCATTGAGAATGATTACCAGTATTCCCCAGCTATATAGTTCCACTCTGTAGATCGCAAAAATGGTGGCAACAAGGCAACAGAGGCTAACCAACTGATTTAGATAGGCTTTATTGTGGCAACACTGTTGCCACCCATTTTTGAAATGGCAACAAGACACACCAGACCATAGGTATATAAAGATATGTGTTGCCTTTGTTGCCACCTCTCTTATTACTAAGGCAACGCTGTAGGCCGCGTGGTTACTGGCCGTTGCCTTGTTGCCACTGTTGCCATAGAAACTAGGTTCACGCGTATTTAGGTGCTTGGGCCTCTGAGTCGAACACGCTCTTTCCTGGCAGGCGTGAATTTGCCCTCTGTATAATTCCTCTCTCTGACACGCGAAAAAGGCGGCAACAAGGCAACGGCCATAAAGCCCATTACTTTCAATGCGTTGCAGGTTGCCATCTGTAGCCGCTGTTTTTGAGGCGGCAACGGACAGGGGCAAAACGCCTGTTTTCGCCCTTAGCGTTGGGTTTTTCATGCGCTCCTCCGCTCTGTCTCCAGCTTGTCGGGATCGATGACGAAAAAGCGGGTGCTCCCTCCTCCTGGCAGGCGGTAGTTTTTCTGGTTGCGCCCGTTATCCACCTTCGCCAACACGCCGTAGGTTTCCAGGGTGCGTATCACGCGCTCACGGCCATAGCCTGCGGCGGCTTCGGTCAGTGAGGCGCGGTTGAACAGGTAGAAGCGTTTGCCGTTCTCGATCTCGTAATACCCTGCCCGATGCTTAATGCTGGAGTTGGGTAGCTGGGCGGCGATGTCAGAAAAGCGGCTATCGCCGTGCATGGCGATAAAATCCGATAGCGCGCTAAGTATTTGCCGATCTTCCGCGTTACCGTCACCGACCGTTAGCAGCCACTCCTCGAACAGTTGGCGGCAGGCGCTCGCGGCGGAGTCGGACTGCCAGGGCAATAAGCCGTATGTAATCGCTAGCTCGCCCGCTAGACCAATGATGGCGAAACGATCCGCTACCCTGCCCGCCTGGGGGCCTTCGGCGCTGAATCCGTCGCGTACCTCAGCAAACCGCTTAAAAAAGTAGTCGGGGTCGTTCTCCTTAATTAAATGCTCCACAAAGGCGGGGCCTACCCGGCCAAAGTGGTGTGCGGTGGCCGTGGTCAGCTTTCTATGAAAGGTGGCCCCGCCCATACCGTGAACGTCATCGAACGCACGATAAGCGCGGGTGCCTGCGTTCACGTCCACCATGCGCAGTTCTGCCCCGGCGTGGGCAGCATTGCCGGATATGGCCGCGTGTTCAGACAGCGAGCGCTCCCCGCTGGAAAGCGCAAGGACGCGCCAATAGAGCTTGGGCCGCCCTTCCCGTTCGCGGGTCATGGTGCCCTTACCCGTCCCATTGGCGATGGCGTAGGCCATTTCTTGTACCCGCTTGGGGTCGGCGCGCTTGATCTCGTCCAGAATCAGCACCGTGTCGTTACGTGACGATGCCTCAATCTCGATACCGCCCCGCGACATATCCCACGACGCGGCAAAGCGGCTGGGGTCGCCCCATACCGTGGCGGCCAACGCTTGGGCAAGTGACTTACCGCTGGAGGAGTCGCCCACCAGATGCACACCGCCCCCGTTCACCCCCACTTTGGAAAGCAGCGGGCCTGCTAGTGCGCAGCACACGGAGAGGATCAGTACCGGGTTGCCCTGGCAGAAGTAGGCCAGCTCGCTTTTCCAGCCTTCCAGGGTGCCCCGTTCTGAGAACAGGTGAGCGCCTTTGCCGCTGTCCTGAAAACGCACATCTTCACCGCCTAGAATGCGGCTCGGCAGCACAAAGGCCCCGCTACGCTCGTGCCACCCTGGCTTGGTGGTGGTGGCGAGAATGCGCGTTAAGCCGTGGTGGCTAGCGATATAGGCAGGCACGTAGCGGCGTTGGTGGTAGTCCACCTCTAGCCCCTGGCGTAGTAAGGCTTTCAGCACCTCCTCGCCTTTGCCCGCGAGGGCTTCCATGGGCATGACGTACTCGATGGCGTGGCCGCGATGCTTGAAGCGCAGCAAGCGGCCAACGCTGCCGTCGTCGCTGTTGATCGTTTCCGCTTTGACGTACAGCGGCGCGCATAGCCAGAGGTCGAACGGCTGGCCTGCCTCGTCGCTGTTGGTGTGCTTGATGCCGTGATACCACGTGCCCGCCCGGTACTGTTTGCCCTCTACCATGGTGGGGCCTTCGTACACGGCGTAGCTGGGGCGCTCCAAGGTGTCGATCTTGGGCGCGGTCGGCTTGCCTACTAGGGCAAGGTGCGCTTGCTGTTCGCGTGTGGGTTGCTCGCTCATGTAGCGTTCCTTTGCTGGCGATACCAGCGAGCTAGGTCGTTAAAGTCGCTGAGTGTGGTGGGCGCGTCTTGTGGCCATACGGGAAACAGCACCAGGGCACCCACGGCCAGCGCCGCCGCGTTGGCGGCGGTGCGGCCTGGGTTGCCGGGGGTCAGGCGGTCGTCATCCCCGGCAATGACTAAATCCAGTGGGTCGTATCGGTCGCGCAGAATCTCGGCCACGGCGGCGAGGTTGCCCGCGTTCATGGCACACGCCACGGGTTCGCGGGTATGGGCGTGTAGGGTGGCCCCGGTGGCCCACCCTTCGCATACGAATAGCTGGCGGCCTGCCTGCATCTTGCCAAGGGGCGCATAAGCGCCCCGCACCCGGCCACCTTTCAAAAAGCGCTTGTGGCCTTGCTGGTCGATACATTGCAGGTTGACCAACCGTCCATCCGCGTACAGCGGCACCAGAAGTTGGCCTTTCGAGGATTGGCGAAGGTGGTACGGCTCGATTCCCTTCTCTACCAAGTAGGGGTGCGCCGGGTTGGCGGGGCCTGCCGCGTGCCATAGCCGCTGTGCGGCTTGGGCGGCGCGCTCCTGGGTCGCTAGGCGCTCGGCCTCGATCTGCTGGCGACGCTGGCTTTTGGTGGGCACCTCGCAGGGCTTGGGCAGCGGCGCGTTAGACGCGCCTGACCGCTGAAAAATACCGAGCCCAAGCTGCTCGTCGATCAGCCTAGCGGCGTCTACTTGGCGGCAGCCGCGAAGGTAGCTCAGCAAGGAGACGAGATCCCCGCCGTGGGCGTCTTGGTCGGCAAAGTCGTTCCACTTGCCCGACACCAGCGACACACCAAACGAGCCGGGGCAGGCATCGGCGCGGGCCGTGTTGCGGGCCACCCATTCACTTCCCTGGCGCTGCCCATCGGGCAGCCATTCAGCCAGTAGAATTTCAGCGCTGTTCAGCGCGACCGCGGCGACCTGCTGGATTTTTTGAACGGTCGTCTTAGCCATGTTCGCCCCCCTTCCTGGCAGGCAGAACGGGGCGTTGGGAAAGCCTACGTGCGGCGAGTAAGAGATCGAGAGAATCCGCCAGCAAAAGGCGGCACGACATCGCCACATGCGCTAAATCTCGCGCATCCGCACCAGTGCCAGGTGCATCGAGGCTGCTAAGCGTCATCATTAGGTTACTAGCCGCTTCCAAGCGGGTTTCGCACTGGTCGAACAGATCCTCTCGTTTAGCGCGGGGGTCGATCAGCAGGCACTCAGCCTCGGTCAGGCAAAGCGCATCTTCCAGGCGTGGGGTGTGGTTCAAGTTAGGCATGATCCACCCCCTCAACGCATAGGCGTTCTAATTCGATCAGGAGTTGGTCGTGGTCTTGATAAGAAAGGGCATTGAGTGCGCAGGCCATGCGAGCCATGCCTAACAACTGGTGAAGCTGTTCAGGCTTACGGTTCACACGATAAGCGATCAGTTTTGCACCGATCAGCGCGGTAGAGACTTGCGAGGGGGAAAGCTGGGTGTGCGCAGACGCACCTTGGCTGTGGTTGGCCATGGGTAAGACTCCTATTTGAACTCTGGAGCCGCCACGATCCTTCCTACGGGATTGGGTGGCGACCGTACGCGGGGTAGGAAACCGGCCAAATAGGAAACCGGCCACGCCGAAGCGTGCCCACGCACAGCCGCCATAAAGACGCACTACGGGCATAAAAAAAGCGCCTGTAGTGGTAGGGGCGCTGTTGCGCCTATTTGCACTCGGGTTCCTACGCCCGGCTGTAGATTTTGCTACAGCACGGCCATGATAAGCATTCCTGGTTGTTCCTCGCAAGCTTTCGAGGCGGCAAATTGCGCTTAATTTGATAATCTGCATGAGCACCTTTCTTTTGCTTTACGTCGGCTCCATCGCCCCCAGCGTTGGAGCCTTTTTCGTTTTTTGGGCAAAACCTCCCCTTACCCGCTGGGCGTTAGCCCAGCAGCGTTACCGCTGGCGGTTAGGGTTTAGGGGGTTTTAGCAGTCGGTGAGCGTGTGGCTAACGGGTGGGGTTTTGCGGCTAAAGTGCTTTAGGTCATCTTGCGGGCCGCCTAACCATCGAGCGCTAATGTCACCCGTCGAGCCTTGGCGAAACACCTTACGGTTGGGTGATTTCGTGGCATCCAGCATGGCGGCCTCCAGTTGGGCGACATCGTCCGCCGTGAGCTTCAGCGTGGTTCCGTTGATCGTGAATTCAAACTGGCTCATGCGCGCTGCTCCTGCGGTTGGGTAGTCATGCGTAACGGGGTGGAATGGCTGCCTAGCTGCTGGCGTTTGCGCTCCTCCAGACAGTTAGCGATCCAGCTATCGACCTCCTCTTCTAGCCAAGCAACGCTCTTGCCGCCAATGGGCACCGGGGCCGGGAACGTGCCCTGGCGGATGCCTTCATAAATGGCTGAGCGGCTTTTCCCGGTCTTCTGCTCCACGTCCTTGCGGCGCAATAGGCGGTTGCCTAGCTGGATCTTTGTCACCGTTCTGAAAGGCGGTGTTTGGCTGGTGAGTTCAGGCATTGGTAAATGTCCTCGCGGTCTCGTTCCGGGCAAGTGCCCTAGTGGCCCTATGAAGCTTGAAGGTTGTCAGTGAGGCACGCCATCGGTAGCCGTTGTGCCAACATTCCCGCACAACGGCTCACTTGCCGTCAGTGCTTCGAGTGCCATCACAAGGGCCAGCGCTTGGAGTCGAAAGGAGGTTTTAAGGGGGTGCATAGGCTGAATTCCTCGCGTTAGTGGATGGCGTGACGAGCGTTGCGCTCAAGACACCAACAGCTTGACGAGGAACAGGCAGGACGGCCAGAAACGGCTGTTGTAACACTGTATAAATATACAACAAAAAGGCGCTTCACCAGCTATGTGCAGTGAAGCGCCTACGTGAGAAAAACATGGCTATGCTTTGAAGCTAAGTTAATTCAATAGCTTATGAGAAAAAATGGCTACATCTTCGTTGTTGTAAAAATGGCCAACCTTACAACACGCCAACGCCCTAACCACTCCTCGCTAGTGGAAACGGCCTGTCTCTTTACCATTTTTGGCGGTCATGGCGTGCTCGATCGCATGAAGCACCAACGTAGTATCCACCACCGTAGAGTTGCCTTGGTGCAAGTTCGTCATGGCCAGGGTATGGATGGTGTCGGGATGAAGATCAACGCCGTCATAACTGAATTTCTCGAAGGTATAGCAAGCGTCATCGGGCACCCATACCGTGAAACCCAAGTGAGCGGCGCTCCTAACCGTCGCCTCTACCGCCCCTTCACTGGTCGAGCCCACTACCACGAGTTGGCGAATGGATCGTTTCAACAGCCACTCTTCGATATTGGAGCGTAAAAAGGCATCGGCGATGCTTTTATCGAAAATCTCCTCCCCAGCGATAGGCTCTAACCCATGTTTAAAGCGCACACCAGGATGGCCGGGAGAATAGGGAGAGTCTGGATCGCCAGAGAGGTGCCGAACATGGATGATGGGCAGTGAGTTATCACGCCATGCGCTCAGCAGTCGAAAAATGTGGTACTCGGCATCCTCATTATTGCGCTTTCTAAAATAGGGGAAGTGCATATCCCCTTGTTGCTGATCGATAATCATCAATGCACATGCGTCAGGGTTTAAGCTCATCAACCCAAAGTCTTCCGCCACAGTGTCTATTGTCGTCTTTCTAATTTCCTCGTCAGCTTTAAACTTTATGCCGCACTCCTTGTTAGTGCACTCTTTGTATAATTGATAATAACCCTCTGTCATTTTCCGGCTCGATCTAGTCCGGGTCTTCGTTCCGCAAACAGGGCAGTTGATAGGTAGCTTGAGTCGCATTTAAACCTCGGCGCTAATGGTATCTAGGTAGTCCGCCCAAAATTGCATCATCGCGGGGCGCTGATCCGGTGCCATGTGCTCGGCGTGGGTGTAAACGCCCTCGATCCCCGGCAGCTTGTGCGAGAGCTGCGCCTCTATCCATTCCCTTGGGTAGCCCAGCTCTTTTAAGCCTGTGGCCACCACATGACGCGTACCGTGGGGCACATGCCTACCTTCATAGCCCAGCCGCTTTAACGCCATCCCAAAGGCAGCATCCGAGAGTGGCTTGCGTGGGTCGTTTCGACCAGGGAACAGCAATTTGAAGGGGGCCGTCAGTGTGTGCAGGTAGCGCAGCTCTACCAACGCCTGAGTGGGTAACGGCACTTGATGCGCCCTGCCCATCTTCATGCGCTCGGCGGGGATCTTCCAAACAGCGGCCTCAAGGTCGAACTCAGACCACTCTGCCCGGCGCAGCTCTCCAGGCCGAACGGCAGTCATGAGCAACAGTTTTAGACCAATGCGCACCATGGGGCTTTTATCGTAAGCCGCTATATCGCGCACAAGCTGCGGTAGCTCGCTTTGGGGGATATGGTGGAAGCTATTCCGCTTATAGGGCTTGAGCGCCGTTTGAAGGTCGGTAAGGGGGTTGTAGCTGGCCCTGCCCGTGATGATGGCAAAGCGGTAGATGTCTCGGCAAAAGGCGTGTAGGCGGCGGCGCTGCTCGAATTTACCCGCATCCTCTAGGGTGCGAAGGATCTCCAACCACTCCAGCGGCAGAATGCTCTCGATCGGGCGGTCTCCCACCTTCGGGAAAACGTACATTTCAAGCACGCGCCTACTGTCGTTGGCTCGTTTCGAGCTTTCTTTCCAGCGGGGCACCATGGCGGCGTGCCACTCCATCGCTAACACCTTGAACGTGTTCTCAGCGGCGTATTTGAGGGCGCGCTTTTCGTTCTGCTTCTGCTCTACGGGATCGATCCCCTTAGCAATCAGCCGCCTTAAGTCGGTTCGCTTCTCTCGCGCTTCTGCAAGGCTGACTTCGGGGTATTGCCCCAAGCTGATCATGTTGCGCTTGCCGTTGGGTCGCGTGTAGCGCAAGCGCCATCCTCGGCTGCCGTTGGTTGAGATCCTGAGTTCTAATCCCATGCCATCGGAGAGGGTCACAATTTTCGTGCCAGGCTTAGTTGCGTTTATCTGACGGGTAGTTAGCGCCATAGAGGTATACCGAGCATTCTCGAACAGGGGTATATGCCCCACTGTATACCATTTGTATGCCGGATTTGAAAGGAACGCCGAGGAACACTGAGGAGCTAAAAACCTATGTATTTCAGAGTATTACACTCTATTTTTGGCTCTCTCAGGAAGTGTGAGGAAGGCCCGTTGGCGTCCCTGGCAGGAGTCGAACCTGCGACCTGCCGCTTAGGAGGCGGCTGCTCTATCCTACTGAGCTACAGGGACTGACGGGGCGCATAGTATAGCGTTTTGATTCGCCTCGGCCAACCAGGGGCTTGGAAAAGCCATGGTGGGCTATATCCAACCCAGCAAACGCAGAGCGAAGATGCCTAGGGTCACGGTGACGCTGGCCATGAGCGTGGTTATGGCGATGATGTTGGCAGCCAATGCGACGTTGCCATTGATCGCTTTGACCATTACGAAACTGGCGGCCGCCGTGGGGCTGGCAAAGAAAAGAAACAGCAACCCCAACTGGCTGCCTGAGAATCCCATCAGCCAAGCGGCCGCCGTGGAAAGCGCTGGAAGTATCACCATTTTGAGACTGCTGGCACTCAATGCCACGTGGCTACCCTGTCGCATACTCGACACCGAGAGCGTCGCGCCGATGCAAATGAGGGCGAGCGGTAACGTCAGCGAGGCGAAGTAGTTGCCCGACGTCATCACCCAACTGGGTAGCGGGATGGACAACGCGGTGAACGGTAATGCAGCCACCACTGATAGAATCAATGGGTTTTTGATGATGTGGCCCAGCAGGCTGCGCCAGTCGGTCGCTTGGCCAGGTTGGTACGCCGCTAGGGCGATGACGGACAGGGCGTTGTACATCACGATCACCACGCCCAACAGCAAGCTGCCAGCGGACAACCCATAGTTGCCGTACATGCCCGCCGCCAACGCCAACCCCACGATCCCGCAGTTCCCGCGAAACGCCCCTTGTACGTACACGCCCCGATCCTCTCGAGGCACACGCAGATGCGCCCAGCCCCAGCTCAGCAAAAACTGGCCCAGCGTGGCGAAGGCAAAAAAGAGCAGTAACGGCACATCCAGGGCAACGCTCAAGTCAGCGTTGACGAGACTGAGAAAGATCAGCGTTGGTAGCGTGGCTTTGAACACCAGAGACGACGCCGTCGAAATGAACGCGCTATCGATCCAACCCAGGCGTTTCAGAGCGATCCCTATGAACACCATGGCAAAGACAGGTAGTGTGACATCTAGGGTGCGAGTAAAGAGTTCGAGTAGGTCCACGAAAGCGCTCTCAGTCGAATAAGCATCCTCTTATACTCTACCGTTGACTAAGATTTGTCGACTCGCTAGACAGCCACGCCACCATAAGGGAAAGTAAGCAAAAACGCGCACCGTCACTTATAGGTCACTTATGGTTCCGCCAGTCAGCCATGAAAAAGAAGAGCAGCGCCTTCTCACGCTCAAGCGCTATACCTTGGGCGACCTTTCGGCGGATGACCACTTCGACCGTATTACTCAACTGGCGGCGGCCTACTGCGATATGCCCATCGCACTGATCACGCTGGTCGATGACACCCATGTCTGGATCAAGAGCGGCGTAGGCAAACCCGCCGAGAGCATGCTCAGAGAGCGCTCCTTCTGCGGTACCGCGATCGAAGAGCGGACCCTCTATGAAGTGCCAGATGCCCGTGAACACGCGTCCCTGAGAGAGCTTCCGCTGGTGGCCTTGCCGCCGCATATCGTGTTTTATGCTGGCGTGCCCCTGGTGGCCGATAATGGCAGCGTGATCGGTACGCTGTGCGTGATGGACAAGCAGCCGCGCCAGCTCTCGAATAGCCAGAAAGAGCTGCTTCAGCAGCTGGCCAGTAGCACGGTGCTGCAATTCGAACACTACCTGTCTCAGCGGGCTTACCACGCCATCAGTAATGCGGCAATTGGCCTATGGGAGATGGACGTACCCAGCCGTGCCACCCACTGGAACGATGTCGTCAATGAGCTTTACGACGTAGGCAAACGCGATGCTCGCACGTTCGAGCAACGCATGGACGCTTACACGCCTGAAGACCGCCAGCGGCTCATGACCGCCATCGACACGGCCATCGAGCACCGCGTGGCGTTTAACGATACGTTTCAACTGACGACCGTCAGCGGTGAACCGCGCTGGGTCAGAATTACCGGCAACCCGCTGGTGGTGAGTGACCGCGTGGTGCAACTCATCGGTACGATGCTGGACGTCACGCCACGCAAGCAGATCGAAACCCAGCTGTTGCGCCAGCAGGCGTTAGAGCAAGCCATCATGCGCGCGCAAGCGAGCTTCATCGACGGCCAGGGCGATGCCAAGGCGCTCAACCCACTACTGGAAGACCTGCTGGCCCTCACCAGCAGCGAGTATGGCTTCATTGGTGAAGTTCTTTACGACGACACGCAAGCACCCTATCTCGTCGCGCATGCGATCACCGACATCACTTGGGATCAAGCCTCCAAACAGTTTTATGATCAAAATGCCCCCAACGGCATGGTATTCAGCAATCTCGACACCCTGTTTGGTCATGTAATGCGCCATGAGACGGTCGTCATTTCTAACGCGCCCGCTATGGATTCTCGCCGTGGCGGTCTGCCGGCCGGGCATCCGCCACTCAACGCGTTTTTGGGCGTGCCGATTCACTTTAACGGCCACTGCATTGGGATGATCGGCCTCGCCAACCGCCCTAACGGTTATGATGACACCTTGGTGGAGTTCTTGGCACCACTGCTGGGAAGCATCGGGCAGTTTATCAATAACCTTCGCAACCACCGCCAGCAGCGCCAAGACCAGCAGGCCATTGCCCGGCTGTCGATGGTGGCGAAAAACACCAGTAATGGAGTGGTGATCACCGACGCACAGGGCAACATCGAGTGGATCAACGACGGCTTTACGCGGCTCAGCGGCTACACGTTCGACGAAGCCATTGGCAAAAAGCCGGGAAAACTCGTTCAGGGAAGCGCCACCGATAGCGCTACCGTACGCCGCATTGCTCATGCGTTGCGATATCGCCAACGTTTTGAAGAGGAGCTGCTGAACTATCGCAAAGACGGCACGCCCTACTGGGTGCACATCAGCTGCAACCCGTTACCCGCAGGCGAACAGTCCGGTGGGGGCTTCATCGCCATTCAGTCCGACATTACCGACACCAAGCGTCATGAAGAGGCGCTGTATAAAGCCGCCAACATCGATGAGTTGACAGGCCTTCCTAATCAGCGTCTGGCGCGCACGCAATTAGAGGCGCTGACTCGGCAACGCGAGCCTCTGACGGTTTATGTGCTGAATATCGATGATTTCAAACGCCTCAATGATTTGTTTGGCTACGCCGTCGGCAATCGTATTTTGAAGCGTATCGCCGAACGTTTGGCGGCCTTGGTCGCTCCGCTACATCAACAGGGCATTGCCGCGCGGCTTAGCGGCGACGAGTTCGTGGTGGCGGCCCCCAACCAGCAGCTCAGCCCTTCAGCGTTGCACCAAGCCATTCAGGAGCCCATGCAGATACACGGTCATACGTTGAAGCTCACCACGTGTATTGGCATGACATGCTACCCAGAAGACGAAGTAGACTCGGACACGCTTTTTCGCCATGCATACCAAGCGCTGTATCAAGCCAAAACCCACGGTGTATCGCAGTGTGTGCGCTACAGTACCGATGAAGAGCACCTAACTCGGCTACGTCAGCAAGAGCGTACTGCCATTCAACACGGGCTGAGCAACGAGGAGTTCCAACTTTTCTACCAGCCTCAGGTCGATTTGCAGACGAAGGAGGTCGTGGGGGCCGAAGCGCTGATCCGCTGGCAGCACCCCAAGCGGGGACTTTGTGCGCCAGGGGAGTTTCTCCCCCTCATCGAAGGTAGCGAACTGGAGTTTCGGTTAGGCGAATGGGTCATCGAAGCGGCTCTAAAACAGCTTCAACAGTGGGAGCGTGCCGGTATCACGCTTCAAGTCAGTGTGAATATCAGCCCACAACACTTGCTGCATCAGGGCTTCTTACCGCAGTTAGAACAGCTCTTGACACGATATGCCGATGTTCCCACCCAACGATTGGCCATCGAGATTCTAGAATCTGCCACGCTGGATGATATGCAAGCGGCGCTGCACGTACTCGAAAACTGCCAACGGCTGGGCATCGATGTCGCGCTGGATGATTTCGGTACCGGTTACTCGTCGCTGGCTTACTTCCGCCGCCTACCGGTGCAGTTGATCAAGGTCGACCGTGACTTCGTTCGCGATATGCTGGATAGCGAGGATGACCGTGCGATCGTGGAAAGCATCGTCTTCTTGGCGAAGAAGTTTTCACGCCCCGTGCTAGCAGAGGGTGTCGAGACGCTGGAGCACGCCAAAGCGCTGCTGTCATTGGGGTGCTATTTGGCTCAAGGATACGGTATTGCACGCCCCATGCCCGCCGACAAGCTGCCTCAGTGGCTGACCGAGTGGCAACGCGACGGCTTTCTCGATACCTTTTGATCGAAGCGCGCCTTAATCGAAGAGCGCCATGGGATCGAACTGATCCGGCAGCTTCACGATGACCCCATCGCGCCCCTGCCCTTTGGCTTCATAACTGGCGGCATCCGCACGGGAAAGCGCCATTTCGACCGTCTCGTCGTTCTCGTCGAAGGTCGTCACGCCGATACTCAGGGTCACGGTGTACTCTTTACCCTCATGGGTAACGGACACCTCGCTTACCGCCTGACGCAGAGACTCCGCAATACGCTCGGCTTGACTCAACGTGCAGCTAGGCAGCAGCACCCCAAACTCGTCTCCCCCCTGGCGTGCCACGTGGTCACTTCGGCGCACTTCCCACGCCACGATTTGGGCGATCCGGCGAAGCATTTCATCCCCCAAGGCATGACCACCCTCATCGTTGATGGGTTTGAAGTGATCCAAGTCGAACAGCAGCAGCGCAGAGGGGGTGCTGGTCTTCTGGAAGTCGGCAAACGCCTCCTCCAAACGGCGATCGAACCCACGTCGGTTGAGCAGTCCCGTCAGCGGGTCGTGCTCCGCCTCCCAGCGCTGCAACGCCTCCTGTTGGCGGCGCTCGGTGATATCTTTAACGACCCCCACCAAGCCCAACGAATGACCGCCTTTCGAGAGCATGACCACACGGGCGTGAATGTCCAGCCATAGCGTTTCCTGGTCGCTGCGTATGAACCGCAGCTGGCGAACGAAATCGCTGCCGGTTTTCAAGCTGTGCACCCACATGTCCCTGGCACCCTCTCGATCATCAGGGTGAACCTGCTCCATCCATGCTTCCATGGGCGTATCGGGGGGAATGTCCAACATCTCCAAGAGCGACGGGTTCATATAAGTGATCTTGCCGCCAAAGTTGGCAACAAACATCCCTTGGGGCGTGGCACTCAACACGGAATCCAAAAAGGCCTGGCGCTCTTGCAAATGACCGACCAACTGCTGACGCTCGTGCTCGACACGGTTGAACGTCACCGCGACTTGCTGCAACTCTTGCATGCTCGTGGCTAGGTCCAGACTCGCGCGCTGCCCCATCCCCACTTCACCAATTTGCGCTTCGAGATGATCCAATGGCTTGAGAATCCGCGCCAACAGCCACCACAGTAGTGGCATCATGATGAGCGCCAGCGCAAACCAGATACCCAGCAGCTTATAAATGAATCCTGAGAGCGGTAACTGTGCTTGGTCAGCGGGCAAAAACAGGCCAATCACCCAATCCGCCGGCCAAACCTGGGCATACGCTTGCAGGCTCACGTTCCCATCGGCCAGCTCGGTTACTCCCTCCCCCTTCCACCCTGCCAGTGCCAGCTCCAACAGGGGGTTTAGCTGGTCACTGCGGAGATCCGCATTGACCAGATCATTGTCAGGATGATAGAGAATCCTGCCCGATGCCGTGGCAACCGCTGCATACCCCTCCTCGCCTAGGCGAATGGTGCCCAGTCGGTTGAAGAGCCCACTGCTTTCCAGGCTGACGATACCGCCAATGAATCCTGCGAATTTGCCATCCTCATCAATGCGCGGAACGCTAATGAGCACCAGGGGCATACCGCTGGCTCGGCCGACGAACGGCTCACTCACATAGGGACGACGAATGCCACGCACCATCTTGAAATATTCCAACTCGCCGGTTTCCAAGCCCACCCGCCCGGTAACACTCGGCCAGTCACTGACGATGACTCCGTTTTCATCACTAATGACCAACCCCTCGAACCAAGCGAGCAGCGAGTCGTTCTTTTGCAGCTCATAGTTCAGCCACGTGGAATCATCGGACAGCCCTACGGCGCCATTGAGGCGCTCTAAGGCATTGATACGTTGATTGATCTGTTGAGTGATTTCATCAGACAGCAGGTTGGCCTGATAACGTAGGTGGGCGATGTTGGTCTCGTGCACCATGGTTTTACCCACCTGCCACGCCATGCCCAGCACGGCCCCCGCCAAGATGGCCAGAGCACAAGAAAGTCCCAGCAACAGCCGGCTTTTTATAGAACGAAATGTAATCAGTCGATGAATCAGGGGGGCTAGGCGCACCAGAGTTCCCTATTTCGTTAACTTTCCTTAAATTGAGCCCTCAGTTTCAGCCTCAATCATGGTTCGAAAAATAACTTACCAAAAACAAGTGAAAAGTGCGCGTTGATATAAGTCAACTTAGATAATTTTTTTCTAAACTGTTTCATCACGTAACGCAAGCTTCCGAACGATAAGCCAAGAGCGTGCGAATTGATAACCACGCTTATTTCACGTATGTTCGCCGCCTATCCAGCAAACCACCCGACACAACACTTCGGCACACTCCATGGCAAAACGTACGGCGGGTTTTATCTCTAAAGGCATTGGTAGCATCACTGCGCTCGCCGAATTTTTGAGAGAGTTTGACGACGTTACCCGGATTCGTCCGTTCAGCCCCCCACCGAGTGCCGTCATTGGCTGGGGACTCAAGCCTACCAGCCGCCAGGCCAGACGCTACGCTCAGCGACACCACCTTCCTTATGTGGCGCTAGAAGATGGCTTTTTGCGCTCATTGGGGCTCGGCGTTGCGGGTTATCAACCCCACAGTATGATCGTGGATTACAGCGGCATTTATTACGATGCCTCCCGGCCCAGTGATTTAGAGCAGTGGCTTTCCGCCAACGAGTTCTCTACCGAAGAAGTATTACGGGCCGAGCACTGCATGGCGCTATTAAGGCGCTACCGCTTATCGAAATACAACCACGCTCCAGATCGCCCTTTGGCCGTTAACGACGCGACCGTCCTCGTCGTAGACCAAACGGCTGGTGACGCCTCCATCGAGTATGGCAACGCCAGCGCCGCCAGCTTTTCAGACATGCTGGACCAAGCGCTGGCCCGCCACCCCCATGGGAAGATACTGGTCAAAATCCATCCCGACGTGATCGCGGGGAAAAAACGTGGCCATCTCACGAGTGCCCTTCACCACCCTCGCTGCCAAGTGCTCAGCGAAGACATCAACCCCTGGGCGCTGTTTGATCAGGTGGACGATGTCTATGTGGTTACCAGCCAGCTTGGCTTCGAAGCATTGATGGCGGGCAAGCGTGTCCACTGCTTTGGTTTACCGTTTTATGCGGGTTGGGGCCTCACCCAGGATCGACTGCACTGCCCCCGTCGCCAGCGCTCTCGCACGCTCGCTGAAGTCTTTGCAGCCGCCTATTTACGTTACTGCCGCTACGTTAACCCCTATACGCGCCAGCCATCCACGCTGGAAGAGACGATTCACCTCATTGCTGACCAAAAACGCCAGCAAGAGCGACTTAGAGGCACCTGGCTGGCCTGCGGTTTCTCTTCATGGAAACGCCGCTTCATCGGCGATTTTCTAGGGCCAGCAGCTCACGTTCGCTATCAAAAGGCACTTCCCCAGCACGCCGTCGACTCTCAACGGTTGTTGGTGTGGTCAAGCCGTATCGACGACGCCTTTAAAACACGGCACCGCGAACTCCTTCCGCACATATGGCGCATGGAAGACGGCTTTATTCGTTCGGTTGGGCTGGGTGTCGATCTCACTCAGCCGCTCTCACTCGTCGTGGATCGCTCCGGCATTTATTACGATCCCAGCCAGCCAAGCGAACTCGAAACGCTGCTCAACGAGAGCGCCTTCAGCGATGATTTACTCGCCAGAGCGGCCGAGTTGCGCCAACGCCTCGTTGCTTTGAAGCTCTCGAAATACAATGTGCCAGGAGCGTCTGACGTCGTCCTTCCCGACAACCAAACGATCATTCTGGTACCCGGCCAAGTAGAGAGCGATGCCTCTATCGCCACCGGCTCACCAGACATCAGCACCAATAGCGCGCTACTCAAAGTCGTTCGAGAAGCCGAGCCCAACGCTTTCATCATCTACAAAGCGCATCCGGATGTGATGAGCGGCGCGCGCGTTGGCAAACTCGATACCGACGCTAAACGTCTGTATGATTTGGACGCCAGTCACATCGATATCACCGCGCTGTTAGAGCGCGTAGACGCCGTGCATACCATGAGTTCTCTGACCGGCTTCGAGGCGCTGCTTCGACATCGCCGAGTCACTACCTACGGTTTGCCGTTTTATGCGGGCTGGGGATTGACGCATGATGCCATGCACTGCCCGAGGCGTAACCGAACACTCACCTTGGATGCCTTGGTTGCTGGCACGCTATTGCTGTATCCAAGTTACGTCGACCCCGCCTCTGGCCAGCTCTGTAATGCCGAGACCGTCGTCAGCCTATTGGAGCGGGCAAAGTTACAACAATCGAGTGCACAAAAACCTCACCTTACATGGAAGCAGCGCCTTTATCGCTGCTATCGTAACTTATTGATTGGAAGCCATTGAGTTGAAGCAAAAGCGCGCATTCTTATTCCTACAAGGCGTTTGCTCGCCCTTTTATCAGCGCTTGGCTCGTCGCCTGACCGACGACGGCCACCGCGTCGTGAAAGTTCACTTCAACGCGGGAGACATTGCGTACTGGCAGCGCACCCATAGTCATCACCATCTCTTTCGCGGCCCCTTGAGCGAACTGCCTGCTTACATGACGTCTCTGTGGCAACGTTATGGCATTACCGATCAAATCGTTTTTGGCGACCGTCGCCCCATTCATCGTCCTGCAGTCGATCAAGCGCCTGCTGCTGGCATTCGTACCCACGTGTTCGAGGAGGGCTATTTTCGCCCTTTTTGGATAACGCTGGAGCGCGAAGGCGTCAATGGACACTCGCTACTGCCTCGCGATCCCCAATGGTTTTTCGAAACGGGTAAGGCACTTCCCGAACTGCCTCCTCCCGTGCGCTTTCGGTCATCCTTCAAAATTCGCGCGCTGCATGATGTCGCTTACCACCTAGCCGGGCTCGCCAACCCGCTGGTGGCGCCTCACTATCGCAATCATGCTCCCATTACTGCGCCGGTGGAGTATGCCGGCTATATCAGGCGTTTTACGCTGCTCAAACAGTGGAAAAAACGCGATGCAGTGCGTATCAAAACGCTGATCGAAAGTGGCAAGCCCTATTTCATGCTGCCCCTTCAGCTCAATACCGATGCGCAAATTCGTGATCACTCCCCCTACGCCAATATGGAAGAGGTCATGGAGCACGTGATGGGATCGTTTGCCGAACATGCACCCAGCGATGCCATGTTATGTATCAAGAATCATCCGTTAGATATGGGGCTGGTGAATTATCCGCAAATCATCAATCGGCTCTCAGACGTTTATGGCCTAAATGGGCGCATCGTGTATTTGGAGTCAGGCGATCTCAATGCACTCATTAAACATGCGGTCGGTACGGTGACCGTCAACAGCACCGTGGGTATCGTATCGCTGGAAGCATCGTGCCCTACCTTTGCGCTAAGCGATCCGATCTACAACTTGGCAGGCCTCACTTACGAAGGCTCGCTCGAAACGTTTTGGCATCAGCCACCGCCACCCAGCGCAGCGCTATTTGGCTATTTTCGGAACACCGTCATGCACGCGGTTCAGGTCAACGGCGGTTTTTACTGCCAGCCGAGTATTGATCTCGCCGTCAATAATGCCGCCCACATCCTGGAAGCCTGCCCATCACCGCTGGAGAAGCTGCTGTGAGTGTTGACGCCTCGACAGACGCCACAACCGATTCCACCACTGACTCCACAACTGATTCCACAATCCTGGAACAGACAAAACGTTCACGCTGCGTGCTAATCACCGGCGCGACGGGGGCCATCGGCGGAGCGCTCGCCAAGGAGTATGCCTCCCCACAGACGCATCTCATTCTCCATGGCCGTAACACCGCGGCACTGGAACAGGTGGCCAGCGCCTGCCAAGAGAAAGGTGCGCAAGTGACGCTCTCCTCCATCAACCTCACCGATGAGAATGCACTTGCACAGTGGCTGACGACGCTCAGCGCCGAGCAGCTGCCGGATATCGTCATCGCTAACGCGGGCAAGAACACACATCCCGAGCAGTTGGGTGAGCTCGAGCCCTGGACAGACGTTCAAGCCCTGCTGGATATCAACCTCACCACCCCCATTGCCATGGCGCACCACTTGGTGCCTGCTATGCGCGAACGAGGTAGTGGACAGCTGGTCTTTATTAGCTCACTGGCTGGTTGGCATGGGCTACCCAGCACGCCCACGTACAGCGCCAGCAAAGCAGGCATTAAGGCGTATGGCGAAGCCTTGCGGGGCTTGCTAGCCCCCTGCGGTATCGGGGTGACGGTAATCATGCCCGGCTACGTTACCTCCCCCATGTGCAACGCCATGCCCGGCCCTAAACCCTGGGAGTGGCCGCCAGAGCGCGCTGCAAAAGTGATTGCTCGCGGTATCAATGCCAACCGTGCACGGGTTAGCTTTCCCTTTCCGTTGAATTTTGGCACTTGGTGGCTGGCCGTCTTGCCAGCGGGCGTGTCGCAGTGGCTCATCAAACGGCTGGGTTTTGATCATGTAGGGGGCCAGTAAGATGCTCTCCAGCCTATTAGTGTCGCTTAGCCTGCCGTTATTGGTGGGGCTATTGGGCAGCTTAGCGTTTGAAGCGCTGCTATCTCCAAGGCCTACTCCCCTCTGGAAGCGCTCCATCGCCGCGAACACCATCCACTTAGGCAGCTGGTTACTGCTGTTTGGGATGTTCACGCTGCTACTTCAGCGCCCCTGGTTTGCCGTGGTCTTTGTGCTTTCACTACAACTGGTAGTGATTCAATCGAGCAATACCAAGTCCAAAACGCTCAACGAGCCGTTTATTTGCCACGACTTTGAGTACTTTTGGGACGCCATTCTGCACCCACGCCTTTATGTTCCCTTTTTTGGCATTGGCCTCGCCATCGCTGCCAGCAGCGCGGGGGCCATCGCCATTGGCAGCTTCCTCTATTTGGAATCATCGCTGATTAGCCAATGGGGCGCTGGGCTCTTTTTGCAAAGCACCGTATTACTCATTGGGCTGGGCGCACTGCTGCTGGGGATTGGGTTACGCTCACTGGCAGCCGTTTCCCTCCAACCCGTGGACGACCTTCACCGTGTTGGGCTACATACTAGCCTTTGGGCCTACGGTGTAGCATTAATGCGTTCGTCACCACCTGATCCCTCGACATCGCCCTACACCGCTGCCAGCCAGCAGGCGGCGGCCGCCCCCCAGGACAGCGCCACGCTACCCAATGTGGTTTTGGTTCAGAGCGAATCATTTTTCGATCCGCGCCCCTGGTGCCCAGAGGTCGCCCCTTCGCTACTACAACACTTCGATATCACCTTTACCGAGGCCGTCGAAAAGGGTGAGTTGAGCGTACCTGCTTGGGGCGCCAATACCGTACGCACCGAGTGCGCGGTGCTCACAGGCCTGACACCCAACGATTGGGGCCCACGGCAATTCAACCCCTACCGCACGCTAAGCCGCCACCCGCTGCCCAGCGTGGCGAGCGCTTTTCGCGCGCAGGGTTACCGCACTATTTGCGTGCACCCTTACCCCGCTACCTTTTACATGCGCGATAAGGTCATTCCGCAGCTAGGCTTTGATACCTTTATCGATATCAGCGCGTTTAGCAGCAGCGATAAGCACGGGCAGTACATTGGCGACCGAGCGGTGGCACGAAAGGTTGGACGCCTGCTGAAAGATGACGATAATAGGCCGCTATTTATTTTTGTGATCACCATGGAAAACCACGGCCCGCTGCATCTGGAAGCGCCCCAACAGGCACGTTTGGCCGATACGCTGCCGAACGCCGCGTGGCCGCTTCCAGGCCATCTGCGGGAGCTCGCCGTTTACTTGCACCATTTAGGTGAAGCTGATCAAATGCTGGCAAGCGTTAAAACAGCGCTAAACGAGAGCACGAGGCCTGGAATACTGGGCTGGTATGGCGACCACGTCCCTATACTGCCCGATGCGTATGGGTACTTCATGCCCCCTACGGGCAGCACCCCATACATGATATGGTCAACGCAACCAACACCGCCTGACCAAATGCCTGCCGAGCAATCGCCGCAGGGAATAGCAGCCAACGAACTTGGCGTCCGGCTATTTAAACAAGTGTTTGGACGCGATATAAGTAACGATGTGATCAAGGCAGAACCAGAACCTCAGGAGCAAGAATGACTAAACGTGTGGCCATCATCGGCGCCGCCCATCGTTTCCCCGGCACCACCCCTGAAACGTTCTGGCAAGACCTGCAAGCCGAAAAAGACCTCGTCACCCAAGTGGCCCCAGATCGCTGGAGCCATGATGCCTTTTGGCACCCTGATAAACGCCACCCTGGCACCAGCGTTACCTTTGCTGCGGGTAGCCTGGGCGATATCAGCGGGTTCGACGCAGAGTTTTTCGGTATTTCCCCACGCGAAGCGGCCAATATGGATCCGCAGCAGCGCATGCTGCTGGAGCTCGCCTGGGAAACCATGGAAAGCGCCGGCATTGTGCCCAGCACTCTGCGTGGCAGCCAGTGCGGCGTTTTCCTGGGCGTCGCCAGTCTTGACTACTCTTACCGTTTAGCCGATGACATGTCGGCTATTGATGCTTCGACCGCCACGGGCAACACCTCGAGCATCGCCTCCAACCGCCTTTCTTATGTGTTTGACTTGCATGGCCCCAGCATGTCGCTGGACACCGCGTGCTCATCCTCCATGGTGGCGTTTCACCAGGCTTGCCAATCCATTCGCAGCGGTGAAACGACCATGGCACTGGCGGGCGGTATCAGCCTGCACTTGCACCCCTACGGCTTTATCATTTTCTCTAAAGCCAGCATGCTCTCGCCCACCGGTCGCTGCCAAGTGTTCGATGAAGCGGGCAACGGCTACGTGCGCTCGGAAGGCGCTGGGATATTCCTGCTCAAAGACTACGACCTAGCCGTTGCCGACGGCGATAACATTCTGGCCGTGGTCGCAGGTTCAGCGGTGAATACCGATGGTCATAAATCGGGTCTGACGGTACCGAACCCCAGCGCCCAAACTGATCTTATGCGCCGCGCCTATGAACAAGCCGGTATCTCCCCCGATGAGATCGACTATTTAGAAGCACACGGCACCGGCACCGCCGTTGGCGACCCGATTGAAACCCGCGCCATTGGCGAGGCGATTGGCAAACATCGTCAAACGCCGCTGCTGATCGGCTCGGTGAAGAGTAACGTTGGCCACCTGGAAACCGCCTCAGGCGTCGCCGGGCTTGCGAAAGCACTGTACAGCCTGCAGCACCGTGAAGTCCCCGCGACCATCGGCATTCGTAAGCTGAACCCTCGCATCAAGTTCGATGAGTGGAACTTGAGTGTTGTCACTAAAGCCCAGCCGCTAAAACCCGAAGGCCGCTTGGTGATTGGCATTAACTCGTTTGGCTTTGGTGGTGCTAACGCCCACGTGATTTTGGAAAGCGCACCGGAAAAAACCGCAGCGCCTCGCCAAACACCGGATGCCCCGCTGCCCATTCGTTTAAGCGCCCGCAGCGAAGCAGCGCTAACGGAAAACGCCCTTGCCCTGTCTAAGCACCTTCAGGAAGCTGGCCAAGGGTTTTACGATATCTCCCATACGCTGTTCCATCACCGAGAGCAGCACAGCCACGGCGCACTCTGCTTCGCCAGCAGTGCAGAAGAAGCAGCCACGGCACTGCGCCAGTTTGCCGAAGGCGAAGCCAGCCAGGTCATGACGCTGGAGCGCCTCGCCAACGCCAGGGGCCCGGTGTTCGTTTATGACGGTAACGGTTGCCAGTGGGAAACCATGGGCCACGACCTACTGGATACCGACGCCGACTTCACTGCTGCCATTGACCGCGTCGATGCCCTGTTCCAGCGCTACGGCAGCTTTTCACTGCGTGACGAATTAGCAGGCCGTAACCAGCTAGAAGGTGAAGAGAGCCGCTTCGTACGCACCGAAATCGCCCAGCCTGCGCTATTTGCTCTGCAAGTGGCGCTCACCGAGTGGTTAAAAGCCCAAGGCATTACCCCTGCTGCCGTATTTGGTCACAGCGTGGGCGAAGTTGCCGCCGCTTGGGCCTCCGGCGCGCTCAGCCTGGAAGATGCGGTCAAAGTCATCTATTACCGCAGCGATTTCCAAGGCAAAACCCGTGGCTTGGGTGAGATGACCGCAGTGGCGATGAGCGCTGAAGAGATCGCCCCTTGGCTTGCCAAACCAGCATTTGGCCGCGTAAGCTTGGCGGGTATAAATAGCCCTAAAGGCATTACCCTAGCAGGCGACCGCGGCCAGCTTAGCGAGCTGGAAGCCGCACTGAGCGCCGAGGGCACCTTTGCCAAGCGGCTGCCGCTGGATTACGCCTTCCACAGCCCCGCCATGGATAGCATCCAGTCAGGCGTGGTTGATGCTCTTGCGGACATCAAGCCCCAAGCCACAGAGATCCCCTATTTCTCTACGGTGACAGGCGCGCTCAGTGAAGGCACGAAACTGGACGCCCACTACTGGTGGCTCAATATTCGCGAGCCAGTGCTGTTCGATAGCGCCGCCACCACATTGATTGAGCAAGGCTACAACGTCTTCGTCGAAGTCGGCGCGCACCCGATTTTGCGCCGCTACCTAAATGAATCGCTGCGCCAGCAAGAGCGCAGCGGCCTAGTGTTCGGCACCATTGAGCGCCACAAGCCTGGGTTAGACGGCTTGAACCGCACGCTCAGCCAGCTGCTACTCAGCGGATTAAGCGTCAACAGCCAGCGCTTCTTCCCGGTAGAGGGCCAGCGCGTCCTGCTGCCCCGCTACTCATGGCAGCGCACTCACCTATGGGTTCAAGGCACCAACGACGGCCAAGGCCTGCTATCACGCTATTACCAACACCCACTGCTGGGTTACCCATTAGCGCAGCAAGAGCACACCTGGGAAAGCCAGCTAGACACCAAGCGGCAGCCCTGGCTTGCCGACCACGTGGTAGGTGAAGGCGCGGTCTTCCCCGGCGCCGGGTTTGTAGAACTCGCGCTTGCCGCCGCGCTGCAGCAGAAAGAGACGCCAGTTCTGGATATCGAAGAGCTGGAAATTCGCGCCCCGCTGCTGCTGGACGGCCCTAACGGCCGCACCATGCGCCTTACCCTAGACCCCGATGATGGTTGCCTGGAGATTCTCTCCCGCGAGCCCGCCACGGGAAGCGAGTGGCAGCTTAATGCCGTGGCGCGCCGCATGCGCGAAAGCCGTGGCTTCCTGCTCAATCGCCAAGCGCCAGCGCTGCCTCAGCGAGACGCCGACTACACCCTGGATGAGCACCTGCACATGGCCGAACGTATCGGCCTGCACTATGGCCCTGCGTTCCAAGCCATTCAACGCGGCTGGATTGAGAGCGATAGCGTCATTGGTGAAATCAAACTCTCCGAGGCGGTGGCTGAACAGTTAGATACGCTGCATGTGCATCCCGGCATTCTGGATAGCGCCTTCCAGATGTTTATTCCGCTGCTGGCACAGCACAGTGAATTTGCCGCCCAGCTCGCCTTTGTACCGGTGCGCGTGGGTCGCATTCAGGTTAATGCCGAGGCAGGCGCGCCAGTGCTGGCCCGTGCGGTGATGGGCAAACGTGCCCCGCACTCCTTCACGGCCGATTTTGAGTTATTTGATGCCCAAGGCCGCGCCGTCGCCGTGCTAAGCCAGACACGCTTCAAGGCCATCCGCCTGAACCGTGCGCATCACCAGCATTTCAGCTATCTGGATGTGGAGCTTACTCCTGCCCCGTTGCAAGCCGCTGCGCTGCCGCTGCCTGCGGACGCCTTGACGCGCTTGATGGGGTTAAGCGATGCCTATATCGCCAGCACCGACCAGCGCTATGCGCAAGAAGTCGCGCCGCTGCTGGATAGCCTGAGCGAAGCCTTTGCACAACAGGGCACCAGCCCCGTTCAAGATGACGAAGCGTCATTGGCACCAGAAACCATTTGGCAGCTACTGGTACAAGATTACCCCGACTACTTCGCGCCCATTCACGCTGTGGGCCGTTTGGGCCTGCACCGTGAACCGCTGCTCAACGGCAGCGATACGCTGGAAAGCCTGGGCATTACTTCCGAGCACTTGGCTGGCATCAACCGGGTACTGATCGGTGAAAATGGCTGGCAAGTACTGGCGCGTGAGCTAGGCGCGCTGATGGACGCCTCGCTGGCCACCCTACCGGATGGACAACGTCTCAATCTGCTGGAAGCAGGCCCCTGTGCGCCCGCGCTAGGCCAGCGCCTGCTAGAGCAGCTTGCCCACGGCGAGCCAGGGGTGAGCGACCGCTATCGCTACCGCGCGCTCACCACCAGCGACACGGCGCGCCACCAAGCGGAACAGCTGCAAGAGCGCTACCCGCTAATGGATATTCAGCCGTTAGACGAAGCGCTACCGGCATTGGCAGCCGCACAAAAAGCGCAGCTTGCCTTTGTAAGTGCGGATGTCACCCAGCCTGAGCGCACACGCCAGCTGATCGACGCCCTGCCCGCTCAACTGGCCCCAGGCGCGCAGATCATGGTGATTGGTCTTCATCCAAGCCGCTGGCTGGACGATCTGCTGGCAACGCCGGGCATTGATCAAGCCGCGCTGGAACAAAGCACACTCATCGAGTGGTTGAGCAGCCAGGGACTGAGCGTCTCCGCGCCTATCGAGTTAGAAGAGAGCGGCGCTTACCTGCTGCACGCGCAACAAACAGAGCGCAACGATGCCAACGTTCAGGCATCCAGCACCCAAACGCTGCTAGTGGCCGAAGCTCAGCAAGAAGCGCTCGCGGCAGCGTTGGCCGAACAGTTAAATAGTCATGCAGGCCACAGCGTATGGCTTCGCATCAGCGATGCAGCGCCGCAAACGCTACTCAACGAAGCGCTTGCCGACATGCCCGAAACACCTGCGGCACTGAACGTGCTTGACCTGCGTGAACTGGGTAGCACGGCCACGACAGCCCAAACCCAACGCTGCTTTGGCGCACAGCAGTGGTCATTGGCGCTAGAAGCCAGCGGCCTGGAAGCTCAAGGCAGTGCCGTGACGCTATGGCTAGCGACTCAAGGCTATCAACGCGCCGATGACGCCGCACTCTGGGGCTTTGGCCGCTCTCTGGCCAACGAAGCCGTGGGCCACAGCGTCACCCTCATTGACCTGCCGGATACTCTCAGCGCCGCCGCGTTAGCCATCGCGGCAGCCTCTATCGCTGAACCGGATAGCGAAAACGAGCTGGTGATTACCCAGGAAGGCACCCGCTTCGCCACGCGCCTACGCACGCTGCCCGCGCCGCATCCGCAAACCGCCGACAGCGAAGCGCCACGCCAAGCCATGACGCTGGGCTTTACCCTGCCCGGCCAACTGCGCCAGCTACAGTGGCGGCCGCGCCAGCTTCCGGAGCTAGGCGCGGATGACGTCGAAGTGCGCGTCAAAGCAACCGGCCTCAACTTCCGCGATGTAATGTACACCCTGGGCCTGCTCTCAGATGAAGCCATCGAAAACGGCTTTGCAGGTCCAACGCTGGGGCTTGAGTTCTCTGGCGAAGTCGTCGCCGTGGGCAGTAACGTGCACCACCTAACACCCGGCCAAGGCGTCGTGGGCTTTGGCCCCGCCAGCTTCAGCGACCGCTTGGTGGCTAGCCAGCACGCCGTGGCTCCGCTGCCCGACGGCGTCAGCTACGCCGCTGCAGCCACCATTCCGACCACGTTCTTTACCGTGTACTACGCGCTGAAGCATCTGGCGCGCCTAGAACCCGGCGAAAAAGTGCTGATTCACGGCGCAGCAGGCGGTGTAGGTATTGCCGCGCTACAAATCGCCCAGTGGATGGGGGCTGAGATTTACGCCACGGTGGGGTCGGAAGAGAAGCGCGACTTCCTACGCCTGATGGGCGAAGAGCGCCTTTACGACTCCCGCTCGCTTACCTTCGCGGAAGAGATCCTCGAAGATACCCAGGGTGAAGGCGTCGATATCGTCCTTAACTCCCTGGCCGGTGAAGCCATCAACCAGAACCTGCGCGCTCTGCGCCCGTTCGGTCGTTTCCTGGAGCTAGGCAAGCGCGACTTCTATGAAAACACCCATATCGGCCTGCGCCCGTTCCGCAACAACCTGAGCTACTTCGGGATCGATTCCGACCAGCTCATGAAGGTGCAGCCCGCCCTCACCCAGCGTCTGTTCGGCGAAATGATGGCGCTGTTCAACGACGGCACACTCAGCCCGCTTCCGTTTACCGCCTTTAGCCACAGCCAAGTCATCGATGCCTTCCGCTACATGCAGCAGGCGCGCCAGATCGGCAAGGTGGTGGTGACTTACGAACAGCCCATTGCCCCGCCACGCCAAGAGCAGCTAGGCACCGCCCGCATGGCATTACCCAGCGATGCCAGTTACTTGGTGACCGGCGGCCTGGGCGGATTTGGTCTGAAAACTGCGCAATGGCTGGTAGATAAAGGCGCGCGGGAGCTGATTCTCCTCAGCCGCAGCGGCCCGGCCAGCGATGAAGCCCAGGCGGCCGTGGCAGCCTTCGAAGCCCAAGGCGTGAAAGTGCTGGCAGCGGCTTGCGACATTACCAACCGCGATGCGCTGGCCAAGGTTTTGGAACGTGCGAAAAGTGAGCTAAGCCCGCTGCGTGGCATCGTGCATGCCGCCACGGTGATCGACGACGGTCTGATTCGCAACCTGGATGCCGAGCGCATTCAAAAAGTGCTCTCACCGAAGATCGACGGCGCCAAACACCTGGAAGCGCTGACAGCCAACGAAGCCCTCGACTTCTTCGTGCTCTATTCATCGGCGACCACGCTGTTTGGTAACCCAGGCCAAGCCAACTATGTGGCCGCTAACCATTGGCTCGAAGCATTTGCGGCTCGCCGCCGTTCGCAAGGCCTACCAGCTACCTGCGTACGCTGGGGCGCGATTGACGACGTTGGTTTCTTGGCGCGTAACACCCGCACCCGTGACGCACTACAAGAGCGCCTGGGCGGATCGGCGCTGCGCTCCGACGATGCACTCAATGTGCTCGAGCAAATGCTGCTGACGCCCGGGCCAAGCCTGGGCGTACTGGAACTGGAGTGGGGAGCCCTTGCGCGCTTCCTGCCCACCTCGAGCGCACCGCGCTTCGATGAGATTGCCCGCGCCAGCGACGACGACGGTAGCCTGGATAGCGATGACGATATCAGCGCGCTGCTGGCGGACCTCTCGCCAGAAGAGCTGCACAGCACGATTACCGAACTACTGCGCGCCGAGCTTGCCAGCATTCTGCTGATCGACGAAGAGAAGATCGACGTGAACCGCTCGGTTTATGACATGGGCTTCGACTCGCTCATGGGGGTCGAGCTGATGACCGCGATCGAGAACCGTCTAGGCGTTCAGGTACCGGTGATGGTGCTCAGCGAAGCGTCTACGCTCGATAAGCTCGCGGGCGTGCTGATTCAAAAACTGCACCAGCACGATGAGGATGTTGAAGAGTCGCCACAAGATGCGTTAGCCTCTCTGGCCGCCCGCCACGGTGCGGATGGCCTTAACAGTGAGCCAGCATCATCCCCTGCGACCGAGACACCATGACCGCCAAGCGTTCTGAGTTAAAACGCCAACTTCTGGAGCAAGCGCGCAAGCGCCCCACCGCCAGAGCCGCCAGTCCCTCTGCCCCCAGCGCCCAAGGCGCGGGGGCAGCCCGTTCTATTCCTGAGCGCTTTACACGCTTTGATGCCCACCCGGGCTATCAACAGCTCATGCTGCTGCGCGAAGGCGCTAAACAGCTTGGCCTGAAAGTGCCCTTCTTCAAGGTACACGACGGCCTTGCCGGGGCGACCAGCGTGATGGATGGCCGCACCTGCATTAACTTCGCCAGCTACAACTACCTGGGCTACTCCGGAGATCCGCGTGTCGTTCAAGCCGCCAGTGATGCAGCCGCCCACTATGGCACCTCTGTCTCAGCCAGCCGTGTGGTCTCAGGGGAGCGCCCTATTCATGGTGAGCTAGAGCGTGCCATTGCCAAGGCCTACGCCGTTGAAGACGCCGTAGCGTTCGTCAGCGGCCACGCAACCAATGTGTCTACCCTTGGCTACCTGCTCGGCCCAAAAGATCTCATTCTGCACGACGAGTACATTCACAACAGCTCGTTAGTGGGCGCACAGCTCTCTGGTGCCAAGCGCATGTCGTTTAGCCACAACGACCCGGACGCCCTGGAAGCGCTGCTCACCCAGCACCGCCACCAGTTCGAGCGTGTGTTGATAGTGATCGAGGGGCTCTACAGCATGGACGGCGACATCCCCGATCTGCCGCGCTTTATCGCCCTCAAACAGCGCCATCAAGCCTGGCTAATGGTCGATGAAGCCCACTCTTTCGGCGTGATGGGAGAAACCGGCCTGGGCCTGCGGGAACACTTTGCGATTGACCCCACCGATGTCGATATCTGGATGGGCACCATGAGCAAGACGCTTTCCGGCTGCGGCGGCTACATTGCTGGCAACACCGCGCTGGTGGAAACGTTGCGCTACTTCGCACCGGGCTTTCTGTACAGCGTCGGCATGCCCGCCCAAGTAGCCGCCCCCTCGCTCAAAGTGCTGGAGCTAATGCCCCAGGAACCCGAGCGCGTCGCCAAACTGCAGGAAATCTCCCGCTACTTCCTAGAGCAAGCCCAAGCCCGTGGCATGGACACAGGCCACAGCATCGGTTCCGCCGTAGTGCCCATTATCGTCGGCAGCTCGCCCCTGGCCGCGCACCTCTCCAACGCGCTGCTGGAGCAAGACATCAACGTTCAGCCCATCCTGTACCCCGCCGTACCGGAAAAAAGCGCCCGCCTGCGCTTTTTCCTCTCTTGCGAACATACCCAAGCACACATCGACGAGACGTTGGACGTGCTTGAAAAGTTGATGGCCAAAGGGATGTGAGTGGTGAGTGGTGAGTGGTGAGTGGTGAGTGGTGAGTGGTGAGTGGTGAGTGGTGAGTGGTGAGTGGCAACACCGTAGCGCGGCGTGACGAATCTTGCGAGGCACGAGCAAATGAGGCACCCGCGAGGGCGGCGATAGCCGCCTGGAAGGTGGCACGTTAACCTAGGGAGCCACCGGGCAATAGGAAAGGTAGTCAATGGTAGTAGAAACAACCGAGACCAGCACTGCCCACTGGTACGTCATTCAGTGCAAAGGGAGTGAATCCTTTCGCGCGGCGGAGCATCTTTCGAACCAAGGTTACGAGGTGTTTCATCCAGTGTTGGATGTAAAACGCAAACGCCAAGGGAAGCTCACCACCGTCACTGAGCCGCTGTTCCCCTACTACCTGTTTATTCGATTAGACCAGGTCGTCAGCAACTGGCGTCCCATTCGCTCTACCCGGGGCGTACTGCGCCTACTCACCTTCGGCAACACTCCCATCGCCGTGCCCGACGCGCTTGTAGAGACCTTACGCGCCCAACCCCACCGCCAAGAAGGTAGCCACAGCTACTTCACTGCCGGAGAAAAAGTCACCATCACCGACGGCCCCTTCAAAGACCTAGAAGCCATCTTCACCCGCTGTAAGGGTGAAGAGCGCGCCATCGTGTTGCTGAACGTCCTCCAACGGCCTCAGCAGGTAGAGCTACCGGTTGAAAGCTTGGAAAAGCGGTGAAGAGCGAATAGCCACACGAAACGAATGTTGTGCCCCACAATGTGGCACCCCGTAGCGCGGCGTAACGAATCTTGCGAGGCACGAGCAAATGAGGCACCCGCGGAGGCGGCGATAGCCGCCTGGATATGGCCACCGTGCAGCATCACACCTCAGTGCCAACTTCGGCACTCCTAACGGAGTGCTTCGCGGGTGCGCTATCGCTTACACCGCGCTACAGGTGCCCACTTAAGTGCACTGGAGCCACGTAGCGCGGCGTAACGAATGAGCGAGAGCAACGAGCGAAAGAGGCACCCGCGGAGGCGGCGATCAGCCGCCTGGATAGGGCCACCGTGCAGCATCACACCTCAGTGCCAACTTCGGCACTCCTAACGGAGTGCTTCGCGGGTGCGCTATCGCTTACACCGCGCTACGGGTGCCCACTTAAGTGCAATGGAGCCACGTAGCGCGGCGTAACGAAAGAGCGAGAGCAACGAGCGAAAGAGGCACCCGCGGGGGCGGCGCTAGCCGCCTGGATAGGGCCACCGTGCAGCATCACACCTCGGTGCCAACTTCGGCACTCCTAACGGAGTGCTTCGCGGGTGCGCTATCGCTTACACCGCGCTACAGGTGCCCGCTTAAGTGCCTGGAGCCACGTAGCGCGGCGTAACGAAAGAGCGAGAGCAACGAGCGAAAGAGGCACCCGCGGGGGCGGCGCTAGCCGCCTGATTTAACCACCGTGAATCATCATCGCCCCCTTGGCACCGCTTACGCTGCGCTTCGGGGACCCTCACCTTGATGGAAGCCCCCGACACGGTGCTACGAACTCTGAAAGGCTAGCGGATGGTCGCAAAATAGCGCTGCACCATCCTCCGATACCAAAACAGCCGTAAGATGTTGATCACACCAAGTACAAAAGGCACCGCGTAAATAATAAATACCCACTCCTGGGCTTGCGGCATTAAGCGCACGATGCCAAACACCAGCAATACGAATAAAAAAACCACCATATTGAAGGCAAGTGAAAGGCGCTCATAGCCACAAAAATTAATCAGCACCGATTCAATAACACCCAACTGCCCAGTAGCGACGTTAAACGCAAAAGCCGCAACAAAAAACAGCACCAACCAAGTATCGTTCACCGCACCAGACATATAAAAATACACGATAATCGTCAGCGACAGCGCAGGAACCAAAGCGGCTACCAAGGTATAGATTTTTTTACGAAGCGGCACCACGACCGAACGCGCATAATCACGCGCCATGACCATTCTAGAAAGCGCAGCGGCACGATTGTTGATCAACCCTCTCGGTAAAGCCGACATGGCACTGAAGACCGCCGCACACAGCGATGCCACAATGGCGACATCGTTTCCACCGAGCGCGATAAACAGCGAGGGCAAAATGAAACCGACGCCACTACTCGCCGCGTTGGAAAAACCAACCACCAAACTCGACACTAAATCGCTGGGCGCGATGAACAGCGTGTCATCAGAGACACGCGTGTTGCCCTCTTTGAAAACCAATACACCCACAAACATGACGAAGGCCAACGCGTATGAGATCGATAATACGTTCAACAACTGATCTGCATGGAGCGGCCCTTCAATAAAGAACATCAGCAGCATCATGGCGATAAACAGGCACCCAATGACGCCATCGTAAAAAAACAGCCCCCAAAATTGGCGCTTAAAGACTAAATAATTACGAAAAACCTGATATACCGACGTCATCAGGATCAGTGTAAACACGTCTAGCCAATGCGGGACAGGAACGGCCAGAGACGCCACCAGTAACGCAAAGGCCGACACTCCCCCGCCTACCACCACACACGATGCCCCGTACCGCAGCAGTATCGCCAAGCGCTCATCCTCGGCCATACGCTTCATCAAAATAGTGGAAAACCCCACCCCCGACACCATGACAAAAAAGGCTGCCAAGGTGTACTGAGTGGAAAAAAACACCACGCTGTCAGGGACTAAAAAGAAACCAGCCACACCCAGTACAAAAATACGAAAACCACCAGGCGTGGCCGCCGTCATAAAGGGCAGCAGTCTTTCTAATGAACGACGAAAGGGCATCATCAATCGTCCTTCCTAGATTGAAGGTGGCGGAGGCATCCTCGCAGTACGCGCGCCATGAAAAAGATCTTACGACGCGAAGGTGTTTGGCGGTCTCCCTCTAACGAACTTTCGATATTGATGAAATCTTCCCACACCAATAACGGCCTCACTTCCTGTACCTTAACGCCCTTACTTTCAAAGTGCGGCCAGTCATCCAACACACAGCGAATCGTGGTAGAAGCCTCTAACAATCTAGTTGCCCCAGCAGGTGTCACAACGTACCCCACCGCACCAGAGGGCCACGTTTTGAAGCCGCGCCCGAGCTTAAAGGCCCCTATTGGACTCCAACGCTTTAAGGGTTCAAGAAAGTGATACAGCGTTTTCCGGCGGTGATCTTTTTTAGAGTGGCCTAACAAAACAACATCGAACGGGGCATTCGTGTCTGACAAACGATCTAAAAATGCTGGGAGTTCTCGTTCGATAAGCGCATCGTCCTCAAAAATGACGCAAGGCTTCCCGGCATCCACCACTTGCTGCCAGATTCTTCGATGGCTTACAAAGCAGCTCACCTCGCCTTTCGTGAGCATCCGGCCATATCGCCCTTGAATCGCATCGCTATCGATGGGCAGATCGGCATGCTCGCTTTTCTCCAGGACCGTGGCATCAATGTACTGAAACGACATACCCAACTGAGACATTTGGCGCTCGATAGAGGCAATCCTTGTTTCGTCTCTCATGGTCAACACATAAACGCCAAACTGCTCAATGCTCACACGTCTGCTCCTTGGATCAATAAGGCTCCCATCATATGAGGGAATGTCATGCCATATTGTCCCTTACCCTACGCCAGCATGGCTACTCAGCATTGGCAGCGTGGCTGTAAAGATGCATCGTCTTCTCATCGACGGTAGGCTATTGGCATCAATCACTGCAAGGAAGCAGCCATGGCGACCTACCGACGCGCCCATATCCCAGGCGGCACCTACTTTTTCACCGTGGTGACTTATGGTCGTAAACCGCTGTTATCGGAACGTTTAAATATAGATACACTTGGCCGAGCATTTCGTCGAGTGCGTGACGAACAACCGTTTCAAATGGATGCCTTTGTTCTCCTTCCCGACCACCTGCACTGTATTTGGACACTCCCCGAAGGAGATGCGGATTACTCTTCCCGATGGAGAGACGTCAAAAAATATGCGTCTCAAGAATTTTTGTTTCCCCCCGGCAGCCAACATGCCTGGCAGCGCGGTTTTTGGGAACACGTAATTCGCGACGAAAACGACTGGCAACGCCACATGGATTACATCCACTACAACCCGGTGAAGCACGGCTGGGCGCAATCCCCCCGCGAATGGCAATGGTCCAGCTTTCACCAATGCGTTAAAAAAGGATGGTACGCGCCAGACTGGGGCACGCAAGACATACCCGAAGTGGTCGACATGAACTGGGAGTAATCCTCCGCCTTCCTGGCTATCGCATGCGCGATAATGGTGCCCCACTCGAGCGCCGTAATGCCACGTAGCGCGGCGTAACGAATGAGCGAGAGCAACGAGCAAATGAGGCACCCGCGAAGGCGGCGGGCAGCCGCCTGGGTTAGGCCACCGTGAATGATCACAACTCAGTGCCAAGATCGGCACTCCTAGCGGAGTGCTTCGCGGGTGCGCTCCGCTTACACCGCGCTACGGGTTCTCACCTCAAGTGCCGTGATACTTATCGACACTGGGCAACTGCACATACCCGTAGCGCGGCGTAACGAATCTTGCGAGGCACGAGCAAATGAGGCACCCGCGAAGGCGGCGGGCAGCCGCCTGGGTTAGGCCGCCGTGAATGATCACAACTCAGTGCCAAGATTGGCACTCCTAGCGGAGTGCTTCGCGGGTGCGCTCCGCTTACGCCGTGCTACGGGTTCTCACCTCAAGTGCCGTGACACCTATCAACATGGAGCAATTGCACATACCCGTAGCGCGGCGTAACGAATCTTGCGAGGCACGAGCAAATGAAGCACCCGCCAGGGCGGCGATAGCCGCCTGGATGATGCCAACGCAAATCATCACACCACAGTGCCACCATCGGCACTCCTGGCGGAGTGCTTCGCGGGTGCGCTCCGCTTACACCGCGCTACGGGTTCTCACCTCAAGTGCCGCGATACCTATCAACACAGAGCAACTGCACATACTCGTATCGCGGCGTAACGAATGAGCGAGAGCAACGAGCGAATGAGGCACCCGCGAAGGCGGCGGGCAGCCGCCTGATCAAGCCACCGTGAATCATCAAACCTCGGTGCCACCCTCGGCACTCCTAACGGAGTGCTTCGCGGGTGCGCTCCGCTTACACCGCGCTACGGGTGCTCACCTCAAGTGCCGTAAAACCTATCAAAACGGTGCAACTGCACATACCCGTAGCGCGGCGTAACGAATGAGCGAGAGCAACGAGCGAATGAGGCACCCGCGAAGGCGGCGGGCAGCCGCCTGATCAAGCCACCGTGAATCATCAAACCTCGGTGCCACCCTCGGCACTCCTAACGGAGTGCTTCGCAGGTGCGCTCCGCTTACACCGCGCTACGGGTGCCCACCTCAAGTGCCGTAAAACCTATCAAAACGGTGCAACTGCACATACCCGTAGCGCGGCGTAACGAATGAGCGAGAGCAACGAGCGAATGAGGCACCCGCGAAGGCGGCGAGTAGCCTCCTGATCCAGCCACCGTGAATCATCACGTCACAGTGTCACCATCGGCACTCCTAGCGGAGTGCTTCGCGGGTGCGCTCCGCTTACACCGCGCTACGGGTGCTCACCTCAAGTGCCGTAAAACCTATCAAAACGGTGCAACTGCACATACCCGTAGCGCGGCGTAACGAATGAGCGAGAGCAACGAGCGAATGAGGCACCCACGAAGGCGGCGAGTAGCCGCCTGATCCAGCCACCGTGAATCATCACGTCACAGTGTCACCATCGGCACTCCTAGCGGAGTGCTTCGCGGGTGCGCTCCGCTTACACCGCGCTACGGGTTCTCACCTCAAGTGCCGTGATACCTATCGACACTGGGCAACTGCACATACCCGTAGCGCGGCGTAACGAATGAGCGAGAGCAACGAGCAAATGAGGCACCCGCGAAGGCGGCGGGCAGCCGCCTGATCAAGCCACCGTGAATCATCACACCACCGTGCCACCTTCGGCACTCCTAGCGGAGTGCTTCGCGGGTGCGCTATCGCTTACACCGCGCTACGGGTGCCTACCTCAAGTGCGGTGGCACCTATCAATACGGGTAATTTAGTGGCCCCACACCACAAAGTAGGGGTTTAGCTTTTCAGCGGGGTTGGCATAGCTGAGCGGTTCGCCTTCCAAGGTCTCGACGCGTCCGCCTGCATAGCGCACGACCGCATGAGCGGCGCCAGTGTCCCAAAGGCAGGTGGGGCCTAAGCGTGGGTACGCATCGGCTTTGCCTTCGGCAATCAGGCAAAGCTTGAGTGAGCTACCCATGGGGAGCATTTCGTGTTCGCCTAATTTATCCAGCCACGCCGCTAAATCTGGGCTGGGGTGAGAGCGACTGCCTACAACGCGCCAGGTTGCGCCTTCAGCAGGCTGTCCAGCCACTTGAATGGCATGACGTTGGCCGTCTTTCTCCACCTTAAACGCACCTACGCCTTCAGCCGCCACGTAAGCCGTCCCCAACGCTGGGGCAGTGACCACACCGAGCACGGGTACGCCGTTTTCGATCAGCGCAATGTTGACGGTGAACTCACCGTTACGCTTGATGAACTCTTTGGTGCCATCCAAGGGGTCGACCAGCCAATAACGTCCATCGGCATTCACGCCCGCAAACCCTTCCATGTCCTCTTCGGAGAGAATCGGCAGGCGAACCGGCAGCGACTGAAGGCCCCGCACGATGACGTGATGAGCCGCTTGATCCGCCTCGGTCAGTGGGCTTTTATCCTCTTTCTCTTCGACGCTGAAGTCACGGGCATAGACCTTCATGATGGCATCGCCCGCCTCGCGTGCAATGCGCTCTACCGCCTCCAGCAGTGTTTGATCGATCATCGTATCCATCCTTTACATTCGACAAAAAACCGCCAACAACCCAGGGATGCTAAGTCGTTGGCGGTATGACGACAGAGACTGACTCCAACCCCTATCGCGACGTCAACTGCGCGTCGTTAGCTGATCAAGCCACGCTCACGTAGCGCCTCGATCACCGCATCGGCAGCTTCCTCAGCGTTCATCTCGGCCGTTTTCAGGTGAACGTCAGGTGCTTGAGGTGCTTCATAGGCGGAATCGATCCCCGTAAAGTTCTTCAATTCGCCACGGCGCGCCTTTTTGTAGAGGCCTTTTGGATCACGCGCTTCCACCACGTCCAACGGCGCATCGACATAAATCTCAATGAATTCACCCTCTTCCAACAGATCACGGGCCAACTGCCGCTCGCTGCGGAACGGTGAAATGAACGCCGACATGACGATCAGGCCCGCATCGACCATCAGCTTGGCGGTTTCCGCCACCCGGCGCACGTTCTCGACCCGGTCGGCATCGGTGAACCCCAGGTCACGGTTCAAGCCATGGCGGACGTTATCGCCATCCAGCAAATAAGTATGCTGGCCGTTACCAAACAGCTTCTTTTCCACCAAGTTGGCAATGGTCGACTTACCCGCGCCAGACAACCCTGTGAACCATAGCACCGCAGGCTTTTGACCTTTGGCTAGCGCGCGTGCTTGCTTGTCGATATCCACGTGCTGCATATGAATGTTCTGGCTGCGGCGTAGCGCAAAGTGCAGCATGCCAGCGCCGACCGTATTGTTCGTCATACGGTCAATGAGGATGAAACCACCGGTATCCTGGTTCTCTTTATACGCATCAAACGCGACGGCGCGGTTCAAGCTAATCGTACACACGCCAATCCCATTTAAGTCCAGCTGCTTACCCGCCGTGTGCTCAAGCGTATTGACGTTTACCTGATACTTGATATCGGTCACGGTAGCGGTGACCGTTTGCGTACCCAGTTTCATCAAGTAAGGACGGCCCGGCAGCAGCGGCGCCTCATGCATCCATACCAGCGTGGTTTCGAACTGGTCGGCCGTGTGTGCCGGCTGGTCGACGCCAGAAATGATGTCCCCACGGGAAATATCGATCTCGTCATCGAGCAGCAGCGTGATGGATTGCCCGGCGACCGCTTCCTCCAAATCGCCATCGAACGTATAGATGCGCGAGACGGTGCTGGTTTTACCTGAGGGCTGTACACGAATAGGATCACCAGGACGAACGACGCCGCTGGCGATCATACCGGTAAAACCCCGGAAATCGAGATTCGGGCGGTTGACCCACTGCACGGGCATTCGGAACGGTGAACGCTGCAGGCGCTCGTCGTCTACCTCGACGGTCTCCAGGTAGCCCATCAGCGTGGTGCCGTGATACCACGGCATCTTCGCGCTGTGCTCGATGACGTTATCGCCCTTCAATGCCGACATCGGAATGAAGGTGATGTTTTCAAGCCCCAACTGCTTGGCGAACGCGCGGTACTCCTCGACGATTTGGTCGTAACGCGCTTTCGAGTAATCCACCAAATCCATTTTATTGATGGCGACGATAATGTGTCGCATACCCATCAACGACATCAAAAAGCTGTGGCGGCGGGTTTGGGTCAGAATGCCGTGGCGAGCATCCACCATCAGAATCGCCGCATCGGCCGTAGACGCCCCGGTCACCATGTTGCGGGTGTACTGCTCGTGCCCTGGCGTATCCGCGACGATGAATTTGCGTTTCTCGGTGGAGAAGAAGCGGTACGCCACATCGATGGTAATACCCTGTTCGCGCTCAGCGGCCAGACCATCGACCAACAGTGCAAAGTCCATCTCACCGCCTTGCGTTCCGTACTTCTTGGAATCGGCTTCGATGGCAGCCAGCTGGTCTTCGAACAGCAGCTTGGATTCGAACAGCAAACGGCCAATCAGGGTACTTTTGCCATCGTCCACGCTTCCACAAGTGATGAAGCGCAACAAACCTTTATGCTCGTGGGACTTCAGGTAGCCCTCGATATCTTCAGCAATCAGATCGGATGAGTGCGACATTAGAAGTACCCCTCTTGCTTCTTCTTCTCCATGGACGCCGCGCTGTCATGGTCGATCACACGGCCCTGGCGCTCGGATGTTTTGGTCAACAGCATCTCTTGAATGATCGCGGGTAGCGTGTCGGCTTCCGACTCCACGGCACCGGTCAGCGGGTAGCAGCCTAAGGTACGGAAACGTACCTTCCGCATCATGGGCACTTCACCCGGCTCCAACGGCATGCGGTCATCATCAACCATGATCAGCGCGCCATCACGCTCCACCACCGGACGCTCGGCAGCGTAATAAAGCGGAACGATGGGAATGTTCTGCAGGTGGATGTACTGCCAAATATCCAGCTCGGTCCAGTTCGAGAGCGGGAAGACACGAATGGACTCTTTAGGGTGCTTGCGCGTGTTGTAGAGCTTCCACAGTTCCGGCCGCTGATTTTTCGGATCCCAGCGGTGCTGCGCGGTGCGAAAAGAGAACACACGTTCTTTGGCACGGGACTTCTCTTCATCGCGCCGTGCCCCGCCAAACGCTGCATCGAAGCCGTACTTGTCCAACGCTTGCTTCAAACCTTCGGTTTTCATCACATCGGTATGAATGGCTGAACCGTGAGTGAAGGGGTTGATGTCTTTCTCCACCCCTTCCGGATTGATATGCACGATCAATTCCATGCCGATTTCTTCGGCCATCTTGTCGCGGAACTCGTACATCGCCTGGAATTTCCAGCGGGTATCGACGTGCAGCAGCGGGAAAGGAGGCGGCGAGGGGGCAAAGGCCTTACGCGCCAAATGCAGCATCACCGCTGAATCCTTACCGACGGAGTAGAGCATCACCGGGTTTTCGGTCTCGGCGACCACTTCGCGCATGATCTGGATGCTTTCCGCTTCCAGCCGCTGTAAATGGGTGAGTGATGTCATCATCTTTCCCAACGTTGTGTGAAAAAACCGTTTTCAAGTGGCCGCTCGCGGCACTGCCTTAAAAACCTATGGATAAAAAGCCTTAGCGGTGTTCCAAACCGATATCTGCCGGTACCGCCACGACCGTTAACGTCGTTTGGCGGTCGAGCCACTCGGTGAGCGTTTGGCTCGCCGAGAACAGCGCGCCGTGAAATACCACGGCGGCAGGCCGAGGCAGCGATGCCCATACCGCCTGATAATCGAACGCGGCCGGCGGACGCTCGTAACAGCGCATGTAGAGCTTTCCGCGTGCCCCGTGCAGGTACACTTGATAGAGCGCCCGCTGCGCATGCGCCACACGTCGTACGCCGCCCTGCCAGCGCTGCTCGGCGCCCGGGTAGAGAGAGAACGTCGGGGCGACCGTTTTCTCGAACCACCGCCCTGCACGGGTGCGCTTTTTAGCTAGCGCATTCAGCTCCCAGGGGGCATGCTGCAACCCTTCGGTTTCCCACCAGTGCTCGATGGCACGCTGGGTGAGCTTTAGCCCTAAACGCCCATTCACCAAGTCCGCCAGCGCGGCGCTACTCCAGCCCGGCATGCCTTGAGGTGGTGCACCATAAAGCGCCTCCCAAAGTACGGTCTGCGCGGCAGCGCCCAACGTATTGCCCTGCCCCTTCGTCCGCCCACGCGGCTTCACGGGTACGGCGGCCCATCCCCCTTCGCGAAAGGCCTTCCACGCCGCCGAAACCGTCGGCGCAGACAACCCTGTGCGTTGGCTGGCCACCGCTACCGTATGGCCATCCAAACGTAGCCGAACGGCTTTTTTACGCCGCTCATTAAGAGCTTCAGGCGACAAATGTTTAGCGCTCAATTAATGCCATAACCTTATGTTTTAAATATAAAAAAATAAGAAAACTTATCGCGATTCATGGCAATGATTAGACACCATCATAAAAGCCTGCGTAAAATCCAGCAAGCACGCGGTTGGCTTCACGATTGCTAAGGACTCCACATGACCCCCTGGGCCGTACTGTTATCCATTACCTTATTATTAGTTTTATTGATTAGCGGAAAGGTCAAACCTGCCATCGCGTTTGTGTCACTGGCCGCTGGTTACTTGCTGGTGGGATTCATCGATACGAGCACGCTACTCGTACAGTACACCAATCCAGCACTGGCTACGTTGCTGTTGCTCTTGCTGGTATCGCTGGCGCTGGAGCGCTCGCCACTGCTCGACTGGCTGTCTAAGCATTTACTCAAGGGCCACCCAAAATTGGCGACAGCGCGGCTGATGGGCAGCACTGCCGTGCTATCGGCTTTTTTGAATAACACTGCCGTCGTTGCCGCCTTTCTAGGGGCCATTACGCGCCAGCAAGGCATTGCCCCTTCACGGCTACTGATCCCACTTTCTTACGCGTCGATTCTTGGCGGCATTACGACGCTGGTGGGCACCTCGACGAACCTCGTGGTGAACTCTTTTCATCTGAACGCCAGCGGCAGCGAACTGGGCATGTTTCAGTTTAGCCTGGTGGGCATCCCGGTTGCCTTGATCACCCTAGCCGTTCTGCTATGGCGTGCCAACGCGCTCCCCCACCACCGCCCGGAAGACACGGAAGAGAAACTTTCGTATTTCTTGGCCGCCGATGTGGAAACTGAATCCCCCATGATTGGCAAAAGCATCGAGCAGAACGGGCTACGCAGCTTGGATGGCCTCTACCTATTGGAAATAGAGCGTCAAGGCAGGCTGATCAGCCCCGTGGCCCCCGATGAACAGCTACAGGCTGACGACACGCTGGTGTTCACCGGTGAAGTCAGTAAAGTGCAGGCACTGCAACGCTTTCCTGGCCTCAACCTGTTTGGGCACCAAGCAGACAACTTGCTCGCCACCAATCTGGTCGAAGTGGTGATCTCACATGAGTCGGAATTAGCGGGTAAGACACTTCAAGGCGTCGATTTTCGCAGTATGTTTAGCGCAGGTGTGGTGGGTATTCGTCGCGGAGACAAACGCTTAGAGGGGCAATTAGGTAAAATCCCTCTTCGGGTAGGCGACTGCTTATTATTGGCCGTCAGCGCGGATTTTCGTCAGCATCGCAACTTAGACCGAAACTTCCATCTGCTAAGCGGCAGCTTTACGCGACCACAACTCAACCGCAAGGAGAGCCTGATCACCTTGGGTGGTTTTGCGGCCGTCATTTCTTTGGCGGCGGCTAACTGGCTGCCGCTGTTTCACGGTTTACTGATTCTGCTAGGCGCGCTACTACTGCTGAAAGTGATCAGCATGGCCGAACTGCGCAGGCGTTTTCCTTTCGAGCTATGGCTCATCATTGGCTCTGCCCTGGCCATCGCCCAGGCACTGGAAAATTCCGGAGCGGCGGCATTGCTCGCCGATGGCATGCAGACCATATTCAGCGGTTATGGCATTTATGCCGCCTTTATCGGCTGCTATTTATTGACGTTACTGCTCACGGAAACGGTTACCAACAACGCCGCCGCTGCGCTGGCCTTTCCCATTGCCTGGAGCACGGCACACGCGTTTGGGGCGGATCCACTACCCTTTGTCATGGCCGTTGCCTACGGTGCGAGTGCTTGCTTCCTGATTCCGTTTGGCTACCAAACACATTTGATGGTGTATTCACCGGGGCGCTACAAAATCACCGACTTCCTTAAGATCGGTTTACCCGTTAGCCTCACTTACTCGGCAGCGGTGCTGCTAATTACGCCGCTCGTCTTTCCGTTTTGAGTGGTGGCTGGATTCTTATAAAAAAAGCCGCTGCAGCGAGAGCTGAGCGGCTTTTGTGATGCTTGGAGATGCGTTATACGTCGTAGCCCGCTTCACGGGCGAGCGTGGTGTTGGCTTGCAGCCAACCTTCGATGTGCCCGCAATCGAAGGTGCGGCCATGCATGCGAAACGCCTGCACGGTTTGCCCTTCCTGCATCAAGCGATCGATGGCATCGGTTAGCTGAATTTCGTTGCCCGCGCCCGGCGGCTGGTCGCGTAGCAGCTCCATGATGCGGTACGGCAGCACATAACGGCCAATCACCGAAAGCCGTGACGGCGCGTCTTCCGGTTGGGGCTTTTCCACCACCCCGCGCATGGTGGCGCTCTCCCCCGCTGCTGGCTCGTCGCAGTCCACAATACCGTAACGATAAACGTCTTCTTGCGGCACCGCTTCTACCATGATTTGCGACGCATCGGAGGCTTCCCAGCGCTCGACCATGCTGCCCAAATCACACGCGCTACTGCCTACCTGCGGCTTTACCAGCACGTCCGGCAGGATCACCGCGAACGGCTCGTCTTTGTCTAACAGGTGAGAAGCACAGTAAATGGCATGGCCTAGCCCTTTCGCATTGGGCTGACGAACGCTGGTCACTTTCAGCTTTTTAGGGGAAATGGCCGAAAGCGTTTCCAACAGCGCATTTTTACCCTTGCTGGCCAGGGAGTGTTCGAGTTCGAAGTGGGCATCGAAGTGGTCTTCAATCGCCGACTTGCCCGCACGCGTGACCAAAATGATTTCGTTGATGCCCGCGGCCAGCGCTTCTTCCACTACGTGTTGAATCAACGGGCGATCCACCACCGGCACCATCTCTTTAGGAATCGCCTTGCTGATCGGCAGCAGGCGGGTGCCAAAACCCGCCACCGGAATAATCGCTTTGCGTACTTGAGTCATCATTAACGTCCTTTTACGAAACGTGCTTTCCAGCGTGAAGTATCCACCATCGAACCACGCTAAACGGCATGCAATAGATATGCCGATCAATATAGCAGGAACGCAACTTCCGACGCGAGCCTGGGAACCACCACCGGCACTCCTGGCGGAGTGCTTCGCGGGTGCGCTCCGCTTACGCCGCGCTACAAGTGCCTGCCTTGCATATTGTGGAGACGCAGGACACGTTATGCTCCATTTTGGCACCCCGTAGCGCGGCGTAACGAATCTTGCGAGGCACGAGCAAATGAGGCACCCGCGAAGGCGGCGGGTAGCCGCCTGGATAAAGCCGCCGTGAATGATCATACCTGGGTGCCACCATCGGCACTCCTGGCGGAGTGCTTCGCGGGTGCGCTCCGCTTACGCCGCGCTACAAGTGCCTGCCTTGCATATTGTGGAGACACAGGACACGTTATGCTCCATTTTGGCACCCCGTAGCGCGGCGTAACGAATCTTGCGAGGCACGAGCAAATGAGGCACCCGCGAAGGCGGCGAGTAGCCGCCTGGATCAAACCGCCGTGAATGATCATACCTGGGTACCACCATCGGCACTCCTGGCGGAGTGCTTCGCGGGTGCGCTTCGCTTACGCCGCGCTACGGGGGCCCACCTCAAGTGCCGTGAAACCATCAACACGGGGCAACGCACATACCCGTAGCGCGGCGTAACGAATCTTGCGAGGCACGAGCAAATGAGGCACCCGCGAAGGCGGCGAGTAGCCGCCTGGATGAAGCCACCGTGAATGATCATACCTCGGTGCCACCATCAGCACTCCTGGCGGAGTGCTTCGCGGGTGCGCTCCGCTTACGCCGCGCTACAGGTTCCTACCTAGAGTGCCGCGAACCATTAGAGCGGAGTGCTTGCCCCGTAGCGCGGCGTAACGAATAAGCGAGAGCAACGAGCGAATGAGGCACCCGCGAGGGCGGCGATAGCCGCCTGAACAAGCCACTGTGAATCATCACATCACAGTGCCACCACCGGCACTCCTAGCGGAGTGCTTCGCGGGTGCGCTACGCTTACGCCGCGCTACGAGTGCCTACCTAGAGTGCTGCGAACCACTAGAGCGGAGTGCTTGCCCCGTAGCGCGGCGTAACGAATAAGCGAGAGCAACGAGCGAATGAGGCACCCGCGAAGGCGGCGAGTAGCCGCCTGGATGAAGCCGCCGTGAATGATCACACCTGGGTGCCAAGATCGGCACTCCTGGCGGAGTGCTTCGCGGGTGCGCTTCGCTTACGCCGCGCTACGGGTGCCTGCCTTGCATATTGTGGAGACGCAGGACACGTTATGCTCCATTTTGGCACCACGTAGCGCGGCGTAACGAATGAGCGAGAGCAACGAGCAAATGAGGCACCCGCGAAGGCGGCGGGTAGCCGCCTGGATCAAGCCACCGTGAATGATCATACCTGGGTGCCACCATCGGCACTCCTACCGGAGTGCTTCGCGGGTGCGCTACGCTTACGCCGCGCTACGGGGGCCCACCTCAAGTGCCGTGAAACCATCAACACGGGGCAACGCACATACCCGTAGCGCGGCGTAACGAATCTTGCGAGGCACGAGCAAATGAGGCACCCGCGAAGGCGGCGGGTAGCCGCCTGGATGAAGCCGCCGTGAATGATCACAACTCAGTGCCAAGATCGGCACTCCTGGCGGAGTGCTTCGCGGGTGCGCTCCGCTTACGCCGCGCTACGGGTGCCTGCCTTGCATATTGTGGAGCCACGTAACGTGTGAGGTGCCCACTTTGATTTGCTTACGCCGCGCTACGTGAATTCCTTACCCTTTCAATACGCCTGATAAAAGCGCGGTGGCGCTTTCGATCAACTCATCCAAATGCTGCGGGCCTTTGAAGCTTTCCGCGTACACTTTGTAGAGCGATTCCGTGCCGCTGGGGCGTGCGGCGAACCAGCCGTTTTCGGTGGTGACTTTCAAACCACCAATGGCGGCTTGGTTACCCGGCGCTTTGACCAATACGGCAGTGATGGGGTCTCCAGCCAAGGTGGTGTCGGTGATGCTATCGGCGGTGAGGTTTTTAAATGCGGCTTTCTGTTCAGCGGTGCAAGCGGTATCTACTCGCTTATAGAACGGTTCGCCAAAGCGTTCGGTAAGGGTTTGGTAATACTCGCTGGGCGTTTTGCCGGTAACGGCCATCATCTCAGCGGCTAGCAGGCATAGCGCGATGCCGTCTTTATCGGTGGACCACGCCTCGCCTGCTTGGGTGAGCAGGCTTGCGCCAGCGCTCTCCTCGCCGCCAAAGGCGAGCCAGCCTTCGTGCAGGCCATCCACGAACCATTTGAAACCGACCGGCACTTCAAACAGCTCACGGTTGTGCGAGGCCACAACGCGGTCGATCATGGAAGAAGAGACCAGCGTTTTACCGATTTTCAGCGAATCGCTCCACTGAGGGCGATGGCTAATCAGGTAATCCACACACACCGCCAAGAAGTGGTTCGGGTTCATCAACCCGTTGGCATCTACAATGCCGTGGCGGTCGGCGTCCGGGTCGTTGCCAAAGGCGATATCGAAGCGGTCTTTAATCTTCAGCAGGTTCGCCATGGCATCCGCGCTGGAGCAATCCATGCGGATCTTGCCGTCGTGATCGGGCGGCATAAAGCGGAAGCTGGCATCAATGGCGGTATTCACAACTTCCAGGTTTAGGCCGAAATGCTCACCAACCGCCTGCCACACGGGCAGCGCCGTGCCGCCCATGGGATCTACGCCCAGCGTTAAGTTGGCTTTTTGAATCGCCGCCATATCCACCACGCTGCCCAACTGCGCTACATAATGCGCGGTGTAGTCATACTCCTGGGCGTGGGCAAGCGCTTCTTCCAGCGGTACCAGAGTGATATCGCTTAGCTGACGAAGTAGGTACGCATTGGCGCGCAGCTCGATCCACTGGGTCGCTTCGGTATCTGCGGGGCCGCCGTGGTGGAGGTTGTACTTAATACCGCCATCTTCTGGCGGGTTATGGGATGGCGTAATAATCAAACCATCTGCTTTCGCGGCGGGCATTGCGTGGCGCTGCTGCGCGTTATGCTGCAAAATCGCGTGGCTGATCAAAGGCGTGGCCGTGTAGCCATGGCCCTTTTCGATCATCACCGGCACTTTATTGGCGGCCAGCACTCGCAGCGCGCACTCCCAGGCGGGGCGTGAAAGGGTATGGGTATCCAAGCCTAGAAACAGCGGGCCTTGGTAATCTTCTTCTTGGCGGTAATCCACTACTGCCTGGGTGATGGCAATAATGTGCGCTTCGTTGAACGTGCGCTCGGTAGCGCGGCCACGGTGGCCCGAGGTGCCAAAGGCCACGCGTTCGCTAGCAATGCTGGCATCCGGTATCTGATCAAAAAATGCCGCTACGATGGCTTCCATTTGCGTCTCCTTGCTAGATTCGCCACGCGCACCGCGACTCCCGCCGCGCACAATATAACCATGACGATAATAGTAATAAGCAAAATACTAAGGCTAACATACCCTTAGCGTAAAACTGCCCAGTAAAAACTCAACGCTGCCAGTGTAAAACTGTCCTCTAACTTGCCCTGTGCTAACTGAAGTGGCAACCGTTCCAGCGGTATTTTAACAATGCGTTCAGCTTCCTGATCCCGCATGTGCGTCTGGCTATCCACCGGTAGCTCAGCCAAATAGATATCGATACAAGAAGTCAGTATGGCCGTATTTGGGCGCATTTTACCCAGCCAGGTAAGTTGCGCAGGCTCTGCGGCCAACCCGGTTTCCTCACGCAGCTCGCGCAATGCACACTGTTGAGATGTTTCGTGAGCCTCGCCGTATCCACGTGGAATTTCCCAGGTGGCTACCCCTTGCTGAGCTGGCCTACGCATCTCTAAGAACCACACCGTATCACCCACCAGCGGCAGTACCGCCGCCCCGGCATGCGCCCCAGGCTCATGCACGTAGTGGAAGGCACCTTTACGCATCACGCGAAACCAGGGGTTCTGATATTCAATATGCTCATCTGAGGAGTGGGTAGGCACTATTTCAACTCCACGCCCATAAAGCGCGTTAGCTTAGGGTAAAGGCCGAACCAGTTGCGCCGCTCACACCAGGAAACCCCGTGCGCCTTGGCTTTCTCTTCCGCGTACTCCAAGGCTTTGTCGGCCAGAATGCTCGCCAGTTCTTCGCTGCCTAAGGTAGAGATAAAGCTAAACAGATCATAGCCTGCTTTCAGCGTGGCCAACTCTTCCCGTCGGCTACCAATCGAAATCCCCGTATCCAACAGCCACAGCGGCAAACGCGAAAGCACCTGGATGCGATCCATCACGAAGGCCTCCCCTTCACCCACGAACAGGCCGTTGTAACTTGCATCCACGACTTCCAAACGGAACTGATCACGCTGAAGAGCGGGTATCTCCAACGTGCCAAGCGCTGAATACCAATCAGAACGCGACCTCAGCGGCTTGCCGCTTTGTTCAACAAGCGCCAGCGTTTGTTGGTGAACGCTGCGCTGCTGTTCCGCCTCTACAGCAACCTCAGTGGTGGAAGTAGCAGCCCCTGCTAACCGCAAGCGTATTTGCTCGCTCAATGCCCCAGGTTTCTTCTCAAGCGACACAATAGAGGGCTGATAGCAGGTTAAAACATCGCTGGCTTTTTCTAACTGCTTTTTGAGCTGGGTAGCCTGCGCAGCAGTCAGCTCCCCCTTACGCACGCCACCCAACTGAGACACCACATAGTTGGCATCTAAGTGTTCAAAATAGTCGACCAGGGAAAAGCCATTCTCCAGGCCGAAGCCGCGAATCATCAGTTTGCTTTCATTATGCTCATCGCGCTTGAACCAACGCTGAACATGCTTGGATGCCAGTAGCGAAATAATCGCTGGGTTATCGATCAGTAAATTAGGCGAAAGCACCACGCCATCAGCAAACAGCACGCCCGCCATAAAACGAGCGCGCACTTCATCTGGGCTTAACTGGCGCACAGAGTCGCAATTAGCCAGAAACAGCTTCTCTTTTAGAATCATTGACCTGTTACCTAGCCACAAAAAAGTGCCACAAAAAAGCCAGCCGGAAGGCTGGCTGGCTTTTGTACATACTCACGGCCGGATTATGCCAGCGATGCGGCGATTTTCTCCGCGCAAGACGTCGCCTGCTCGGCATCCACTGCCTCAACCATCACACGAATCAGCGGCTCAGTGCCGGATTTACGCAACAGCACACGGCCACTATCACCAAGCTCCGTTTCTACGTTGGCGACCGCCGCTTTCACCTGCTCGCTTTCTAGCGGGTCGATGCCTTCTACGGCGGTGTAGCGAACGTTAATCAACGTTTGCGGTAGCTTGTGCATGCCCTGCTTCGCCACAAACAGCGTTGCCTCTTGCTGCAATAAGCAGGTGAGTACGCGCAGTGAGGCAATGATGGCATCGCCCGTGGAGGCGTGGTCTAGGCTCAATAAGTGACCAGACCCCTCGCCGCCCAAGCGCCAACCGGTGGCCTTGAGTTGCTCCATCACGTAGCGGTCGCCTACTTTGGCACGCTTAAAGGGCACATCCATGGCTGCCAGCGCTTGCTCCAGGCCCAGGTTGCTCATTTGCGTACCCACAACACCACCGGTATAACCCGATGCTTTAGCATCTTTCGCCAGCAGGAACAGCAGCTCATCGCCATCTACCACCGCACCGGTGTGATCCACCATCATCAGGCGGTCGGCATCGCCATCCAGCGCAATCCCCAGGTCGGCTTCATGCTGCAGCACGGCCGCCCGTAGGCTTTCCATCGCAGTGGCACCGCAGCCCGCATTGATGTTCACGCCGTTGGGCTGGTCGTGAATACTCACCACATTGGCCCCCAGCTCGCGGTATACCGCCGGGGCAACTTTATAGGCAGCGCCGTTGGCGCTATCCACCACCACTTTCAGGCCGCTTAAGCTCAAGTTGCCGGGCAGGTTTGCTTTACAGTATTCGATATAACGCCCAGCGGCATCGTCTACTCGGCGGGCTTTACCCAACAGCTCCGAACTCACACACGTCATGCCGCCTTCAATGGCGGTATGCAGCAAGCGCTCGATCTCTTGCTCTTGTGCGTCTGAGAGTTTGAAACCGCCCTGACCAAAAATCTTAATGCCGTTATCGTGAAACGGGTTATGAGAAGCACTAATCACCACCCCGGCATCCGCACGGAAGGTGGAGGTTAAATACGCCACCGCCGGGGTAGGAAGCGGCCCAGCCAATGCCACGTTCACACCTGCCGCTGAAAAGCCCGCCTCTAACGCCGACTCCAGCATATAGCCACTGGCACGGGTATCTTTACCGATGATGACCTCTTTTATACCTTCTGCGCCCAGCACCTGCCCTGCGGCCCAGCCCAACTTCATGGCAAAATCAGGGGTCATGGGGAATTCACCCACTAACCCGCGAACCCCATCGGTACCAAAATACTTTCGCATTCTCCAAACCCACCAAACGTATTATGTTAATGGCTGGCGAGCGCCTTAACGCGCTTCACCTAGCAATGTGTTGATATCCGCCTCAGGCACCGCAATTGCATCGGGTGCCGAAAACGCGCGCTGACCGCTTATCGGTGCCAAGCAGAGTGGCTCACCGTTACGTAACTGTTGAAGGTGCCACTCGCTCCAGCTTTCCCAGTAGGCCAGCCGTGCTGGGGAGACCGCATTTTCTCGATGTCCGGTATCTTTAGCGGTCATCAATGAATCGTCTCGGTGCGCGCCAAACGCAAGCGGTTCAATCAAGCGTTTTACGGCACTCTTACCAAAATACAGCTTCATGCGTGCCAAGAATTCACTGTCTGCCCCGGTACGCACCAGGTCCCAACTGCCCATGCGCTCAATCACCGCACGACGAAACAGTGGCGAAGACGGGTTCAAGCGCGTAAACGGTGCTGCCTGGCGTACAAAAAACTTCCCTTCATCACTTAAGCGAACCCACTGAGACGTGGTCGCCATGATGGCCGGGTGTTTTAGCATGGGAGCCAGTTGGCGGCTAATTTTTTCAGGGTGCGACCAGTCATCTGAATCATGGCAGGTAATGAACTCGCCATGCGCCTGCTGGTAGCCGTAGGTTTTAGCAACGTACGTTCCCGCGTTTTTCGGCAACTGATAACACCGAACCCGCGGATCTTTTTTAGCGCACTCCAAGAGCTGCTCAAAGGTGTTATCAAGGCTAGCGTCGTCCACCACAATGATTTCGAGATGACGGTGCTGCTGAGCCAATAACGAATCAATTGCACGAACGGCACGCTCTCCCGAGCAGTACGTCGTCATCAGTACACTGACCAACGGCCCTTGGCTGGCAGGCGCGCTTTCATCATCCGCGTGGGCGGGCTTATCCAACGCTGCAAGATTCATGACACCCAACGGGGCGTGCTCATCAACGGGCCTAACAGCGGTGAGCCCATGGCGGGCCAAAAATTGATTGATGAAGTCGCACTGCTGAAGCGCCGTGGTGGCAGTGAGGTTACTTTCCACCAGTAGCGCTTCAGGATTGGGGGTTTTAGCCGCCTGCTGGTAAGCCTGTAGCCTCTGCTTAGCTAAGGGATAATCTCCCAACCGCATGGCTAAGCCTACGGGTAGAAAAGACGAAGCAGGTAGCACCGCTTCATGGCAGAGCTGTTCCGCCAAGGGGGGCGAAAAGGCAGCGATGGCTTGAATGAACGCAGGCACACGGGCACCTAGTTGGCCGCTTTTCAACAGTGAACGCGCCACTGCCTCGGCTTGCTGTGCTTCTCCCAGTGCCGTTAACGAGGCCGCTCTAGCGAACTGAGCATTGACGTTATCTGGGAAGGCAGGCTGGTTCACCACTGTTTGGTACATTCCCAAGCGATAGTAAGACCACACCCCCGCCGCTGATTGCGCGAACGATGAACCACCCGCCGCCAAGGCCAGCGCGTGCTGCCCCACCCACTGGCGCAGCCGTGCTTTTCCTGCCTTAAACACCTGCATCCTTACTCCTGCATTACCACCTACCTGACTAGCTTACGGGCTGATCAGGTAATGAAAAATCAAAGGTGAGCGCATGGCCGTTAGCTTCCTGCGACTGCCCCAACGGTACACCCGCAGAGTGTTCCAACTGCTTCACCTGACGCTTTAAGCGGTCATTCTCTTCCAGCAACTGGCTCAGCTGCTCGGCCATTTCACCACGCTCTACTACATAATGCTCCACTAGCGCCTGTAAACGTGCTTCCATTGAGTAGGCAGCATTGGCTTTATCTACTGTCCCCAATAACGTCTGTAAGAAGCTGCCATTCAGCAGAGCAGGAATTATAACCGCATGAATAGCAACATCCTTAACAGCATGAGCCGAGACCTGTGGCAACCCGGAAAGGTAATCCACATGGACTAAATCTTTAACGCAGTACTCACCAGCATAAAGATCGATCTGCCCTTTAAATTCGCTACTCTCAAGAATCGGCTTAATATCAAACCGCTTGTCAGGAACCAGTTGGTTGACTTTGCGGATCTGTGGGCGATTGCGATAATCTGCATGCCGTTCAAAAAAATCAAGGCCTACATGGCATACGGGCGTGTAGGCCAGTATGTAGCAAGCATCCAGCGCTACGCCATAGTGCAATGCCGCAGTCCCGCCTGCAGAGTGCCCCATAGTAATAACCCGCTTTGCACCATAGCGTTTTGCAATCTCTCTAAGCTTTTCAACCGAAGATTCAAAACTCCCCCCTAGCCCTGAAATACCGTTCAGATAGTAGGAGTCTTCTTTATCAACCAAATTCACTAGCGCTATGCCGTAACCAGCAAAGAATCTATCCAGCAGAGTCAATGGAATAGCAAACCGCCGCGCCACCCCCGAAAAGATAATGACCAGACAGTCGGCGGGTGCCAACGGGGAGCAAGTCAACGCTTGAGTAGGAGAAAAAGCGGGAGTCAGAGGGCGTAATGGTGGGTTAAGCTTTTTTTCAAATGCTATTGCTTGCTGTAAACCTTCCACGTTATAAGCTTGGCACAGAGTATCAATGGAAGAGCGTAATGCCTGATCGCGACTAATACCCTGCCCAATACTGTGTGCCAACAAAAATTCAACAATATCTTTGTTTAAAGCACCTTGGCGATGTGCCTCATAAGCCAATACCAGCGCCTCATCCAGGCACTGTAATTCCACCAAAGCATCCACCCAAACCTGTAACACAAAACCTTCATGCTTACGCTGTTTGGCATAACGCTCACTGCATAAATTCACAATATCCTGAAATTCACCTTCAAGTTGAAGCTTATTCAGCAACAAGCGTAATCCTGGGCGAAACTCTGGCCAACGTTGCACAAATACTTTTAAAAGTCTTACAACTTCCGTGTTGGTGATATAGTGGGAGTATAGCTTTAGATCCCAAAGCAGAGCCTCTTCAGAGGCATCTTCCGCGAGAAGCATCTGAGGAGTAACAGGGGTACCCTGCTGCTCTAAATCTGAACCATATAGATAATATAACTCTTTATAGAGCAACTGAATTTTGTGATCTATTGGCCAGTGCTGAGCTGCTTGCCGGGCCGCATGTAGCGCCCCGGTAAAGTTTTGGGCAATCTGGCATTGCCTTATTAAGTTGAGTGCTACCTGCGTAGCTTGGCAAATGTCGCTAGAAGCAACTGCCTGCCATAAATCATCAGCTTTTTTAAAATCAGATTGGAGATACGCTTCCTCAAGCTGAAACGTTATTGACATATCTCTTTATCCACATAGTCAACTACGTGTGCAAAAGTCTCTAACTGATCTTGATCCTCATCTGATACGTTAATCTTACAAGCATCTTCTAGCAGCAGAAAAAACTCTACCTTATCTACGCTATCCAAAATATCACTAAGCATAAAGCCCGGATTCTGGATAATGTTTTTCCTGATACGTTCAGTACCTGACATACCCTTCTGTTCCAGCAATGTGATCAGGGCGTCCAGCACTATTTGTTTTGTATTCATAAACTAAACTCCCAGGCCCAATAAGACCCAATTAAAAGTATAATCTGACTACTCATCCCTGCTTACAATCAAGCTGACATGAGTACCGCCAAAACCAAAAGCATTTACCAGCGCAGTATTATGGGAGTGTTCTCGGGGTAGTTTACTGGCTAATAGGTTAGGCAGCGTCTTATCCTGATTAAAGTTCAGCGTTGGCAGTACAAGCTGATGGCACAAGCTTTCCATCGTCAAAATAGTGCTGATCAGCGCCGCTGCCCCCATTGAGTGCCCTAACTGCGATTTATTGGCAGTTACTGGGCAAACGGAAAGGTGGTCACCAAAGACGTTATTAAGCGCACTAATTTCGGCCTGATCCCCCTGCCAAGTCCCAGTTGCATGAGTGCTAATGGCACCTATATCAGAGGCTTGGTATCCGCCGTGAGCTATTGCCGCACGCATACACGCTTCTACCTGTGCCTGATCCAGCGCTGTCTGGCTGGTAGCACTGGAGTTCATCGCCCCACCCTGCAGCCAACCTTTTATTGGCAAGGCATGGTTTTGTGCCTGTTGAGAGGTAGTTAACCAGAGCGCACTTACCCCTTCCCCCATTACCAGACCACAGCGATCTGCTGACAACGGTCGGCAAAGGGTAGTCGGATCCACAGATTCTGCCTCTTGTGGGGCAGATATTGCCGCTGCTTTTAACCAAGCAAAACCAGCAGCATTCGATGCCTGCAAAGGAAGTTCAAAGCCGCATACCAATGCCGCATCAATGGCACCTGCCTGTAAAAGCTGACCTGCAACAAGTAATGCCTGTCCGCTGGAGGCACAGGCACCTCCTACATTGAATTGAGGGCCAGTAAAGCCCCAGTCGGCCGCCACCATGGCCAAGGGCAAATTTTGGCAACGTGTAAGCAGTCCGGTCATTAACGGCTGTTGCCGACCTGACATCGCTTCATGCGTAATGGTCGATGTCAGTGCTGTACCACCAATCACTGCCACACGAGCCGGATCCAGCCCCGAAGCCAAAGGATTAACACGCTCCAACAAACGGCGACAAACTTGCCGCAATGCCTGTGCAGTAGGGTCTGGGGTACGCTGCAACACCGCAGCAGAACCAGCCAAGGTTTCGAAACTGGCCGGTATCTGCCCGGCAACCCGTACTTTATCAGTACCAGATAGCAACGACTGATCAGGAGCATAACGTGTCAATGGCCCAATACCGGACTTTCCAGCACTCGCAGCTTGCCACGTTTCCTGCAACGTCAGGCCAAGTGCGGTTGCACACTCATAGTCAATAACAGCCAAGGGGGCAAAACGGATCATTAACTTTTCCCTGTGGTGCCCGCACAATATCACTGCCAGTTGTGGCGTTTTTCAACTTAGTTGTCCAAACGGCTGTATTCAAACCGCCTCACTCCACCGTCACACTCTTCGCCAAATTACGCGGCTTATCAACATCGGTGCCTTTTACCAACGCCACATGATAAGAGAGCAGCTGAAGCGCTACCACGTGTAACACCGGTGAAAGCAACCCGTAGTGCTCAGGCATCAACAGTACGTTCACACCGTCAGACGACTTCACCGCACTGCCACCATCGGCAAATACATAAAGTTGCCCGCCACGGGCACTTACTTCCTGCATGTTGGCTTTCAGCTTCTCCAACATTTCATCGTTGGGCGCTACCACCACCACCGGCATTTCGGAATCGACCAGAGCCAGCGGGCCATGTTTCAGCTCACCCGCCGGGTAGGCTTCCGCATGAATGTAAGAGATCTCTTTGAGCTTCAGCGCGCCTTCCAAAGCAATGGGGTAATGCCGACCACGGCCCAAAAACAGCGCATGGTGCTTATTGGCAAAATGCTGAGACCACGCTTCGATGCTGGACTCTAACGCCAGCACTTTATCAACAGCAATGGGCAAGTGACGAAGCTCGTCTAAATACGCTTTTTCAGCGTCATCACTCAAGCGCTGGTTCGCTTTGGCAAGCAGCAGAGTGAGTAAGAACAGCGCACTAAGCTGAGTGGTAAACGCTTTGGTAGATGCCACACCAATTTCCGGGCCAGCGCGGGTAATAAAGCGCAGCGCGGTTTCACGCACAATGGCAGATTCCGGAACGTTACAGATCGCCAGGGTGAAGGTATGCCCCTGTACCTTAGCGTGGTGTAGCGCCGCCAGGGTATCCGCGGTTTCACCGGACTGAGAAATCACCACGACCAACTGCTTTGGGTTAGGCACACTATGGCGATAGCGGTACTCGCTGGCAATTTCTACGTTGCAAGGAATGCCCGCCACTTGCTCAATCCAGTACTTCGCCGTCATGCCTGCGTAGCTAGAGGTACCACACGCTAGAATCAGAACAGATTCCACCTGCTGGAAAATCTCAGCGGCTTCCGCACCAAAAATACCGGGCTGCAACTGCCCTGCCCCGCTAATCATTTCCAGCGTGTTGCTAAGCGCCTGCGGCTGCTCGAAGATTTCCTTCTGCATGTAGTGGTTGTAATCGCCCAACTCGACCGCGTTGGCGTTCAAACTAGACGTGACAATGGCGCGTTCAACCATCTGGCCAATACCATCGACCACTACCACCGCATCGCGGCTTAAACGGGCTACATCGCCGTTTTCCAGGTACATCATGCGCTTGGTAACAGAGAGCAGCGCAGAGGCATCAGATGCGGCATAGTAGCCATCTTCTGCAACGCCAAGCATCAGCGGAGAGCCTTCACGGGCAACCACCAAGCAATCCGGCTCTTCCTCACTAATGACGGCTAACGCAAACGCCCCCTTCAGGTGGGCAACGGCACACTGCACGGCAGAAAATAGGTTTTCGGCAGGTTCACCAATTTGGCCCTTAAAACAGGCTTGAATCAGGTGGGCAATGGTTTCTGTGTCGGTATCCGAGGTGAACACATACCCCAGGCCTTGAAGCTGCTCACGGAGAGACTCGTAGTTTTCGATGATGCCGTTATGCACCACCGCCAAGCCAGAGGAGATGTGCGGGTGAGCATTGCGCTCGGCGGGAACGCCATGAGTAGCCCAGCGTGTGTGAGCGATACCCACATGCCCGTTAATACCCGCTTCCGCCACTTTGCTGGCTAGCTCCGCCACACGCCCTTTGGCACGGGCGCGCTGCAACCCATTATTGAGTACCGCCAAGCCTGCCGAATCGTAGCCGCGATACTCCAGAGTGGATAACCCTGCAAGTAGAAAATCGGTGCTTTCCTTTGCGCTTATCGCGCCAACAATACCACACATAATATTTCCAATTGATAATCAATACGAAAAGGCTTCACTGAGCGAAAAAAACCACCAGAGCCGAGCGCGTAAGCATAAATAAAATATTTATTTTAAACCTTAGACTCCGTTCTTAGTATTCTCAGGAATAGAAAAATCTAAGCTTGCGGAAAATGCATCAGAAAGAGAAGAGACTGACGCTTTTAATTCAAAGCTAAGATCAGTCGCAGGTAATTCATTCAGAGTAATAGAAGCCTTCAGGTTCCCTTCCACTTCTTCAATCATCTGATAGTCATCCGCATAAATTTCACGCAACAAAACCTCTGTAGCTGGCGTCAAGACCTGATTCAAAGCTGGTAATGCACGATCACGGAGATATTTTTTTCTAAAATAAATAGCAGGGCAGTCAGAGTCAGCAAAAGATAATGCGATACTGCCCTTAGTTGTACTGTTTGAAGGCTCTTTAAAAACACTATTACATAAATTTTTGGGAAGAATACCCTGCATTTCTTGGTAAACATTATTTATGTGAATAGCTTTCGTATAGGTAATAGGCAAAAGATGCCACGTTTGAGGATAAAGATGACCATCAACGTCTTGCCAACGCTCTCCTTGTAGCAAAGCCACATATTCATTTACAAACTCATCGAATGTAAGTAATGCCGGATCACGCCCTATCACTTGCTCAAGCTTCCCTAATATATCAACAGCCCCATCTTTCTGTATAAGCTTATTTTTATATACAGAAAATACACGTTCCACTGGATCTCGATATACAAAAATCTTGGTCGCGTATAAACTATCAATTTTATCAGGATCTGAACTTTCTACCTGAACGTGCTTAGCCATACAGGATATGCTTGGAACTTCTCCATGACATAAATCAGGATGTAAATGTTTAAAGAGAAGCTTGAAAGAAGTAGAAGCATTTTTCCTAATATAACTATACAAAAAAGAAAACCCTTCTCCTTCAAACTTTAAATCAGGGGAAAACTTCCCCTTACTGATATGCTGGAGATTATTTTTATATTTCAAGGATACACCCTATATTCAATAATCATAGCCAAAAGTTTTGAAATCCTTTTTGTATCTTAAAGATACCAAAGACCTCAATTCATCAGTCCAATACTCAGACACTCTTTGACTAGAGTTTGTCTTTGAAGGCGATAAATTCTTAGAACCAAAATCAGGAACAGGAAGTTTAGGATAAATATTATTCCAAACACACCTCATATCTTCAGAAAAAGACTCTTGCTTCCCTATAAAATTATAATTTACATATTCATACATCACATCAGTATACTGCACTCTCCAATGATTATTTTGTTCAAAATCTGACTGTAAGCAAATAGCTTTAACAAATTCATCAAAGGAGAAATCGTAGCCAATTTCTTTATTAAGATAACGTATAAGCTCTCTGTATGGAGCTGATTGTTTAGGTACAATCCGATCTAAGTAGCAAGAAAGCAGCCGAGAATATGGATTTCTTACAAAAGTAAAATTGAAGCTATCCTTACCAGACATTACCCCTGCCAAGATTTTTTCTGGCAACTGAAAAGGGGATAACAGTGGAGAAGCTCTACGATCATGTACATTATCATATTTTAGCTTTGTACCTTTTGACTCAGCTCCATACAGAAAATGTTTAACTGTACTATTAGCAGCCTTACCCACAGAATGGAAAAAATACTTATTCTTCAAAGAAATATAAGCATGGCTATTAAAATCAAAATCAGGCTTACCAACGTCCATAAAAAACCTCATTAAAATCAATACAACAAGCCTAACAACTTAAGCTCATCAATTAAAATATTCCCGACCAAAATACTTGCATCAGATGTTAAGTGCAAATCGTCATAGAAAAAGTCGGCCTTTTCAGAAACAGCGCCTTCTAAATCAATAAAGTCTATTAAATTATTAGCGCAATAATTTTTGCAAATTTTATTGACATTAGACCTAGACTTAGACTTACGGTTATATTTTTCGATATTAGCGCCAACTTTTAGAAGCCATTCATCATTTTCATCTTTTACAAACCTATGTGGCGTTGAAGCAAAGACAAATGGAATATCATAAATGCACAATATGGAGTGAATTACCTTTAGCATCTTATGCATCGACTTTAAAGAAACTTGGCCAGAGTAGTCACTCAAGAGCACTTTTTCTTTGCCTAATGGAACAAGCGGAGATAATCTTTGATCAATATTCCAATAGCCATCATCTAATTGTATTACACGCTGATCATTAGTTGGCATGAAAAAAACCACTAGACTTGGCTCTACGGGCACAACTTTGTTCAGCAAAACATTTGCGACATGCAGACTGGTGGCGCCTGAATAACCACCATTTAGAACGTTCAGGCTTGAATTATACCCCTCGATTACTGCATTTATTCTTTTTTCTTCATCCACGAAAACGGACTCGACAAAAGAATCTCCAAGCAGTACGATTTTTTTTGACCTAGAACTTCTATTTATTACCTTTGAGTTAATAATAAAACCATTTTCATCTGTATTCAATGCATACCTTTTGTTAACCAAACTTTTTGTGGCTTTTAGCAACTGCTCTTCAGAAGGCTGTTTATGTGTCGAAACAGAACTTCCCCACTCTTTTAAACGTATGACTCTATTCATCCAATCACTCTCGCCTTAGATTAATATCTACTTTATTTTTCCCTTTAGAAGAAGACAAAAGCAAACGAATTCCATCAACCTTCTCCGAGTATTTTTTAGAAATTATGCAGCTAGAAGCAATATTATCGTTAAAAGATTGAAATATACTCGCACTATTCATCAAAGGAAAAAACATATCGCATCGCAAATTATTAAAGTCTAATCTAGCAAAGTCCCTCTTCAAAACCTTGAGTGACGCAGATTCCCCAAAGCAGAAATTTGAATAAATCTGTTCCGCTTCCGACTCATCGTAAATCACAAGAGAGCCATTATCTAAACAGGAAAAATCTACTATTCTCGTTATTTTTTCACCATGAGACCAGCTTTCGCCATAGATTTTTTTATTAGTCTTATCGAGAGAAAGAAGAGGGCTTTTTGAAAGTTTAGACATATCTCGCTCAGGCTTTCCTTTGACAAATGGAACACAATGCGCCAAAGGTGACCTTAAAAAGATCCTAGCCTGATCTTTTTCATTATGTGAAAATAAGCCATTATCAGACAGAACCACATTTCCATTACACCAAAGATAAACCATCAAGTCATCATCATGTCTATGATAGTTCGAATCATGCACGCATTTAACCAATAAAAAATACTCGCCTATTTTCTTACTATTACCCTTACATACAAAATAGCCGGACGAAGTATAGTCATATACAAGACACTCATCCTCTTGTATAGCTGAGTACAAGCCTATATCTTCATCTTGAGTATCGCCTATTGTAGGCAAAAAGCCGCTTGGAAGCGTTAGCACCTCTAAAAATTTCTGGGCTCTCTCAATATATCTGTTTGCCAAATCTGAAACGCTTTGCTCATTTAGCAATGAAAAATCTTTTAAAAGCTTCAACCTGCCCAGCATCATTTTCTGATATCCAGGGCTATTTTCTTTGTGTACACCTTCTTCAGTAAAAGCTACTTTAACTTCACTTATCAATCTTTCTCGATTTTTTACTCTGTATTTCTCAAAGGAGTCACAATCAAAAAAGAGACTAATAGTCAGCACAATCATCGCTTGATCAAAGCCATGATTAGTATACCGCGTATAGTGTTTATCGTCTTGGATCCAATCCAAGTGCTCATATATTAAACTACTAATACAATCTAGATCTTTAGGCTCCCACAAAGAAGAATCCACAGAACAGCAAAAGACAAACCAATTAGCAATATTCCGCACCCGAAATGCAGCAGCATGATCATGCCAAGATAGCGGTGAAGCTTTATTATTTTTTGCTTTTTCGACCCACTGATAGATAGCATCCATGCAAATTTTGAAATATTTCTTACGCTCAGACTCAGTTTGAAAAAAATAACTATTCGAATACCAATTCAAAAAAGGAAGTGCTTGCAACTGCCACCACCAATTACGGTCTCGCTCAAGACATTGCCAATCAAAAGACTGAACATCTAGGGCACTATCACTAAAACTTCTTGCCTCAAATTTTTTTTCATCGAATAGCTTCTTTAATTTACGAGCATCCTCTTTGCTATTAGCAGCTATCTTTTTCTTTATGTAAAAAAAAGCATTCGAAGAGATATTGCTCTGTATATCGCATCTTTTCATAAGAAAACTATTCGCTCTTAATAATTCTCAGCCAATTATTCAAGATATCCATTGAAAACAAGCTATGAATATTATCTTTCAGTACCTTTCTATCTCGATCAAACTCTATCACTATTTTTTTGGCATCTTTTACAGTTTCAACAACATTAGAATCACCCCATATACATTTAGCACCGTCCCAGTTCCATACAAGTGGGATTGAACCAGTCAATATACCCTCCCCAACCGCCATGTGAAATGATTCATGATCTGAAGGCGATAGAATAAATCCAACCATCGTCAACCACTCATTTACATCATCACCGGGAGGGTCAAAAATCACCTTGTAACGTAACTTAGGGTGCTCATTGATTCGTTTAAAAACTTGCTCGTAAAAAGCCAGTTCATCCTCTCGATTTAGCAGCCACCCATAATCAAGAGGGTGTTTCCCCTTAACGCGCAAACAATAGCGATCATCCTCATCTAACAGAGCCTCAAGAAGATCTATCGCACGATCTAAGCGTTTACTTTTAGGAGCGACTCCAATCATACCTAAGGTAAATCGCGCTTCTCCTGTCTTCTTTTTAGGGGTAAATTTTGTATCGTCTAAGTAATTTGGTATGACTGACGTTTTTTCAGCAGGAAAGCCCTTAAAAATCTCTAGCGCTTGACGACGTGTGTGTTCACTAACAAAACTAACATGATCAACATTCTGCCAGTCAGCTTCTGCCATATAGGGTAAACGGGCTTCCTGTGCATGGAAACGTGCCACTAAACGCTGATTTGGCTTTTTATTATAGGAATACCATTTAAGGTTCCCTAAACACCATTCGCAGAAGATCACATCGGCTTGCTCCAGTAGCTGAAGGCTCTGGGCTTCATCGTGCTTGTTGTGTCCATCCCACTGATCAATAAGGAATTCAAACTGACCGGTAGCTTCAAGCTTTTTCTGCAGCAAGTTGAAAAACTTGAGATCATGCCCCGCTACAAGCACATGTGTTTTAGCCTTTGGTTCAGGTGCTTTAGGGGTCTCAGCCAGCCACTGCCGAATCTCTTTTACTCGGCTGGAGAAGGTGTGGTGTTCAGCCAATCGTTTCAAGGCATCTGCCGCTTGCTGAGCTATTTTAGGTTCACTCAGTGCACGCATAAGCTGGCGTTTAAAATCAGATTCGCTATTGGCGAATAAAGGGTAGTCTTCCCCCAGTAACTGTTCGTGGAGCGAGTTGCGGTTGAGAATGGCGGCGCAACCAGCCCCACCGTACTCCAGAATCTTGGTAGAGTACTCCACGGTGTCATTCATACTCTCATCGCGCCAGGAAAGTCCAACGCGAGCCTGCTGAAGTTGCTCCTGAACGACCTCACGAGATTGTGCACCCCACCATGCCAAACCCTGAGTGCTCGTCAAAGCATGCTGCATGCGCTCGGCATAATTCGGCTGATCCGACTCGTTGTGGATCTTGTCGCCAATCATCACCAACTCACTGCTAGGTAGCTCGCGGTGTATGGCAGGCCAGGACTGAGCCATCTCAAGAGTCTTCCAGTCGCTTTTAAACTTACCAGCGTAAATCGCCTTCATAGGTCGTTCGCTGATTGGTGCCAAGAACTCGGGTAAGTCAGGAATAACAGGGTTGTAAATACGCAGCTTGCCGATATCCAGATCGGGCACTAGGGCCTGCCATAAGGCCTGGAAACCCTCGGTCTGGCAAAGCAAACGCTGACAACCCTTGGCAATACGCTGAAACACCAGCCGCTGATCTGGGGCATAGTCGCTCAGCGACTGAGGAATATCGGTCAGGTACATCCAGCTCTTGGCCAGCACGTCCGGCGCGTCCAATAGCTGGTTTGCGATCTCCAGCCCCCTCACGATAATGACGTCATAAGGCTTGGCGCGGTCAAGGCGGATGGCCAGCTCACCCATCATAGCCGGAGTAAGGCGAGCAAAGCCCTGGCCCTGCCAGTACTGGCGGTCACTGCCATCCAAAAGTGACACATTGCCATCGGCCTTGAGCATGCCATAGAGCTCATCCCGAGCTGGAGTGCTTCTGGCTAAGAACTCGACCTTAGCGTCGCCGGTGGCGGCGGTAGCCAGAGCGATGGTCTGAGCCCAGATAGAAGAACCATCGATGTAATTGAGGTCAGGGTTGCCGCAAATCAGTACACGCTTGGTCATATTTTATCCTCTCATCGCTTGTTGAGCCGAACCGGCAATCTGGAACTGATCGCTGTCAACTAAGTAGAGATCCGAGCGTGTGATATGCTCCTCTGGACGTGCTGTGATGGGCTGCTTGAGAAACTCAGTCGTTCGCATCAATAAACCGCTCAAACAGGCCTCTCCTTCATATGCGAAGCAGTCTTGACCTAATGCTTTGGCCCAACCGCAGGCCCCGGGCTCGTAGAGGCTAGCGTTCACCAGATCACGCAGATAATGCTCACCGTAGTTGTTCAAGGGGCTGAGCCATCCAGCCAATGGAGTATCCGAATGCTCTTCGGCTAGCCAAAGGATTTGCTGCTCTCTTTGAAGTAGAATGATATTTTTCGAGAGTGAACCTGCCAACTGAGTGAGTTCCTGTGTACAGATAATACCTAGTTGGAAGCTGCGGTAACTCTGCTTTAAAGCAAAGGAGTTCAGTGCTTCCAGTTCCGGTTGAGAGTGAGCCTCGGCAATCAGGGCGATAGAAGGATCAGTGGCCATCCGAGTTTCGATTCCCAGACGGTCAAATATATCGTTAAGACGGTGGGCATAGGTGTGCTTGGCAAATACTTCTCGAATGCCAGCCAGACTGCGGCGTCGCCATTCGTTGTTGTCCGTCATTAGTGTTTGCAGCGCGTCATCGGCCTCTTCCTGACTATGCACCAGCCAGACCGCATCGCTTTCAAACAAATTCTCGATGCCCTTAGCATAAGTGCTAACCACGGGAGTACCACAAGCCATCAGCTCGAAGACCCTACGTGAGAACATGGTAGGTGAATCGGTCACGGAATTGACATTGAGAAACACCCGATAGCGGCTGTACTCGTCACAGAGCTCCTTATAGGGCAGACTGCCTTTGATGCCTGCTTGGTACTCCTCTGGGAAGGGGAAGATACCTGTGCCGTAGTTACGGTCATAGATATCCAGCCCATGATGGTTAGCTGCTTGCAGCAGCCAGCGCATCGCCTCTCCGCGCTCCGCGTGGCGGTTACCATACCAACTGCCTGCAAAACAGGCCCTGGGCTTGCGACCCGCCAGAGGTGCTGGCTTGTGCAAGGCTGGTTGGGCAGCAAAAGGCAAGGCATGTACGTTGGGGTTGCCGGTCTTGGCTTGGTAAGAGTCCTTCATGTTGGCGTCTGTGGTAAAGATATGATCTACCAGCTTGGCGCTACACATAAATTTCTGGTGATGAACTGGGTCTTCCTTGTTCCAAAACAGGGTAGGGATCCCCTTCTCCCGCGCATACTGGCAGATATGGGCAATTTCATGACCGGGCCTGTTGGCGTAGTCCGCTACTCTGTACTGCCAACTACCATAGTTGCCCTTCCAGGCGCTCTCGATAAAGAAGAACTCGGGGTTATATTTCTCGGCTAAAGCATACCAGTTATCTGGGCGAGGCTGTATTAGGTTGACGTCCTGCTCAAAACAGCCGGTGGTGAACTCATCCATGATGCCAATCACATAAGGCTTGCCGTTGGGCGGCTGCTCCGGCCAACCTAGTATGCTGATCTCGGAGGCCCTAGCACTAGGGGGCACGAACTGCATAGGCTGAGATTTGTCAGCTTTCGGCTTGACGCGCAGCTCCCGCAGGAAAACTTGCTCGTCATCTTTTTTGTTGAAGCCACAAATGCCGATACGGATCTCACTTACGCCTTCCGGCACAGTGAAGCTGTGCAGTTCCTGGATCTGATTTTGAGTGCAGGGCAAGTACTTGAAAAAGGCTTTAAGATGGCCAGATTTCGCCATCTTACCGCAAGATTTATCAACCGGGTTGCCCTGAGCATCAAAGGCGTTGACCAACAAAACCGCTTTGCGATTTTGCGCCCCCTTAATATTACGATACTCTGAAGCAGCTTCGATGATAAGCGACTGACCCGCTTTGACTGACACGGAATACCAGAGTGGGTCTTTTCGAGGTAGCTCAATGATTTCCGGGTGGCTAAACGTACCAAAACTTGACTTGGTTGGTACCAATTTTGCCTGCGCCTTAGCTGCACTCTTCTGCCTTAGAGCCTTTTCCTCACCATTCAGTAAACGTACCATCGGCTTAGTATGCGACGAGAATAGTAGATTCGTACTGGGCTTAGGCGCTGGCAACTTCAGCGAGCGCTCAAGAGCCGTAGCTAGGCTTTTAGCATTCCCGGCCTCGAAGCTCACTACGCTATCGTATTTACTAGCGTACTCTGATAAAGGTGCCACGTTAGATACTACTAAACGCTTGCCGTAGGTCAGAGCCTCAGCGGCTTTCATTGGCGGTACAATATTACAAACTTTCAAAAGTTTGCGAGGAATAACGACTGTATCTATGAGCGCGTAATAACGTGCGACTTGTTCATGGGGAATGCGCCCTACATTAACCAACCAGGGCTTATCTGACACAGCACTTTTATATTCAGCCGTGTGAGATACAATGAGGCCATCTCCAACTAGTAACAGCTTGAGACTTTGCCCCTGCTGCACCAGTGCCTCACAGGCCGCAATCAGAGTATCCAAACCCTCATAAACACTGTGGCTACCAATGTAGCCCACTACCTTGTCACCTTCCTGAATTCCTAACTGCTTCTTAAGCGCAGGATCGGCAGGCGCAATATTTGGTAGCTCGCTCACGCCATTGGGTACTAGCTGAATGCTTTCGCGCTTGACGCCACGCTTCACCAGCTCTTCTTGCATAGGAGCATTTAACGTGAAAGTAGTTATCCCCTGCTTTGCCACAAACGTATCGCGCTCTGCTTCAATTTGGCAGGTTTTGCTACTTTCAAAGGCGGGATCTTGTGCAGCGCGTGATAGCTCCCAAAAACCACGTACTTCATTATAAAACGGCAAACCTAGGCGCTTAGCCGCCACCCAGGCGGGTAAGCCTACTATCCAATTAGAGGCAGCTAGCACCACTTCTGGACGGTAAACGCTGAACAGCGTCATGAATTGCTGAACGCTCGCTTCTAAGTGCTCGCGCTCGTTGGTCGGCGTAACATCATTAGGCCAGCGACTATGAATATAACGCACCCCCTGAAGGGTCACTTCAGGAGGGGTAGGTTGGCTATTTTGCTGTAACTCCCACGGTCTACCCGGCCGAACAAAACAGAGAGTTTCAAAGCCATGATGATTAAGGGCTTTAGCCACACCTTGTGTGCGAATCGCATAGCCGTTGCTCGCATAACTTTGACCATGACTAACCACATAAGCCACACGGCCTTTGATAGGCATTGAAAGTGCATGGCTGGTTTGATTCGCTAAATGTGTCGCGTGTTGAAGAAGCTCGTCCATGGATTTCCGTGAGAGATGAATGGTGAATGGTAATTGGTGAGTGGCTGCTTGGGCTGCGGAACGCCTTGCCTTATCACTCACCTGGTTTAGCGACAGTTATGGGTGGATATTTAACCTAGCAGGCCCACAGCGTCGATGACGGTTTCCTTACCGCTCACGGCCTTCTTATGAACAATAAACGGCTTGTGTTTCACTAACACACATACCACATCGGCTTCTGCCATGGCTTCATCGAAGGTCGCCAGTGTTACGTTATCGCCTTCCAGACCTTTAGGCAGTGTTTCAATATTGGGTTCCACCACTTGTAATTTGCAGCCCAGCTTGCCAATTTCTTTGGCAATCCCCAGGGCGGGGCTTTCACGCAGGTCATCAATATCCGGTTTAAAGGCAACTCCCAAGCAAGCCACGGTCAAATCGCTACGCTTGGCATCCGGGTGCTGCTGGTGGTAGTACTCCAGCGCTTCTTTCACACGGCCTAGCACCCACTGCGGTTTGGCATCGTTCACTTCGCGCGCTGCGCGAATGATTTTGGCCTGTTCTGGGCAGGCATCTACGATGAACCAAGGGTCTACAGCGATACAGTGACCGCCTACGCCCGCACCGGGGGTCAAGATATTCACTCGTGGGTGACGGTTTGCTAAAGCAATCAGTTCCCACACATTGATATCTAGCTCGTGGCAGATGGTGGAAAGCTCATTTGCGAAAGCAATATTGACATCCCGAAAGCTATTTTCGGTTAGCTTGGCCATCTCGGCAGTGCGAGCAGTGGTAGCAACACACTCACCTTCCACCACGATTTGATAGAGCGCGCATGCGGCTTCGGCGCATTTCGGGGTCATACCACCAATCACGCGGTCGTTCTCAACCAGCTCGCGAATTACATGGCCCGGTAATACACGCTCAGGGCAGTGGGCAATACGAATATCGGATGCTTCACCGTGGGTTTGCGGGAAGGTTAGATCTGGCCGTGCTTCTGCCAGCCACTCTGCCATCTGCTCGGTGGCACCTACGGGGCTAGTGGATTCTAGAACCACCAAGTTGCCCGGCTGTAATACCGCTGCCACGGATTTGGCTGCTGCTTCTATATAACTTAAATCTGCTTTGTGGTTCTGGCCGTTTTCATCTGTATGGAACGGTGTGGGTACGGCTACCAAAAAGGCATCAGCGGGTTCAGGGGTGGTGGTTGCACGCAGGTAACCCTGCTTCACCGCAGCGTTCACCACAATATCTAGCTCAGGCTCTACAATATGAATATCGCCCTTGTTAATGGTATCTACGGCGTGCTGGTTGACATCAACACCAATCACTTTCTTCTTCCGTGAAGCAAATACCGCTGCAGTCGGCAGACCAATGTAGCCCAGGCCAATCATAGAGATGGTTTCAAATTTCATGTGTTTATCCGTGAGTAGTGGATGTTGAATATTAAATGGTGAGTCGTGAATAGTTAGTGACGAGTATTTGATGCTCGCCTATTACTGTTTCCACTCACTTAACACGTTGCGAATACGTTCGCAGGCGGTGCCATCGCCGTAGGGGTTATGGGCATAACTCATGGCGTTGTAGGCTGCTTCATCTGTTAGCAGGCGGGTCAGCTCTTCAGTAATAGTAGAGACATCGGTGCCTACCAGCTTTACGGTACCAGCGGAAACCGCTTCTGGGCGCTCAGTGGTATCGCGCATTACCAGCACGGGCTTACCTAAAGATGGCGCCTCTTCTTGAATACCACCGGAATCCGTCAGAATGATGTGGGCGCGATTCATCAAGTAAACGAACGGCAGGTAGTCTTGAGGTTCGATAAGATGGACGTTATCAATACCTGCCAATAACCGGTTCACTGGCTCGCGTACATTCGGGTTCAAGTGAACCGGGTAGAGAATCTGCGTATCAGGGTGAGCTTTGGCGGTCTCTGCCAATGCTTGGCAAATACGCTCAAAACCGCCGCCAAAGCTTTCGCGGCGGTGTCCAGTGACCAGTATCAAGCGCTTGCCAGCCTGCAACATGGGAAAGCGTGCAGCCTGCTCTTGAGCCAATGCCTGGTTGGTATCCAGCTTATGGGCAACATCCAACAATGCATCAATCACTGTATTGCCTGTTACGTGAATATCCGCTGGTGCGATGCCTTCGTTCAACAGGTTTTGTTGAGAGGTTTCGGTAGGTGCAAAGTGCAGTTTTGCCAATGCCCCAGTGAGTTTACGGTTCCCCTCTTCCGGCCAAGGCGAGTATAGGTTACCTGTACGCAGCCCTGCTTCTACGTGACCCACGGGGATTTGCTGGTAGTACGCCGCCAGGGTGGTGGCAAAGGTGGTCGCGGTGTCGCCATGCACCAGCACGATATCAGGCTTAAACTCTTCAAAAACACCCTTGAGACCTTGCAGAATCCCGCAGGTGACATCGTTGAGGTCTTGGCCCGGTTTCATGATATTCAGGTCAAAATTGGGTACTAGCTCGAATAAAGACAACACCTGATCCAACATTTCTCGGTGCTGTGCCGTCACGCATACTTTAGCGTCAAAACGCTCATCGGCGTCTAATTGAAGCGCCAGCGGTGCCATTTTAATCGCTTCGGGACGGGTGCCAAATACGGTCAATACTTTCATTCTGTTACCTTAGCTGTTAATCAACGCTCTAATCGTTGGTACTCAAGTTCTTGGCAGCGCTGGTAGTAGTGCTCAAGAAGTTGCTGAGTTTCCTGTAGCTGACGCTGTGCCTGATCCGCTTGTCCTGTCATGCTCTCAGGCATCGCGGTTAGCTGTTTTGAACCGCTGCCAGCGTATTTATCACACAGGTAGAGATTGGCTTTAAATAAGTGCGCGCCATACTGCTTAGCGGCTTTTTGGTAAAACATTTTAGCGGTTGCGTAATCACCTTTGCGAAACGCTTGCATAGCCCGCTTAATCACAAGTGGCTCTACGCTCATAGGTTGTCCTTTTCCTTAGATAATTCTTGTGCATTAGACTCTTTAAACATTTTTGTTACATGCTGCCCTAATGCATTAGCAGCTTGCCGACGTTGCTCGCTCTGCACCATAAAGCCTTCAGACACCTGAATTGCCAACTGATTAAGTGAACTCTTTATTTCCTCAAATTGGCTAGACTGCTCTCGAATACGGGCTATTTCTTTATTAGCGCTTTCTAACGAAGCCTCTAAAGACACTATTTTCTTCTCGTATTCTATGGCTTGATGCTTACGATTTTTAAACCAAGTTTGTGTATTTTCGAGTTTCTCTTTGACGTCTTCTAATTCAATTTTAGTTTTAGATAATGCAGCTTTGGCTGCAACAGCTTCACATTCAAACCGCTTCACACATAACCATTGTTCAATGTGGGGGTGCCGTTCACATTCACGGCTGAGTATTTGAAATCCAGCTTGCTTCAAAGCAAGCTCCCACGCGGCTGCGGTAATAGATTTAGGTAGCGCTTCATGTGTGCTTATACGTACCCCAAGTACATCTACATTTTGAAACTCGGCAGCATAGGTAGTTAACAGGCTCGCATCACAAAAATAGTCGATAAAGAGCCATTGCCCTGAACTTTGCCAGTGCATTTTTGCCCACTCAGCCATCGTGACTGGCTCACAGGGCTGGCTCTCCTTTTCATTGATATTCGGCCACAAGTGCGTAAGTGTTTTAGGTGCCAGAAAGCCGCTTTCAGAAGAGTTACTTGCTATATAAAACGCATCAGCTTTGTTAAACCCGGCATCCATGACCACATTGTGTAACTGCCACTCCGGCTGCACAGCCTGCCATTTAGCGCTTAAATGTTGAAACTGTTGCTGGCTAGCTTCAACCAAGCTTACCTTCTCAATAGCATGCCCTTGTGCCCATATGAGCACTCCATCCTGGCCACCGCCCGCTCCTAACAGGGTTAATTGTGACAGTGGCTGGATACCGTGAAGAGCGCTTAGCCATTGCACAGGCGTAAGCGAATTTTGGCCATGCGCTGGCTGTGAAGGAGGAGTTTGAATGGAGTTAGACGCAACCGACATAGAGTGCTCGCTATGGTGTTGATGTTATTTGCAAGATTGCGGGGGATGATTAGCGTTGGCGTTCTTTGCGGAAAGCCTTAGTTTCTCGGCTTAATGCCATCGGTAGCTTCAGCCATCCCACAGGGGAGCCTGCGTTATCCATAATCGCTTGTCCCAAGCGATAAGAAAGGTGCCGCTTCACCTGCTCTGCTTTATGAGCATCTGCATACTGAGAGATAGGCGGTAGCTTTTCCCCTTTGCGGGCCTTCACATCTTTCTGATAAGCAGCATATTCGCGCTTTAGGGCCAGGGGTAGACAGACAAAGTCTTTTACACTGTGACTATTCACCACCACTGCGCCTAACCGGTAGGTGAGTTGGCGCTTGACACGCTGTTCAGCACCGTAATAAGGCCCGCTTTCTGAAACTACTGTGCCTTTTTTTCTAGCTTGGCTATACAGCTTTTCTAACTCTTCCTGAACTACGTGCAACTGCTCTAGCAGCATGCTGTTTTCTTGCTGTAGCTCAGTAGTATCCACAGCCGCAACGGTTGGAGTAGGCGGTGTTTTTTTCAACTCCTCGTTTTCACGCTTTAAAGTAGCGTTCTTAGCGCTTTCTTTTTCCAGTGCCTGCTGCAATTTGGTTAGCGTATTCAGTAGTGCAACGCGCTGCTGCCTAAAGTGTTTCCAAGCATCTTCACTTGCAATGCCACCGTTAACTTCACCTGGCTGAGTGGCACTCGCCTGTAACTCTTCAAAGAGGGAGAGTGCTGGGTGCTTTTCAACCACTTGCTCGCTTAGAAAGCGTTCTAATGGCTCTGCTTCTAAGTATGCGGTCTCTGTCTGCTCACCGCCTTCCAGAGAGTTCAGGACAGCCGTTAATGGGCTGGCCTTAGTGGTTGCCACTAAACCTTCTGTTGGCTTAGCTGAAAGCCCAGGTAGCGCTTTGAGTACCTCTTGAGGCTGGCTAAGGAGCTGCTGAGTGTGAACCAGAAAGCTTCTTTCAGGGTGACGAAGGTAAAAGGCTAACAATGCACCATGATAGGCCGCCCAGTTATTGAGCACCTCAGTTGGGGATATGCTTTCTTTGCGATCTAGTGCATTTTGCAACGCAATGGCAGGATGCTGGTACACCAACAGAAAAGCTGTTTGATCATCTACCTCATGCCACATATTCAGTAAGGGAAGTGTGTTAGATGAGGCCCAGCCCCATACGCCCTTCTGTTGCATATTACCTAGCAGAAAATCCAGAGCTAGGCCTTGCCATACACTACTGGGCGTTAACTGGCTTAACTCGGCCTCGGTTTGCACCTGTTCGATGTTAACGGCGTTATGGGCTTTAAAAAGTGAGGCTTCAATATCGTGAACGCTCATGCCTTCCCTTCTGGAAGGGGCTGCCTCTCCCATACCATAGTGTTTCAACAGTGCTTCTACGTCCGTGTACCCCGAAGATGGATGGCCGACAATAGCAATTCTATTCACTGACTCACTTCTCCTGCTTTATATGTTAATAGTATTAAAAGGCGCTTAATCCAAGCCATCCATCGCTTCTAATGCAGTTTCTGCTTGCTCTTTTTGTAGATGAGCGTTTTTGAGTGCTTTTTCAATAGTCGCTTTACGCGGTGCTTTCCAATTTTCAGTTTCCGCTTTTTCGAGCAATTGAGTAAACGCATTGATGCTTAGCTGCGCTTGACCAATTTGCATTTTGGCACTTTGACGAGCCCCAATAGATGTTTGATTCAGAATCTCTCTAAGCTCAGTCACCTGCTCGTTTGCTTCTAACCGTAGATGATTGAGTAATTGCACTTCTTCTTTAGGCCACTTTTCATGCTTTGCCTGTTGAAGACGCTGTCCAATACCATTCATATACTGGCGGGCTTGCTTAAGTTTTTTTTGCAGTTCCTGAACCTGGGCTTTATTAAAGGTTGCCGGATCGCCATCTAACGTGTGCGTGGACTCATCCTCCCCACTAACACCAGCCTGCTTTTGCTCATCCACATCGGTGTGGTACGCCAAAATGGCCTCGTTGATATCGTCGTACCAATAGGCCTGACCATCCTTTATGTAGATACCTACTTGGCAAAGGTCTCGCAGAATACCCTCGCCGTGCGACACCATAATGAGTGACGCTTTGCCCACTTTCTCTTTAAAAAGCGCTTGTGCTTTGGCTTTGAAAGAGCGGTCGCCTACGGCGGTGGCTTCATCTGAAATGTACACGTCAAAATCAAACGAGAGTGATAAGCCAAACGAAAGGCGCGAGCGCATACCTGATGAATAGGTACGTACGGGTTCATCGAAGGCTTCGCCGATTTCCGCGAAATCCTGAACGAATTCGATAACGCGGTTGACTTCTTCTGGCCCACACCCTTGAGCACGTGCAACAAATTTGGCGTTTTGGCGGCCAGTCATGTTGTTTTGCATGCCGCCGGCTAGCCCCACTGGCCATGAAACGCGGCTGTGGCGTATCACCTCGCCTCTATCTGGGGTGTCCATACCTGCAATAAGGCGCAGCAGTGTTGATTTACCGGCACCGTTGCGGCCAATCAGGCCTACACTCACCCCGGTGGGTATGGTGAGGTTGATGTCTTTGAGCACCCAGTCGCTACCATGGTGGTTGTGGTAGCGCTTGTAGAGATTCTTTATTTCGATCATTGGGTATTTGGTTGCCGATGGTGTTCTGTGGTGGCGCTTCAGCCTTCGATGGCGTGATCGGGGCGGCTATCGCCGCCTCGCGGGTGCCTCTTTCGCTCGTTGCTCTCGCTCTTTCGTTACGCCGCGCTACGGGGTGGTTGCCGCCATTTGAGGTGTTGCCACGATTGATGGTTATGTCGCGAAACAGGGTTGGTGCTACTCACCATTCACTAGTTTCACCACCTTTCCTTTACGGGTGTACATCGCTTCCAGCTCACGTTTGAGCGTGCTGCGCGCGGTTTGTTCGCCGTGTACTAAATGGATGGTATGGGGCCAGCGGCGCATGCGCTTGACGAAGTTGAGCAGCCCCTTTTGGTCGGCGTGGGCGGAGTAGCCGCTGATGGAGGTGACGCCTGCTTTGATATCAATTCGCTGGCCGTCTATTTCTACCCAACCGCCTTGGGGGCCGTACTGCTGTATGGCACGGCCTGGGGTGCCTGCGCCTTGGTAGCCTACGAATAGTACTTGGTGACGCTCATCGCCTAGCATGGCTTTTAGGTAGTTCATGATGCGCCCACCTGCACACATGCCGCTGGCGGCGATCACCACGGCGGGGCGGCCTGTGTTGGCTAAATACGCTACCGTTTGCTCGTGGGCTTCGTGGCTTTCTACGGTGTAGAGGTTATCAAAGTTGAGCGGGTGACGGCCGCTGCGTAGGCGGCGTTGGGCTTCTTTGTCCCAGTAGGGTTTTAGCTGGCGGTATACCTGGGTAAAACGGGCGGCCAGCGGTGAATCGACAATGATTTCTAGCGCTTGCCACTGGCTTTTGGGTAAGCCGCGTTTGGCGTTGCGCTCGGCTTCATAAATGATGCCTTCCAGCTCGTAGAGTAGCTCTTGGGTGCGGCCTATGCTGAATGCGGGCACCATGACCGTGCCGCCGTTAGTGAGTGCTTGCTCGATGGCATGTTTCAGCGTGGCGCGGCGCTGGCGGCGGTCGGGGTGTTGTCGGTCGCCGTAGGTGCTTTCGAGTATTAGCTGTTCACAGCCGTAGGGGGATTTAGGTGCGGGGAGTAGCGGTGCGTAGGGGGCGCCTAAATCGCCGCTGAATATGACCCGTTCCTTTTCACCATTGAGGTACTGGTGGGCGACTTCTACGTAGCTGGAACCCAGAATGTGGCCTGCCCGCTTGAGCTTTACTCGTGTGGTGATGTGGCTTTCGCCGGTTTTTTCTACCACGGTGTGCCATTTGCCGTAGGGCACGCTGACGATTTGGCTTTCTAGCTGTTGCTGGAAACGCTCAATGAGTTGGGCGTTGCGGGTGAAGCCGATTTTTAGGGCGTCTTCAATCACCAGGGGCAACAGTTTGGCCGAGGGAATGGAGCAGATGATTGGCCCTTTGAACCCGGCAGCCAGTAGGTAAGGTAGGCGGCCTACGTGATCAATGTGTACGTGGGTGATGACCAGCGCTTTGACGGTGCTGATATCGAATTCGATTTGTAGCTGATCGAAGGCGTCTTCTTTTGCGTCTTCGCCTTGGAATAGCCCGCAGTCGATCAGCAGTGAGTGTTCGCTATCGAGGGTGAGCTGGTGGCAGCTTCCAGTGACGCCTTTGGCTCCGCCGTGGTGGGTGATGTTAAGCATTGAATTCCTTTTCGTGCTTTCTCTTAGCGGTATGGCATTTTGGCGTTTGGTGGCGTGATCGGGGCGGCTAACGCCGCCCTTCGCGGGTGCCTCTTTCGCTCGTTGCTCTCGCTCTTTCGTTACGCCGCGCTACGGGGTCCCTGCCACGCTTCTAAGTATGCTATCTATTCGTAGCGCGGTGTAAGCGGAGCGCACCCGCGAAGCACCTCGCTAGGTGTGCCGAATATGCCAACGAGGTTTGATTCACCACCGTGGCTCAATCGGGGCGGCTAGTGCCGCCTTCGCGGGTGCCTCTTTCGCTCGTTGCTCTCGCTCTTTCGTTACGCCGCGCTACGGGGTTCCTGCCGCGCTTCTATGTGTGCTGTGTATTCGTAGCGCGGTGTAAGGGGAGCGCACCCGCGAAGCACCCCGCTAGGGGTGTAGATTATGCCAACGAGGTTTGATGAATCACTGTGGCTCAATCGGGGCGGCTAGCGCCACCCTTCGCGGGTGCCTCTTTCGCTCGTTGCTCTCGCTCTTTCGTTACGCCGCGCTACGGGGTTCCTGCTGCGCTTCTATGTGTGCTGTGTATTCGTAGCGCGGTGTAAGCGGAGCGCGCCCGTTAAGCACTCTGTTAGGGGTGCCGAATATGCCAACGAGATTTGATGAATCACCGTGGCTCAATCGGGGCGGCTAGCGCCGCCCTCCGCGGGTGCCTCTTTCGCTCGTTGCTCTCGCTCTTTCGTTACGCCGCGCTACGGGGTTCTTGCCGCGCTTCTAAGTATGCTATTTATTCGTAGCGCGGTGTAAGCGGAGCGCACCCGCGAAGCACCCTGTTAGGGGTGACGAATATGCCAACGAGGTTTGATGAATCACCGTGGCTCAATCGGGGCGGCTGGTGCCGCCCTCCGCGGGTGCCTCTTTCGCTCGTTGCTCTCGCTCTTTCGTTACGCCGCGCTACGGGGTGGCGGCATCATTCGCCATTCGCCATTCCAAACATCTTAATCGCGGTGGTCTTTGACGATCATGATGAGCATGCTGAGGATAAACGCTAGGAAGATGGTGATGATGGCGAAGACGCTGCTGTTGTAGAGACGGTTGGGCTCTGTTGGGTATTCCGGCATGAGCGGGCTTTGTAGCACGCTGACCTGCTTGAGCTGGCGGGCGGCTTCTAAGCGGGTGTTTTCAAGTGCGGCCAGGGCGCTGGAGTAAGTTTCCTGGGCGAACTGGGCTTGTAGCTCTAGGGTTTCGTACTCGGCAGAGACGCGGTTGAGCGAGTTGCCGGTGGCTTGGGCCAAGCGGTCACGCTGTTCTACGATTTGGTCGCGTAAGGCTTCAATGCTGCGCTCTACTTCGCGTAGCTCGGCCGATTGTGAGCTTTGGAAGCTAGCCAGGGCGTTGCGCTGGGCTTGCAAACGGGCTAGGTCGCCTTCTAGCGTTGCCACGACTTGGTTGATGCTTTCTACCGTGGCGGTGGGCGATACCAAGCCGTACTCATTTTGGAATGCGAGCAGTTCGGCGCGGGTTTCTTCAAAGCGCTCTTCTAAACGCACCATTTGCCGCTCTAAGAAGCGCACTTGTTCATCGGCTAAGCGGTGGCCCATTTCGTTCATGTGGTTTTCGCCAGCTTCCAGCAGCAGAGATGCCATATCGTGGGCGAATTCCGGCGTGTAGCCTTGAACGTAAATATTCAATACACCTGCATACTCATCTAGCTCTACCTCTACCCGACGCAGGTAGTATTCATGTAGGTCTTCGATGGGTACGTTAGGGTCGCGGAGCTTGGCGAAGAAATCGCCGTGTTCGCTGTAGTGTTGGCGAATACCGAGCTGTTCATCCAGCAGGCGCAGCATATCTACCGAGAGTAAGTGTTCACGCAGTAGCAGCAAATCAGCGGTATTGCCCGCCCCGCCCCCCATTAACGATGAAAGGCTAAATTCTGGCGTGGCGACCTGGGGGCTTTCTAATACTACAGTGGCACGGGAGACATAGCGTTCCTCAGCCACTAAAAACCAATAAAAGCTAACCAGTAGGATAGCGATTAAGGCCAACGCCCAGTGCGGCGACTGCTTGATAAAACGGGTAACGGATAGCTGCATGGGTTATTTAGCCTTTAACCTATTAACAAAACGAAGGTGCATTACTAGCCCTAATGCATTCAGGGTTAGCGTTACCAGCCAGAAATACGTCATGCTGGTGCCGTGGATTGTTTTGTAGTTTTCAAAAAAACCTAAACGTAATGTTTCTAATGCGTGTGGAATAGGGTTTAGCATCAAGTATTCCAACAGCCAGTGTGGCAATTGGTTAAGCGGAAACATCACCCCAGATATAATAAGCAGCGGTAGGGATAGCATTCGAACAATCCTGCCAATTTCAGGAATCATTGTCGCTAGCACCGATGTAACCAATCCAAGGCCTATCCCAAGGCTCCACAGCGATAACCAGGCACCTGTTGCACGAATGGCGTTATCTGGGTACATATCCAACCCCAGCATTAAGCCACCCACAATAAACAGGAAAAAAATAAACGTGCGAATCATCCCTTCTAGGAAATTGCGCACTAGTACAGGATCGACTGGCTGCACCTGACGATAGGCAAATAGTGCGCTATTGGCATCGATAGCTCCCATTCCGCGAAGCATGCCCTCACGCACTAAAAAAAAACCCATCATCCCTGCAATCATCCAGGGAATAAAATCAGCATTAGCAATCAGTTTATCGCCACGCACAAAACTTCGAATGCCCACCATGATGGCAATGAACGCCGCTGGCTCAAAAATCATCCAGAACCAGCCCATGCGGTCACTCATGGTGCGGGAAATGGCTTCCCGCATGAACATGGCGTACCACACGCTGCGGGTGACTTGCCAAGGGGTGCGCGCCCCTTTCGGGGCGCTGTGTGTGTTATTCATGATGCCGTTTCTTTTGAAAAGAGCGTGATGAAATCAGTTGGATGGCGTTATTGCACTGGTCAGTGATATCGCATTTAGCGGCGGCGTTAGGGCGGCTGGCGCCGCCCTTCGGGCCGGGCCGCCGCTGCGGTGCCTCTTTCGCTCGTTGCTCTCGCTCAGTCGTTACGCCGCGCTACGAGATACTGCCTTCACTACTCACCACTTACTATTCACTATTTATCAACCACCCATCACAGATCCACTGCCACGCGGGTGGCTACGGCCACTTGGTAGAGGATTTGCGTAAGCGTGGCGGCTAGCTGCAGGTTGTGGGTGGGCGCTTCTGGCATCACGAGGATTTCATCACCTGCGCGTAGCGGGGTGTTGCGGGCGTTTTCCACCGCGCCGTTTTGGCGAACCAGCAGGATGTGGTCGTCGTCGGCGCGCTGGGTAAAGCCACCTGCGCTTTCAATGTAGTCGATCACGCTCATGCCGGGGCGATACACCGCTGCTTGCGGTACCAGTACTTCCCCGCTAATCAGGATGGAATCGCTGATTTCAGGAATGGTGATCACATCGCCATCTTGCAGGCGAACATCGGCAATGCGGTCGTTGTAGGCCACTACCAACCGGCCGCTAGGCTCTAGCTCGCGGGCGCGCTGAACGAAGTTTTGGATCAGCTCAGCTTCTTGAGCACGAATTTGCGCTTCTTCGTTGGTGCCAGATTCTGCGCTTAGGTAGGTGGTTTCCAGGCGGCGCAGGCTATCTTCCATGGATTGCTGTTGCTGCTGTTTCACACTTTCACGCTGTAGCGAAATGCTTTCCACGGCGGTCATGTTTTCCGGCACGGGAATGGCATCCAGCAGTTCGCTTAGGCGCGCATCGCGGGGTAGTGCAAAGCGTGACGGGCCGTAGTAGCTACCCTCTACTTCTACCACGATGGTTTCACTGCGCTGGTCGGCGCTAAACACCACTTCATCGCCGCTGCGAATGGTTTGAGTGTAGAACTCGTTCAGTGGGAAATACTGGGCCATGGGGCCATCGGAACGGTTGCCACGCAGCAGTACATGGGAGACGCCACTTCTTAGGCGGGCAAGCTCTACCAGTTCCGCACCGCTTAGCTGGTTGCCAATAAGCTCGTAGCGGTGTTCACGGTGAACATCGCCTACTACGGCAATGGCCGGGCCGCGCTCTTCTACCACAATGGTGTCGCCATCCTGGAACTGCGGGCGGGCAATGCTGCCATTGATCAGGAAGTCGTAGAGATCCACCGTGGCGACGGTTTGGTCGTTGCGAATCACGCGGATTTGGCGATAGCTGCCCAGGTCTTGATCAATACCGCCTGCCTGGTCCAGGAAGTAGAGCACGGAGTCGTTGGGGGTGCCTGCGTAGCGGCCGGGGTTTTCCACGTAGCCGGTGACGAACACGGCCACAGGCTGCACGCCCTGTACGTTGGTGTAGACCTGTACGTTTTCGGGGTACACCGAGGTAATCGCGCCGCGCACGCGGCTATCAACCTGCTGGCTGTTTTGGCCTTCTACATTGAGCGGGCCTGAGCCGGGAATAAAGATATTGCCCTGGGCATCCACCGGCAGCACGCGATCAAACTCGAACGCGCCCCAGGCACGCACAGTGATCTGGTCGCCGGGTTTTACTTGGTAGTCGGCATTTAGGCCATCGCCCATCGCCCCGCGAAAGCCGCCGGTAAACAGGTTGGCACCAAAGGGCGGCAACGCATCGGGGTTTTGCTGGGGCTGGTTTGCTACCGGGCCGTAGGTACCGCTACGCCAATCGGCGCGGGGGGTGTCGTTCACTTGCTCGACGGGCTGCTGGCTGGCTTGGTCTTCCGGCAGAATGGTATTGGGCAAGCTAATGCTTTGTGCCCAGGTTGCGCTGCTGGCGGCAGTGCCCAACAAGGCTAGGGATAACACCGCTACCGGGCGCGTGAGAGAAAGCCGTTTCATTACGCGTTGTAAACTCATTAATAGCGCCCTTGAGAGGTCCCTTGAGACATAGAGGATGGCGTTGTCAACGACATCGCCCCTTGCTGGCTTTCTGGCAGCAGCATGCGCTGGTTCACCCAGCCGTTAGGCGTTGCACAGGTAAGCGCTGTACGGGCGGCACCGCTGCCCTGCTCGATGACGCGCAGCTTACGGCACTCTCTACCGCTAGCGGCCAAATAGGGCGCATCTGCCACAATTTCGACGTTATCGCCCCAGGGACTTTGTACTAGGTTAAGTACGGCACCGGCAGGCGCTTGAGCGAGAAAGCCGTTGAGATTTTCATCTTGCAGCGGCTTGGCAGAGTCGCTGCCTAGCACGTACTGCACCTGCTGCTGGTTGCCGCTGGGGTACGTGGCGCAGCCGCTAACCACGGCAACGCTTAACGCTGCCAACAGCATGCGAGCTGGCCGCGCTATAAAAAATGGGGAGTTTGACATAGTGATTTCCAATAAAAAGGCACGCTACCGCCCAGGGATTGTAACGGGCGCATTCCCTTGCCCTACGCTGTGCGGATGAAATGTAATGAACCTGCGCTATTAAAAAGCACCCGGCATTGTAAGGGATTAACTGCTAAGGCTCTACGTTGACAAGGCTTGTACAGATAATTAATTCTATTTAGCCGTCAAGCAATCAACGGCTTACATAAAAAAATCGGCCCTATGGCCGATTTTTCATCTATCGATAAAACGATTAGTTAATGGTATCCGCCGGTTGGGCCGAGTAAATTCCCCAAAGCACCGTTAGCATGAAGGCATACATCATCACGCCGCTATTGTGCTCCAAGAACACTTGAGTCAAACCAAAGTCCATGAACGTCACGGGAAGCAACACTCCCGCAGTGGCTACGGCTCGCGTGGCTAGGTCGTTAGCCTGCAAGTGGCGTGCAAAGAGACGCATGGGCACGAGATAAAGCGCCAGCAGTACGGCCAGCCCCACTCCCCCCCGCTTGGCGAACGCATCGATGAACTCGTTATGGGCATGCCCATACTGGGCGGCTTCAGCGCTGATGACCCCCGCCTCGCCGAAGTCGGCCATTGCTTGGGCGTAACCATTGCTCCCCCATCCGGTGAGGGGTTTTTCTTGAATGAGCTGGGAAGCACCGCGCCACATTTCGAACCGTGAGCCTACCGAGGTCGAGCGGTTTTCGCCGGAAACGTACAGTGCCACATCGCTAAAGGCTTGATGAACACGCTCTTGCACACCGATTTGCGGTACGGCATACACCGTTACCCCACCTAACATGACAGCCGCTAACGCGGCCGCCTTCAGTTTGGTCGAAAGCTGGGTACCATAAGCCCGGTAGAGCACCAGTAGTACGATAGGAAACCCTACCCAACCGCCACGGCTGCCTGAGAAGAGCGAGCCCAATACACCCCCTGCCGCCCCCGCTAGGAGCAGCGCTACCCAGATACCGCGATGGCGCTGAATGACGGCCCATCCCAAGCCCGCCATGCACAACACGCCTAGCAGCATGCTGAGATTGCCAAACTGGATGACATGGGTATGACCCTGGGCGCGCCCAACGCCTTCGACGAGCTTTTGCCAGCCACCCCAAGCACCCGCACTGATGCCACCCAGCGCTATGCCACTCCATAAATAGGCGAGCTTAGGTGGGTACCGCAGCACCCATAGCAGGGCGGGAATGGCCAGGATGAAACGGCTGGGCTTATCGAACCCTCGGCTGCCTTGGCCATCCCACCAGGCCTCCAGCATGCTGACCAACGCGTAGGCCACCAGCGCGGCGATGACCCAAAAATCGTGCTTGGTCAGCGCTGGCAGGCGACGGGTGATAAGTAGCCCGCAACCAGCCAGAAAGAGAATGACTGCGCCGATGGAGTAGCCACTAGGAAGGATGAGGCAGACGGCCGTCAGTAGAAAAACCGCCATACTCGAGAGCTGACTGGGCAGCTCGGCGGTTTTGTTCGTGGCAGCGTGGGAAGGGTACGTCATTGAAATGCGGGTCCTGGCAACAGTGAAGCACGTTAGTCAGGCAAGCGCCTGAAAAGTGCCATACTATCACACCCCTGACACACCCCACTCACGTGCTGATTCGCTACCACGAACGCGGATTCGTTTCATTTTCAACGACGTTGCAACTCCGTCTAATAAGCGTTTTTGTTAATGAAACCTTTGAAGACGGTGAGCACGATGATTTTCAAATCCAGCCAAAGCGACCAGTTGTCGATGTACCACAGATCGTACTCGACCCGCCGCTGCATCTTTTGCAGCGTATCGGTTTCTCCGCGCAGACCGTTGACCTGGGCCCAGCCGGTAATACCTGGCTTCACCTTATGACGGCGCATGTAAGACTCCACCAGTTCTTTGTACTGCTCGTTATGGGCCAGTGCGTGTGGACGTGGTCCGACGATAGACATGCGCCCTTGCAGCACGTTGTAAAACTGGGGCAGCTCATCCAGTGAAGTGCGCCTTAAAAAGGCACCGATCGGCGTGATGCGACTGTCGTTCTTTTTGGCTTGGGTCACTTGGCCGGCCTCTTCTTGGTGAACACGCATCGAGCGAAATTTATACACCTTGAAGCGACGCCCGTTGGAGCCCTCGCGGTGCTGTTTGAAGAGTATCGGTCCTGGTGAGGTGAGCTTGATAGCCAGCGCAATGCCCAGACACACCGGCAAAATCATGATCGAGATGAGCGTACCAATGATGATGTCTTCACTACGTTTGACAAAGCGCGACATACCGCTCATGGGCGACACGCTCAGGTCGATCGCGTAATGCCCGGCCACTTCGCTCATACGGTGGTTGAGCAGATGCATTTCTTCGAACGCTGGGATAAAACGCACTTCGGCGGTGTGGTTACGAAGCGCAAAAAACAGCGACCGTACGACGTGCCCCATCTCGAAGGGCACACAAATCCATACTTCGCGGGCATTCGAACGGCTGATGCGCCGGACGATGCGCTCGATGCACTCCTCGTTGACCTGTTCTTTGATACGCTCGACGCCAGCAATGGTATGCCCTTCCCAAGCGGCACTACGAATGCCCTCCGCTACGCCCAATACGTTGGTAGCCGGGCCTATCAGGAAGACCGGGCGCCGTGCACCGCCTCTCAGACGCACGTGCTGTAAGGCAAGCTGTACCAGTAACCGCGCGCCGCCTGCGACGAGAAACGAAACTGCGAGCGTCAAACCGATCCAGAGCCGAGAGTAACGGTTGGCAGCGTGAGCAAAGTAGATGAGTGACGCAGCCGTGATGCCGACAGCCACCCATACCAGCAGCAGTTTGCCTAACATCTGCCCGACGGGCGTAATACGCCAACGACGATAGCTACCGGACATGCTATTGATCACCAGCACCAGTAAACCGATGCAAATAAGCGCGAGCACGTAGCGCTCGTGCAGGTGAAATGAGCCAAACCGCATCCAGTGCGCTAACCAGCCACCCGCAAAAATTGCCAGTACATCAAAAAAGGGGAACACCACCTGAGGCGGGAAACGTTCTGAAAACGTCATGGTTTTTGGCTTACCCATTGCAGCCACCCGTTTCGCATCCATTCATCAACATGTTCATTCGCTTTGCTGCCGACTCAAAATATCGTTCACTCCTTGAGTGAACACCTGCTGGTCGCTAAATCGATGGCGTACGTTTTTGGCCTGCGCGCTCAACGCTGCCCGCTCGGCTGCGGACAGCGTATGGAATGTTCCAATGGCCGCGACCAAACCATCGACGCCACCTTCATAAAAGTACCCGTTCTTGCCCTCTTGAAGATACTCCTGGGCGGCGTGCAACTGCGCGCTGGCAATGACCGGGATACCACAGGCCAAGGCCTCGACAGCTACCAACCCAAAGCTCTCTCGTAACGAAGGAAATACGAAGACGGAAAAATCGGACAGCACCTCCGGCAACTGCTCTCTAGGTAATGCGCCTTTGAACGTGGTGATATCGGCTACGCCGAGCTGCCGCGCCAACTGCGCTAGGGCTGCTCGCTGAGAGCCATCTCCCACTAGCACCAAACGCTTGTTAGGGATGTCCAGCTTAGCGAAGGCTTCCAGCAGCGTTTGGCAGTTCTTACCTGGCTCTAAGCGAGATACACAGCCCACGATAAAGGCATCATCGGGGGCTGGTTCGTAGGCGCGCAGCGGAGCTGCAAATAGCTCGCCGACGCTGTCTGGATAGACTTTGATGATGCGCGCCAATGGCACCTTCAACTGCGCATGGATTTCATGCCGAAAATGCTCCGAAGGCGCAACGCACAGGTCGACGCTACTTTTTAGCCGATCGAACAGCCCACGAAACACGCTAGAACCGGCAATCTGCGCCAGATCCGTCCCGTGGAAACGCAGCACTAGATAAAAGTGCTTGGGTTTCATTAGGGCCAGTAGGTAAAGCAGCGGCAAAAAATAGACCGGATAGTGAACCTCTAGCAGCGTCCCTGCTGGCTTGTTGCGTAGCGAAAGCGCGCAGCGTATCAGTAAGTCGGTATACAGCCTGATTTTGCTGAGCTTACTGGTGGGCTTTTCGCGGATGGCCACCCGCTCTACGTTTTCGCTGCCCAACGCTTGCCGCCACGCCTGCTCGGTCGATTTGACGAAGGTGCCATAATGCGGGGCCGCGTGGGTGGGGTACAGGTTCGTCCATAACAATAGACGCTTCATGAGGCGCGCCCTTTCAATCCAAGATGCTCGGCAATACGCCGACCTAGCGCGTTGTCTTGGCTTGTTCGTTCGAGTGGTTCGGCACCAACAGGCGCGTGGACCAAGGCATCCAACGCATTGAAAAGAGCCTGCTTATCCTCACAAAACGCCAGTGACGGGTATTGGCCGGCAAATGCCTGAGCCGTATCGCGCTGGTGGTCGTTACGATGCTCGCCTAACGCGTATTGACGGGGCATAAACACGCCACGTTTGCCGTGGTCGAGGCAGGACAGAATACTACCCATCCCAGCGTGCGAGACGATGCCCTGCGCTTGGCAAAACCAATGATAGTACTCATCGCTCGAGAGCGTTTTGAAAAGCTGCATGTCAGGGTAAACAAAACGGCTATCTTCGCCTACTTGCGCAACGACTTTGCCTGAGTAGCCGCGCTGGTCGCGCCACTCTGCGAAGTGTTTCAGCAAGCGGTCGAAAGGTAGCTGGGTGCCGACGGTAATGAAGATCATAGGACTTTCCCCCAGTAGCGCACGCGCTTGTCCTTGGCCGCCAGATGTTCCCATTGGGTTAGGCAAACATCGCAAAAAAAGCGCGCTATCTTGCCTGAAAAAGAGAGCTGCTGATAATTGGCCATGCTGTCGACCCAAATGACCTGCTTACCCATCACTTTCGCTAGAAAGCAGAGCAGCAGGCCTGGCAGTGCTCCAGTGGAGATCACCACATCTGGCTTGGCCGCTCTCAACACTCTGACGGATTGCCACAGCGCCGAGCACAGCGCCTTGATGCCGCTACCCCGGTGTATGTTTGGGCAACAATGCGCCGGGGTATCCTCCACGACGAGTCCGGGCTCCGTACTGGCAAAACTAAACGCCACGTTATGTTGCTCGGCTTCTTGCGCAAGCTGGGCGTACAGCCGCTTGAGCTGTATGAAATGGCCTCCAAAAGAGCCTACTAACAGAATGTTCACGCTTCCTCCTTGAAGGTCGGCAGCCGGGTTTTGAGTTGATAGAGGTAGCCGATCAGTAGCGCTGTTGCGCTTGAGGCAATACCTGAATTGACGACGTGTCCCGCCGCAAGACTCACCCCAATGACCGTGATGATGAGCAGCCAAAAGCTCATGCCGTACCTTGGCTGGCGCTTGAGTAGCTGTGTAGCCCAGACGGCCCCTAGCAGCCAAGGCAGGTAAAAGAGTACGCCACCTATGACGCCAAAGCTGATGAAGACATCGATCAGATCTATCTCTACCAGAGAGCCCCGCACGGCCAGCAGGTGATCGACGCCTACACCAAACAGCACATCCCAAAACCCAAAGGGTACGACGACCAGCTCGACGGCTTCACCTAAAAACGAGAGTCTTCCGCTCAGCAAAGCTCCCCAAAAGCCGCCATGCAGCTTGTAGAGAAAAAGCATTCGATCCAACAGCCCGGCGGCTTGAATGAATTGGTAGCCGAAGGCGATGACTGCCGCGCCACCCACCAACGTGATCAAGTACACGGTGGGGATGCGCCTTACTTTGAAGTAGCCATTGTGGATCAGTGCGAATACGAACACCATGCAGATCCCCAGCATGGCTACTTTGGTGGCTTTCATCAGGAAAAACAGCAGGAATAGACCAAACACCAACGCCAGGCTTCCAGCGCCACGCGTTTCGGCCAAGCGAAACAGCACGATACTGGCCGACGCGAGCATCAAATAGCTCATTTCATTGCCTGCGATGATGAAACCTTTTCCACCGATCCCCCCGGCATACTGCGATTCGCCAACGCCTAACACGCCCAACGAGACGTTCACAGACATGACGATGAAGTAAAACAGCATCAGTCCTGCCAGTTTTTGCAGGCTCCAAAAACCCTCTGACTGCTTGGCCTCGCCTACCAAATAGAACAGCAGTGCTAAGGTCAGCAACCCCCGCACCGCCCAAGTAACGCTTTCTATCGCGTGCCCATAGTTCATTACCTGATAGAACAAACACAGGACCATTAGCGCTGCGTAAAGCAGTAGATATAAAAACTGCTTCACGTGATAGATCATCAGCACGACCAATAGCACAACGAACCCCAGCGTTTTGTATGGCGCGGAGATGCTGGGCAGCGATACGCTTTGGTAATAGAGATAGCCGTTGAGTGTATCGACCAACGGCCATGCCATGAGAAAACATAGCAACAGCAAGTCGATACACCGTTTTAGTTTCATATCCATCGCTGGCTCCGGCGGCAATGAGTGCGTTAACGCCCTCTCATTACTGGGCGCGCCGATAAGCAGCTGCCACTTGCGTGACGAATACGCTGAAGACGGCGGCTAAAGGTGCCAATAGCAGTGCCACGAGCACACCGAATGCCAGAATAAAAGTTTTGCCGATCCCCACCGGTTCGAGACTTTGCACGGCGAGTTGGGTGGAGTCACCAGGATTGATGCTCTCGATACGACGTTCGAGTTGCAGCGTTTTCTCGAAGAAAGAGGCTTCCAGCTCGCGTGCGCTTTCGCTGCTGGAGGCCCGAGCAGCCTCTAGTGCTTGCGAGTACGCTTGCTGTTGGGCCTCGAGCCCCGCCATTAATTCTTCTACCAGTTGCTGCTGATCTTGCTTGATGGCGTTTACCAGCCCTTCGTGAAACTGTTCGATCATGGGCTGGTGAAGCTCTTCCGATTCGCTGAGAATACGTAGCAACAACGTATTACTGGGGTTCGTCACATCGATATCGAATGGAATTCCTTCTACGCTTTCATCTTCCAGTAGTTGCCTACGTTGCTGCTCGATGAAGACGTTTTCTAATTTGGCGATGACTTCTTCAGGCGTTTCGAGCCCTTCTCGCTCGCCATCCAACGTTTCATAAGACGCCACCGCGTACATGGTGGCAAAGCCATATTTGACCGGTTTTAACCAAAGAGCAGCCAGCGTCAGCAGCATGACACACGCTATGCAGGCCAGCATGATCTTCCACTGTTTCAGCAGAAGCACGACGAACCCTACCAGCGTCATGTCTTCTGGCGTGGTCGCCCCACTTACCTGTGAGTCCATTCCTTCCCCCCTCATTCCTACTCTCCATTCATCGCATCAATATGATTACAGCCGGTCTTTTGCGTTTTATTGCCGAGCATTCCCATCAGGCACTCGGCTTTATTATCTTGGGTTAGCGTCCCACGCCGTAATACGTAATGCCTCTTTTCGACATACGCTTTGGATCGAACAAGTTGCGACCGTCGACGATCACCGGTTGAGATAGCGTTGCTTTGATCAACTCAAAATCTGGCGCTTTGAAAGATTGCCAGTCGGTCACGATCACTAGAACATCAGCATTTTTTAGCGCGCCTTCTTTCGTTCCACACAGGGTTAAATCATCACGATGGCCATAAATCCGCTGCGCTTCTTCCATGGCTTCAGGATCGTACGCCTGTACTTTAGCGCCCGCCTGCCATAAAGATTCCATGACTACACGGCTGGGCGCTTCACGCATATCATCGGTATTCGGTTTGAATGCAAGCCCCCACAACGCCACTACTTTGCCTTCCAGTGCGCCGTCGAAGTGGCGATGAATTTTTTCAAACAGAGTGTTTTTTTGCAGTTGGTTACGTTCTTCGACCGCTTTTAGCACTTTGGCATCGAAGGCGATACTTTCAGCCGTGCGTATCAGCGCCTGCACGTCTTTTGGAAAACAGGAGCCTCCGTAGCCCGCGCCAGGATATATAAAGTGGTAGCCAATACGAGGGTCGCTGCCAATACCTTGGCGCACCATTTCAATGTCGGCGTCCAAGCGCTCGGCAAGATTCGCCATCTCGTTCATGAAGCTGATCTTCGTAGCCAGCATGCAGTTAGCCGCGTACTTCGTTAGCTCGGCGCTACGCACGTCCATGGTGATGATTTTGTCATGGTTACGGTTAAACGGTGCGTAGAGCTCACGCATGATATCGATGGTTGCATCGTTCGTAGTGCCAATGATGATACGGTCAGGCTTCTTGCAATCGGCTACCGCACTTCCTTCTTTCAAAAACTCAGGGTTGGATACCACGTCGAACGACAGATTTGTTTGCCGTTTGGCTAACACTTCTTCTACCACGGCAGTCACTTTATCCGCCGTGCCGACGGGCACCGTGGACTTGTTGACGATGACCACCGGTTTTTCAATATGCGTCGCGATGGTCTCGGCTACCTTCAGAACGTATTTCAAATCGGCGCTGCCATCTTCGTCTGGTGGCGTGCCAACCGCGATGAACTGTACCTCTCCGTGCTTGACGCCTTCTTCAGCCTGGGTGGTAAACGTCAGCCTACCTGCTGCGTAGTTCTCTTTGACGAGGGCTTCGAGCCCTGGCTCATAAATAGGAATGACACCCTGCTCTAAACGCGCGACTTTTTCAGCATCGACATCGACACACACGACGTTGTGACCCACATCCGCCAGAACGGCACCTTGCACCAGCCCTACATAGCCTGTTCCAAACACGGTTACGTTCATACTTTCCCTATCAACTCACATAGTTCGTTAATGAACACAGCCGGACGCGGTGTTTTCAAACATCGGCTGGCAGCGATAAACGTTGGCTATCATACCGTTTATCAGCAACGCTGTAATGCTATGCCAACTTTTGTGATGGTACAGCTTGATTGTCAGGCACAGACATCTCGCCAGCGAGATGAATTTTCTAGTTTTTAAGCATAAAAAACCGGCCCCATGAGGGGCCGGTTCATTATCTACTACAGGAGTTACAACTTTAAGCTTGGTTTAACCAAGGCTTAGAAGTGGTAACGAGCACCTGTCAGGTAGTACAGGTCATCGCCGTCAGCATTGATTTCAGAGTTAGTGCCATCCAGTGTTACGTTGATGGACTGCTGATCAGGCTGCTGCAGCTCTAGGAATACGTCAAAGTTGCTGGAAACTTTGTAGTAAGAACCCAGGGCCCAAGAAGTACGGCTGTCAGCACCTTGGCCATCCGGATCTACGTCGTAGATGTCACCAGTGAAGGCCCAGGGACCAGTGGTGTAAGTAGCACCCAGACCAACTTTGTCGAAACCACCGCCAACTTCATCGCTGTGTTCACGACCTTCGTAGCCCAGACGTACAGAGAACTGATCGTTCACGTCGTAAGAACCGATCAGGCCGCCCAGCAGTTCGCCGTTGCCGCCGCCGTTACCAGAGTTGTTCGGGTCAACGCGACGTACGTCTTCAACGAAGCCCAGACCTACAGTGAACGGACCTTGCTGGTAACGAACACCACCTTGCGGTGCAATGACGGTACCTTCAGCATTCGGGGCAGACTCGCCACGTACGCTGTAGTGTTTCAGCTGCAGGAATGCAGTGAAGCCTTGCAGGTCAGGCGTGTAGTAACCGATGGAGTCACCACGTGACTGTTTGCGGTGGCCAGCAAACTCCAGACCACGGTCGATGTACACGTCGAACGGCAGAGTTACGAACTGGTTGTAGAAGCTGTCAAAGTTACCAGCTTGGAACGTACCGTACTGCTTGCTCTGCAGACCGATGTAGCTCTGGCGAATTTCGTTGAAGCCACCGTCGGTGTCGTTCTCGTCACCAGTGAAGCGCCACTCCAGACGACCGAAAGCGGTCAGGTCGGAAGTTACTTCCTGGCTCATGCGGAAGCCCAGACGAGAATAAACGTCTACGAACTCTTCGCCGTTGTCTTGGAAGTTGCCGTTGGAGTCATACTCCGGGCCGCCACCAGCAACGCCCATGGCGATACGGCCATAAACGTCCAGTTTGGTGCCGTCTTGGTCATAAACGGTCGCTGCTTGAGCGGCAGCGGAGGCGCCCAGGGCACCAACAATAGCAGTCGCTAAAAGTGTCTTTTTCATGATGTAGGTTCCTTAACTAGCTTACTGTTTCGATCGTTATTACTGGCCTTCAAAGAAGCCAGTAAGTGGCTTGCGGGCCATGCTCTTTTTCTCATCCACCGGTTTTTCCCGGTGGTATGCGACATGTCCTCAACAAAGCCTTGTTATAGTCCAATGCTCGCAGGTCAAACTCTATACCGGGATTCCAGGGAACGCAATAGAAAAAAACAGTGTTTTTTTACGATTTGTGTTTTTTTATGGAACCCACAACACGGCCTCGGGTCTCAGCGACCTTCGAATTTTTGCTGCAAGCCTTTTAGTTTCTCTTCCATGCTAAGCGGCTTTTTCTGCTCGATTTTTTCGGACGCTACTGGTTTTGAAGCAGGCTGTTGGTCGTGTCGATGTGGCTTTTCAGCCCTGGCCTTCGTTTTATTAGCGCTGCTTTTTGCAGGGGTGGCCGAGCGGTCAGACGCATTTTTCGTGGGCGACTCGTGTCGACGCTCACTGGCATGTTGCGCAGCTTCTTTATCCACTTTACCCGCAGGCTGACCGTCTAAATCGACACGTTCGGCCCCTTCGCGCATGGATTTGATATAGCGCGGTAAATTGACGTAGTTGGCCAGCGCGCGGCGAATCAACTTGCCAGACCAAGGTTCGCGTTCGGCCAAATCTTGGTGAATGCCTACCTTCAAGGGCTTGGTATGCCCTTTAAAGAAAGCATTCGGGTAGCGCTGATACCACTGTTTCAGCAGCGCTTGCGGCGAAGGTGGTGTGGTGGGCGTGTCAGGCGCATCTGGCTCTGCCGAGCTGGTAGCGCTCGGCGCTGGCTCAGGCAGTGATTGGGAAGCATGACTATCCGCTGCCGAGCGCTCTGTTTCAGCGGCGAGCATAGGGGCAGGCGTTTCTGGAGCGTGAGCCGTCAGTGCCGCGAGTTGTTGCTTTAACTGCTGATTCTCCTCGCGCAGCGCAGTGAGTTCGACATTTTTTTGTTCGAGCCGTGTTTCTAACGTTTCTAATAGATGCAGTACGCTGGCGGCCATAACCCCCTCCTTTGACCTGATCAGTCGCTGACGCGCTCGTACACAACGAAGTCGTAGTTCGGCTGCCCTTCCGCTGGCTGGCCGGGTACACGCTGGACTTCTCGCCACTCGTCCATGGAAAACTCGGGGAAGTGGGCGTCGCCCTCGACCTCGATATCGACTTCCGTGATGTAGAGACGTTGTGCAAACGGTAAAGCTTGACGATAAATCTCGCCGCCACCCATGACCATGACTTCTTCCGCCGCCTCGATGGTCGCCTGCTGATCGGCCAGCGCTAACGCAGCGGGCAGTTCGTGGCATACGCGCGTGCCTTCGGCGCTAAAATGGGTATCCCGAGTGACCACGATATTGAGTCGGTTAGGCAGCGGCTTACCGATGGAAGCATAGGTTTTGCGCCCCATAACCAGCGGCTTGGCCTGTGTCATGCGTTTGAAAAACTTCAAATCTTCGGGCAAGTACCAGGGTAGCTTGCCATCGACGCCGATGACGCGATTCTTGGCCATGGCGACGATCATCGCGACGGGCACCAGCGATTCATAAGCGGTGGCTTGCTGACTCATACGGCTACCTTTGCTTTGATATGCGGATGTGACTCATAGCCTTCGATCTGAATATCATCGAAAGTGAAGTCGAAGAGGTTTTTGATATCGGGATTGAGCGCCAGCGTAGGTGGCGCCATGGGCGTACGGCTGAGCTGCTCTTGAGCCTGTACGAGATGGTTGCTGTACAGGTGCGCATCCCCTAGCGTGTGCACGAATTCGCCCGGTTTTAGCCCTGTGACCTGGGCCACCATGCTAAGAAGCAGCGCGTAACTGGCGATATTGAAGGGCACGCCCAAGAAGATATCGGCACTGCGCTGGTATAGCTGGCACGAGAGCCGACCGTTGGCGACGTAGAACTGAAACAGGCAGTGGCACGGCGGTAGCTTCATTTCATCGACTTGGCCAGGGTTCCATGCGGATACGATCAACCGACGCGACTGCGGATTCGTGCGAATCTGTTCGAGCACATTGGTAATTTGATCGACACTGCCGCCGTTGGGATTTGGCCAACTGCGCCACTGGTAGCCATACACGGGCCCCAGATTGCCGTTTTCGTCGGCCCACTCGTCCCAAATACGCACACCGTTCTCTTTGAGGTACCCAATGTTGGTATCCCCTTTCAGAAACCACAAAAGCTCGTGGATGATGGAGCGCAAATGCAGCTTTTTCGTCGTCAGCAGCGGGAAGCCGCGTGAGAGGTCAAAGCGCATTTGATGCCCAAACACCGAGCGCGTCCCCGTACCGGTGCGGTCGCCACGGTCAACGCCCTGCTCCAGCACGGTACGCATCAGATCTAGGTAAGGCTGTTCAAGCGCAGGTAACGTTGATGTCATGGCAGGCGTGGGCGTTGTTGCAGTCACAGAAATTCCAGATTAACAGCGAATGTGGGGCTGTATTCTAGGCCGCTCGCCGCTGATTGGCTACCAACGAGAGCGCGCCCCCACCATTCACCATTCACCATTTACCATTTACCAATTACCAATTACCACTTCGCATCCACAGGCTGATGACGCGACCACGCCATGAACACCACTCCTAATGCAATCATGGGTAACGTAAGCAGCATGCCCATGGTGACCCAGCCGAAGGCGATGAAGCCGATATGGGCATCAGGCATACGAACGAACTCGACCAAGAAGCGGAACACACCGTACCCCAGCAGGAAGAGGCCGGAGATGAAGCCACGCGAGCGCGGCTTGGCGGAAACCCACCAGAGAATGGCGAATAGCACCACCCCCTCTAACAGCGCCTCATAGAGGGCCGAGGGATGTCGTGGTTCTGGCCCCATACCCGGAAAGGGCATACCCCAGGGTAGCGAGGTGATGCGCCCGGGTAGCTCATGGTTGATGAAGTTACCGATACGTCCCGCCCCCAGGCCAATGGGCACGAGCGGCGCGATAAAATCGGTCAGCGCGATGAATGCCAACTGTTTGCGACGTGCGAAGAGCCACGCAGCCAGCAGTACGCCCATCAAGCCACCGTGGAAACTCATGCCACCGTCCCAAACGCGGAAGATCCAGAGCGGGTCGGCCAGCCACTGCTCTAAGCCGTAGAACAGGGCATACCCTAAGCGCCCACCGGCGACCACGCCAATGGCACAGTAGAAAAGCAGATCGCCGATATCGTCTTTGGTCAGCCCAAGCCGTGGGGCGCGTTTGCACCCTAGCCACCAAGCGGCCACGAAGCCGACGACGTACATGAGGCCGTACCAATGTACCTGCAACGGGCCGAGGGAAATCGCGACAGGATCTATCGTTGGGTAGTTGATCATTCACTTTCTCTATTCGAATAAAAGAAATGCCGCCACTTGCCACAGCGGGTTACGCCAGTATGAAGCGTAACCCCACCACGGCGAGCAGCGCAGCAAAGCAGTAACGAAGCACATGGGCGGGCAGCACGTGCGCCAAACGCACGCCGAAGCGGGCGAAGGGCACACTGGTGACGACGATGCCAATGAACGCAGGCCACATCACGAACCCGGTAGCCCAGGGCGGCAATAAAGGGTTGCCCCAACCCACCACGACGAACGTGACGGCCCCCACCGCCGCTATTGGTAAGCCACAGGCGGCAGAGGTTCCCACCGCTTGTGTCATGGTGGCACCACAGCGTGAAAGCCAGGGCACGGTCATCGCGCCACCGCCGATACCAAATAGCGCAGAAATGGCTCCCACCACACCTCCCGCCACGGTCATGGCGACCTTGCCAGGGGCCAATGTGCCCGGCTTGGGCGTCAGCCCCATGAGCATTTTGGTGGCGAGCAGGAGCACGAACACGCCGAATAAGGTGCCTAGCACGGTGCCCGACAAATTACCGGCGATGAAGACGCCCGCAATGGCCCCCAACATCAACCCGGGTAGCAGCGCTAAAAACCACGCACGATGTACGCTGCCTTTACGGAAGTGGCCTAGCGCAGAGGACGCCCCCGTCACGACAATGGTGGCCAGCGAGGTGCCCACTGCTAGGTGCATGGTGATCTCGGGGGAAATGCCCTGTAAGCCGAAAGCAAATACCAAGACGGGCACAATGATGATGCCCCCACCCACACCGAACAAACCGGCCATGGTGCCCGCCGCGGCACCTAGCAATAAGTAACTGGCCAAAATGGCTGCAAAGGTCATTCGTTGGGCTTCTCCAGGGCGTTAGGCAGCCATTTTTTGATCATGCCGTGCAGGGTATCGGGCTGATAAGGTTTGGCGAGGATATCGTCGAGCCCTGCGTTCGCACAGGTGTCTTTGCCCGCGTTATCGGCATTGGCCGTCAGGGCGATCATGACGCTGCGATTGGAGGAGTGCTGCGCTTCGTACTGTCGCCAGCGGCGGGTGGTTTCCAACCCATCCAGGGTGGGCATGAAGATATCCATGAACACCAAGTCATAGAAAGCCGACTGCTGACGCTCCAGTGCCTGCTCGCCGCTACTGACTCCCTCTACCTGAAGCCCTTGCGACTCCAGCATTTGCCGCGCCAGCATCAGGTTCACGGGGCCATCATCGACCACCAACACCCGCGGACTTTGCTCATCGGAAATGGGTAGGTCGTAGGTATTGGCCTCGTTCACGCTCTGTTGCACGAAATTCGCCAACAGCGAGCGAATATCCGCCAGCCGCTCGCGAACGTGGGTGACGTTCTGTCGACAGGCATCGGACGCCTCGTCGGTCAGCATGGTGCCCAGATGATCGAACAGGCTGTCGGCTTCACGCTGCATGAGCGTCAGGTAGCCAGACTTTAGACGCGACTCCTCTCGGGCGCGCTCTCTTCCCGCCATGAGGTGCTTTAGCTGCTTTTGCTGGTGGTGCAAGTCTTCCAAGAGGGCCTGATCGGACTTGGGCTGTTCAGTGGCTTCCCCAGCCACGTGGCCATTTTTCTCTAACGCGCTCACCAAGCTCGCCAATTGATCGTTGGCGCGAGTCAGCCGTTTGAGCGGGCGCTCGTGGCTCTCTTCGTTCAACAACAGCGGGGCATGGGGCATCATCCCCTGTTGAAGCGTATCGATATGGCGCTCCAGCTCGTTGAGACCTTGCACGAACAGCGCGTCTTTAAACTTGGCGCGCGCTTTGATTAACATTAAAAACGCGCCGACGTTGAGGCAGCTACCCAATAGCAGCGTCAGCGTGAGCCACAGCGTGGTGGTCCATGACGCTTGACCCGGTGACATCAGCCAAATCACGGCCCCCACCGACACGCACAGCAACACCAATGCGGCTTGAACAAGAAGCAGGGGCCATAACACCGGCCAAATGACGGCATTCCAGAAGTGCTCTCGCTGATAGCGTTGCATCATTCTCGACTTCCTAGTTGGCAGAAGGCAGCATGCCCCTTACGTGTAGGTGGTTCACGTGGATGACCCGCGTTTCACTGCTAAGTGTACGTCGACACCGCACCCCTGTCATGCCACGCGCTCCCACCACTTCAACCAGGCGGCACGACGACTGCCGATCAAGGGCTATGTATGTGTTTAATGACCTTTCATTGGGCGCCCGGTAGCGCGACTCCGCTCCGCTTAGCAGGCAATCGCGATGAGTTTCATGCGCGCGCCACGGCTCCGCTAAGCGCTTGGCAGGACCTCCCTCTATGCGGAGGCCGCGATTTGGAGGCGGGGGGTACGTGGCTGGCAGCCAATCGGCGTGGCGTGATAGCAGCGCTCACCAACGTCCGCGACACGCGCTTGAAGACGCCCGACAGCGCTCCCAGCCGGGGCGAATTAGTTGCGGGCGTGCTCACCGCCGACGATCCGGCAGAGTGGCTCAAGGCGCTGGCTGGTCACCATGCCGAGCGCTACGCAGGCTTCAATTTACTGGTCGCCACGACCCGCCACTGCTGGCACCTGCACCGAGGTTACGGGGGCGTATTGCTGTCGCAAGTTGCCCCTGGGGTTCATGGGCTTTCGAATGCTAGCTTGAACACGCCATGGCCCAAGCTCGAGGCCGTGCGGCAGGCGCTTGCAGGGAACGAGGCGCGTCACTGGCGGCGTCACACCGGTCACGCACTACACGATCCTGCGTTGGCCGAGCCAGCTCTCTTACCGGATACCGGCGTTGGGCTCGCACTCGAACACCAGCTGTCGGCGGCGTTCATCGTGGGCGCGCAGTATGGTACGCGCGCCACCACATGGCTGACGCTGAACGCCCTGGGCAATGCCACTCTCACCGAGCAGCGCTTTGGGCCGCTCGGCCGCTTTCTGGGCGATACCACATTGACGGCCTTGAACGAGCGAGCCGTGCCCTAATCCCGAGGAGGCAACAGATGCGACAGCTGCCACTCATCCAGTCGTTTATTCAGATGCTCGTGGACTCGGGCAGGCGTATCAAGCTGCATGATCTCTTTCAGCAGCGTTTGCGCATCCGTCAGGGAGACCCGACGAATTGCGGCACGCACTTTTGGCAGGCTGGGGGCGTTCATGGAGAGGCTGGTGAAGCCCATGGCCATCAAGAGCAGTGCGCCCGCCGGGTCACCCGCTAACTCACCACACAGCGATATGGGTTTGTCGAGCCGTTTGGCATCTTGGGCGAGTTCTTGCAGCGCCCCCAGCAGCGCTGGGTGAAGCGCATCGTACAAGCTGGAGACGCGGGGGTTGTTACGGTCGACCGCCAGCAGGTACTGCGTTAAATCGTTACTCCCCACCGAGAAGAAATCGACACGCTTGGCCAGCGCGTCCATCTGGTAGATGGTGGCCGGGACCTCGATCATCACGCCCACTTTGGGGCGCTCGACGCTAATGCCCTCCTCGCCTAACTCCAAGATGGCGCGGTCGAGTAGACGAATGGCTTCATCCACTTCCTCGACGTTGGTGATCATGGGGAACAGGACATAGAGATTGCCCAAATCGTGCGAGGCTTTGAGCATGGCGCGTAGCTGCACCATCAATACTTCGGGGTGATCCAGGGTCACCCGCATGCCCCGCCAGCCCAGAAACGGGTTGGCTTCCTCGATGGGAAAGTAGGGCAAGTCTTTGTCGCCACCGATATCCAGCGTACGCATCACGACCGGCAGAGGCGCAAAGCCCTCCAACTGCTCGCGGTACATACGCATTTGCTCTTTCTCACCGGGGAAGCGCTCGGTGATCATGAACGGCACTTCGGTGCGGTAGAGCCCTACTCCGCCAATCCGGCTCTTGAGCAGTGCAGAGGCGTCCACTGCCAAACCGGTGTTCACCATCAGCGGCATCTCATGGCCGTCGGGGGTTTTGCTGGGGAGGTCTTGCTCGTGCTCCAGTACTTCGCTGAGCACTTTCTCTTCGGCAATCAAGCTGGCGTAGCGGGTTTGCAGCTCGGCAGCGGGGCGAACGAACAAGCGCCCCCGATGCCCATCGAGCACCACGGGCGCGCCATTAAGACGCGGCAGCGGCAAATCGACCATGCCCAATACGGTGGGAATGCCCATGGCACGGGCCACGATCGCCACGTGAGACGTACTAGAGCCGCGAACTGAGACGAGGCCTTTGAGCTTGTCGCGAGGTACTTCCCCCAGCATGGCCACACTGATTTCATCACCGACCAGGATGGCATTATCCGGATAGGTTTCAGGCGTGGAGGGCGTATCCTCCTGCAGGTGCGCCAGCACGCGGCGGCCCAGGTCGCGGATATCTGCCGCCCGCTCGCGAAGGTAGTCGTCATCGACGCGTTCAAGATACTGCACATGGCGGCGGACGACATCGGCGAGCGCCCCCGGCGCCCACTGCCCTTCACGAATACGCTTCTCTACCTCTTCGGAGAGCGCGGCTTCGCCCAGCATTTGCTGGTATACGTCAAACAGCGCCAGCTCCTGGGATGAGATCCGGTTGACCAAACGCTCCGCTGCCGCACGAATTTCATCGCGGGTTTTGCCGATGGCCTCTTTTAGGCGGGCAATTTCGTACTCTTGATCGCTGGGAATCAGGTCAGGAACGCTGTTGAGGTCGGCAGGCGGTGTGATCACCACGGCTTCGCCCATGGCCATACCGGGTGACGCCGCGACGCCTTTGAACATGGCTTGCCCGCCGGGCAGCGCCGGGCGCGACAGGTTGCCCGTAGCTAACGCATGTGCCAGCACACCCGCCAGTTGGGCGGCCATGGTCACCAAAAAGGCTTCGTCTTCATCGTCGTAGCGACGCTTTTCCGCCTGCTGCACCACCAGCACGCCGAGCATGTGGCGCTGGTGGATGATGGGCACGCCTAGAAAGCTGGAGTAGCGCTCTTCACCGGTGGCTTCGAAGTAGCGGAAATGGGAGTGCGATTGGGCATCTTCCAGGTTGAGCGGTTCGCTTCGCTTGGCAACCAGGCCCACCAAACCCTCGCCCAAAGGAAGTACCACACGCCCAACCGCTTGGGTACGCAGGCCGATGGTTTCCATGAGCACGAGCGACTCCAGCTCTTTATCGTAGAGATAAAAGGAGCACACATCGGTCTGCATGGCTTTGCGTATGCGGCGAACCATGGTCGACAGCGCGGCGTCGAGGTTTCGTGCGCCATTCACTTCTTGAATAACGCGTCGCAGCACCTCAAGCATGGACGTTTTACTATTCACTATTATCTGCCTCGCTGAGGGATTGTCCGGCTGGCTACCACTGCACTTACCCTGCAGTGATACGCGCGTTATCCTTCGTCATCTTGTGCCAAGCGCTGCACGCGCGGAGAAAGCTCCCTGAGTGCGCGCCGATAAACCTCGCGTTTGAACGGCACTACTTGCCCAAGCGGGTACCAGTAGCTCACCCATCGCCAACCGTCGAATTCCGGCTTGGGCGTGGCCGTCATACAGATCCGGTTTTCTTGGCAACGAATTTTGAGTAAAAACCACTTCTGCTTCTGGCCGATACAGACCGGCCTTGAGTGGGTACGAATCATGCGTCGTGGCAGACGGTAGCGCAGCCAGCCCCGGGTGCAGGCGACAATATCAACATCGTCGGCGGTTAGGCCGATCTCTTCGTGAAGTTCACGAAAAAGCGCTTGTTGTGGAGTCTCGCTTGCTTTGATGCCTCCCTGGGGAAACTGCCACGCATTTTGCCCTACACGACGCGCCCAAAGCAGCTGCCCCTGGCTATTGGCAATGATGATGCCAACATTGGGGCGAAAGCCGTCAGCGTCGATCACGGACATCACCTTCATAAATTTTCAGTTGTCCCCATTTTTCCACAAGGGAGACAACCGTATCAATACAATATAACGCTAAGTGGTTAAACCTAGGTGACTCTGCGATAATCCGGCGCTTTGTGTCCCACGACCAACGTCCACTATTCACCACCAACCGTAACCATAAGGGGAGCGCCGTGAGTCTGGCCATTTTCGATTTGGACAATACGCTGCTATCCATCGACAGCGACCATGCCTGGGGTGAGTTCTTGCTGGAACAGGGGGCGGTGGACCCCGTCGCGTATCGCGAAGCCAACGAACGTTTCATGGCCGATTACAATGCGGGCACGCTGGACATGGCGGCGTTTTTGGAAATGGCGCTCAAGCCGTTGGCCGATAACAGCCCCGAACAGCTAGCGGCGTGGCACCAGCAGTTCATGGCCAGCAAGATCGAGCCGCACATTCTACCCAAAGCCGAAGAGCTGCTGGCTCGGCACCGTACCAAAGGCGATACGCTGCTGATCATTACCGCCACCAACCGTTTCATCACCGGCCCCATCGCCGAGCGCCTGGGCGTGGATGACCTGATCGCCGTAGAACCCGAAATGATCGACGGCCGCTATACCGGACGTGTCGATGGCGTGCCCAGCTACCGCGAAGGCAAAGTCACTCGTTTACAAGCGTGGCTGGAAGCTCAAGATCTCACGATGGACGGCGCGTGGTTCTACAGCGACTCCCACAACGACCTCCCGCTGTTGGAAAAAGTCGAGCACCCCGTCGCCGTCGATCCCGACGACACCCTACGCCAAGTGGCTGAAGAGCGAAACTGGCGGATTATGAGCCTGCGGGATTAATTGATTAATGAGGCTAACAAAAAAACCCCGCAAGACATCTTGCGGGGTTTTGCGTGACTAACCGCTTGTTAAAAGCGCTTAGCAGGCGCGCTTAGCCAAGCAGATGCTCGACGGCAGCACGCTCTTCGCGCAGTTCTTTCTCGGTGGCTTGCATCTTCTCTTTGCTGAACGCATCCAGCTCGAAACCTTGTACGATTTCGTATTTGCCACCCTGGCAACGAACCGGGTAGGAGTAGATGATGCCTTCGGCGATGCCGTAGCTGCCGTCGGAAGGAATCGCCATGCTGACGATGCCGTCGCAACCCAGCGCCCAATCGCGCATGTGGTCGATGGCAGAAGACGCAGCAGAAGCGGCAGAGGACGCACCGCGCGCTTTGATGATGGCGGCACCGCGCTGCTGTACGGTCGGGATGAAGTCGTTTTCGTACCAGTCACGCTCGACCAGATCGAAAGCGGCTTTGCCGTCGACTTTGCACTGGGCCAGATCCGGGTACTGGGTGGCACTGTGGTTGCCCCAGATGATCATGTTTTCCACGTCCGTGACGTGCTTGCCAGTTTTCTGAGCCAGCTGCGTCAGCGCGCGGTTGTGGTCCAGACGCGTCATGGCAGTGAACTGGCCTGCGTCCAGATCCGGCGCGTTGCAAGAAGCAATCAGCGCGTTGGTGTTGGCCGGGTTACCGACGACCAGCACTTTGACGTCACGGCTGGCGTGGTCGTTCAGCGCTTTGCCTTGTACAGAGAAGATCGCGGCGTTGGCTTCCAGCAGATCCTTACGCTCCATACCCGGGCCACGCGGACGCGCACCTACCAGCAGGGCGAAATCGGCATCTTTGAAGGCAACGTTCGGGTCGTCGGTGGCAACGATGTCTTGTACCAGCGGGAACGCACAGTCGTTGACTTCCATCACGACGCCGTTCAGCGCGTCCATCGCTTGAGGAATTTCGAGAAGCTGGAGAATGACGGGCTGATCCGGCCCCAGCATGTCGCCAGCGGCAATACGGAAAATAAGAGAGTAGCTGATCTGGCCGGCACCGCCGGTAATCGCAATACGTACTGGATCTTTCATCATTGCTCCTTGATGGTTCGCCTAATGGAGGTTCGCCTGGTAAAGAATAGCGCCATGATGGTATGCCCAGACGCTCAAAAACTCAATCAGACATGAGACGACTACCCATTCGCGCGCGGGCTTGGTACTCGCTGAAAACGGCCAGTTACGCTATGGTGTGACGGGCTGCGGCACCTTCCTTACCGCGCTCTTTATCTTTTGTCATCCTATTTGGAACCGTGACTTCCCATGCGACGAATTCCCCCCTCATACGCGCTGGCAAGCCTTCTGGTGCTGGCGTTAGTGGTATGGCTGGCCGTTGGCGATTTTCAGCAGTTTCAATCGTCACCTCCTGAAAGTGCAGCAGAGGAAGCCGAGCCCCTTCCCCGCGTCGAGGTAAACACTCAGCAGAGCATGCCCTATATTCCCCAGCAGGTGCTGCAGGGCCAGCTGACCGCCGAGCGCGAAACGGTGCTGCGTGCCAATGTCGGGGGGTATGTAGCAGAGAAGCCGATTGAGCAAGGAGAAAGCGTGCGCCAGGGCGAAACGCTACTCGTGCTGGATAATGATGCCCTGCCCGAGCGCTTGCAACAGGCCAGAGACGAGCTAGCGCTGGCCGAAGCCGAGTACGCTGGCGCCCAGAACTTGCGCCGTCGCGAGCTAATTTCACAACCGGAACTGCTGCGCTTACAGAGTGCGCTCAGCGGCAGCGCGGCCCAAGTAGCTCAGCTCGAGAAGCAACTACAAGACACTCGCCCCACGGCCCCGTTCGAGGGCGTATTAGACCGCGTACAGGTGGAGCTTGGCGATCTGCTCCAGCCTGGCGAAGAGTGGGCGCGCTTGATCGATGACCGCCGCTTGACCGGCACCGCCTGGGTGTCTCAGCAGCAGGTAGGCGAATTGGCCGTTGGCTTGCCCGTGACGGCGCGCTTGCTCAACGGCGGCTCGCTCACCGGCGAAGTCAGCTACATCAGCAGCCGAGCAGAAGAAGCTACCCGCTCCTTCTATATCGAAGTAGCGCTCGATAACCCCGAGCGCCTGCGCCTGGCGGGCGGCAGCGCCGAGTTCACCATTACTTTGCCGCCTCGTCAGGTCCACACGCTCTCCCCTGCGCTGTTTAGCCTGGATGATCGGGGCCAGCTAGCCATCAAGCACTTGGATGACGAGGATCGTGTGGTGCAAACCGCCGTCGAGCTGGTGAGCGCCGACACCGAGCGCGCCTACGTCAGTGGACTCCCCAACCCGGTCACCCTCATTACGTTAGGGGCTGGTTTGGTGAGCCCCGGCGACGCGGTAACGCCGGTGCCTGCCCAGGAAGGTGGACATGCGACAGCTGATTAATGCCGCCCTCACCCATACGCGTACTACGCTGCTGCTGCTGGTAGGGCTTCTGCTGGCGGGCACTGCTGCATGGCAGATGATTCCCAAGGAGGCGAACCCGGACGTGACGATTCCGATCATCTACGTCTCCCTCGCCCTGGAAGGTGTCAGCCCCGAAGATGGCGAGCGGCTGCTGGTCCGCCCCATGGAGCAAGAACTGCGCGGCATCGAAGGGCTGCGTAAATTTACTGCGCAATCCAGCGAAGGGCATGGCTCGGTGACACTGGAGTTCGACCCCGGTTTTGACCCAGACACCGCGCTGGCCGATGTGCGCGAGCGCGTGGATATTGCCCGCAGCAGCCTGCCCGATGAAGCTGAAGAGCCTCGGGTGATGGAGGTGAATGTCTCGGAGTTCCCCGTTCTGAGTATCGGCCTCTCCGGCGACCTGGATACCCGCGAGCGTATGACCATCGCTCGGCGACTGAAAGAGGAAATCGAAGGCATCGCCGACGTGCTGGAAGTGGACATCGCGGGGGAGCGTGAGGACCTTTTAGAAATCGTCGTCGACCCACTGGTGCTAGAGAGCTACGGCGTCGATTTCGATACCCTCTTCAACCAAGTTTCCCGCAATAACCGTTTGGTGGCAGCCGGTAGCCTGGATACCGGAGCGGGGCGGCTGGCACTCAAAGTGCCCGGCATTATCGAGTCGCTGAACGATGTGATGAACATGCCAGTGAAGGTCGAGGGTGATCAAGTCGTCACCTTTGGCGATGTGGCTTGGATTCACCCTACCTACAAAGAGGCCGAAGGGTTCGCCCGCATTGATGGTCAGCCCGCCGTGGTGCTGGAAATTTCCAAACGCGCGGGGGCCAATATCATCGCCACCATCGAGGCGGTGCGCGCGACCTTTGCCCAAGCCGAGGACTTACTGCCCGAGCAGCTGCGCGTCACGACCATCTTGGACGAGTCTGTCACCGTCCAGAGCATGCTGTCTGAGCTGCTCAATAACGTGTTGACCGCCGTGGTGCTGGTGCTGATCGTGGTGGTAGCGGTAATGGGCTGGCGGATGGCGCTGCTGGTGGGGCTGACGATTCCGGGGGCATTTCTCACCGGTATTCTGCTGGTGTGGGCGTTTGGTTTTACGCTCAATATCGTGGTGCTGTTTGCGCTGATTCTCGTGGCGGGCATGCTGGTGGATGGGGCCATCGTGGTCAGCGAATTGGCGGACCGCTACCTGCACGAAGGCCAAGCGCCGCATCAAGCATGGCTCAACGCGGCCTCGCGCATGAGCTGGCCGGTGATTGCTTCCACGGCAACGACACTCGCCGTATTCATCCCGCTACTGTTCTGGCCCGGCGTGGTGGGCCAATTCATGAAGTACCTACCCGCCACGGTGATCTTGTGTTTGCTGGCCTCGCTGGCCATGGCGTTAGTGTTTCTGCCCACCCTTGGCCGCCTGTTCACCCGCACCTCCCACGCGAGTGGTACCGGGCCGATAGACGAAAGCACGGCGCTGGGGCGTGGGTATCGTCGGATCTTGAACCGCCTGCTGCAGCACCCTGCCTGGGTATTGCTGTTTGCGGTACTGCTGATTGCCCTACTCTACACCGGCTATGCGCGCTTCAATCATGGCGTGGATTTCTTCCCTAACGTCGAGCCGGACAGCGCTCAGGTACTGGTGCGCGCCCGCGGCGATTTTTCGGCGGAGGAAACCGATGCCATTTTGCAGCGCGTGGAGCAGCGGCTGGGCGGACTGAGCGAAGTGGAAGCGCTCTATGCGCGCTCTTATGCCGTGCCCGATCAACAGATGGGCAGCGATGTGATTGGCATGCTGCAGTTTCAGTTCATCGACTGGCACCAGCGCCGCCCCGCGCGCACTATTCTGGCGGATATGGCCGAACGTACGCAGGATATCCCGGGTATTACCTTGGAGTTCCAAGAGCAGGAGATGGGCCCCGGCGGTGGTAAACCCATCGTACTGGAGGTCAGTGCGACCGACCCAGAGGTTGCCGATGCGGGGGTCGACCAACTGACGGCCATGATGCGCCAACTGGGCGGTTTCACCGATATTCAGGATAACCGCAGCTTGCCGGGGGTCGAGTGGCAGGTGAACGTGGATCGTGAAGCCGCCGCCCGCATGGGAACCGACATCACCACGATTGGTAGCGCCGTGCAGCTACTCACGACCGGTCTGCAAGTAGCGTCTTACCGCCCGCCCACGGTAAACGACGAGGTGGATATTCGGGTGCGACTGCCGGAGAACTGGCGCACGCTGAACCAGCTCGAGCGTTTGACGATTAATACCCCGCGCGGTCAGGTACCGATTTCACACTTTGTAGAGATCACCCCTGCGCCGAAAGTGGGCACGCTCAACCGTATCGATGGCCGCCGTGCCATTACGGTAGAGGCTGACTTAGCGCCAGGGTTCTTAGCCGATGAGCGGCTGCGCGCTCTATTAGACGCAGGCCAAGGCCAACTGCCCGACGGCTTGATGGTCAACGTCGCCGGTGAACAGGAGGATCAGCAGGAGTCGATGCAGTTTCTGGTCGGTGCTTTCTTGATTGCAATTGGCTTGATGGCACTGATTCTGGTGACGCAGTTCAATAGCTACTACCAAGCAGCGCTGGTGCTCTCGGCGATTGTGTTTTCCACCGCCGGAGTGTTGATGGGCTTGCTCATTACCGGGCAGGCTTTTGGCATCGTCATGGTGGGTATGGGGGTCATCGCGCTGGCAGGCATCGTGGTGAACAACAATATCGTGCTGATCGATACCTATAACGAGCTACGCGCCGATGGCATGCCACCTGCGCAGGCGGCGCTGGAAGCGGGTTGCTTACGCCTGCGGCCCGTGTTGCTCACGGCCATTACCACGGTGCTAGGTTTGATGCCGATGGTATTAGGGGTGAACGTGAACCTCTTCGCCCCGGCGCTTGGGTTCAACGCCCCTTCCGCCCAGTGGTGGACACAGATGTCCAGCGCGATCGCTGGCGGCCTCACCTTTGCCACCGCCCTTACCCTGCTGCTCACTCCCTGCATGCTGGTGATTGGCGGGACGTTGAGGCGTAACAAGTAAAGGCTGGGCGGTGAACCGTTGTGATTCAGGCAGCGACGTGCGCTGCCTGAGGAGGAGGTGTCAAGCGGGAGACTTGGCCTGCTGAGGGCTGTGGGCAGCGTGTAGCCGGGCGATGAGCTGGTCTTCCAATGCAAAGCGCTCGGTCAGCCCTTTGGCGAGGCGGTCGATCCAAGCGGGAAGCCGCGCCAGGTTCTGCTGGCAACGCACCGGAGAGGCGAAATCCTCGTCGAACTCCAGCACCATGGCCGTGGACATCTCCAGCCGTTCGAGCAGTTTAGCGGCGATCTGGAGTGCGCTGTCGTCGTCGAACGCTTTGGCTTCTTCCGCTAGCTGCGGATACACCTCGAAGTGTCCGGCGCTGATGTAATCCATCAGCAGTTCGCTAAAGGTATCGATGCGGGCCTTGCTAACGGCCTCTAGCTCTACGTCGCAGGCATCTTTTAGCTCAATGAAGCTCACCAGCAGCGCACGGCGTTGGTCCAGCCAGCGGTCGATCAGGCTGTGCACGCCCCCCCAGCGCTCCAGGGCATTTTTGCAATCTTCGAGCATGGGGCTTTCTCCTTGCAGATAGCCGCCTTTAACAGGGCTAGACTCGCCTTTCCTTCTACCTCTGTCAATCGTGGCGGAGATGATTTCCTTGATACTGGATAGTGTGCCTTCGATAGTCAACGATTACGTCAGGCAGCCGCGACTAACTCGACCGCCTGACGCCTATCCTAGCGCTTAATGGCCAGCCATAGAATACGCAGTGGCACCAGCGCGAGCACTAAAAAGCCAATCAGCGTCCAGGCGGGCAACGAGAGGCCTAACAGCATGAAGTCGATCTCGGCGCACTCGCCTGACCCTGTCAGCACCATCGCCACGACCTCCTGCATGGGCAGAATGTCCATCATGTAATCGAGCCCCGGGCCGCAGCTCGGCACTTCATCGGCAGGCAGACCTTGTAGCCATACGTGGCGACCGGCAATGAACGCGCCAGTGCCCACGGCCGCAAGCACTAATACGCCGTAGATGCCTTTGCCTACACCGCCTTTGGGGTTATGAATGGCCGCTACCGCCAACACCAACCCTGCCGCAATGACCGCAACACGCTGAAAGATACACAGCGGGCAAGGTTCCAAACCGACGATGTGTTCGAGGCTCAAGGCGACGGCCATCATCAGTACGCAAAAGGCAACACCGGCGAGCGCTGCCGGACGAATGGCGGGTGTCATCATTGAGCGTCCTCGGAGGGGAGTGCAGACAGCGCCCGTGACTCACGCGCTTTGGCAAAATAGCTTTCAAGAAACGCGCTAAAGCTCTCTTGATCGGCCTCTTCGATATCCCGCTGCTGCTGATGCGAGGTATCGATCAACTGCGCCAACAGCGCTTCGCGTGAGCGCAGCATCGGCGTAGCTTTCAGCTTATCCGCCTGTGCCTGGGCCATCTCAAGCAGCGTGTCGCTAAGCGAGCCATTACCTTCCTGTAAACGCGCCAGCATCTTTCCTGACGGCGTTAGCGATGGGTCTTCGAGACGCGGTGCCAGGTCGTCGAGCGCAGCGGCATGAGGCGCCCCCTCTTCGACCGCATCGAGCAATCGCGCCACTTCCCTCATTTCAGCAAAGACTTGCTCACTCCACTCAGGCAGCGTGACCGACTCACCATCCCGCATTAGGCGCAGGTCCGGGTCGCGCCCCCGCTCCACCACCAAACGGCGGTTATCGTCTAAACGATCACACTCTTCGTCGGAGATCCAAGGGCTGTCGCTGAGCAAACACCACATCAAGAACGTATCGACAAAGCGCATCTGGGTTTCGGTCACGCCCAGCGGGTCGAACGGGTTGAGGTCCAGGCAGCGCACTTCGATGTACTCGACGCCCCGAGCTTCCAGCGCTTGGCTTGGCGTTTCGTTGTGCTTGGCGACGCGCTTGGGCCGAATGTCGCTGTAGTACTCGTTTTCGATCTGCAGGATATTGGCGTTGAGCTGCTGCCACTCATCGCCGTTTCTCACGCCCAGCGCCTCGTAATCGGGCCAGGGCGTGGAGATGGCGTGACGCAGCGTATTGACGTAATTCGACAGCGAGTTGAAGCAAATTTTGAGCTGCGACTGCACCTTGTTTTGGTAGCCGAGATCCGACATGCGTAGCGTCGTGGCATAAGGCGCGTAGTAGGTGTCGTCACTCAGCGGCTGGAGCTTATCCGGCACTTGGCCATGGGGCAGGAAGCTCTTGTCGATGGCCGGAGAGGCACCAAACAAATAGAGCAACAGCCAGCTATGGCGGCGGAAGTGACGAATCATTCCGAAATAACGAGTCGAGCGGTAGTCGTTGAAGGGAATATTGGTGGCTTTTTCCATTTCCCGCAGGGCGTGCCACATATCCTCCGGCAACGATACGTTGTAATGCACGCCGGCGATGGCCTGCATGATACGCCCGTAGCGCACATCCAGTCCCTTGCGATAGACATGCTTCATGGTGCCCACGTTGGAGCTGCCGTAATCCGCAATGGGAACGCTATCGTTACCTGACAGCCTTGAGGGCATGCTACCCGGCCAAATCCACTCGTTTTCCAAGTGGTGATAGGTAAAGGTGTGCAGGTCGGATAAAAAGGCCAGCGCCTCTTTCGGCTCGGAGTACACCGGGGTGATGTACTCTAGTAGCGCCTCGGAGTAATCGGTGGTGATATGCGGGTGAGTCAGCTTCGACCCGAGCGCATGGGGATGCGCCGTTTGCGCAATATGGCCGTTGGCATCGACACGCAGCCCCTCTTTCTCTAGCCCGCGACGCAAGCGCCCTAAACGCCCTAGCCGTGCACTCGGCAGCAGCCGCTCTACCTGGGCGGTGAGCGAAGGTGGCACAGTGAGTGGTTCAGACAAGGTGAACACTCCTTGTTAGTAAGGCCTGCATCGAGCAGGCCTTGTTGACGTCAGCTGGCATTGCCATAACCATTACCCTGCTTTCTAATCGAGAATAGACAGCAGGATATGGCGGCAATGGTTAAATATTCAAGACACGCGACTATTTGCCCCGCTTGGCCTTGAGTAACGCAGCCCCCAGCGCGCCCATGGCGGCTGGGGCTTCATTGACTTGACCTCCCTGACGCTGACCACCTTGGCGCTGGCTGCGAGCAGGTTTACGCGGCGCTGCCGAGGCCGTGGTGCCCGGCGCATCGGGCTGTTCCGGTTCGTCATCCAGGCACATGGATAGCCCTACCCGTTTCCGCGGAATGTCCACGCTCATCACTTTGACCGTGACGATATCGCCCGCTTTGACGACGCTGCGCGGGTCATCGATGAAGCGGTCGGACAGCGCCGAGATATGCACCAAGCCGTCTTGATGAACGCCAATATCCACAAACGCCCCGAAGTGGGTCACGTTGGTGACGGTGCCTTCCAGCACCATGCCCAGCTTGAGGTCTTTGAGGGTTTCGACGCCCTCACGGAATTCGGCAGCTTTGAATTCGGGCCGCGGGTCGCGACCGGGCTTGTCCAGCTCTTTGAGAATGTCGCTAACCGTAGGCACACCAAAACGCTCGTCGGCGAAGTCGGCGGGCCTGAGCGCTTTCAGAGTGGCGCTGTCGCCAATCAGGCCTTTCACATCACGACTATTCTGCTTGGCGATACGCTCCACCAGCGTATAGGCCTCGGGGTGAACGGCACTGGCATCCAGCGGGTTATCGGCATTGCTAATGCGTAGAAAGCCTGCGCACTGCTCGAAGGTTTTCGGGCCTAGACGGCTCACTTCCAGCAGCTCTTTACGGCTCTTGAATGCCCCCTGCACGTTACGCTGGGCCACGATATTTTCGGCGATGGCGGCGCTTAGCCCTGCGACACGAGACAGCAGCGCGCTGGAGGCGGTGTTGAGATCCACGCCCACGGCGTTCACACAGTCTTCGATGACCGCTTCCAAGCTACGCGAGAGCTGCACTTGGGAAACATCGTGCTGATATTGGCCAACGCCGATGGATTTGGGTTCGATCTTCACCAGCTCGGCCAAGGGGTCTTGCAAACGCCGGGCAATCGAGACGGCACCGCGAATGGTCACGTCGAGATCCGGCAGTTCGCGCGCAGCGTACTCGGATGCCGAGTACACCGATGCGCCCGCCTCGGACACCATCACCTTGCTCAGCCGGTGGGCAGGCGCCAGCGCTTTTACCAGCTCACCCGCTAGTTTGTCGGTTTCTCGGCTGGCGGTGCCGTTACCCACGGCAATCAACTCAACGCCATGCTGCTTGACCAGCTTAGCGAGCACGTTGAGCGACTCGTCCCAACGGTTTTGCGGCGCATGGGGATAAATGGTGGCTTGGTCGACGAACTGGCCGGTGGCATCGATCACCGCCACTTTACAGCCGGTACGCAGGCCGGGGTCGAGTGCCAGAGTCACTTTCTGCCCGGCAGGCGCTGCCAGGAGCAGGTCTTTGAGGTTGGCGGCAAACACGTCGATGGCAGTCTGTTCGGCCTGCTCACGCAGGCGGCCCAGCAGCTCGGTTTCCAGCGCAGTGTAAAGTTTCACACGCCAGGTCCAGCGCACCACTTCGCTCAGCCACTTATCCGCCGCGCGCCCCTCATCGCTAATGCCCACCTGCTTGGCAATCGCCACTTGCGCGGGATGAATCGGCGCGTCGTCTTCACCCGGCAAGCGGATTGCCAAGCTCAGGATACCTTCGTTGCGACCACGGAACATGGCCAGCGCCCGGTGCGAGGGCACTTTCGCCAGCTTTTCATCGTGCTCGAAGTAGTCGGAGAACTTCGCGCCGTCCTGCTGTTTGCCCTCCAGCACACGGGCACTGAGTTCGCCCTCTTGCCATAGCCGCTCGCGCAGTTGACCAATCAGCTCGGGGTCTTCTGCAAAGCGCTCCATCAGAATCTGCTTGGCACCATCCAGCGCCGCTTTGGCATCGTCGATGGCGGGGATATCCCCCTCAGCTTCCCGCAGGTAGTGGGCGGCTTCGATTTCGGGCTCAAGCGTTGGATTTGCCAACAGTGCATCCGCCAGCGGCTCCAGCCCCGCTTCACGGGCAATTTGCGCTTTAGTGCGGCGCTTTTTCTTGAAGGGGAGGTATAAATCTTCCAAACGCTGCTTGGTATCGGCGGCTTGAATGGTCGCTCTGAGGGTCGAATCCAGCTTGCCCTGTTCATCGATGGCGGCTAGCACCGCCTCACGACGCTCTTCCAGCTCGCGCAGGTAGCGCAGGCGTTCGTCCAACTGGCGAAGCTGCGTATCATCCAGCGCGCCGGTGACTTCTTTACGGTAACGGGCAATAAAAGGCACGGTAGCGCCCCCATCCAGAAGCTCTACCGTGGCGGCGACCTGTTCAGGCCGGACGCTTAGCTCTTCAGCCAAGCGTGCAGTAATGCGTTGTTTGACATCCATAACGTGCAACTAACTCATGCAGCATTCGAGGTGCCGACAAGGTACCACAAACCACCTGGGGTGGCATGGCTTGGGTCGCATGGACTGAGTGGCCGACACCCCATACCGCTAGGCGGGCACGAAACGCAGCGCTACGCCGTTGTTGCACCAGCGCAGGCCGGTAGGCTCGGGACCATCTTCGAAGACGTGGCCTTGGTGCCCACCGCAGCGTGCGCAGTGGTACTCGGTGCGCGGCCAAACCAGTTTGAAGTCCAGCTTGGTCAGCAAGTGACCTTCGACATGTTCGAAGAAACTCGGCCAACCCGTGCCCGAGTCGTACTTCATAGCACTGGTGAACAGCAGCAAATCACAGCCTGCACAACGGTACTCGCCCTCACCGTACTGTTTATCCAAAGGGCTCGAGAACGCCGCTTCGGTGCCCTCTTCACGCAGTACGTAAAAGGCGTCGTCCGAGAGGCGCTCCCGCCACGCCTCTTCACTCAGTTCCAGTTTTTCCAACCCAGGCGCGGCTTCGAGATCGAGACGAGGAAAACCGAACGAGACCCCTGGCAGCACACCGGCTAAACCGGTCAACCCTGCCAAGCCTAAAAAGTGGCGACGTTTCATTGGCGTGACTCCCATCGACAACGGTCGAATAGCAAAGAGAAACAAGCAGATATGAAAAAGGGACAGTGCCGTGGCACCGCCCCTTTCTGACTACTTAGTTGTCCGTACGTTCGACAACTTACAGCGAGGCGTAAAAAATTACGTCAACTGCGGGCCCGCTTGAATGATCGCTTCGTTAACGCCCTCAAACTTCTTGAAGTTATCGACGAATTTCGTGGCCAGCTCTTGCAAGTGGCGGTCGTAGGCGTCGCGGTCTGCCCATGTTTCACGCGGGTCGAGCAGGCTGGAATCGACACCCGGTACGGCGACCGGCACATCCAAGTTCAGGCCATCGATGTGCTTGGTGTCCACATCACGAAGAATGCCCGACTGGATGGCGCTAATGATCGCGCGGGTGGTAGGAATGGAGAAACGCGAGCCGCCTTCACCGTACGCACCGCCGGTCCAGCCAGTATTGACCAAGTAAACCTGAGCGTCTTTTTTCTCGACGCGCTTGATGAGCAGGTCCGCGTACTCACGGGCCGGGCGCGGGAAGAATGGTGCCCCGAAGCAGGTGGAGAACGTCGCCGCCAAGCCTTCGGACGAACCCATTTCGGTGGAGCCGACTTTGGCCGTGTAGCCTGACAGGAAGTGGTAAGCCGCTGCTTCTTTGGACAGCACGGAAACCGGCGGCAGCACACCGGACATATCGCAGGTCAGGAAGACGATGGCGTTCGGCTCGCCTGCCAGATTTTCCGCGACACGCTTTTCGACGTGCTCCAGTGGGTAAGCCGCGCGGGAGTTCTGAGTCAGGCTGTCGTCGGCGTAATCCGGCTCGCGGCGGTCGTCGAGTACGACGTTTTCCAGCACGGTGCCGAACTTGATCGCGTTCCAGATGACCGGCTCGTTCTTCTCAGACAGGTCGATGCACTTGGCGTAGCAGCCGCCTTCCATGTTGAAGACGATACCGTCGCCCCAGGCGTGTTCGTCATCACCAATCAAGAAGCGCGCCTGGTCGGCAGACAGCGTGGTTTTACCGGTGCCAGAGAGACCGAAGAACAGGCAGGTCTCACCATCTTCGCCCACGTTGGCCGAGCAGTGCATCGGCAGCACGTCGGAAGCGGGCAGCAGGAAGTTTTGAACGGAGAACATGGCTTTCTTCATTTCACCTGCGTAGCGCATGCCAGCGATCAGCACTTTACGCTCGGCGAAATTGATGATGACGCAGCCATCGGAATTGGTGCCGTCGCGGTTCGGGTCACACTCGAAGCCAGCGGCGTTAAGAATCGTCCACTCCTCTTTGGCCGCCTGGTTGTAGGCCTGCGGGCGGACGAACATGGTGCGACCAAACAGGTTCTGCCAGGCGGTTTCCGTGGTCACGCGTACCGGCAGGTAGTGAGTGGCATCGCTGCCGACATGCAGTTCAGAGACGAAATGCTCGACGCCGCCCAGGTGCTCTTCCACGCGCGCCCACAGGGCTGAAAACTTTTCCGCGTCGAAGGGGCGGTTGACACTACCCCAGTCGATGCTGTCGCGGGTCGTGGGTTCATCGACAATATAACGATCTTTCGGCGAACGCCCAGTGCGCAGGCCGGTGTTTACTACCAGAGCACCATTGGCGGACAGGCGGCCTTCACCACGGGCCACGGCGCGCTCGATCAGTTCGGCGCTGCTGAGATTGACGTGGGCTTGGGGAGCGGCTTGAGTCGTGGTCATGTCGATTCCTGGGTCTCTATGTTTACCGGGCGTCGCCGACGCCTTGAGAAATCATCCTAGCCGCTGGCATGGCGGTCACAGCCGGCTAGGTGCGCTGAAGTCCGGCGCATTATGGCAAAAAGAAAACCCCCGGGAAACGGGGGCTTTGACCAAATATCTTGTAGTTAAACTACTACAATGACACTACATTTTGTGTTGCAGCGCAGTATGTTTTCAAACACTCGTTTGCCATTCGGCCGCTAGGCGTGGCGACATGGGGGATGCAGCCCAGGGGCCAAACAGCCTGCGTGCTAAGGGCCGACTACACAATTAGTGAATCACCGGCGGCGGCGCGCCCGGGTCTTCCAATAAAATTTCAATATCGGCGGCGGTGTAGTGATATTTCGTGTGACAAAAGTGGCATTGCGTATCAATAGCCCCTTGTTCACGCAGAATATCGCGGAGTTCCTCTTTGCCCAGCGTGTAAAGGGCGTGGCTCATACGCTCCCGAGAGCAGGTGCAGCCAAAACGCAGTGCTTTCGGTTCGAAGACCCGCACGGTCTCTTCATGGTAGAGACGATAGAGCACCTCTCGCTGCTCCAACCCCAACAGTTCCTCGGGCTTGATGGTATCCGCCAGATGTACGCTGCGCTCCCAGGCATCGACATCCTGGTTCTGCGAGGCATCCGGCAATCGCTGAAGCAGCAAACCGCCAGCTCGCTCGCCATCGGCCGCCAGCCATAACCGAGTCGGCAACTGCTCGGATTGGCCGAAATAGGCTTCCAAACACCCGCCCAGAGTATCGTGGTCCAGCGCGACGATCCCTTGGTAGCGGTGCCCTTCGCGCGGGTCGAGGGTAATCACGATTTGGCCCTCGCCTACCAGCTCGCGGAAGCTGGCGTGCTCGCTGGGCAACGCGGCGTCTTCGGCAATACGGGCAATGGCTCGCAGCTCGCCACCGGGGTTGGATTCGGCCATGAGCAGGGCGAGCGCCCCTTGGCCGCGGACCTCGATGCTCAGCGTGCCATCGAGCTTTACGGTATCGGTCAGTAGCGCCACCGCCGCCAGCAGCTCACCTAGCAGCTGGTTGACCGCAGGTGGGTAGGCGTGACGGTCGAGCACCTCATGGTAAGCGGTGCCGAGCGTGACGATTTCGCCCCGCACGTTGGTTTGGTCGAACAGAAAACGTTGGATTTGATCGGACATAACGAGACCATAAGAAGAAGGAGTCATGGGAGAGCGTAGGGGTAAGCGACGGCTTACTCCCCTTGCTGACGCTGAAAACGCTGGATATCGCGCCGCTGCTTTTTATCGGGACGCTTGAGAGGATGCTGCATGGCTTCATTGGTCAAACGGCGCGCCTCGGCTTCTTTGGCACGGCGTTTCGCACTCTCTTCGGTTTCTGTATAGAGCTTACGCGCTTCTGGGGCGCCACGACGCTGATCCGAAAGCGCCGTGACCTCCACCTCGAAAATATCCCAGCCTTGAGGTACGCGAATCAAGGCACCCAGCTCGACGTTCTTGCTGGTTTTGACACGGGCACCGTCGTAGTGGACCTTTCCGCCCTCAATGGCTTTTTTGGCTAGGGCACGGGTTTTGAAAAACCGCGCTGCCCATAGCCACTTATCCAAGCGAACGCTGTCACTCATACGCTCTCCTCAGCTAGGTGAGTGCTGCCCCGGCAGGTCAGCGGGCAGCAGTTGGGCAAATCGGTCAAGGGCAATGAATTCCTGTAGCTCTTTTTCAGGGCGCTGGCTATCAGGCTGCTTGATACCCAGCAGATGTCGGATGCCAAACTCGCGGGCGCTCTCCAACACGCGGGGGTTATCATCGATGAAGAGCGTGCGGGCAGGGTCGAACGGCTCGCGTTCTTGAAGTGCAAACCAGAAGGCTTGCTCCTCTTTGGCCGCGCCCACGTCTTCTGATGAGATGATGGCGTCTAGGTAGTTTTCCAACCCCGTGAGCGGGAGTTTTAATGCGAGGCTTGCACGGTCGGCATTCGTAGCAAGCACCACTCTGGGGTGAGCTTGCTTGAGCCATGTGAGGAAATCCAAAGCATCGCTGCGTAGCCCAATCAAGTGCTGCACTTCGCGCTTGAGGGCAACGATATCCACGTTCAGCTCGCGGCTCCAGTAGGCGAGGCTGTACCAGTTCAGCGTGCCCTGCTCACCCATAATGCGTGCTTTGAGTGCATCCTGACTGGCTTGGTCGAGCTGATGCAGCTCTACGTAGCGACGTGGCAGATGTTCGAGCCAAAAGTGGCTGTCGAAGTGAAGGTCTAGCAGCGTGCCGTCCATGTCGAGCAGGACGGTATCGATCTCGCGCCAATCAATCATTGCCGCTCCAGTCTGAAAGAGTAAGCGTGCTATTGTAGCGTAACCCGTTTTTTGCAGCCACGGAGGCAGAATGTCACGCGACGATACAGCCAACGACCATACGCCGAGCGGCTATCCACGCAAGCCGCAAATACTGGGGCGACAGCGCGTTGCCCAAAGCCGCCTGTTCCAAATCGAGTCGTTGGATTTACGTTTCTCCAACGGCGAGGAGCGACAGTTCGAGCGACTCACGGGCGCTGACCGCGGCGCGGTGATGATTATTGCCATGCCCGACCCGGACCATGTACTGCTCATTCGGGAGTATGCTGCGGGGTTCGAAGATTATGTGCTGACGCTTCCCAAAGGTTTGGTCGACCCCGGCGAAGACATCATCACCGCCGCCAATCGCGAGCTGATGGAGGAGTGCGGCTTCGGTGCACACCGCATTGAGCCGTTGGTGGAGCTGTCACTAGCACCCAACTATATGCGCCACCGCATGCAGGTGTTAATGGCAACGGACCTCTACCCCAAGCGCTTACCGGGTGACGAGCCAGAGCCGCTGATTGTGGAGACCCATGCCATCGAAGAGCTGCCTGCACTACTCATGCGCGAGGACTTCCACGAAGCGCGCGCCATCGCGGCGCTCTATATTGCGCGAGATAAGTTGCGCGAAGAGCGGCGCAGTAGCGACATGGATTTGCTGTAATGGATTTGCTTTAACTGTTTGGCTTCACAGTCAGAACGCGCTAGGCGTTCTGACTGCGGTATATTACAGATGATGCTTGAGCGAGATCCAGCGACGCTGGCGGTGGCTATCTAGGCCAGCTTCCAGCAGGGCCATGCTACGCAGGGCGTCATCGATATCCACGGGCAGCGGCGCTTTATCACGAATCGCCGCACTCACGCCTTGGTAATACGCTAGGTAATCACCCGGTAGCGTGGGGTGCTCGTGACGGACGAGCGGTGCGTCTTCGCCGTCTCCCTCGCGCAGGGTAAGCGTTCCAGGGCTATCCTCTCCCCAGAATGGGGACGGCACCTCTCCGGCTTTCAAGCGATCTTCCTGCGGATCTAGGCCATATTTGATATAGCTACCTTTCGTGCCGTGGAGACGGTAACGCGGCGTCGGCTCGGCAACCAGCGTGCCCGCACTCAAGCTGACGCGTCGACCGTCGTACTCTAGCAGGGCGAGAAAGTCATCATCGGCTTTGGCGCCATCACGCCGTACGCCCAGCTCTAGGAATATGGCATGGGGCAGACCGAACAGTTCGCACGCTTGATCCAGCAGGTGAGGCCCCAAGTCGTACCAGATCCCGCCCCCTGGCGTGGCCTTTTCTCGCCAGCGATCCCGTACTTCTGGGCGGAAACGGTCAAAGCGCGATTCGAATCCCGTTATCCGCCCCAGCGTCCCTGCTTCCAAGAGCGCTTTCAGTGTCAGGAAATCGCTATCCCAACGGCGATTATGAAAGACCGATATCAGCCGCTCTTTATCAACCGCCAGGGCTTTAAGCTGCTTGGCCTCGGAGAGCGTAACGGTAAACGGCTTATCGACCACCACGTGTTTCCCTGCCGTGAGGGCCGCTTTGGCCAACGGGAAGTGCGTGTCGTTCGGCGTGGGAATGACGATGAGATCGATATCCGGTCGCTTACACAGCGCCAGCGCTTGGCTTTCTACCTCGACATTGGGCAGATCCGCTTTCACCTTGGCCGCATCGCTCGACGAGACGGCCACTAAATCCAGCCCTTCGGTCGCTTGAATCAAAGGGGCGTGAAACGTCTTGCTCGCAAACCCATAGCCAACGAGGCCAACGTTGATGATCGCCTTCATTACAATCCTTAGTCGATGTGACGGTTCAGGTTGGCAAAAAAACAGCCCGCACGAGACGGGCTGTGATGTCGCTTAATCCAGCTTGGAGAGGTCGCGTACCGCGCCTTTGTCAGCGGAGGTAGCGAGTAGCGCATAGGCCTTGAGCGCTGGAGTGACCTTACGCGGACGCTGCTCGACTGGTTTCCAGGCGTCTTTGCCTTTGGCGTCCATCGCTTCACGGCGTTTGGCCAGCTCGGCGTCGCTTAGCTGCACGTTGATCGAGCGGTTGGGAATGTCGATCAGGATGGTATCCCCTTGCTCGACCAAACCAATGGCGCCCCCTGCTGCCGCTTCCGGAGAGACATGACCGATCGACAGGCCCGAGGTACCGCCAGAGAAACGGCCATCGGTGAGCAGTGCACAAGCCTTGCCCAGCCCTTTCGATTTCAAATACGAGGTCGGATACAGCATCTCCTGCATACCGGGGCCACCTTTGGGGCCTTCGTAGCGGATGACGACCACATCGCCCTCTTTCACTTTGCCTTCCAACACGTTGGCCACCGCTTGGTCTTGAGACTCCACCACGTGGGCTTTGCCTTCAAACACTAGAATGGAGTCGTCGACGCCGGCGGTTTTCACCACACAGCCATCGAGCGCGATGTTGCCGTACAGCACGGCCAAACCGCCCTCGCGGGAAAACGCATGTTCCAAATCACGGATACAGCCGGTGGCGCGGTCGCCATCCAGGCTTGGCCAGCGGGCGCTTTGGGAGAAAGCGGTTTGTGTCGGGACACCGCCCGGGCCTGCTTTGAAGAACTCCACCACGTCAGGGCTTGGCGAGCGCATGATGTCCCACTCGTCCAACGCTGCTTTTAGGCTGTCGCCGTAGACGGTCGGCACCGAGGTATCGAGCACGCCTGCCCGGTCCAGCTCACCGAGAATGGCCATGATCCCACCGGCACGGTGGACGTCTTCGATGTGGTACTTCTGGGTATTGGGGGCCACCTTGCACAGCTGCGGCACTTCCCGAGATAGACGGTCGATATCCGCCATGGTGAAGTCAACTTCCGCTTCTTGGGCGGCGGCCAGCAGGTGAAGAATGGTGTTGGTCGAGCCGCCCATGGCGATATCCAGCGTCATGGCGTTCTTGAAGGCGGCTTTGCTACCAATCGCGCGGGGGAGCAGGTGCGCCTCTTCGCCCTCGTAATAGCGTTTGGCCAGCTCGACGATGCGATGACCGGCGGTCTCGAACAGACGGCGACGATCGGCGTGGGTCGCCAGGACGGTGCCGTTACCCGGCAAGGCCAACCCCAATGCTTCGGTGAGACAGTTCATGGAGTTGGCGGTGAACATACCCGAGCAGCTTCCGCAGGTAGGGCACGCACTGCGCTCGACTTCGGCCAGGGTTTCGTCATCGACACTGTCGTCGGCCGCCATGACCATGGCATCGACGAGGTCGAGGCCGTGATCCAGGAGTTTGGTCTTACCGGCTTCCATCGGGCCGCCGGAGACGAAAATGACAGGAATATTGAGGCGCATCGCGGCCATCAGCATGCCAGGGGTGATCTTGTCGCAGTTGGAGATACACACCAGCGCATCGGCACAGTGGGCGTTGCACATGTACTCGACGCTATCGGCAATGATGTCGCGACTCGGCAGCGAATAGAGCATACCGTCGTGGCCCATGGCGATCCCATCGTCCACAGCGATGGTGTTGAACTCCTTGGCCACGCCACCCGCTTTTTCGATTTCACGCGCCACCAGTTGGCCCATGTCCTTTAGGTGGACATGGCCCGGGACGAACTGGGTAAACGAGTTGGCGACCGCAATGATCGGTTTATGAAAGTCGTCGTCTTTCATACCGGTGGCACGCCAAAGGGCACGAGCGCCAGCCATATTGCGGCCAGCGGTGGTGGTACGGGAGCGGTACTCGGGCATGGTGTCCTCTACATCTTTATCGTGGCCTGCCGCATACGTGGCGGCAGGCAATTGAATCCAGCGGCCTTAGATTGTGGCATGAGCGCACCGCAGAGACTAGATGTAGAGGGCAACCAAACGCGTGTGATGCCCATGGACGGTTAAAAGGTCTCCCATTCCTCTTCGGCGGGGGCGGTTTCAGGCCGGTTGAGCGCCGGACGGGATGGCGCTTCTGCCTGCGCCTCGTCTTGGCGCTGCGACGGCAGGCTGGAAGTAGGGGCATCACGCCGAGACAGTCGCATCCGCGCGGCTTCGCTGCTCTCCTCCTCTGCGCCTTCTAAACGGAAGGCGGCAATCACGTTCGCTAGATCGAGCGCTTCGTTGGTCAACCGCTGGGCGGCGCCGGAGATCGATTGTACTTTGCTCGCGTTCTGCTGGGTGACATGATCCATCTCAGAGACCGCCGTATTGATCTGGGCGATACCGCTGCTCTGCTCGTCCGAGGCGGTGCTGATCTCTTCCATGATATCGCTGACACGCATCACTTGGTTGACGACCTGGTCGATGGCCCGTTCGGCCTCTTTGACGGCATCCGCGCCACCGGCAATCTCTTGAGAGGAGGTATCGATCAACCGACGAATCTCACCCGCCGCATCGGCACTGCGCCCGGCCAAGTTGCGTACCTCGTTGGCGACCACGGCAAAGCCGCGCCCCTGCTCCCCTGCCCTGGCGGCTTCGACCGACGCGTTCAAGGCCAGAATATTGGTCTGGAAGGCGATGCCATCGATGACGGTGATGATGTCGTTCATTTTGTCGGCACTGGCCGCGATGCGCTCCATTCGCTCCACCAGCGCCTGCATGCGCTCCCCCGTTTCACGGCTGGTGGTGGCATTTTGCATGGCCAGTTGATTGGCCTGGCGTGCGTTCTCGGTGTTCTGCTGCACCGTGGCCGTCATTTGATCCATGCTGGACGCCGTTTGTTGCAGCGAAGAGGCCTGCTGCTCGGTGCGCGACGCCAACTCCTCGTTTTGCTGCTGGATATGCTCCGAGGCAGGCGTGACGATCTCCACTTTGTTACCGACTTCGGTAATCAAGCCAGAGAGACTGGCGCGCATGGTTTCCAGGGAAGCCAGCAGCTCCCCCAACTCATCGTCGCGTTTGAGAGTGACACGGTTGGCCAAATTGCCCGCCGCAATTTGAAACGTCACACGGCGCGCCTCGTTGAGAGAGCGGATCAGTGAACGCAGCACGGCCACGCTGAGCCCCACCATCATCAAAATACCGAACAGGAGAACGCCCAACTGGCCCCACAGTAACCACTGCTGCTGACGCTCGGCATTGGCCATGAGCGTTTGCGCTGCGCTACGCTCGTTATCGACCAGTAGATTGATGGTGGCGCTGATGCTATCGGAGGTCGGCTTCACGACATCATTGAACGCCTCGAACGCGGCGAACCCATTGCCATCGCGTATCGCGGTGAACGCCGTATCAGCGCCGCTCAAGAACGTCGCCAAATGCGCCGTTAGCCCCTGCTGAACGCCGCTGGCTTCCGTGCGCTGGGCAGTGAACGCTTGCCATGTTTGGTTGATGTCCCTCTGGAGTGCACTCAACTGCTCTTCGAGCAGATCCAGGTCGGCCCGGCGCGGATTGCGCACGGCGGGTTCTAGCGCCTGCAAAAGCTGCCCGGTGCCCTGCTCGATTTGTTGGAGGTCGGCGACGCCTTCGAGGCCCGTTTGATTCAGCGTGCGTAACCGGTCAGCGGAGCTGGTGATCCCGTAGACGCCTGCCGCCCCTGCGACGGCCAGCAGCGCAATGGCGACAATGACCATTCCCATCAGCTTGGCCTGCATACTGCTGAAACTAAAGCGCTGCACCCAACCACGCACGCCGGTGCGTCGTAATGCACCATAATGGAGCTTGAACCGTCGGCTTCGCCCCTGTTGCATGGCGCTATACGCCTTGGCGGCACGAGCGATGGCTTTTTGTCCGGCTTTACGACGAATTGCCGTGTAACCTGCCACTCGGTTGCCGTCGAGCAGCGGCGCTACCGTGGTATGCACCCAATACGTATCGCCATTCTTACAGCGGTTTTTGACGACCCCTTGCCACGTTCTACCTTTTTCGATGGTGGCCCACATATTGCTGAAGACCAACGCGGGCATGTCTGGATCACGAAAGATGCTGTGGGGTTCGCCCATCAGCGCCGTCTGTGAGTAACCACTGACATCGATGAATGTCTGGTTGACGTAAGTGATCTTTCCCTGCCGGTCAGAGCGTGAAATCAACACCTGATCGTCTGACAATTCGAATGCTGCCTGGCTGGATATGCTCATCAAGAACCCCACCTGTTATTTTTGAGAAAGGCCTGTTTTGCCTATGACCCAGCGACGTCCTTTTTACCAAGCCGTGACCTGACGTCGAGCCGCTTTCCGACCAACGCCTCACACCAAAAGATGCAGCAAAAAATATGCCACCCGGCGGGTGGCATATTCAAATGATCGATCATGCGATACATCAATGGTGATTAAACGCAGCGCTGCGCCTCACCTCATTCAAAACGCATCCCAATCCTCGTTCTCATTGTGAGCCGGCGTATGCCCGCGCTGGCGAGCGCTCGATTCTTGCGTCGGCGCGTCACTCGGCAGGGCTGCTACGTTCTGCTTGACGGCTTTCTGAGCCCGCGCCAGCTTTTCACGGGCCGTGCTGGTGCTCTCGGCCTGAGCGCCTTCGAGGCGGAAGGCATCGACGACGTTGGCAAGCTCGAAGGCTTCCAGCGCCAGGTTGTCTGCCGAGGCCGCGATCGACTGCACTTTGGTGGCGTTTTGCTGGGTCACCCCATCCATTTCGGCAATGGCGGCATTGATCTGGCCAATTCCGCTGCTCTGCTCGCTCGACGCAGTACTAATCGAGGCCATGAGGTCGCTCACGCGGCTCACCTGCTCCACCACGTTTTCGATCGCGCGCTCGGCTTGCTCGACAGCGCTTCGACCGCCGCTCACCTCTTGGGTGGTGCTATCGATCATTTTGCGAATTTCTTGGGCGGCGTCGGCACTGCGGCTTGCCAACGTGCGTACCTCGCTGGCGACCACGGCAAAGCCTCGCCCATGCTCGCCCGCCCGGGCTGCTTCGACCGACGCATTGAGCGCCAGAATGTTGGTTTGGAAAGCAATGCTGTCGATGACACCGATCATCTCGGTCATCTTCTCCGCGCTTTTGGCAATGCGCTGCATGCGCTCGACGAGCTGCTCCATCTGCTGGCGGGTATCCCGCGTGCTGGCGGCATTTTGCTGAGCCAATTCCGTGGCTTGGCGGGCATTGTCGTTGTTTTGCTGAACGGTCGACGTCATCTCCTCCATGCTCGACGCCGTTTGCTGCAACGAAGACGCCTGCTGCTCCGTCCGCGAGGCAAGCTCCTCGTTCTCGGCGGCAATTTGCTGAATCGCAGGAGTTACCACGGAAACACGGTTCTCCACGTCGCCGACGATGCTCGAAAGACTGAAGCGCATCGTATCCAGGGAGTAGAGCAGCTCTCCCAACTCGTCATTGCTCTGGCGGCGCTCTCGAGCCGCCAAATTACCGGCGGCGATTTGAAACGTCATGTAGCGCGCGCCCGCCAGACTGCGAAACACCGATTTCAAAATGAATACGCTGAGCGCCACTAGGACGCAGATACCAATGAGTAGGAGTACCGACTGAGCAAGAAACATCTGTTGGCGGCCTTGACGCGCATCGTCCATCAAATCGGCGGCGCCCGCTCGCTCCTCATCCACTAGCTGACTGTTGAGCTCGCGGATACTGGCCGTGGCGGGCAGCACCTCGCTATTGAGCGCCTCGAACGCTGCGAAGCCGTTGGCTTGGTCGATCGCATCGACGGCCCCCGTCACGCCAGCGCGCCAAGCAGCGAAGGCCTCATCGAACCCCTGAAGCACCGTTTGCGACGCGCTACTGGTTTGGCGATACGTCTCCCACAGTGTTTGGGCACTTTGCGTGTTGGCCGCTAATTGCGTCGAGACGGCCTCCATATCCACACGACGCGGATTTCTGACCGCAGGTTCCAACTCCTCCACGGCCAACCCAATGTGGCGCTCGATGAGCTGCAGGTCGGCAACGGACTCTAGTCCGGCGCGATTGAGCGTTTCCAGGCGCTCGCCGGAAACGTTCAAACCGTACAGACCCAGTCCGCCCGACAGCCCTAACAGCACAACCGCCGCGATGACCATTCCCGTCAGCTTGGCTTTGAGGCTAGTAAATTGAAAGCGCGCCACAATGCCGCCCAAACCGCGACGCTTCAACGCCCCTTGGTGTAGCGCATAGCGGCGTGACTTGCCTTTTTCACGTATGTCGGCATAAACCTGTTCGGCCAGCGCGATACGCTTGGCCGACGCTTTACGGCGCAGCGAGGTATAGCCCACGATGCGGTCGCCATCTCGCAAGGGAGCAACCGTGGCGTTGACCCAATAGTAATCACCATTTTTGCGTCGATTCTTGACTGTCCCCTGCCAAGTACCGCCCGCTTGAATGGTTTTCCAAAAATCGGCGTACGCCGCTTCGGGCATATCGGGGTGGCGGATCAAATTGTGCGGTGCGCCCAGCAGCTCATCCCGCGAGTAGCCGCTGACCTCCACGAAGGCAGCGTTGGCATAGGTCACGTTACCTTTCAAATCAGAACGTGAAATGAGTACGGTCTCTTCATCGAGCACGTATTCACGTTGAGTAACGGGCTGGTTATTGCGCATAGAAGCTCCCTGACGCTTTATTTTTAATAATTGATTTTGCACCATTATCACGAATTTCCGGGGAACTTAACCAGTAAACAGATGTAAAAAAGCGCCGCTCTCTTCAGAGCGGCGCTGGGGTGAACGAAAAGGCTTAGGGCGTCACACGCTATTTGAAGACCACGTTCGCCACGTCTTTATAGCGATTGGCGAAATGAACGGTCATGCCCTCTTTGAGGTAGTCGGGCAGCTCCTCGTAATCTCGACGGTTGGCCTCGGGGAGAATCACCTCGAAGATCTCGCTGCGCCGCGCAGCGATGACTTTCTCACGAATGCCTCCCACCGGCAGAACTTGCCCTGTCAGGGTCAGCTCACCGGTCATGGCCAGCGGACGATCGATGGCTTGGTGCTTCGCCAGCGATAGCAGCGCCGTCGTCATGGTCACACCGGCAGAGGGGCCATCTTTGGGCGTAGCCCCTTCAGGCACGTGCAGGTGAACGAACGCGGAGTCGAAGAAGTCGGCATCCGCGCCATACTCGGCCAAATGGCCAAGGGTATAGCTATAGGCGATGTTGGCAGACTCCTTCATGACATCGCCCAGCTTGCCGGTCAGCTTGAAACCGCGATCCAACGAATGCACTTTTCCGGCTTCGATGGGGAGCGTGGCGCCACCCATGGAGGTCCAGGCCAGCCCGGTCACCACCCCTTCACCTTTGAGCACTTTCTCTTTACGGAAGAGCGGCGCACCGAGAAACTCTTCGAGGTTTTTCACCGAAATCTTGACGGTATCAACCTCCTCTTCGAGCAATTTCACCGCCGCTTTGCGTACGATACGGTGGAGCTGTTTTTCCAGTTGGCGAACACCGGCCTCGCGGGCATACCCATCGATGACCTGCTTTAACGCCGCGTCGCTGAGATTGATACGCTTCTTCGGCAGATTGTCGCGTTTGAGCAGCTTCGGCCAGAGGTGATGCTTGGCGATTTGCAGCTTCTCTTCAGCGATATAGCCTGAGAGACGAATCTGCTCCATGCGGTCCAAGAGCGGGCCGGGAATGCTATCCAGTGTGTTGGCGGTACATACGAAGAGCACCTTGGAGAGATCCATGCGCACGTCGAGGTAGTGATCCAGAAAATCGACGTTCTGCTCAGGATCGAGGACTTCGAGCAGTGCCGACGCAGGGTCGCCCTGGAAGGATTGCCCCAGCTTGTCGATCTCATCGAGCATGATGACCGGGTTCTCGACCTCCACCTCTTTGAAGGCCTGGACCAGCTTACCGGGCATTGCCCCCACGTAGGTGCGACGATGGCCTTTGATCTCGGCCTCGTCTCGCATGCCCCCCACGGAAAAGCGGTAGAACTCACGGCCCAGCGCCTCGGCGATGGAGCGCCCAATAGAGGTTTTACCCACCCCTGGCGGGCCTACCAACAGCACGATGGAACCGCCTACATCGCCTTTGAAGGTACCTTCGGCCAGAAACTCGATGATGCGCTCTTTGACATCCTTCAAACCGTCGTGGTCGCGGTCGAGGACTTGCCGGGCATGGGCAAGATCCAACTTATCCTGGCTGGTGACGCCCCAAGGCAGCGAGGTCAGCCAGTCGAGGTAGTTACGCGTAGTGCCGTATTCCGGGGAGCCGGTTTCCAACACGCTGAGCTTGTTCAACTCGTCATCGATGCGCGCCTTAACCCGCTCGGGCACCACCAGCGATTCCAGGCGGTTTCTAAACGTATCGACGTCGTTTTCACGATCGTCTTTGGAGATACCCAGTTCGCGCTGAATGACCTTGAGCTGTTCGCGTAGGAAAAACTCCCGCTGACGCTCCTGCATCTGCGCGTTGACCTGCTCGCTGATTTCGCTCTGGAGTTGGGCGACATCGATCTCTTTACGCAGCAGCGGCAGCACTTTGTGCATGCGCTCAGCAACAGGCAGCGTGGCCAGCACGTCCTGCAGCTCCGGGCCTTTGGCCGACGTGATGGCCGCCGCGAAATCGGTCAGTGGGCCGGGCTGATGCGGACTGAAACGGTTCAGGTAGTGCTTCAGCTCTTCCCCATACAGCGGGTTGATCGGCAGCAGTTCTTTGATGCCGTTGATGATCGCCATGGCATAGGCACGGGTCTCTTCGTCTTCGGCATTGACCGGCTCTTTGGGGTAGGTCACTTCGACCAAATACGGCGGCTCTTTGGAGAGCCAGCGCTGAATTTTGAAGCGCTGAAGCCCCTGAGCGATGAACTGAATCTGCTGATCTTCGCTCTTGAGTTTATGAACCTTGACCGCTGTACCGATCTCGGGAAAGCCCTCATGGTCCAGCGATTCGACGCCCTGCTCGCCCACGAAGGCCACGCCAATCGTGTGGTGCGGCGTATTGCCAACGCGACGCATGGTCTCTTCCCAGCGTTCGCGGTTGATCACCAGCGGCTGCACCTGGGCAGGGAAAAAGGGGCGATTATGGATCGGTAGGAGATAAATGCGCTCGGGCAGCATGTCGCTGGCGGGTACTAACGAGCTTACCCGTTCGCCGTCCGAACGGTAGTCATCGCTGTGCGCACTCTCTGCGTGAGCATCCTGTTCCTGGGAATCTGGAGACTCAGCATCGGTGAGCCAGTCGTGGTGTTCGTGATCGCGGTCGTAATCCTGGTCGCTCATGCGCCCTCCCATCAACAGTGACCCGCGGCTTTCGCCGCTTAGCATGCTTCAAGGAATGTGGGCACAGAGTGAAAACTTCAACCCTAAAGACGATTTACCTAGCCGCCCACTGACCTCTATCTAGAGCACTCACGGCTGCCATAGCGGCGGCATCGGCCGCCCGTTGACACGCCATACCCCTCGAATCACATCGAACTGTAGCTCGCGAGTGCCCAACGGTAGGCCGAGCCAGAGTGCCGCCACGGTTGGGGCGTCGTGCCAAATGAAGTCCCCATCGATGCGCTCGATCCAGCGTGCGCGTTCGACCGGTTTGTCCAGCGCGGTAATGCTCAGATCTTCGAGGCGCCGCGCATCGAAGAATAGCGCGCCCTCTGCGTCCACTTGCAACCCCAACAGCGGGCTATCCAAAGCAATGGTGGTGACATCGAGCCGTGGTGAATCGCTCAAGACTTGGCGCAGATCAGGCTCCAAACGCGCCAACAGGCCCTCCGCCATGGGCAAGCTCGCGTCGCCCCAGGCAGCCTCTTGGCGCAAACGACGAATCGTTTGCCGAACGGCGTCGCCATTCAAACGCGACAGCTCTGCCTCGATACGACCGCTGAGAAGCGGGGTGTCGGGCGCTTCACTGGGCACGCGCACCTCGCCTACGATCAGCTCGCCTTTCAGGCGTAGCTCGCTCTCGTCCAGCTCCATATGGCTATGGAGATCCAGGGGAGCGACGTGAATGTCGTAAGCCGGATAATGCAGCGCCAGCTGCTCGATATGCAGGTGATCCCGCTGGGCAAAATGGTAGGCATCGTCGATGTAGGTGTAGCGACTTTCCAAAGTGGCGGGGCCAAGCGTGAGCTGCGACAGGCCGTCGGTCAGCGTGAGTTGATCCAGCAGCCCGCGTAAGCGCCAGTCACCAAACACTCCCTCCAGACGAACCCGTGCGCCACGTACGTCCAGCTCGCGTCCATTTTGCTGAATGACGAAGGGGGCCAGTGCTAAGCGAAGTTCGGTATGACCGCTCAAGGTCTGATAGCGGCCCTGCCAGCGCGGCACGGAGGGCGCGGAGACCTCCCCCACCGCTTTTTGCAGCACGCTATCCAAACGCGGCAGCAGCGTGCCTTCGACATCGGTGCTCAATACTCCGTGTCGGGCTCGGTAGGAGAGTTCCAAACGCCAGGGACGGCCCAACAGTGGCGAGAGAATGAGCCGCCCCCGGGACGTGAGCCACCCTTGGCGGCTCTCCACTCGGCTGACTCGCCATTCGCCTCGGGCCTCTAAGTCCTCCAGCGCCTGACGAAGGCTGCGCTCGAAAAGTACGCTGGATAGCAGTTGCGCGACCATCCACACGACGGCTATTGTCGCGAGAATAGGCACGATCAAACGTTCCTTGCGCATGCTATCTCCTTGAACGGTCTCTCAACGAGACCCGACTCCATGCCACCGATCGCTCAATGTAGCCAAAACCATAGGTGCATGGTGCTCCAGGCGTAAATCCCTGCCATGACATCATCGATCATGATGCCAAATCCGCCCGCGACTCGGCGGTCGGCCCAGCGAATGGGCCAAGGTTTGAAAACATCGAAAATGCGGAACACCACGAATCCCCATAGCGCCGCTTCCCAGGAGAATGGCACGGCTGCCATGGTAATCCAATAGCCAACGAACTCATCCCACACGATCCCCGAGTGGTCATGCACGCCCAGGTCGTGGGAGGTCTTGTCACATAGCCAAACCCCGACGACAAACGCGGCCAACACGATTCCCAGGTACCAGCCCAGGCTTAAGTCGGCCATCATCCAGTAAAAGGGAATGGCGGCCAGCGTGCCGAAGGTACCCGGAGCCCACGGCACCGTGCCGCTACCCAGGCCAAACGCAAAAAAGTGAGTGGGGCGCCGCCAAACGCTCGCCGGTGCACGATTCATCGGGCACCCCCACGGAAGTGCTGCCAGCCCATCGCCCCTTCGGCAGGCACCCCCGTCACGCCGAGCGCTTGCGTGCAATAGCCGATCACGCTTAGCGCAAGGCCACTCTCGGCAAGCTGCGCGGCAGCCTCTTCGACCCGGTCAGGCGGCAGCGTCACCAGAAGTTCGTAATCATCTCCGCCGGAGAGCGCTGCAGTCAGCGCCTGCTCATGACCGAGTGTCTCGACCAGCCCCTCGACCAGCGGCAGCGCGTCGGGGATGAGGTCGACTCCCACGCCGGATGCGGCACGCAAATGAGCCAAATCCGCCAGCAGACCGTCGGAAACATCCATGGCCGCCGACGCCAACCCGCGAAGCACGATGCCCGCGCCAAGCCTCGGCTGCGGCAAAAGATAGCGCTGAAGCAACGGGTGCCCGAGGTCTCGCTCACCCTGTTGCCACAGCGCTAGCCCGCCTGCACCGCCACCTAGAGCGCCGGTCACTGCGACGACATCGCCTGGCCGTGCACCTGACCGAGTCATCGCTAACCCCGTCGGCACCTCGCCCATGACCGTCACCCCGATACTCAGCTCGCCAGAAGTCACATCGCCGCCCACCAGCGCTGTGTCGTGCTGCTGACAAAGCGTATGAAAGCCACTGGCATAGCGAGATAGCCACCGCTCAGCAGCGGCATCATCGTTGAATGCCCGCTGGTCGAGAGTCAGCGCCATGAGACACCAGCGCGGAACTGCGCCCATGGCCGCCAAATCGCTCAGCGCAACTGCCAACGCACGATGCCCCACCGCATGGGCAGGGGCATCGTGGGGGAAGTGGACGTTCACCACTGACGTATCCACGCTAACAGCCAGCTGCTGGCCAGACTGGGGAATCAATAACGTGGCGTCATCGCCGCATCCTAGGGCAACGCCATCTGTCGCTTGCGCCTCCTGCGGCGACATGAAGTAACGTCGAATCAGATCGAATTCGGCAAGCACAAAGGCCCCTTAAACGCTTGATCAGCCCTGCCGCTTACAGGCGGCGGGCGCTGACTTCGGCACTTCGTAAGCGGTTCGCCAGCTTATCGAGAATGCCATTCACGTATTTATGGCCGTCGGTGGCGCCAAATGATTTTGCCAGCTCAACGCCTTCGTTAATCACCACGCGGTAAGGCACTTCCATCCGCCGGGAAAGCTCGTACGCCCCCAGGCGAAGAATGGCCAGTTCTACCGCATCCAAATCTTCCAGACGACGATCCAGCAATGGGGCAATTTCACGGTCCAGCTCGGCTTTGAAGCGGACCGTGTTGTGCAGCAGCTCATGGAACAGCGCTTTGTCCGCGATCTCCATGACCTTCACCCAGTTCTCATGATCTTCGAGATCGTCGTCGGCCACCTGGCTGCGAAATTCCGCCTCGATGGTGGTAATGGACTTACCGGTCATCTGCCACTGGTAAAGCCCTTGTACCGCTAATTCCCTTGCGGCGTGACGCCCCTGCTGTGCGGCTGAGGGCTTGCGCTCACGACGCTCACTCATTGGGAATCTCCGACCGGCAGCGCGCGCAGCAGTGAGACCATTTCCATCGCCGCCATGGCAGCTTCGGTGCCTTTGTTGCCGGCTTTGGTGCCTGCACGCTCGATGGCCTGCTCGATGGACTCAACGGTCAGTACGCCGTTGGCAACTGGCGTATCGAACTCCAACTGGAGATGATTGATGGCCGTGTTACAGCCACCGGCCACGTACTCGAAGTGCGGCGTGCCGCCACGAATGACCGCGCCAAGGGCGATCACTGCATCGGGCTTCATCACGTTGAGCACTCGCTTGACGGCCAGGGGCAATTCCCAGGCGCCAGGAACGTGAACGATATGGATATTCTCCATGTCCACACCGTGACGCGTCAGGCTGTCGACAGCGCCTTCTACCAAGCTATCCACAACGTGGTGATTAAAGCGGCCCACCACGATGACGTAGCGCCCATCGACGTCTACAAAAGTGCCTTCGATTTGCGAAAGGGATTGCATCAATTTATACCTGCTGAAAAGTTGGCTCGTCGGCCGTGTCATTCGGACCCAAGCGCTCGACGACTTCCAGGTCGAACCCAGAGAGCGCGGAGAACTTCCACGGTGAGCTGAGTAACCGCATCTTACCCACGCCAAGATGGCGCAGAATCTGCGAACCCGTACCAATCGTTAAATAATTGCCAGAGCCATCGGAATCGCTGGTGCGCGGCTGACGCACGCGATCCAGATAGATATCTAGCTGGTCTTTCAAATCTTGATTCGGCCGTCCGTCGTCGATCAAAACGAACACGCCTGCAGACGCTTGGGCAATTTGATCAATGGCACGATGCGCGTCCCAACGGCACTGCTCGCCTTTCATCAACCCCATTACATCGCGCAGCGTATCGGCCAAATGTACGCGAACGGTGGTCGCCTGCTCGGGCGTTGGCTGCCCCTTCACGAGGGCCAGATGGTGAGCGCCCTGGATACGATCACGGAAGACGTGAAGCGCCAGTTCGCCATGCACGGTGGAGACCTGGGTCGTTTCGACGTGATCCACCGTCTGCTCATTCACGATACGATAGTGGATCAAATCGGCAATGGTGCCCATCTTGATACCGTGCGCCTTGGCAAAGGCCTCCAGCTCCGGGCGGCGGGCCATACTGCCATCATCGTTCATGATCTCGCAAATGACGCCGCTGGGGTCCAAACCCGCCAGCGCTGCCAGATCGCAGGCGGCTTCGGTATGCCCTGCGCGGCGCAGTACGCCGCCTGGCTCGGCCATCAGCGGGAAAATGTGGCCCGGCTGAACGATATCCGAGGGCTTGGCATTCGGAGCAACGGCGGCCTGCACCGTCCGAGCACGATCGGCAGCGGAAATACCGGTGGTGACCCCTTCCGTCGCCTCGATGGAGAGCGTGAACTTGGTACCAAAACCGGAGCCATTGTCCCGCACCATCAGCGGCAGGTTGAGCTGCTCGCAGCGCTCGCGGGTCATCGGCATACAAATTAGACCGCAGGCATACCGCGCCATGAAGTTGATATGCTCAGGCTTCACCATTTCGGCGGCCATGATGATATCACCTTCGTTCTCGCGATCCTCATCGTCCATGAGAATCACCATTTTGCCCTGGCGAATGTCATCTACCAGCTCAGCGATGGGGGATAAACCCTCTGAAGAGGAGTGCGCCATGGAATCTCCAAAAAATAGGCTCGCATCGTATGCGAATTCGGGCGTCAGGGTACCTTGCAATGACGGCTTGCGCTAGTCAGCCTGCGGGGTGGCAATGATCCACCAGTCGCTCCCAACGGTTCGCGATGCCGTCACCGTCAAACGTTTCTGATCGGCCATCTGGGTAATCCCCGGCAGAGCAAATAGCGGCCTGGCCTCGCCGCCCAACAGCGTGGGCGCGACAAAAAGCTGCAGCTCATCGATCAAATCCGCCTCTAGCAGTGCGCCCGCCAGCGTGGCACCCGTTTCCACCAACAGTTCGTTAACCTGCTCATTATCCGCTAGCCAGCGCAGCATGTCAGCCAGCGCAATACGCCCGTTTTCGGCAGGTACTACCTGAATCTCGGCCCCGGCTTCTGCCAGTTTACGCCGTTTCTCTTCGCTGTGTTGATCCGTCGTGATGATGAGCGTGCGCCCCGGCTCGCGCAGGCAGGCAGCCGCTAGTGGAAGACGAAGGCGCGAATCGAGGATCACCCGTAGCGGTTGGCGCTGGACGATGTCATCGGCGTTGTCCAGCGCTAACTGGTCGGCCCTTAGGGTGAGGCGGGAGTCATCCATGATCAGAGACTCTACGCCGCTCAGTATGGCGCTTGACCGGGCACGCAGACGCTGCACCTGCGTGCGCGCCTGGGGCCCGGTGATCCACTGCGACTCACCTGACCCCATCGCGGTACGACCATCCAGACTCATGGCCATTTTCAACCGCACGTAGGGGCGGCCGCGCTCCATCCGGGAGATGAACCCTGGGTTGAGCGCCTTGGCGTCGGTCTCGAGCAGCCCCACCTGCACCTGGATGCCCGCCGCCTCTAAATGGGCGATGCCACCCCCACTAACCCGAGGGTTCGGGTCCTGCATCGCCACGACGACACGGGCAACACCGGCATCGGCCAGTGCCACGGCGCAGGGGCCGGTCCGTCCGGTATGAGAGCAGGGCTCGAGCGTGACATAGGCGGTAGCGCCTCGAGCCTCGCTGCCCGCTGCCTGCAGCGCATGGATTTCTGCGTGGGGTTCTCCGGCACGCACATGGTACCCCTCCCCCACGATATGGCCCTCTTCGCTGTCCGCGAAGGACACGATCACGCACCCCACTCTCGGATTGGGGTCGGTGGTATACACCCCCCGCTTGGCCAATTGAATCGCGCGGGCCATATAGCGATGGTCGGCGGTGGAGAACTCACCCATCATGATGCTCCGTTCGATTAACCCTGTCCGGCCGACTCATCGGAGGGCTCCTGGGAGAGCCGATCGATTTCAGCGCGGAATTCGTCGAGATCCTGAAACTTGCGGTATACCGAGGCAAAGCGAATGTAGGCAACTTGATCGAGACTACGAAGCGCTTTCATCACGGCCTCACCGATCTCGCGGGCGTTCACTTCACGGTCGCCGCGGGCGCGCAGCGTTTGCCGTATACGCTCGACCGAGGCCTCGATGGCTTCGGCGCTGACCGGACGCTTTTCCAGCGCGCGCAGCATGCCGTCGCGTAACTTCGCTTCATTGAAGCTTTCACGAGAGCCGTCGGATTTCACCACCCGCGGCATAATCAGCTCGGCGGTTTCGTAAGTCGTAAAGCGTTCATGGCAGTTGGCGCACTGGCGACGACGGCGCACCTGGTCACCCTCTGCCACCAGCCTGGAATCTGTCACTCTCGTATCGTTTGCACCACAAAAAGGGCAATGCATGGCAGTCAACCTATTATCAGTACACACTAGAACCAGTGCGTGCAGCGTGTCAGCCTGGGCGAACGAGCAGCGTCAAGGCGTCGGCCCTAGCGCGCTTCGCCATTTTATAAACTGTTTTATCGCCAACGGGTCGGCGGCAGCGGCAGCCACGACCTGATGGCATAGCGGTGTTATACGACGCGTATCTCACCGTATTGTAACGATTTGGCACACAAGCTGCAGCGTTTGTCGAAGTTGATTGATAGGACGCCCGCTATGACCGCTTTCGAACAGACCGTTCACCGCTACCTCACCCATCTATATGGCCCGCGCGCCGGGGAGGTTCAGCGGCGAATAGGACAGCACCTTGCGCATTTTCGCGCGATGTCGACGACCGCCCCAACGACGAGCGAGACGCCTCATGATGCACCAACATGGAGCGAACAAGATCAGTGGGTCATCTGTTACGGCGACTCCATTGTGGAGGAGGGAACGCCGCCGTTAGCGGTGCTGGATACCTTTCTGCAGCGCTACCTGGGGGATGCCATCAGCGGGGTCCACGTGCTGCCCTTTTTCCCCTGGAGCAGTGACGATGGTTTTTCGGTGATTCACTACCGCGAGGTCAATAGCGAGCTGGGCGAGTGGGCGCATATTCAAAACTTGGCCAGCCACTATGATTTGATGGCCGATTTAGTGCTCAATCATGTCTCGCGGGAGTCGCTCTGGTTCGTCGATTACCTGACCGGCAGCCTGCCCGGTCGCGACTACTTTATTGAAGTCGATCCGGATACCGATGTTTCCCAGGTCACCCGACCACGCAGTAGCCCACTCCTAGTGCCGATCTCTACGCGCCGGGGGACGCGCCACGTGTGGGCGACTTTCTCGGAAGACCAAATAGATCTCAACTTCGAAAACCCGGATGTGTTGCTCGAGTTCGTGGGTATTTTGCTGTTCTACCTACAGCAAGGAGTGCGCATTATTCGCTTGGACGCGGTGGCATTTTTGTGGAAGCGCCTGGGCACCTCCTGCATTCACCTGCCCGAAACCCATACGGTGGTGCGCTTACTTCGCGCCATCGTGGATGAAATAGCCCCCGGTACGCTGCTGATCACCGAAACCAACGTGCCCCATGCCGAAAACATCAGCTACTTTGGCTTGGAGCGATTAGCGGAAGGCGCGCCCGATGAAGCCCACATGGTGTACCAGTTCGCCCTGCCCCCGCTGCTACTGCACACCTTGACTCGCGGCGAAGCGACGACGCTGCAAACGTGGCTGAACAGCCTGCCAGTACTACCGAAGCAGTGCACCTACCTAAATTTCACCGCCAGCCACGACGGTATCGGCGTACGACCGCTAGAAGGCCTGCTGCCCGACCATGAGCGCGACGCGCTGCTGGAGCTGATGCACCGCTTTGGTGGGTTTGTCAGTATGCGCAGCAACCCTGACGGTAGCGACACGCCCTACGAGATCAACATTACCTGGTTTGAGGCCATGCGCGGCACCCGCCGCGGGCCAGACCCGTGGCAAATTGCGCGCTTTCTATGTAGCCAAGCGATCATGCTCAGCCTGCAAGGAATACCCGCGCTCTATATCCATACGCTTACCGGCACGCTGAACGATGTCGAAGGCGTGGAACGCAGCGGCCGCTTACGCTCGATCAACCGTCGTCGCTGGCAGCTCGATGAGCTAGCTCTGCTATTAGAGAGCCCTTCCACCCCGACCCACGACGTGTTCCACGCCCTGCATCGGCTGCTAACACGGCGCCGTCAAGAGCCCTGCTTTCACCCCAACGCACCGCAGCGCGTGATAGAAACGCCCCCTGAACTGCTGGCGATCGAGCGCGGCCCGCTCGCTAGCGGCCGGCGCTTGCTCGCCCTGTACAACGTCACCGATGGCAAGGTTGATCTCGCCCACGCAGGCGATGCTCTGAACCAAGCGCTCACTCAGCACCACTGGCAGCCGCTAGACACGCTGACCGCTCACCACGAGGAAACACTGCCGCCCTATGCCGTCCGCTGGCTGGTAGCCGATGCGTAAGACTTGCGACAAAACGCCTCAGCCGTGCACGAACGTCGTTCTGACCTCGTCATCACCTGCGATACTGGTAGTCGATCACCTGACGGGGCATAGTGCCCCGTTTCGTTTTGCAAAAAGGATGATGCAATGTCATGCGTTTCGTTAAAGCGTTTCTGTCGTTTCAGCCTACTGGCCGCCGTAACCTGTGTCACCGTCACCAGCCACGCCGATGAGCTACCCGCCCCCGTGCAGGCGCTCGCCAACCAAGGATTGACGGTTCATGGCGAATTTGAAGCGCCGGGTGGAATGCGCGGCTTTGGGGCCAGCGTACAAGGCCAGGATATGGCGATTTATCTCACACCTGATGGAGAACACGCGATCATTGGTACGCTGGTCGACAGCGGAGGCAGCGACCTGACTGAGGCTCAGCTCGATGAGCACGTACGTGCGCCACTGGAAGCCGATACCTGGGCACTGCTCGAAGAGAGCCATTGGATTCAAGATGGCGACCCAGACGCCCCACGCGTCATCTATACCTTCACCGACGCCAACTGCCCTTACTGCCGTCAGCTGTGGCAACAAACGCGCCCCTGGGTAGAGGCGGGTGAGGTCCAGTTTCGCCATATCATGGTCGGTATTCTCGCCCCCAATAGCCCTGCGTTAGCCGCTACGCTACTCGGTGCAGACGACCCTTCCGCCGCCTTGCACCGCCACAGTGAAGGCGATGAGTTCGCCCCCAGCGCGCAGCCACGGGATATCGAAGAGCAGGTCTACGCCAACAATCAACTTTTTGAAGAGCTGGGTCTCTATGCCACGCCCACCAGCGCTTTCCAGCGTGAGACGGAAGGCGGCACGGTGCGTATCGACCGTATCCAAGGCTTACCCAGCCAAGAGCGCCTTATCGAGATGATGGGTAGCGAAGCACCTTAATGCTCGATCAGCTCTTAGCGTTCAACGAAAGGGCGGCCTCATAGCCGCCCTTTCGTGTTATTTGCTACTCCTGAGGCATCAGCGCCTTGTTCGATTCGTGGCATGCCGACACCCCTGCACTGACTTTAGTCGCTGAATGACGATGCTCCACTGAGCCCGGCCGAGTGCTATCCGCAACGCTGATCAACTATCGGGAGAGTCGCTGAGCGATCCACCAACCCACTACCATCGCCGCCAGTAGCGCCAGCAGTGGCAACGTTAGCCCACCAATAGAGGCAATCGCAGGCCCAGGGCAGTAACCTGAGAGGCCCCACCCCACTCCAAACAGCGCCGCGCCGCCTAACAGTTTGGCATCTAGCTCTTGCTTGGTCGGCAGTTGGAATTGGGTGCTAAAAAGGGGCGTACCGCGGGCAAAGACTAACCGATAGCCCACAAAGGTGGTGCCCACTGCGGCCCCGAGTACAAATATCAGCGTTGGGTCCCAGGCACCGGCAATATCCAAAAAGCCGAGTACCCGCGCAGGGTCGGTCATCCCAGAAATCGCGAGTCCCAAACCAAACAACAGGCCAGCGAGGTATCCCGCTGCGGTTTTGACGGCCGGTGTGCTCATACCCCACCTCCGATGACATGCCGTACCACATAGACCGTCGCGATGGCCGCGACCAGGAAGGTTCCAGTAGCCGCCATAGACCGGGGCGCTAACCGCGCCAAGCCACACACACCATGGCCGCTGGTGCAGCCACTGCCAAGCCCCGTGCCTACCCCCACCAGCAGGCCTGCTAACAACATAAGTGGCACGCCGCCTGCAGGTTCACCAATCACCGCACCGGGCACGCCTGCCACGTTACCCAGCCCACCCCCAACGGCCATGACCAGCAGTGGGCCACTAATTAGCCCCGCTAAAAACGCCACCCGCCAAGCACTGTCTCCTTTAGGCCGCTGAGTAATTAAGCCGCCAATAATGCCGCTAATACCGGCAATACGCCCTAGCGCGCCCATCAGCCACACCGCTGAAAGCCCAATCAGCACGCCACCTACCAGCCCTTGCAGGCTTGCTATCCAACGGATCGTTTCACTCATTACTGTGTATCTCGCCTCATAGTGCTCAAACATCAAAACCGATTGAGCGGTACTTTTAAGTAAACCTGGCCGTCATCTTCGGCAGGCGGTAGCTCACCAGCCCGCATATTGACCTGCACAGAAGGAATAATCAGGCGTGGCATGCCTAACGTGGCATCTCGCTCGGTGCGCATCTTGACGAACTCTTCCTCACTAATGCCGTCGTGCACATGGACATTGGCCTGGCGCTGTTCGGCAACGGTGGTTTCATGCTGATAGGCGTCTCGCCCCGGCGCTTTGTAGTCGTGGCATAAGAACAGCCGCGTTTGCTCGGGTAGTGCCAGTACTTTCTGAATGGAGTGGTAAAGCGTGCGGGCGTCGCCGCCTGGGAAATCACAGCGCGCCGTGCCGTAGTCCGGCATGAATAAGGTATCACCCACAAAGGCGGCATCGCCCACCACATAGGTCAAGCAGGCTGGCATATGACCCGGCGTATGCAGCACCCGCCCTTCAAGCCCTCCGATGTTGAAGGTGTCGCCTTCTTTAAAGAGCGCATCGAACTGGCTGCCGTCCCGCGCAAACTCAGTGCCTGCATTGAAGGCTTTACCAAAAATTTCCTGCACGTCGACGATGTGGGCGCCAATGCCGGTGCTGCCGCCCAGCTTGGTATGTAGGTACGGTGCGGCGGATAGATGATCCGCGTGGACATGGGTCTCTAGTATCCACTCCACTTTCAGCCCTTTGCCGCACACATACGCAATGATCTGCTCCGCCGAGCGAACGTCGGTGCGACCGGCGGCGTAATCGAAGTCGAGTACCGAGTCGATGATGGCGCATGCATCGCTGTTGGGGTCTTCCACCACATAGCTGAACGTATTGGTCGGTTCGTCGAAAAAGTGGGTGACGATGGGTCGTTGCATCAAGGGCCTCCCATTGATAGCTGACGGGCATTAAGTCCGTGCACTGAGCATAGCGCAATTTTAAGTTATATATATATATATCTTTTTAGAATTACAGATAAGTCTCTATCGTCAACTTTTTCTTAATTCGACTAAGGTATGAGCAATGTTGGCCGATAACAGTAAGGGCTTACTTACTGATTGGATTTTTCACAGGGACACCATGAACCGTTTGACAACGACACAGAAACTTTGGAGCACCCTCGGCATCATCTGGGTGGCGATGCTACTCCTCGTGGGCTGGCTGGCGTGGGAGAACCGCCAAACCATCGAAAGTGAACGTCGCGATAGCATTCAGCATATTGTGAGCAGCATCCATGGACAGTTGGAAGCGCTACAGGCGCGCGCCGAGAGCGGCGAATTGACGGAAGACGAAGCGCAGCAGCGAGCCATCGATAACATTGCCAGCGTGCGCTTTGGCGAAGGCGAGTATGTGTTTGCCTTCGATAACGACTTGGCGATCGTGTCGCACCCTAATCGCCCACGAGGCGAGGATATGAGCGCTTATCAAGATGCCAGCGGCATGCGACTGTACGCTGCCTTCTTGGACGTTGCCCAAGCCGGTGGCGGTCATGTGGACTATTACTCGCGCCGCATCAGCGGGGATGACCAAGTGCCTAAGGTGAGCTATGTCGCGCACCTGCCAGAGTGGGGTTGGTCATTGGCCGCCGGCGTCTATGTCGACGACATCAATGCCGCCTTCATTACCGGCCTGATTCGCTCAGCGATCATTTTATTAGTGATTGGCGTGCCGGTGACGCTGCTAATGGGCTGGGTCATTCGTGACGTTGCCCGTCGTCTAGGCGGCGACCCGCGCTATGCAGCCACGGTGGTACGCCATATTGCCGATGGTGACCTTACCCAAGCCGCCACGCTCTCCGCCAAGGATCAGCACAGCTTGCTGTATGACATTAATCGCATGCGCGAGACGTTGGCAGGCACCATCAGCGACATTCACCACGGTGCCGATCAGGTGAATCATGGCGTGGAGCAGATCGTCGGTGTCAACGAAGAGCTCTCCACCCGAACTGAAGAGCAGGCGGCCTCCTTGGCAGAAACCGCCTCCAGCATGGAGCAATTAACGGCCACGGTGAAACAGAACGCCGACCACGCTGACCATGCCCGCACCCTGGCCACCAAAACCGCTGAAAGCGCCCAACGCGGTAGCGACGCTATGGCGTCAGTGATTCACACAATGGAGAACATCAACAACAGCGCGACGCAAATGAGCAGCATCGTGAATACCATTGATGCCATCGCTTTTCAGACCAATATTCTGGCGCTGAACGCCTCGGTGGAAGCGGCCCGCGCAGGCGAGCAAGGCCGTGGTTTTGCCGTCGTCGCCAATGAAGTGCGCCAGCTGGCCAGCCGCTCGGCGTCCGCCGCCCAAGAGATCAAAGGATTGATCGAAAACGCGGATGCGCAGGTGGTCGAAGGCAGCCGCCAAGTCAAAAACACGGGTGAGATGATTACCGGTGTGGTCGCCGATATTCAGCAGCTCAGTACGCTGGTACAGGAAATCTCGGCAGCTACCATCGAGCAGAGCAGCGGTATCGAGCAGGTCAATCAGGCCGTGACGCAGATGGATCAAATGACCCAGCAAAACGCGGGACTGGTACAGCAGAGTAACCACGCGACCCAGCAGCTAGCGCAGCTAAGCACCCAGCTTCGCCACTTGGTGACTAACTTCAAGTTGAACAAAGAAATCCACCAGCCTGTCATTGCCGCGCCCGCAGCCCAACCCTCTTCCTTCAGCGACTTCTAATAGTCATAGCCCCCGCCCAACCAGGCGGGGGCTTGCTCACCTTATTTCCCAGCTACACCTTGCCCTGGTTATCCAACTCTACTGCTTCGTGCATTCGCGCCAGTATATCGGGTACGGCGGCCTGTACCCGGTTCCAGCTAGGAATGAACGGCCGTTCGCGGGGGTTATCCAAGAACAGATTGCCTGCTTCCAGCAGATTGCTGGCAAACAGCTCCACCGCCTGCTCTTCACAGTGGCGATCCAAACTCAGGCCATTCATGGTGGCGTCGTGGTCGTAGGCTTCGATCAAATCGAGTGCTAGACGGTAGTACGTCGCTTTTAGCGTGCGGAAATCTTCACTGCTGAAGCTCACGCCTTGGGTGGCTAGTTTGCGGTACAGCGCTTTGGCGATATCCAGACTCATGCGATTCAGGCCGCCGTTGGCATCATCCTCGCTAACGGGCTGGTGTTTGTGGTCGTAGGCATCGGCAATATCGACCTGACACAGCTGGCGGTGGGAGTAGTTACGCTGCAGTTCAGACAACACCCCGATCTCCAGGCCCCAGTCGGCGGGGATACGAATGCCTTCCAGCACATCGCTGCGCATCGCAAACTCACCAGAGAGCGGATAACGGAAGCTATCTAAATAGTCCAAATAGGGTAGCGGCCCGCACACGGTTTTGAGCGCTCTCAGCAGCGGCGTCACCATCAGCCGAGACACCCGGCCGTTGAGCTTTCCTTCGGCAATGCGGGGGTAATAGCCTTTGCAGAAACTGTAATTGAACCGTGGGTGAGCCACGGGATACATGAGCCGCGCCAGCAGGCTACGGTCATAGGTCAGAATATCGCAGTCATGCAGGCCAACCACCGACGAGCGGCCAGAGGCCAGCACGTATCCTGCGCAATACCACACGTTGCGCCCTTTGCCGGGCTCTAAGGCCCCTAAACCGTGGCTTTCCAGCTCGGCGTCTAGCTCACGCAGGCGTGGACCGTCGTTCCATAGAATGCGGGTGTGCTGGGGAAGACGAGAGAAGAATTCGCGGGCATATAGGAATTGCTCGCGGTCTGCCCGGTCCAGGCCGATCACAATCTCATTGAGATAAGGCACTTTCACCAGCTCATCGACAATGGCCGAAAGCGCTGGGCCTTCCAACTCGGAAAATAGCGACGGGAGTATCAACCCCATCGGACGACGCTTGGCAAACTGGCCTAGCTCCTGCTCTAGCGCCTCCACCGGACGGCGAGTGAGGTTGTGGAAATCGGTAATGACGCCATTCTGATGAAAATCACTCATACGCTGATCCCTCGTTGATTAGGCCGTAACGGACGCTTGGGTAGGTGCCGCCGCTAATCGGCGGTCGTCTCGCCCCCACCAGTGGGCCACCCCCTCGGCCCAGCCTGTTGGCCCGGTTTCCTGAGTGCGATATAGCGCTGTATTCGTCGGCGTGACGGTCAAGTCGTGGCACCCTTTGATCACGACGGCCTGATCGACGGCATCGAGCATGGATATATCGTTCGGGCCGTCACCTAGTCCTAATGAGAGCGGCTCACGGCCACGCAACGCGGTAAATCGCTTGATGAGCCAGTCAACGGCACTGCCTTTATCAGAGGCTTTGCCCATCACATGCCAAAAGCGTCCGCCTTGGGTGAGCATCAAGCCATCGCCTTCCAGCGCTAACCGGAAATTGGCCAGCGCAACCTCGTCGTCTTCCCAGATAAGCGGCTCGCTGCCTTCACGCTGCCGGGCCGCTTTGGCGCGGGCTTCATCTAAACCGGTGAGCGACATCACAGCCGCCATATCCAGTTCGCTCATCCGGGTAAAGCGCACACCCAAACGCTTGCGCCAGACGTTCAGCCGTGCACGGATAAACCCCACGTCCACACCGGTGTGTTTCACGACCACGCCGTCCAGCCCGCTGCCAGGGCGATCTAACCGGGCGTGACACCAGCCCGGGGGCAGGCCGATCACGGCACCGTTTTCCGCCACGAACGGCGTCGCCGTCAGGCCTAGCGCTTCACGCAGGGAGATCAGTTCGGCACGGGTTTTACTGGTGACTGGGATCACGGGCACGCCCAGCTGTTTTAGGCGAGCCAACCAAGGCGCGGCAGGAGAGAAGTCGTAACTGTGGTGATCGAGCAGCGACCCATCTAAGTCGGTGACCACCAAGCGCGGCTGAAGGGCCGGGTCGGGGCTTCCTGGCGGCTGCTGGGTAAGGCTCGCCCCCTCAGAGTGGGCGACTGTCGTGTGGGTGTGTTCGGTCATGACACCACCTTATTGCGTTCTTGAAAGCCGTTACGCGGACGTCGTTCTTAGATAAGCAATAAAGCAGAATGCATGCCAATAGCATTTAGACAATAAAAATCAAACGCTTGAAAAAAATCACGGTGCCATAACGACGGCAAGCACCAAAACAGGGCACCTAAAGTGCACCAGTACAGTGCGGGAAGAGGCCCGTAATAAAACGGCGCCGGAAGACATCTGCAAAAAAATTGCACAAAGCCTTGGCAAACGCTCACAAATAGCTATACTCGAATTGTACCCACTGACAACCTTGTACACCCCCTCACCTGATGTCAGTGGGCTGCAGTGAGCCAAGCCCTTTCATGCCCGCCTCCCCCGGCGGGCTTTTTTTGACCACACTGCTACTCCACGTGAATCACTACCTCGACGCGGCGATTGCGTGCCCGCCCTTCTGCCGTGCTGTTATCTTCCAACGGCTGCGTCGCCGCTAGCCCCACGGCCCGCAGCCGCTCTGGCGCAACACCGGCCGCTTCCAAGGCTTCGACAATGGCAATCGCACGGGCGCTAGAGAGCGCCCAGTTCGAGGAGAACTCTGGGGTATTAATGGTCTGGCTATCGGAGTGGCCCTCAACCCACACTTCACCGTCATAGCGCTGAATCGTCTCCAGCAGGCTACCTACCAGCGATGAGCCGCCTTGTGTCAGCTCTGCCGTCGCCGAGGGGAAAAGCAGCCTGTCCTGCACGCGTAGGCTGATCCCTTCGGCCACCCGGGAGACTTCGACACCCTCCAAGTTGGGCAAGTAGGGGGACGCCTCTACCCGCTCGGCCAAGTTTTCCGTGAGTGCTAGAGCGCTACTGATGGCCCCGTCGCTGATCTCTTGTACATTCACGGGGGGGCGATCCGTGAGAAGTACCATGTAATCCGCCAAGGGAAGCGGCGCTGGCGGATCCTCTTCCTGCACCAGAGGCGTGGGCAGCCTCGGCGTTGACGACGAAGGTGCAGACGCCAACGCGGCTTGCAGGGTGTCGGTGACCGACACTACCCGCGCAGGCTCTGATGGTGATGCAGAGTTCACCGCCTCTTCCGGCAACGCCAGTAACGGCGGCACGCTGGGCACCACCTCGGCCTGCGGGGGCAGCCCTGCCACGCCCAAGGCGGCGCTGATCGCCATGGGGCTGAGCTCACCTGGCACCACCACTGGCATTGGGGAGCGCGGTGGACGACGCTCATCCAGTAAGGCAGGCAGCGGCACTTCCAGCGGTGTCGCCAAGCCTGTGCTCGTGTCCACTTCCGCGTCATCGGGGGTCCAGTCGGGGCTTGTGACTCCGGCAGCCGCAATAATGATGACGAATAGGGCGACCAGCAGCGTCATAATGTCGATATAGCTGATCATCCAGCCGCTGTTGCTATCGTCCTCAGGATACGTCGACATTAGGGAGTCATGACGTGGGCCGCTGCGGTGGTCCTCAAGCATGGGAGTGATTACTCATTCAAGTTTCTAACCTCGTGGCCGATCTATGCTAAGCATGGCAAACTAGTCTATCAAAAAGCCGATTAGTAGCGATAAGGAACTACCAGGTGCGCACTCGTCCTATGTCACACCCCATTGTCGATTTTTTACGCCCCGTTGGCCTGGGACTTGCGAGCCTGATGCTCAGCGGCTGTTTTTACGCCAGCACTTCTCAGGCCCCCATTGCCACAACATACCCCTATACGGAACAGCAAAAAATGCAGGCCGCCCAGCACTGGGAAGTGCTTGCTCAGCATGAAGCCGCCGGCATCCTATCCAGCGAGCGGGTGCGCTTTCGTGACCTACACATTGCGGCGCCGGAACATGAGCAGTACGGCTCATATTACAGCGGCGGGGAATTCGAGCGTGGTTTTAGAACACTGTTGACCAGCGAGCTAGTATCCGGTGGTGGCAGCGTGACGACTCAGCCTCGCGCTAACGGCGCCACCATCCAAATCGACGTGGAAGTGGTCGAACACCGGGATCGCGGCTATACGCGCCCCCCCTTCGGCGCTTACACCGCCTTGGCGAGTGGCATCGCGGTGGCCAGTATCCCGTTGGGCAACTGGAGCGAGCCAGCATTGGCACTCATTCCGGCGGCCATGGTGGCCGACACTACCAACGGTAGCTGGACAGCCAAGGGTAATGAAGAAATCATCATCACCACTCAGATAGTGGAACAGGATCAAATCCTCTACTCTTCCTCCAATATCTATTACATTAATTCGGGTGATCGTCGCCAATATGCCCCGCACCGGGTCCCTAGAACTCCCACGACCCCGACCGTCTCTATCACTGATACTTGGTAATGTTTATGTCTTTACGTTCGATTTTTGCATTAACGTCGGTGCGCCTGTTTCGCACTGACGTTTTGGCTGCACTTTGCATGACGTTACTGCTGACGGGCTGCGCTAACTTGGGCAACAACGCTCAGCCTCAAGAACCAGAACCTGACCTGTCAGAGCTAGCCCATGAAGCGGCAGAGAAGATGGTGATGAACAACCCCGACTTGACCCGCTACAGCCCGATGATTGCGGCCACCTTTGTCAGTATCGACAACCTCAGCCAATCCTCGACCTTTGGTCGGATCAGTTCTGAGATCATGGCCTCGGCCCTGGCCCAACAGGGGATGCAGGTTCGCGAAGTCAAAATGCGCGATAGCATGTTTATCGAAGAGAGCGTGGGGGAGTTGATTCTATCCCGCCAAGTTCAGCGGCTAAGCTCTCAGCACAATGCACGTTCTATCCTAATGGGTACCTATGCCCAAGGTCAGGACTATTTATACGTGAGCGCTCGTGTCGTTCGCGCTGGCGATGCCATGGTACTGGGAAGTGCAGACTTCCAATTGCCATTGGATAATAATATGCGCAGCCTGTTAGAGGCTCAGGGCGGCTGGTAATACCCCGCTCTCACACTACTGACGTACTGAAAGCCTAGCCAACACGCTAGGCTTTTCATTTGCTCATCGAAAGGACGACCATGTCTTCACGTCGCCGTACCCGCCAGCCCCATATCGTGGCCGTCAGCCGGGTGATCAAACTGTTGGCCAACATTACGAAAGTATTGAGCTATGGATTTCACGCCCTCTTTCCCAACAAGCGTTTTACGCTGCCAGAACGCGCAGCCCCCTGGCTGCCCGCCAAGCAAAAGACCGTCATCCCTCGTATTATTTGGCAAACCAACTTTACCAATAAGGTGACGCTGCCGGTTTATCTCAATTATCTTTTCAATCGTCTGATGGCGCCGCGCTTTGAGTATCGTTTCATGATCACCCAAGCGCGCCAGGACTTCATTAAACAAAACTTCGATCCTGCGTGGCTCGAGAGCTACGATAAATTGCAGATTGGTGCCGCTCAGGCCGATTTTTGGCGACTATTGGCGCTTTATCAACATGGTGGCGTTTACCTGGACATCGACGCCCATGCCATATGGCCATTAGGCCGGGTAGTACCCGCAGATATCGACGAGTTGTATGTGACGACCCGCAAAGGAGAACTAAGCAACTACTTTATTGCCAGTCGTCCCGGTAACCCCAACCTGCTTAAATTGATTGAGCAGGTGCATCACAACATCGTAGAGAATCAGCTTACTAACGTGTTTGAGCTGACGGGGCCGGGCGTTTTCATCAAGCTATTGGATCAAGCTCACGTGCCCACGGTCTCCTACCGTCATGCTTGTAACCAAGGCAGCTTTACCAATGAACACTTCCAATATATTGATAAGAAAGCGGGCAAGTGGACCAAGGAACAGCAAAAGGTGAGCATCATTCGCCAAGACTCGCCCAAGCCCTAGTTAACTCCCCTCAAATAAAAAGCGCTAGCCCAAAGGGCTAGCGCTTTTTTCACACGCGGGTAACGCCGTGTTTATTTATACACCGGGAAACGCCCACAGACGTCAGCGACTTTATCGAGCACTTGGGCTTCGACGCTGCTGGTGTCTTCGCCTTTGGCCAGTACATCGAGGATATCGCAAATCCAGCCTGCCAGCTGCGCGCACTCCTCTTCACCAAAGCCGCGCGTGGTGACGGCCGGGGTGCCGATACGCAGGCCTGAGGTAACAAACGGGCTTTGCGGGTCGTTCGGTACAGCGTTTTTGTTGACGGTGATGTGGGCGCGGCCAAGGGCAGCATCCGCATCTTTACCGGTCACGCCCTGCTTGATCAGTGATAGCAGGAACAGGTGGTCTTCCGTACCACCGGATACGATGTCGTAACCGCGGTCGATAAAGACTTTCGCCATGGCTTGGGCGTTCTTAACCACCTGTTGCTGGTAAGTTTTGAACTCGGGCTCCATCGCTTCTTTGAAGCAGATCGCTTTGGCAGCAATGACGTGCATCAGCGGGCCGCCCTGGCCACCGGGGAAGACCGCCGACTGCAGCTTCTTCTCGATATCCGGGTTGTTCTCTGCCGAGAGAATCACGCCGCTACGCGGGCCGCGCAGGGTTTTGTGCGTCGTGGACGTGACCACATGGGCGTGGGGCAGCGGGCTGGGGTAAACGCCAGCAGCGACCAAGCCAGAAACGTGCGCCATATCCACCAGCAAGTAAGCGCCTACTTCGTCAGCGATTTCACGGAATTTCGCCCAGTCCACAATTTGTGAGTAGGCAGAGAAACCGGCGATGATCATCTTCGGCTTGTGCTCACGGGCCAGTTCAGCGACTTGGTCGTAATCGATCAGGCCTTGCTCATTCAGGCCGTACTGAATGGCGTTGTAGTGCTTGCCAGAGAAGTTGGGCTTGGCCCCGTGAGTCAGGTGGCCGCCCGCGTCCAGGCTCATACCGAGGATGGTGTCGCCCGGCGTGACCAGCGCTTGGAAAACGGCGCTGTTGGCTTGCGAGCCAGAGTGCGGCTGCACGTTGACGTAGGTCGCACCGAACAGCTGCTTGGCGTAGTCGATGGCCAGGTTTTCAGCGATATCGACAAACTCACAGCCGCCGTAGTAGCGCTTGCCTGGGTAGCCTTCGGCGTATTTGTTGGTCAGCTGGCTGCCTTGCGCTTCGAGTACGCGGGGGCTGGCGTAGTTTTCGGAAGCAATCAGTTCGATGTGGGCTTCTTGGCGTGCCACTTCTTTTTGCATGGCATCAAACAGCGCATCATCGAATCCGGCAATTGTCATATCGCGGCTGAACATCGGCGGGAACCTCGTTACGAAAGGATCATCATGGAGAAGCGAGGCGGCTATCATACCGCAGGCGGACGCGACTTTCATCGCATCCGCGTCAGGTCTTACATGAGCATGTTTCATGTTGCCAGCCGCCCCTCAAACCTGACCGACCGGACAACCACGCTACTTCAACTCAAAAGTGAAGGTGAGCCGCTCGCTGCTTCCCATGGGGTTGAGTATGAATTGATTGAGCATAAACGGATTGGGTAGCTCGACATCGACGGTGAGGGATTGGGCGTGGCCTGCCATGATATCCACCATACCGACCATCAGCTTCGTGATTTGCGGGCCAAGTAATGGCCCTAACTGCTGCGCCTGCGCCCAGGCTTGAGAGATCGCCTGCTCTTCGCTGATCCCCTCTTGAGCAGCCAGTTCAGTGGCCATGCGCGGTAGCATACCTTCATCGCGATATGCCACGGACACATGACCGCCGTACAGCGTCGCCGCTTCAAACAGGGCGGGGTTTTGTGTGGCCTGTTCTAAGGTGGCCCCTTTGGGCAGGCTGATGGGCACATCCATGGAGAACTCCAGGCCACCGGCTCCGTCCAGCTGCAAATACCCTTCCGAGGTGAGGCGGTTGCGGTGGCTCGGTTCATTAGAGGGTGACTCCTGCCACTGGGAGGCACTTTGACCCTCGGCACTTAAACGCCCGGTACCGCCCGTCAACACACGGTTCAAGGCTTGTAGCTCTTCACGCTCGGTGGGGGGCACTAGATGGATTAACTCGCCCAGATCAAATTCCGCGCCGCTAAAGCCCGCTTCGCCCACGTAGCTGTTGCCTTTTACCCAAGCGTTATCCAGTAATACGCTCCACTGCTCGCCGGTTAAACTGAAACCGTGCAATTCGGCATGCTTAAGGCTCTCTTCTCCGGGGCGGTCGAGCCCTTCCAACGCTTCAATGCGCATATCCCCTAATGCCAACGTCCCGGAGATGCCGTTAGCGAGGTCGTTGAGTTCGCCGCTAACCCCTTGCAGCGCAATGAGACCAACGGCACTGCTGCTCGCGTCTTCTAGCTCTAGGGAATCGATGGAGAGAACACCGGCTAGTGCTTGGCTCTCAAGCTCAGCGGCTAGCTCATCTGCCAGGCTGCCCTCTAGCCGGAAGGTAATATCGCTCAGGCTGAGTGCGTTGATGATGCTACCTTCCGCTTCGAAGGCTTCTAACATGGGAACGGCAGCGCCAGGCTCTCGTAGTACCAGCTCACCCACGGTCAACACCGGCGAGTCAAACCCCAATTCAGTCATACTGATGCCATCTAGAGTAATCGATGCTGGTTGTGCGTAACGACCATCCACGCGGTAACGATCAATCGAGAGCAAATCACCGTTGGCGTAGGTAATCGCCACATCTTCCGCCACGTAGCTGTTGTCTTCTTCCACAAGCTGCCCGATAACCATACTAGCGCCATCGCTTGCCAGCTCTGCTTGTAAATCGGCCTCTAGCTGTTGCAGCGACGCCTGCGCGGCTCCCGCCACTAGCCAAAGCGATACCCCTGCAGCGCCCCACTTCATCACCTTCACCTGCATGACACGACCTCCCTGTTGAAGGGTTTTAGCATATCACCAAGCTGCAGCACCGCCATCTCGATTTGAGGTGTAGATGGGCGAGGGTTCGGACATACGAGTTATGCTATTCTCACCAAATTAGTGATGTGCGGACAATGAATCTTAACTTGAGCATCTAGGTATGTTTTGCAGACGTTTTGAACGCCAAGTACATATCACTCGCCACGCGCGAGAACGAATGCTTGAGCGCAACATTAGCGAAGGACAATTGATCGAGTTACTCGAAACGGGCGATACCCGCTTTAAAGATGACACTCGACTCTGGATTGCGAAAGCATTTCCTAAGCGCACCGATAATCTCGTGTGTGCGGCGGTCGTGTTAGAAGATTTGTTAGTGGTAAAGACGGTAATGCATCATTTTGACTGGGAGGCCATGCCATGAGAACCACTTACGATGAGGCTGATGATATCCTGGTGCTCCACCTTTCTGAGAAACCGATTGCTAGAGAGGTCTCTCAAGATTGGAACACCCACATTAGCTACGCTGATGACAATACCATCGTCGAAATTGTAGTTCTTGAAGCTTCAAAACAAGGCGCTTGGCCGCTATTGAAAAGCTATGCTGCATGATAATAAAGGGTGGCTCTTGCATAGGAAAGGCGGCTAGAGATAGCCGCCTTTTTTATTGCTGGTAGGTTTATGCTTCGCCTAATAACCCCAAACTTGCCGCTGGGGCTTGCCTACGTAGGCTGTAGGAGAGCGCGTGACCGATGAGACCTATCAGCAGCGCGCCGCCAATGGGGAGCGTTAGCCAAAGGCCGATATGCAGGCGCGGGGTTAAGTCGAGCCAGTAGAGGTAGAGCGCGGCGGTGGCGAGCTCTGCAAGCACCGCCCCTAGCAGGCCGCTGGCGAACCCAAGCAAGGCATATTCAGCCCCCTGTACGCGGGAGATCATCCGGTTGCCTGCACCAAACACCCGCAGCAGGCCACTCTCGTGGGCGCGTACCGGGCGGCTGGCGGTGAGCGCGGCGTAGAGCACACTCACGCCCGCCAACAGCACCAGGATTAGCACAAGCTCCACCGCGCGAGTCACTTGGGTCAATACATCGCGCACCTGCCCTAGGATGGCATCCACGTTGAGCAGCGAAACGCCGGGGAAGTCGCTAACCAGCTCGCGCACCAAGGCCTGCTCTTCGTCTGGCAGATGGAAAGCGGTGATGAAGCTATGGCCGAACGATTCCAGCACGCCGGGCGGGAAGATTACGAAGAAGTTCGGGTTGAAGCTGTCCCAATTCAGGCTGCGCAGGCTTTCGATGCGTGTCGTGATGCTGTCGCTGCCCACGGCGAACGTGATTTCGTCTCCCAATCCCAAACCAAGACGCTCAGCCAAACCATCCTCTACCGAAATGGGAACAGTTTCTGAGTCGCTCGAAGGCGTCGCGTCCACTTCGCTCATCCAGCCTTCTGGCTCACTGGCGGGTGTGAACCACTGCCCTGCCACCACTTGATTGCCTTCGGGCAGTTCGGATTGCCACGTCAGGTTAAGTTCACGGCGCAGCGAGTTATCGCCTCGGGCATCGGCGGGAACCGCATCTCTGGGCGCTTGTCCGTTAATTTCGGTAATACGCCCACGCACCATGGGGTAAAGGGTGCTTTGGGTATCGACCCGAGGTGCCACCGCTTGCTCGAACGCGTCCCGCTCGCCGGGCTGAATGTTGATGGCAAAGTAGTTGGGGGTGTCTTCTGGGAGCTGATCTTGCCAAGTAGTGAGCAGATCCCCACGCACCAGGACGATCATCGCCATGGCAAAAAACGTGACCGAGAAAGCTAATAGCTGGCCAAGCCCCGCCTGCTTGCGGCGGGCCAACTGACGCCCGCCCAAGCGAAATGCCTGAACCCACTCGCCGCCGCCCTTAAGGCGCTGCACAGCGCGAAGCAAACCATTCAGCAATAAAGAACTCACGCCCCACAGCAGCGCCAGTAACGCCGAGCCCCCCACCAGAAGCGCCAAGGCCAGAGGGAAGCTGCCTGAATAGAGCCACAGCAGGCCGCCAAACACGATACTGGCAACGCCAACCACCAGCCAAGCGGCGGGCGGTAGCGGGTCCAGCTCTCGCCGCAGGACTTTAAGCGCGCTTACCTGCTTGATACGCAGCAGCGTTGGCCCTGCAAACCCCACCAGCACCGCCAGCGCGGTGAAGATACCGAGCCACAGCGGCATAATACCAGGGGGTGGCAGCGTCATGGGCAGAAAGCTGGTCAATAGCCACAACAGCACCGCTTGGCCGACCAAGCCCAGCAGCGCACCAATGAGGGAGGCCATTAATGCCAGCCCAATGAGTTGCAGGCTGAAAACTGTCACAAGCTGATACTGGCTGGCCCCAAAGCAGCGCAGCAGCGCAGCGGTATCCAGGTGACGCTCTACGTAGCGGCGGGTCGACATAGCAACCGCCACCCCAGCCAACAGCACCGCTGCTAACCCGGCAAGGCCTAAGTAGCTTTCCGCACGTTGCAGGGCGTTACCCAACTGCGGGCGGTCTACCCGCACATCACGCACCTCTACCCCATCACGCCGTAGCTGTGCCAATAAGCTCTGCACTTGCTCTAACGCGGCGGGCGGCCCGGCAGCCAGCAGTTCAAACTCAATGCGTGACCCTGGCTGTACCAACCCAGTAGCTTCAAGGTCAGCGGTATTGAGCATCAAGCGCGGGTTGAAGTTACCAAAACCGGCAGACTGGTCCGCTTCGCGCTCGATAATCCCGCTAATGGTCAGCTCCGTTTGCCCCACCTGCACGCGGTCGCCAATCTCGATATCGATCAGCTCGGCTAACCGTGGGTCTACCCAGGCTTCTCCCGCAGGTGGGCCAGAGGCGATTTGCTCGACGCCGCTGCCCCTGTCTACATGAGAAACACCATAGTGCGGATAAACGTCATCTACCGCTTTGAGACTGGCGGGCTGGAAGCGCTCGCCCTGGCTGATCATAGAGACCAGATCCACTTGGTCGCTCAGCGTAAAACCCGCCTGCTCTAGGGTATTGCGCAGCTCTTCTGGGAAAGGGTCGCGCTGTTCGAGCACTAAATCGCCACCCAGCATCTGCCCGGCTTGGCGCTCAAGGCCTCGCTCTAACCGGTCAAGAAAGAAGGCAATCATGGTGGACGCGGCCACCGCCAGTACCAGCGCGACGAACAGCGCCCGCACATCCGCCGCGCGCAGGTCGCGCTTGAGACTTCGCGCTGCTAATCGCCAGTTGATATCACTCATCGCCTTCCTCGCTGTTGGCTGGAATGGGCTCGAACGGGACGAGCTGGCCGTTGGTCAGGCGCAGGCAGCGGTCGCAGCGGCGCGCTAAGGCGTGGTCGTGGGTAACGAGAATCAGCGTTGTGCCCGCTTCTTTATTCAGCGTGAAAAGCAGGTCGATGATCTGCGCCCCGGTATCCGGGTCCAGGTTGCCAGTCGGCTCGTCGGCAAACACCAGCTCAGGGTCGGTCACGAAGGCACGCGCAATGGCGACTCGCTGCTGTTCGCCGCCAGAGAGCTGTTTGGGCTGGTGGGAAATACGCTCGCCAAGCCCTACACGCTCCAACCACTGCTGGGCGGTACGTGTTTCTCCGGCGCGGGGCGAAAGCTCCAACGGCAGCAGCACGTTTTCCAGCGCATTGAGCGTCGGCAGCAGTTGAAAGTTCTGGAACACAAACCCTACTCGCCCTGCCCGCAATGCCGCGCGGCCATCCTCATCCAAGCGGCTCAGCGCATGGCCAAAGAGTGTCAACTCACCGTCGCTGGGCGTATCCAACCCGGCCAACAGGCCCAGCAGCGTGGATTTACCCGCGCCGCTTTTGCCTAAAATGGCAACGCTCTCTCCCGACGCTACGCTTAACGACAGGTCGTGTAAGATGGTTAGCGTGCGTTCACCGCTGGTCACTCGTTTGGCCAGCTTTTCCGCATGTAGCACGGGCTGACGAACGGCTTCTTCGGGAACCTTCGGGATAGCGGAGGGGTCGGTGTTGGGCGAGCGCGATGGTGCATCTTCGGTCGAGGTATAGGATGTTGGGTCAGAGGAGTAAGACATGAAACGTGGATTCCCTTTAGCAATTCAAAAACTGTTTATCCAGACACTGGCCCTTCAGCGGGGGCAATCGGCCGCCCGCCGTGGTGTATTTAGCGCCGCCATGCTGATCATGTGCTTGGGTGCTGCCCCTTTATACGCCAATACTTCTGAAGAGCACCTACCAACGCTCCTTGTGATGGGTGACAGCTTGAGCGCGGCATATGGTATTGAGCAAGAGCAGGGTTGGGTCGCGTTGCTAGCAGAGCGCCTTGAGGGTGAGGCGCAAGTGGTGAATGCCAGCATCAGCGGCGAGACCACCTCAGGCGGTGCTCAGCGATTTTCCGATATTATCGGACAGCGTGAGCCGGATATCGTTCTGTTAGAACTGGGCGGCAACGATGGCCTGCGCGGTTTACCACCCGCCCAAATGCGCGCCAATCTCGCCACCATGATCGAGCAAAGCCAGCAAGCAGGCGCAGAGGTGCTGCTGTTGGGTATCGATATTCCGCCTAATTACGGTCAAGCCTACCGCGATGCCTTCACCGGGGTCTATCACTCTCTGGCGGAGGAGTACGACCTCTCGCTCGTGCCCTTCTTGCTGGAAGATATCGCCCTCAATCAACAACTGATGCAAAGCGATGGCATTCACCCCACGGCAGACGCTCAGCCGATCATTCTCGACAACGTTTGGCCAGCGCTTGAACCGCTGTTGGAAGAGTCTCAACAAGTAGCGGCTGAATAAGAGGCTCACCCCATCACCGTTGATACTTTCTTCTGAGGAGATATAGCGCTTTTTTGCCTTAGCTTGTAGTCTTAAGCGATATTTGACCAACGCTAATGGCGTCCATGTCTACTTCCTCCTCCCGCCCGCCTTCCACCTTGTCGCGTCGGCAGTTTTTAGCCACTGCTGGCGCGTTGCTGTTGGGGGCCAAGCTGGGTATTTCGCCCTCCTCTGCCGTAGCCTTCAATCCCCAACAGCTGCGGCAAAGCATGCAGCAACTTTATGGACAAGGCGGTCTCAACGTCTTAGAAGAGTGGTTTGCATTGCTGGAGCGCTTACGTGGCCAGGACGTGCAAGCTCAGCTTCGCGATGTGAACGACTTTTTCAATCGCCGTGTGCGCTGGGTAGAAGATATCCGCGTGTGGGGAGAAGAGGACTTTTGGGCAACGCCCTTAGAAGCATTGGGTAAAGGGCAAGGCGACTGTGAGGATTACTCCATCGCTAAATACATCACCCTGAAGCAGTTGGGTGTGCCGGGGGAACGTTTGCGTATGATCTACGTTCGCGCCCGCATTGGGCGTAGCCAAATCACCCAGGCTCACATGGTGCTAGGCTACTACTCGACTCCCAATGCCGAACCGCTGGTACTGGACAACATTGCACCCTCCATTTCACCGGCTTCTCAGCGCAATGATTTAGACCCCGTCTTCAGCTTTAACAGCGACGGCCTTTGGGCAGGCGGTGGCTCGGAATCTCGTGCCGACCCGCTGGCACGGCTGTCGCGCTGGCGTAGCGTGATCGGGCGGATGCAATCACAAGGATTCATTTAAGAGGACTGGCGCTATGTCGCTGATTAAACAGCTTTGGCTGGCCATTATTGCGCTCTTGCTGTTGTCGTTTGTCGGCAGCTTGGCGATCAGTATTACCAGCAGCCGTGACTATATCGAGCAGGAAGTGCGCATCAAAAACGAAGACAATGCCACGACTCTGGCGCTCTCCATGAGCCAGCTCGACAAAGATTTAGTGATTTTAGAGCTGCTGATCTCGGCGCAGTTCGATACCGGTTACTACCGCTCAATCATTCTGCGCGATGCCGAAGGCGAAGTGTTGGTTGAGCGCCGCGCCGGTGAGTACAGCGGCGACGTTCCGGCTTGGTTCCGCAGCCTAGTGCAGTTCGATGTACCCACCGGCACCGCGACGATTCAAGATGGCTGGCGGCAGTTTGGCACGCTAGAGCTGGAGAGCCAGCACAGCTACGCCTATGCCTCTTTGTGGCGCAGTATGTTGGAACTCGCCGGCTGGTTTGTATTAGCTGGGGCGATTAGCTTAGCGATTGCCACCGTGATGGTGCGAGGCATCAAACATCCGCTGGTACGTGTCGTCGCTCAGGCAAAGGATATCAGCGCGCGACGTTTTACTACCATTCAGGAGCCCCGCACCTTAGAGCTGCGTGAAGTCGCTCAAGCGATGAACGTGCTGTCCGCTAACGTACGCCAAATGCTCAGCCAAGAGAGCCAAAAGCTCGATGAACTGCGCCGCCATTTGCAGCATGACCGCGTCACAGGGGCTTTGAACCGTGAGGTGCTCATGGGCAGGCTGGCCTCGCTATTAGGTAGCGACGATGCCCGCGCCACAGGCCTGATGGTGATGGTACGCGTGCAAGCCCTAGAGAGTTTGAACGACCAGCTAGGCCACCAAGCGACCGACCAGTTGCTCAGCACACTGGTCATGGAGCTGTCCGCCTTGGAAACCAGCGCCGATGAAGCCCTGATTGGGCGCTTAAACGGCAGCGATTTCCTGCTCATGCTGCCATTAGAGGAGGCGCCCGATTCACTGCTTCCGCGTTTGCAACAAGCGCTGGACAACACGACGACGAGCGCTCCAGACGCCGACGTACGCTTAGCCACCGCTATCGTGGCGTATCATCCGGACGACGAGCGCGGCCCGCTACTGGCCACTTTGGACGATGCCTTGGCCGAGGCAGAAAGCGACAGCAGTGCGACCAATATCGCCCTACGCCAACGGGAACAAGGCTCCCTATTTGGTAACCATAACGAATGGCGGACGGCACTCACCGTGGCCATTGCCCAAGGCCCGCAGCTTGCCTACTTCCCCGTGGTCGACGCACAGAACCGTGTTCTACACTACGAATGCCCGGCACGCCTTGAGCTAGCTAACGCATGGCAAACGGCAGGCCTGTTCATTCCTTGGGTGACCCGTTTTGCCCTCGAGCCCGCGCTGGATATTGCCGTCGTCAAACAGGCCCTGGTTCAGTTAGAAGCCAATCCAGAGCAAAGTATCGGTGTCAACCTCTCGATTGCGTCGATCAACAATGCGCAATTCGTCAACGAGCTGCGTTTGCTGCTAGAGAAGCAGCCGTCTCTCGCCAGCAAGCTCTGCTTCGAGGTGCCTGCTACACTGACAGCGCATTCCATTGGAAGTCTGCGCGGGCTGTGCAGCGCACTGCGGCCTCTGGGCTGCCAGTTTGGTATTGAGCATGTGGGCGCTGAATTCACTAAGTTGGCCGACTTACACGATGTAGGACTTGCCTACCTCAAGGTAGATAGCAGCTTGATTCGCGATATTCATGTCTCGAATGAGCAGCAAACCATCGTGCGCGGCATGGCCACGCTGTGCCACTCGCTAGGGATTCAGGTGATTGCCGAAGGAGTCTCAACCTCTGAAGAGCTAGAAAGCCTGTTCCGCACAGGTGTGGATGGGGCGACGGGACCAGGCGTGCGCTTGAGCTAATCGCTCAAGCCTACCTTTAGTACGGTGATTCAGGTAAACCATGACGCGGCATTGGCCGCGTCAGATAATCCCGCCATCATCACTAATCAAATTCACATCGTTCTTAGCACGAAGCGACTTACGCTCCATCACCTTGCTCTGAGCGGCAGCGGGCAAATCGGTAAAGCTGAGCACGCCCTTCTCTAGCAGCACTTCCAGCATATCTTCTACGACCCGCACAAACGCTAGATCCGACGCGATCATTTGCGCCGACTGCCCCGTTTGCTGTGCCAGAAAGGCAAATACCTCTGGCGAATCCGCCGCGATGGTGTCATTACACTCAGGCGAGGGCTCTTTGCTGAGCATCACAATCTCTCCACGGGCATTACGTTTGATGTAGAGCATAGTGGCTTCCCTTGTAAGTAAACGCGCTCATTGGTTGCGAAATGTAAATCTTAATGAGAGACAACAAGGCCGCCCGGAGGCGGCCTTTAGGCTGGGTTAGAGATTACTGGTCGATTTTGAGCTGATCGTTATTCAACATATGCTGAATAACATCTTGGGCGCTTCCACCACCGAAGTCAGAGAAACTCTTTCCTTCCAAGCGAACCACTTGGTCTGCGTTCTCTTTATCACCAGCCAAATTACCATCCGAGCTAATGTACAGAACTGTGTCAGCTCCTTCCTCTTCCGCAACGATGTACGTGCTCAAATCAGCAGCATTCTCTTCGTTTTGGAGCAACTCAGAGATATCCAACACGTCCCCCGCGCTCGCATTAAAATCCATGACGGTGTCGTTGGCAGGCTGATCAGTAGAGCCTTGATCATTAAGCTCCCACTTAAAGGTATCTGCGCCAAGCCCGCCTATTAAGATATCGTCACCCTGACCTCCAATCAGAGTGTCATTGCCACCTTTAACAGGGTCCGGATCTACCAAGCTCTCATAGTTATCCTTGATGTAGTTGTAGATATCATCCGATGTGGGTGCACGACCTAAATCGTCTTCTAGGAAGGCTTTCAAAGCCTTCAAGCCAGACCCCTCGGGAAGCTCTGATGGATCGCGCCCCTCCCATGTCAAATTATCAGTGAAGATAGCATCCCCAAAGATAATATCATCACCATCACCACCACGAAGTATGTCATCTCCGACGTCTGCCTGCTCAAGCTCAGTAGACCCTTGATTCAGCGCAACAGAGAGTTCATCCGCTGTATTAACGATTTGTGGCTGGCCTATGGCTGCTGTTACTAACACTGGTGAAACTAAACTGATTTCATCCACATACATTGTTGCATTGGAATTATTATTACTCCTATCATCTACTGAGTAGACCAGCCTATAGTCACCCGCACTAAGATCATCAATGACGATTGTAGAACCGCTAGTTCTACTCAGACTACTATTAACAAGCGAGCTCCAAGAGCCCCCATCCAATTTTTGAAGCTGATAGCCAAACACATCACTTGAGTTACTAGCAGTGAAGTAAGCAAACCGTATCTGGCTACCATCAGCTGCTACGTTAAACTGATCGCTCGTGACAGAAAAGCCACCCTGATTTCTAGAATCTGAAATTTGTAGATAGCCTTGATCAACCACAAAGCGGCCATTGCTACCTGCACCAGACCAGTTCGATGCCTTATCAAGCACATCGTTACTGCCGCTAAAATCTGCCAAACTAGCAGACTCAGTAAAACTAACAGCTCCCTGGCCCAAGCTATTAGTATTATCAAAGAAGTTAAGATACTCCTCATTCACTCCGTTGCCGATGCCTACTCCGAACACCTTAGTACCACTTGTTTGTACTAGTGATTCATAGGCTTCGATAGAGGCACGCAACACATCTGCTGTGGTGGAATTACCAGTTCCTTGATCATTTGACCCGAAGTAGGTGGGATCCCCGTCTGTCAAAAAGAAGGTTAAATTCTCATATCCTGGCTTCGCATCACTTCCGCCAAACCACTGTTTAGCATTATCGAATGCTGCAGAATAATTTGTACCACCATTGGCACTTAACGCATCAATTGCATCTGTCAAACTCTTAAGAAGATCGCCATTTTGCAGATCTTTAACAGATGCTTTAATGGACGTTTGACTGCTACCGGCAAAGGGTATCAATGCAATATTGATTACACCGGAATGCCCTGCAAGCTCAGTAACAAGCTGTGAAAGTGCCTGTTTAGCTAGTTCCATCCGAGTTAAACCTGCCGTTCCAGAAGCATTCCCCATACTTCCAGAGACGTCTACGATGAGTGCGATATTATAATTACCACCCGGTTCAACCGTCACTTTCGCTCCACCCACATCACCAATGATGACGTCGTTACCAGAGCCACCTTGGATTACACCACTATTTGGCTCTTGTGGGTTAGGCGTATTATGAGCAGGCGGTGTGTCTTGGCTACCATCATCATCTAGGTTACTGCCGACAACCAGCAGGCCTTTGTAAAGGGTGATACTTGCTGGCACAGCCACTGATTCAAAATTACCATTCACCTCGAGCACTGTTGCTGTCAGATCGCCACTACCATCCGCATTCACAGATAGCGTTCCCTTTCCATTACGATCAAGGTTAACTAAATATTGTGTGCCACCCACTTCTACCAATGCTGTGGGGAAGGTGTATTCAAAATCATACTGACTAACATCAGGCGGATTGGATGTCTGTATATCAAAGACGACATCAGAAGGACCATCAATCGTAGCCGCATCTTCAGACAGCACTTCTTTATACTTGATAGCATGTATCAAATAGTCATCATCATGACCAACGGCCGTAAACTCTGCACGGGTGAAGAGCAAGCCACTTCCCGGCTCGAATGTGTAAGCGTTATCCACTCTATCCGAGCCACCAGGTGCATGTTCTGTTTTAGTGACATTCCCCTGGGCATCATAATAAGTCACCAGGGCATCTGTTGAACTTCCACCACCTGACACAATGGCCCAACCAAGGGAATTCTCCTCGTCGTCAAAGAAGTCTACGCGCGCCTTTTCAGCATTGTTTCGCCATGCAAACTGAACGTCAAAAGATTTTACTTGGTTGTTAAAATCAACCGTAATCTTCTCACTCTGGCCATTTCCAACATAGCCAAGCTCGCTGCTAGCACCACCACCCGAGGAAGAACCCACAACACCAAAACCATCATGGTCGGTTCCCGTGACCTTGGATATCTGTCCAACGTCACCGTTACCCTTATAGGCAGTCACAGTAAAGCTACTGGTCGTATCAACATTACCTACGTTAATTTCCGATGTTTTGGTGACAATCGCACTGATACTGACAGTCGTCGTATCGATTGTATCGTTCACTGTAACGGTAGCTTTATCACTGATATCTAAGCTCTCAAAGTCATGATTGCCTGAATCAATCACCGAGACTTCATAGCTTTCGCTATCTAGATATACATCATCACCCTGAACAGCAAATGCACTTGAGGTGCTTTCTGTTGCTCCCGAAGCAAAGGTAATGGTCGCTCCATTACTTAATGTAACTGTGAACTCCTTACCTGCTGGATGGCTTAATGTGGCACTAATCGTAGCCGTGCCGGTGCCTTCGTTCACAACCACGTCAGATAAAGTGAGCTTAGTAATATCAATGCTATCGGTGATGGTGCCGGTGGCGCTGTCACCGTCGGTGCCGTTGGTGACCAGCGCGTTGGCGCTGGTGGCGGTCAGGGTGACGATCTCGTCGCCTTCGGTGACGGCGTCGTCCAGGACGCTAACGCGCACTTGGACGGGGCTGCCGTCGGCGGGCACGGTGATTTCACCGTTGGCGCCCACGGCCACCCACTCACCGGCGGCGTTTTGGTATTCCAGGTTGCTGTAGT
>NZ_JAMXRX010000012.1:0-1621 GCF_024124605.1 Halomonas sp. CnH100-B | reverse complement strand
TGTGGCCTCGGTCACAGGCAAGAACCGCATTGATCTTAAACTGAAGAGTTTGATCATGGCTCAGATTGAACGCTGGCGGCAGGCCTAACACATGCAAGTCGAGCGGTAACAGATCCAGCTTGCTGGATGCTGACGAGCGGCGGACGGGTGAGTAATGCATAGGAATCTGCCCGATAGTGGGGGATAACCTGGGGAAACCCAGGCTAATACCGCATACGTCCTACGGGAGAAAGGGGGCTTCGGCTCCCGCTATCGGATGAGCCTATGTCGGATTAGCTAGTTGGTGAGGTAAAGGCTCACCAAGGCAACGATCCGTAGCTGGTCTGAGAGGATGATCAGCCACATCGGGACTGAGACACGGCCCGAACTCCTACGGGAGGCAGCAGTGGGGAATATTGGACAATGGGGGCAACCCTGATCCAGCCATGCCGCGTGTGTGAAGAAGGCCCTCGGGTTGTAAAGCACTTTCAGCGAGGAAGAACGCCTAGCGGTTAATACCCGCTAGGAAAGACATCACTCGCAGAAGAAGCACCGGCTAACTCCGTGCCAGCAGCCGCGGTAATACGGAGGGTGCAAGCGTTAATCGGAATTACTGGGCGTAAAGCGCGCGTAGGTGGCTTGATAAGCCGGTTGTGAAAGCCCCGGGCTCAACCTGGGAACGGCATCCGGAACTGTCAAGCTAGAGTGCAGGAGAGGAAGGTAGAATTCCCGGTGTAGCGGTGAAATGCGTAGAGATCGGGAGGAATACCAGTGGCGAAGGCGGCCTTCTGGACTGACACTGACACTGAGGTGCGAAAGCGTGGGTAGCAAACAGGATTAGATACCCTGGTAGTCCACGCCGTAAACGATGTCGACCAGCCGTTGGGTGCCTAGCGCACTTTGTGGCGAAGTTAACGCGATAAGTCGACCGCCTGGGGAGTACGGCCGCAAGGTTAAAACTCAAATGAATTGACGGGGGCCCGCACAAGCGGTGGAGCATGTGGTTTAATTCGATGCAACGCGAAGAACCTTACCTACTCTTGACATCCTGCGAATTCGGTAGAGATACCTTAGTGCCTTCGGGAACGCAGAGACAGGTGCTGCATGGCTGTCGTCAGCTCGTGTTGTGAAATGTTGGGTTAAGTCCCGTAACGAGCGCAACCCTTGTCCTTATTTGCCAGCGCGTAATGGCGGGAACTCTAAGGAGACTGCCGGTGACAAACCGGAGGAAGGTGGGGACGACGTCAAGTCATCATGGCCCTTACGAGTAGGGCTACACACGTGCTACAATGGTCGGTACAAAGGGTTGCGAGCTCGCGAGAGTCAGCCAATCCCGAAAAGCCGATCTCAGTCCGGATCGGAGTCTGCAACTCGACTCCGTGAAGTCGGAATCGCTAGTAATCGTAGATCAGAATGCTACGGTGAATACGTTCCCGGGCCTTGTACACACCGCCCGTCACACCATGGGAGTGGACTGCACCAGAAGTGGTTAGCCTAACGCAAGAGGGCGATCACCACGGTGTGGTTCATGACTGGGGTGAAGTCGTAACAAGGTAGCCGTAGGGGAACCTGCGGCTGGATCACCTCCTTAAACGATGTCTTCCCCTCGCGGTAAGCGCTCACAATGAATTACCTGATCAGA
>NZ_JAMXRX010000011.1:0-2881 GCF_024124605.1 Halomonas sp. CnH100-B | reverse complement strand
TTGAAACGTTCATACGTAATTGTTAAGTGATACGTCTCAAGCGTATCCGGCAATCGTTATCATTGCGAGATACCAGACCCCTTCGGGTTATAGGGTCAAGCAATGAAGCGCACACGGTGGATGCCTAGGCAGCCAGAGGCGATGAAAGACGTGGTAGCCTGCGATAAGGTTCGGTGAGGTGGCAAACGACCTGTGACCCGGACATCTCTGAATGGGGAAACCCACTCAGCATCAGCTGAGTATCCTACGCTGAATACATAGGCGTAGGAGGCGAACCAGGGGAACTGAAACATCTAAGTACCCTGAGGAAAAGAAATCAACCGAGATTCCCCTAGTAGCGGCGAGCGAACGGGGACCAGCCCTTAAGCATGTGACTGATTAGGCGAATACGCTGGGAAGCGTGGCCATAGTGGGTGATAGCCCCGTAGCCGAAAATCTGATCATGTGAAATCGAGTAGGTCGGGGCACGAGAAACCTTGACTGAAGACGGGGGGACCATCCTCCAAGGCTAAATACTCCTGGCTGACCGATAGTGAACCAGTACCGTGAGGGAAAGGCGAAAAGAACCCCGGAGAGGGGAGTGAAATAGACCCTGAAACCGTGTGCGTACAAGCAGTAGGAGCGGACTTGTTCCGTGACTGCGTACCTTTTGTATAATGGGTCAGCGACTTATATTCAGTGGCGAGGTTAACCGTATAGGGGAGCCGTAGGGAAACCGAGTCTTAACTGGGCGACACAGTCGCTGGATATAGACCCGAAACCGAGCGATCTATCCATGAGCAGGGTGAAGATTGAGTAACATCAATTGGAGGCCCGAACCAGGATCTGTTGAAAAAGATTTGGATGACTTGTGGATCGGAGTGAAAGGCTAATCAAGCTCGGAGATAGCTGGTTCTCCTCGAAAGCTATTTAGGTAGCGCCTCACGTATCACCGCCGGGGGTAGAGCACTGTTTCGGCTAGGGGGTCATCCCGACTTACCAACCCGAGGCAAACTCCGAATACCGGTGAGTGCGAGCGTGGGAGACACACGGCGGGTGCTAACGTCCGTCGTGAAAAGGGAAACAACCCAGACCGTCAGCTAAGGTCCCCAAATCCTGGTTAAGTGGGAAACGATGTGGGAAGGCTCAGACAGCTAGGAGGTTGGCTTAGAAGCAGCCATCCTTTAAAGAAAGCGTAATAGCTCACTAGTCGAGTCGGCCTGCGCGGAAGATGTAACGGGGCTAAACCAGGTACCGAAGCTACGGGTTCATCCTCTGGATGAGCGGTAGAGGAGCGTCGTGTAAGCCAATGAAGGTGTGTTGAGAAGCATGCTGGAGGTATCACGAGTGCGAATGCTGACATGAGTAACGATAAAGGGAGTGAAAAACTCCCTCGCCGGAAGACCAAGGGTTTCTGTTCGACGCTAATCGGAGCAGAGTGAGTCGGCCCCTAAGGCGAGGCCGAAAGGCGTAGTCGATGGGAAACGGGTCAATATTCCCGTACCGGACATGATTGCGATGGGGGGACGGAGAAGGCTAGGTGAGCCAGGCGTTGGTTGTCCTGGTGAAAGTGAGTAGGCTGGTGTCTTAGGTAAATCCGGGACGCTAAGGCCGAGACACGAAACGAACGGACCACGGTCCGGAAGTCATTGATGCCACGCTTCCAGGAAAAGCCTCTAAGCTTCAGATCATGTGCGACCGTACCCCAAACCGACACAGGTGGTCAGGGTGAGAATCCCAAGGCGCTTGAGAGAACTCGGGTGAAGGAACTAGGCAAAATGGTGCCGTAACTTCGGGAGAAGGCACGCCGGCGTAGGGTAATGGGACTTGCTCCCCGAGCCCGAACCGGTCGAAGATACCAGGTGGCTGCAACTGTTTAGTAAAAACACAGCACTCTGCTAACGCGCAAGCGGACGTATAGGGTGTGACGCCTGCCCGGTGCCGGAAGGTTAAGTGATGGTGTTAGGCCTCGGCCGAAGCTCTTGATCGAAGCCCCGGTAAACGGCGGCCGTAACTATAACGGTCCTAAGGTAGCGAAATTCCTTGTCGGGTAAGTTCCGACCTGCACGAATGGCGTAATGATGGCCACGCTGTCTCCACCCGAGACTCAGTGAAATTGAAATCGCCGTGAAGATGCGGTGTACCCGCGGCTAGACGGAAAGACCCCGTGAACCTTTACTATAGCTTCACACTGGACGCTGATGTTGCCTGTGTAGGATAGCTGGGAGGCTTTGAAACCCGGACGCCAGTTCGGGTGGAGCCAACCTTGAAATACCAGCCTGGCATCATTGGCGTTCTCACTCAGGTCCGTTATCCGGATCGAGGACAGTGTGTGGTGGGTAGTTTGACTGGGGCGGTCTCCTCCCAAAGCGTAACGGAGGAGCACGAAGGTACCCTCAGCACGGTCGGACATCGTGCAATGAGTGCAAGAGCATAAGGGTGCTTGACTGCGAGACAGACACGTCGAGCAGGTGCGAAAGCAGGTTCTAGTGATCCGGTGGTTCTGTATGGAAGGGCCATCGCTCAACGGATAAAAGGTACTCCGGGGATAACAGGCTGATACCGCCCAAGAGTTCACATCGACGGCGGTGTTTGGCACCTCGATGTCGGCTCATCACATCCTGGGGCTGAAGTCGGTCCCAAGGGTATGGCTGTTCGCCATTTAAAGTGGTACGCGAGCTGGGTTTAGAACGTCGTGAGACAGTTCGGTCCCTATCTGCCGTGGGCGTTGGATGTTTGAGAAGAGCTGCTCCTAGTACGAGAGGACCGGAGTGGACGACCCTCTGGTGTTCCGGTTGTCACGCCAGTGGCATTGCCGGGTAGCTATGGTCGGACGGGATAACCGCTGAAAGCATCTAAGCGGGAAGCCCCCTTCAAGATGAGACATCCCTGAGGCCTAGAG
>NZ_JAMXRX010000010.1:0-32588 GCF_024124605.1 Halomonas sp. CnH100-B | reverse complement strand
ATTACCTGATCAAATTGTTAAAGAGCTGTTTCGCTGTGCCGGCTCGATGACCTGAACCGTGTTGCCTCAGCGAGGAAGGCGTATTCTACGCATTCCGTGGTGTTTGTCAACCGCTGTTTTCAGCGAGCGAAGCGAGCGATCCAATCAATAACGAGATGGCGCTAACTTCCTGACAAACCAGAGGTTTTTAACCTCATTCACCGCTGGTAACGCTTGGCGTCCCCGGCAGCGGATGCGTACTTTACGGATTCGAAGCCGGGTTGGCAAGAGGGTTTTGTAAAAAAACTCCAACATGACCCTGCTAAGCTGAAACGTTGTGTGTCTCTCCACTCTACTAAGCTGAATGATTCAGCGTACTCATCGCTTCAGATACCAGCGATTCAGAGTTTAAGTCTGCAATCGTACGAGCGCCTGTCAGGGTCATGGCAACCTTCATCTCTTTTTCGAACAGGTCGAGCAGGTGGGCCACCCCCGCTTCACCCGCCGTTGCCAGTGCATAGATGAAAGCACGACCAATGAGCGCAGTGTCCGCCCCCATGGCAATCATTCGCACTACATCTAGTCCGCTGCGTACGCCAGAGTCAGCCAAAATGGCCAAGTCACCTTTGACAGCATCTGCAATGGCAGGGAGCGCACGTGCGGTAGAGGGCACGCCATCCAACTGTCGGCCGCCATGATTCGACACCACGATTCCATCGGCACCAAAACGCACGGCATCTTTTGCATCTTCTGGGTCTAAAATCCCTTTGATAATCATCGGGCCATCCCAGAACTCACGGATCCACTCCAAATCTTTCCAAGAGATTGCCGGGTCGAAGTTATCACCCAGCCAGGCAATGTAGTCTTCCAGCTCGGTGGGCTTGCCTCGGTAGTCGGACACATTCCCCAGATCGTGGGGGCGGCCATGAATGCCGACGTCCCATGCCCATAGAGGATGCAGCGCTGCCTGAAGCATGCGCCTCATGGGGCCATGCTTACCACTCATACCGGAGTGGGCATCACGATAGCGAGCGCCGGGCACCGGCATATCGACGGTGAAAATCAGCGTTTTCACACCTGCAGCTTTCGCGCGCTCCAGCACGTGCTTCATGAAGCCACGATCTTTCAGCACGTAGAGCTGAAACCAGATGGGACGCTCCACGGCGGCAGCGACTTCCGCTATGGGGCATACCGACACGGTAGAGAGCGTGAACGGCACCCCCTTCTTGGTGGCTGCGCGCGCCGCCTGCACTTCGCCACGCCTAGCATACATACCCGCAAGCCCAACGGGGGCTAGTGCGAGCGGCATGGCGAGCTTTTCACCCAATAGCTCGGTTTCCAGTGAAAGTGACGACATATCCTTGAGCACACGCTGACGCAGCGCGACATCGCGCAAATCATCGACATTGCGGCGCAGCGTATGCTCGGCATACGACCCGCCATCGGCATAATGGAAGAGAAAGGGAGGAAGGCGGCGCTTGGCAGCCTGGCGGTAATCCGTTGAAGCAGAGATGATCATGACGGGCCCTATGCACGGAAGACGTTATTATAAGTAGCCACTAAGAGTAGGCGCGAAATCGCTGGCGATGGCTTTACACTACGACTGACCGTACACAGCGATACACCTGCCATTCAGCTTTCATTGGTCATACCAATTGACAACCAACGTTCAGTAACGTTAATGACAAGCTGATGGCATGTCAAACGAAGATCCCACCTGACGGGTAGCCGAGCTATAGACCTTAGTTTAGCCACGATCTCTGGCGAACACGGTATTCGCTGCTTGAGTCGCCCTCTAAAACGCCCTATTATTGGTCTTACCAATTAAGGGAGCACTTATCGATGACCTACCCTCCGCTCCGTCAACAGCGCCTTGCCGACGTGATAACGGAACGCCTGGAAGCCATGATTTTGGAAGGCAGCCTCAAGCCCGGCCAGCGTTTACCCCCAGAAAGGGAGCTGGCCGAGCGTTTCGGCGTATCGCGCCCATCGCTGCGAGAGGCCATTCAAAAGCTGGCAGCCCGAGGCCTGCTCACTAGTCGCCAGGGCGGCGGCACGTTCGTGAACGAAACGCTGAACAGCGGTTACACCGATCCGCTGCTGGAAATGCTTTCGCGCCATAACGAATTCCATTTGGATCTGTTGGAATTCCGTGACGCCATGGAGGGCATTTCCGCCTACTACGCGGCCCTTCGCTCCACGCCTGCCGACAAAGCCGTGCTCATTCAGCGCTTCGAGGAGCTCGATGGTGGCTTCGTCGGTGCCGACCCGGCTCAGGAAGCAAAACTAGACGCAGCCTTTCATCTCGCCATCGCGGAAGCCGCGCACAACGTGCTGCTGCTGCACACCATTCGCGGCATTTTCCACCTGCTCGAACAGAGCATCGTGGATAACTTGGCCCATCTGTTCGCCAAGCCCGACTCTCGCACCCAACTCATGAAGCAGCACCGCGCCTTGCTGGATGCCATCCTAGAAGGCCGTGCGGAAGACGCCCGAGCACGCGCCCACGAGCACTTGGTGTATGTGGAAGAGGGGCTACTTGAAATGGCTAGAGCCGAAACCCGCGCCCAGCGGGCCTTACGCCGCGCCCAGGGCACCAGCAGTCCGGCATGAGTAATCACCTCAGTCCTACCGCACGGCGCTGGCGTCGGCTATGGCTGATCGCCATTCCTGTGGGGCTATTGCTGTGCATGTGGCAGGCGGCCCAGCTCGCCCGTGAACAGGCGCTGTCGAATCTGCAGGATGACGCCGAGAACGAGCTACGTCTCTCAGCCGCCAACTTGAACGGCTATCTGCTGCGCTACGACTACCTGCCACAAATGCTCGCCACTCGGGAAGGCGTTCAGCGCTTTTTGGACTCTCCTGATAGCCAAGACCCTATGCCGCTCAACCTGCTGCTGGATCGCTTTCGCTTCACCTCAGGCGTCTCGGACGTGTACCTGCTGGATCGCGATGCCAACACCATTGCCGCCAGCAACTGGCATCGTCCGAACACCTTCATTGGCCAGAACTATGCCTTCCGTAGCTACTACTCGGATGCCATCGCAGGCGGTCAGGGACGGTTTTTTGGGCTAGGTATCAAGTCCCTGGAGCGCGGCTACTACTTCTCCTCACCGGTATGGTTGGACGATACCTCTCCCGATGCCAAGCCCGATGGCGTGATCGTCGTCAAAGTGCTGCTCGATGATGTCGAAGAGAGCTGGGCCGAACAGGACGCCGAGCTGTTCGTCACCGACAGCGACAACATCATCTTCATGGCCAGCCACCCCGAACTGCGTATGAACGCTCTCTATCCGCTGAGCGACGAACAGCGTGATGCGCTCCGTGACACCCGCCGCTATGCCATGGAGCCGCTCACGCCGTCCGGCATTCAACTGGATACCCCCTACGGGCCCGGCAGTTACCTTGTGAGCTTTGCCCATGGCCCGCTAAGCGGCGGGCGCTATTTGAGCCTGACGCGCCCCATCCCCGAGTTTGGCTGGCAAATGCATATTCTCAAGCCGCTGACGCCGGTCATGAACGCCCAGTGGATTGCCGCCCTGATGGCGGGCGGGCTTTACGGCGTCATCGCCCTGGCGGGCGGCATTGGCTGGCAACGTCTCCGACTGCGCCGAGAGCGCGAAGCCTTTGCCGAGCGGGAGCGCCAAACGCTCGCTCGCGTGCGCGATGAGCTCGAAGTCAGCGTCGAGCGGCGAACCCGCGATCTGGTCGCCAGCAACCAGCGCCTCTCCGATGAGATCGAAGAGCGGCGACGGGCAGAGGCCAACCTACGCCAAACCCAGGACGAACTGATTCAAGCTGCTAAACTCGCCGTGCTGGGGCAACTGGCAGCGGGCATCAATCACGAACTCAACCAGCCCCTGGCCGCCATTCGCGCCTATGCGGAAAACGCTCGCCGTTTCATCGAACTGGCACGGATCGAACGCGCCGACGCCAACTTGGCGCACATTGTCGAGCTCACCGAGCGCATGGCCGACATTAGCGCCCAGTTGCGCCAGTTCTCCCGCAAGAGCAGCGAGCGCCAGGAAACGATTTCGGTACAGGCGTGCATCGAGTACGCCCTGCGGCTGTTCCATAGCCGCCTTCGCGATGACGGCATCCACGTCGTCCAGCAGTGGCCGGAAGAGACCCTCTGGGTAGAGGGCGACCTGGTGCGCCTGGAGCAGGTGCTGGTGAATCTGATCGGTAACGCGGTTCAGGCCATGAAGGAGATCGAAGCGCCTGTGCTCACGCTTAGCACCCACGTAGACGATCACTACGTGGTCATCAGCGTGGCAGACAATGGCCCAGGCATTGCAACGGATCATCTGGGACACATTTTTGAGCCCTTTTTTACCACCAAAGCACCGGGCAGCGGATTAGGGCTAGGACTCTCGATCTCCTCGCGTATTATGGAAGACCTGGGAGGCAAGCTACAGGCCAACAATCTGGCCAATGGCGGTGCCTGTTTTACGGTAACCCTGCCACGCTCGCCAGCGCCTTCCCCCTCCCGCCATGAACAGGAGAACCCATCCCATGCATGAGCCGTCGACACTGCCGGTCATGGTGATCGACGACGAGCCGCATCTTCGCATCACCGCCAGCCAAACCTTAGAACTCGCGGGCTATACGCCCCACTGCTTCGAGTCCGCCGAACAGGCGCTGGCCGCTTTGCCACCCGACTTTCCCGGCGTCATCGTCAGCGATATACGCATGCCCGGCATGGACGGCATGGCGCTGCTGCATGAACTGCATAGCCGCGATGCCACGCTGCCGATCATTCTGATTACCGGCCATGGCGATATCTCCACTGCGGTAGAGGCGATGCGGGCAGGTGCCTGGGACTTTCTGGAAAAACCCTTCGCGGGCGACCAGCTGCTGGATGTGGTGAGGCGTGGCATCGAAAAGCGCCAGCTAAGCCTCGAAAACCTGCGCTTGAAAGCCGAGCTAGAGGTGCAGCAAGCCGCGCTGGGCCCGCGCCTGGTTGGGCGAACGCCAGTGATCTCACGGCTTGCCGCCATGATCCAGCGTATTAGCCAGGTGGAAGCCGACGTGCTGCTGTTTGGCGAAACGGGCACCGGCAAAGACCTCGTTGCCCGTGCCATTCACGAGCGCAGTGCCCGGCGGAACAGTCCCTTCATGGCCATCAACTGCGGCGCGGTGCCAGAAAACACCATCGAGTCCGAGCTGTTTGGCCATGAAAAAGGCGCCTTTACCGGCGCAGTCGAACGGCGCATTGGCAAATTCGAGCACGCCAACGGCGGCACGGTCTTCTTAGACGAGATCGAGTCGATGCCGTTGGCTCTACAGGTGAAGCTGCTGCGCGTGCTGCAAGAGCGCAGCGTGGAGCGCCTAGGGGCCAACGAAGCGGTGCCGCTCAATATTCGCGTTATCGCCGCTACCAAAGTGGACCTGAAAGTCGCCGCTGACGAGGGGCGCTTTCGCGAAGATCTTTATTACCGGCTCAATGTGGTGACGCTCCCGCTGCCAGCCCTACGGGAAAGGCGGGAAGATATCCCGCTGCTGTTCCAACACTTTGCCGTGGTCGCCGCCAACCGCAGCGGCCTGGAAGCACCGACCCTGGATAGCCATGCCGTGGCCGCGCTGCTGGCCCACGACTGGCCCGGCAACGTTCGCGAGCTGCGTAATTTAGCAGAACGCTATGTACTGTTAGGCGCGGCGTTCGACTACCGCCTGGATGTCCTTCTGGAGGGGGTTGCCGCAGATACGCAAGAACCCACGCTGCCGCGTCAGGTAGAGCTATTCGAGAAGAGTTTGATCAGCCAGTCCCTGGCCCGCCACCATGGCCGCGTGACCGATGTTTGTCGCCATCTGGGGATTCCCCGCAAAACCTTTTACGACAAGCTAAAGAAACATGGCCTCAGCGCCGACGACTATCGCCACAGCAGTGAGCCTTGATGAAAGAGCTCCAGCAGCACCCCCCACGGGGGCACCCAGGGCACCAGCACCAGCAGGGCAATCAGCATCAGCAGGTTAGAAAGCGGGCGGCGGCTATCGCCCAGCTTCAGCGCCGTACCGAACGAGCGCTTCAGCCGCGCGCCCTCCAAGTCGACGCTAAACAGCTCGTCCAGGCTCAGATGGATGATGAAGCCAAGCAGCACCGCCGCCCCGTGGGACCACGCCAGCCAAGCCGGCTGCACCAATAAATGGTAGCTAATGGCAGCGGTGGCCAGCGCGCAAAGCCCGGCGGCCATCAGCGAATGCCAGATGCCACGGTGCACGGTCAGGCGCGAAAACAGCACCGCTGCTAAATAGCGCACCGAAAAGTAGATGCCCCCGCAGGCCACCAGCAGCAACCCAGGCGTCAGCCAGGGTTGGAGCAGCAGCACGCCCAGCACCAGCGACGGAACGGATAATAGATTGAAAATCAGGCGGATAGAGCGGGACCGATCGGCGTCGATATCGGGCAGAATGCCGCCAAAGGCCACCAAAGCAATGACCAGCAGCGCTTGCGGCGCTCCCCACCACTGGGCCTGCCAGCCAACGTAGGCCATTAGCGTGCCGCCCGCTGCTGCTACCGTAATATGCGTGCGAAAATTAGCCATGTCGCGGCACCCTGGAAAACTGGATAAATTACCAGATTTTTAGAGCGTGCAACATGGCTATGTTAGAAAAAAGAGTGGTAGGGCAAGCGCTTAGCGACCGCTTTCGGCATCGCCGAGAAACTGATCTTTTAACTTCACGTAATTGCCAGCGGTATAGGGAAAGAACGCGCGCTCTTTCTCCTTGAGCGGGCGCAGCGCCTTTGCCGGGTTGCCTGCGTAAACATAGCCGCTCTCCAGCCGCTTCCCGGGCGTCACCACGGCGCCAGCGGCAATGATCACCTCGTCTTCCACCACGGCACCGTCCATGACGATCGCTCCCATGCCCACCAAGATACGGCTACCCAGCGTGCAGCCATGCAGGATGGCCTTATGACCAATGGTGACATCCTCGCCAATGGTGAGCGGAAAGCCGTCGGGGTTGAAGTCACTCGCGTGAGTGATGTGCAGCACGCTGCCATCTTGAACGCTGGTACGCGCGCCGATGGTAATGCGGTGCATATCGCCACGAATCACCGTCATGGGCCAGACTGAGCAGTCATCGCCGAGCGTGACATTGCCAATCACCACGCTGGCGGGATCGATGTAGACACGCTCACCCAACTGCGGCGAGACTCCTTGATACGTCCTTAGGGCACTGCTCATGGCACACTCCTCTAAAGCATTTCGCGTTTCGTGTCGACGCGGGATGACAGCACTATAGCAACCCGCCGAGTAGAACAATAAACGTCAGTGGAATCGAGACCCAGCGAACGATATTGCGCCACATGACATAGCCACCATCGCCCACGCCCAGCGCTTTCACGACCAGCGCTTGCGGCATCACCCAAGCGGCAAAGGTAGCAATCAGCAAACCACCTAAGGGCAGGAAAATATCGGGCGGAATACTGCTCACCAGTTCGAACACGTTACGCCCAAACAGCGGCCTAAACTCGGCCAGCGTCGAGAACGAGAACGCCGATAGCAGGCCCAGAAGCCAGACGCTGATCGCCACCACGGCGGTCGAAAGACTGCGCCGCCAGCCCAGCCCCTGCAACGTGGCCACCATCGGCTCGGCAAGGTTGATCGCCGAGGTCCAGGTGGCCAGCAGCAGCAGCAGGAAAAATACGCTGAGCCAGAACGAGCCCCAGGGCAGCTCGGAAAACGCGATGGGCAGCGTCACGAACATGAGTCCTGGTCCATCGGCGGGGTCCATGCCCTGGGCAAACACCACCGAGAAAATCGCAATGCCTGCCAGCAGCGCCACGCTAATGTCCAGCACCGCCACGGCAAAGGCTGCCTTCGGCAGGCTCTGCTCATCGGGCATGTAAGCCCCGTACGCCATCAGCGCACAGGCACCGACTGCCAGCGTAAAGAAGGCATGGCCCATGGCATGTAACACGACAGCAGGCGTCACGTCCTCGAAGGAGGGCAGAAAGAGCCACGACAGCGCGGTACCAAAGCCCGACGTAGTAGTGGCATAAATAGCTAATAGCAGCAGCAACCCGTAAAGCAGCGGCATCAGCAGGTTGTTGAGCCGCTCGAGCCCTTTGGCCACCCCGGCTGCCACCACCGTCATGGTCATGAAGAGGAACAGCGAGTGATTGAAGATCAGCAGCCCAGGGTTCGCCAGAAACGCGTCGAACCCCGCGCCGATCTCGGCAGCGCTGGCACCGTCAAAATTGCCGTTCACCGAGGCCACTAAAAACTCAATCGACCAGCCGGAGACCACCGAGTAAAACGACAAAATACAGAACACGGTGAACGCGCCAAACAGCCCCAACCAGCGCCAATGGCGGGAAGCCCCGGCTTCTGACGCCAGCACGCCGAGCGCCTGCATCGGCCCACGCCGCCCGGCACGCCCAATCAGGATTTCCGCCATCATCACGGGAATGCCTAACAGCAGCACGAACGCTACGTAAATCAACAGGAAAGCAGCACCGCCGTTCTCTCCCGCCACATAGGGAAAGCGCCAAATATTACCCAGCCCAACCGCAGCACCTGTTACCGCCAAGATAAAGGCCCGTTTCGACCCCCAGCGCTCTAGCGTTTCACTCATTACTTGCTCCTGCCATGGGTGGCATTGTTGGTGACACTTGCAGATTACGGATATGGAAAGGCGGCAAGACTAGCAGGCGCCTGCCCCCAGGCCAAACGCTTGCAGCGGGTCAAGCATTGAAACAACGCCTCACTGCCCGCACTGTGTCATCATCAGCGCACGTTTTTGTGCGCCCCTAACTTGATTGCTATCGAGGTGCTTATGTCCCGCAACCCGTTGCTAGAGAGCCACGAGCTTCCCCCTTTCGCCGACATTCGTGCCGACCACGTGGTGCCTGCCGTGGACACGCTGCTCGATGAGAGCCGCGAGGCGATTGATCGCCTAGCCCAGCAGTCCGCTACCACACCCCCAACGTGGGAGAACTTTGCCGCCCCGCTGGAAGCAGTGAATGACCGTCTTTCCCAAGCTTGGTCGCCGGTATCGCACCTCAACGGCACCATGAACACCCCCGAGCTGCGCGATGCTTACCAAGCTTGCTTGGAAAAACTCTCTGCGTTTGGCACATGGGTCGGTCAGCACGAAGGGCTGTTCAAAGGCTGGCAGGCGCTAAAGGAGAGCGAGAGTTGGCCAACGCTCACGGCTGCTCAACAGCGCACGGTGGATAACGCCCTGCGCGATTTCCGTTTGGCCGGGGTCGACCTACCGGCGGATAAGAAGGCTCGTTACGGCGAGATTCAGTCCCGCCTCTCCACGCTTTCTAACCAGTTCTCTAACAACGTGCTGGACGCCACTCAGGCGTGGCACAAAGACATTCAGGATCGCGAGGCGCTGGCGGGCGTTCCGGAAAGCGCCCTGGAGACCCTTAAGGCGCTGGCAGACGCCAAAGGCGTGGAGGGTTATCGCATTACGCTGGATTTCCCCAGCTTCTTCCCCATCGTCAGTTACGCCGACAGCCGCGAGCTGCGCGAGGAGGTGTATACCGCTTTCGTGACCCGCGCCTCCGACCAGGGTCCCAACGCAGGCAAATTCGACAACGCCCCCATTTTGGAAGAAATACTGACCCTGCGTCAGGAACTGGCGCGGCTGCTGGGCTTCGATACCTACGCCGACTACTCGCTGACCACCAAAATGGCAGACTCCCCCGCGCAGGTGCTGGACTTCCTGGAAGACCTCGCCCGCCGCGCCAAACCGCAAGCGCAGGAGGAGTTCGCCGAACTCAGCGCCTACGCCCGTGACAAGCTAGGTATCGAGACGCTCAAACCCTGGGATGTCGCCTACGCCAGCGAGAAACTGCGCGAAGCACGCTACGCTATTTCCCAAGAGCAGCTGCGCCCCTACTTCCCCGCGCCGCGGGTCGTCGATGGTTTGTTCCAAGTCGTCGAGCGCCTTTATGGCGTTCAAGTAACAGAAGACAGCAGCGCTCCGAGCTACCATGACGATGTGCGCTTCTTCCGTATTACCGAACAGGGCACGCCGATTGCCGGGTTCTACCTGGATCTCTACGCCCGCGAAGGTAAACGAGGCGGTGCGTGGATGGCCGACTGCCGGGTACGCCGCAAAACCGAAAACGGCGTGCAGCTCCCCGTGGCCTTCTTGACCTGCAACTTCACCGCGCCGGTGGGCGGCAAGCCTGCACTCCTCACCCATGACGAAGTGACCACGCTGTTCCACGAATTTGGCCACGGCCTGCACCATATGCTGACCAAGCAAGAGGTGGCCGATGTCTCGGGCATCAACGGCGTCGCCTGGGATGCCGTCGAGCTGCCCAGCCAGTTCATGGAAAACTACTGCTGGGAGCGGGAAGGCCTCGACCTGCTGGCCAAACATGTGGACACCGGCGAACCGCTGCCGGACGTTCTGTTCGAGCGGCTGCAAGCGGCGAAAAACTTCCAGTCCGCCATGGGCATGGTGCGTCAGATCGAGTTTTCACTGTTCGACCTGCGCCTTCACCACGAGCTGGAAGCGCCTTCGGCCAGCGATGTTCAAGCGCTGCTCGACGACGTGCGTCGCCAAACCTCCGTCGTGCCCGTGGTCGACTTCAACCGCTTCCAAAATAGCTTCAGCCACATTTTTGCGGGCGGTTACGCTGCCGGATACTACAGCTACAAGTGGGCAGAAGTGCTCTCCGCCGACGCCTGGAGCGCTTTTGAGGAGGCGGGTATCTTTGATCCCACCACTGGTCAGCGCTTCCGTGAAGAGATTCTGGAGCAAGGCGGCGCGCGGGATGCCGCCGAGCTATTCCGCGCCTTCCGAGGCCGTGAACCCAGCGTCGAGCCGCTGCTGCGCCATAGCGGTATTCGCGCGGCCTAAGCCGCCCCGACCGTTTCGATACGGTGTGGCGGCATGGCCGTCACACCTTGGGAGTAAAGGTATGTCGAGTGTTAAACGATTTATCGCGGGCGTGACCTGCCCACGCTGCGCCGCCATGGACCGTATTCGCGCCTGGGAGCAGAACGGTATTCGCTACCGGGAGTGCGTCAGCTGCGATTTTTTCGAGCAGCTGCCCATCGAAGACGAAGCGGCCCCGGAGCTCACCACCCGAGTGAACCAGGTTCGCGACGAGCAGAAAGTTCAGGACATCCAGCCCGTGCGTATTCTAGATCCTGGCAAAAAGAAATAACGCCCCTCGCCGCCCCGTCGCAGGGTGCGGCGAACACCCCGCCTGCCAAGTGTGCGGAATTCCGCACACCTGCCTACCTGATCCGTGCGAAAAGCCAGACACTCCGCGCCTTTTGTGTTTCAACCAAAGTTGAAGACCGATTTTTCAATTCATTGATTTAAAAATAAAAATGCATACATGGCACGAGTATCGCTCTGTATAAGCTGCTTAATGATGAAGCACTGGCGGTGTCCCGCATACGCCAGACGATAATCCCAATAACAGCTTAGGAAATCTCGCCATGCGCAATACGATGCCCAAAACGATTGCCCTGCTCGCAGGTAGCGCACTTCTCGCCGCTGGCACTGCCCAAGCGGACCGCTCCGAGTGGCCGACCAACTTCACCGTAGGGACTGCCAGCCAGGGCGGCACCTACTTCGTTTACGGTTCTGGCTGGGCAAACTTCATTGCCGAAGAGCTAGACGTTTCTGGCGGCGGCGAAGTCACCGGCGGCCCGACCCAAAACCTGGCGCTGGTGCACAGTGGCGATATGGCCTTCGGCCTGACCACCATGGGCCCGGCATCCGATGCCATGAAAGGCGAAAGCCCGCTGGCCCCCGGCCTGGTGATGGACAACGTGTGCGCGCTGTTCCCGATGTACGAGACACCGTTCTCCATCGCGGCGCTCTCTAGCTCCGGCATTACCTCCATCTCAGACATTCCTGATGGTGCGCGCATCGGTTTCGGCCCGGCGGCGTCTACCTCTGACACTTACTTCCCGGCCATGCTGGAGACCCTGGGCGTGAACTTCGAGCGTCGTAACGGTGGCTGGTCGGATCTGGGCGGCCAGCTTCAGGACGGTCTGCTCGACGTTGTCGCCTTTGCAGCGGGCATCCCGATTCCGGCGGTTAGCCAGCTGGAAGTACAAACCGACGTGAACATCATCGAATTTACCGAAGAAGAGCTGGCCACCGTGCTGGATAACTATCCGGTTGCTGAGTTCACGATCCCCGCCAGCACCTACACCACGCTGGAAGAGGACGCTCGTGCCGTTTCCATGTGGAACTTCGCCATTGCCGGTTGCGACCTGCCGGAAGACTTCATCTACGAAGTCACCAAAGCGACCATGGAAAACAACGATCGGATGCGCGACGTACACCGCAGTGCTGAAACCAGCATTCCGGAGAACATCGTTCATAACACCGTCCTGCCCTTCCACCCGGGTGCAGCACGCTGGTACGAAGAGAACGGTTACGACATCTCTGACGACATGATCAAGTAAGTACGACGCACCATCGCGCTGCCCCGCTGCCGATCCTGTCGGGCGGGGCAGCGTTCGCTACTGCCCCTTTCTCTGCTTTTGCTGTGAGGGTGACCTCTGATGAGTCACAATACCGACCAAGACCCCAACGGCCTCAAGGATGACGCCCTAGCGGCTTCCTCAACGCCCGACTCGATTGCCGATGGCGTCGATGAAGAAGTTGTTGAGCCCAACCGCCGCCTATTCGTTGGCTGGCAGTTCCTGCTATTTGCAGCACTGGCGATTGCCTACTCAGGTTTCCACCTGTTTTCACTCAACGTGTACCCCATGGAAACCTGGTCGTTCCGTATCGTTCACATCGCCGGTGCGTTGATTTTGGGTTACGGGCTGTTTGCCGGTGCCCGCTTTGCTGAAGATGACCAGCAAGCCTCCCCTGCTTGGCTGAAATGGGTGAGCTATGCGCTGTTGATCCCTGCGGTGTACTCGCTGGTCCAAGTGGTTTTGATGCAGCAGACCATCAACGGCGGGGCGATGCGTATCGACCCGGCCATAGAAACGCTGCACTTTGGCTATCCGCTGATGGCCACCACGGCGGTCGCCATCGTGCTCTCCTGGTTCTACCGCCAGGCGCGCCACCGTTTCAACGCCGCTGATCTCGTGCTCATGGTGTGCGCACTGGCCAGCGCGGGCTACCTACTGATGGCCTTCAACACCACCATGCGGATGTCCACCGGCACCTCGTTTGCGCCGCCCGGCATCTCTTGGGCAGCCATCGCAGGCTCGCTGCTGATTCTCGAACTGACTCGCCGGGTGGCAGGGTTGGCGCTGGTCGTTATTTCGGCCGTGTTCCTGACCTATGTCTTCGCAGGTCCCTATTTACCCGGCTTCCTAGGCTATCCTGGCCTGTCGGTCCAGCGCTTCTTTAGTCAGGTCTATACCGATGCGGGCATTCTCGGCCCGACCACGGCGGTCTCGTCCACCTATATCATTCTGTTCATCATTTTTGCCGCGTTCTTGCAGGCCTCCAAAGTGGGCGACTACTTCGTCAACTTCGCCTTTGCCGCGGCAGGCCGTGCCCGTGGCGGCCCGGCGAAAGTGGCCATCTTTGCCTCTGGCTTGATGGGGATGATCAACGGTACGTCGGCTGGTAACGTGGTCTCCACCGGCTCCCTGACCATCCCGCTGATGAAGAAAGTAGGCTACCCCGCTCGTAGTGCAGGGGCGATCGAAGCGGCCGCCTCGACCGGTGGTCAGATCATGCCGCCTATCATGGGGGCGGGTGCGTTCATCATGGCGGAAGTGACCGGTATCCCCTATACCGAAATCGCCATTGCCGCCGTCATTCCGGCCATTCTCTACTTTGCATCGATCTACTTCATGGTAGATTTCGAAGCCGCCCGTAAAGGCATGCGCGGCATGCGCAAAGACGAGATACCGCTGTTCTCCAAGCTAGTGAAGCAGGTCTACCTGTTCGCACCGATCATCATTTTGATCGTGGCGCTGTTCATGGGCTACTCGGTGATTCGTGCGGGTACGCTGGCCACTGCCTCTGCGGCCGTCGTCAGCTGGATTTCACCCAACAAGATGGGCCTGCGCGCCATTCTAAGAGCGCTGCAGCTTGCCGGTACCATGTCCATCCAGATCATTGCCGTGTGTGCCTGCGCGGGGTTGATCGTGGGCGTGATCTCGCTGACCGGCGTTGGCGCGCGCTTCTCTTCGCTGCTGCTGGGCTTGGCGGGCGTTAGCCAACTGCTGGCGCTGTTCTTCGCCATGCTGATCAGCATTCTGCTGGGCATGGGGATGCCGACCACGGCGGCCTACGCAGTGGCCGCATCGGTGGTCGCACCAGGGTTGATCAACATCGGCATCGAGCCGCTGATTGCCCACTTCTTCGTGTTCTACTTCGCCGTGGTCTCGGCCATTACGCCGCCGGTGGCGCTGGCCTCTTACGCGGCCGCCGGTATCTCTGGGGACAACCCCATGGGCACCTCGGTGGCGTCGTTCAAGATCGGCTTGGCGGCGTTTATCGTGCCGTTCATGTTCTTCTACAGCCCGGCCATGCTGATGGAAGGCTCGGCGATGCAGATCCTACGCGTTGGCCTCACCGCCACGCTGGGCATCGTGCTGCTCTCCGGTATGGTGCAGAAGTGGTTCTTCGGGCCGGTGAATGTGGTGCAACGCTTGGTGATGTTAGTGGGCGCGCTATTCCTGATTTACGGCGGTATCTATACCGACGTGGCAGGCTTGGCGATTGGTGTCGCGCTCTTTCTCATGCAGCGCAAGCAGCACGGCGGCAAAGGCAAGGCAACGGCAAACGCTACCTAAACCGTGACGTTTACCAGAGCCACGCTACGCAAAACCGCGTACCACCCACGCAACAGCCGGAACCGAGAGGTTCCGGCTTTTTTATGCGCCTAGCACACGGCGTATGACGCTCAGCCCAGCGTGAACCAGAGCGCTGCGGCCAGCATCGATAGCAGGGTGACAGGTACACCCACTTTAGCGAACTCTATAAACCCAAGGTGGACCCCTTGACGCTTCGCGCCCTCTGCCACGATCAGGTTTACCACGCTGCCGATCAACAGTAGGTTCCCGGCCAGAGTCGACATGACCGCCAGCATGACGAGGGTGGACTCTGACAGTGCAGGGAATAACCCCAACAGCAGCACCACAAAAGGGACATTGCCAATCACGTTACTGGCCACCAGCGACATACCCGCGATACTCCACGCATCGCCGGGCAGCCCGCCTTCGCCGACCAGACGGTTCACGACCACGCTAGCCTCTGGCAGCGATGCCAAACTCCCCGTGACGATAAACAAGCCCATAAACAGCAGAAGCAGATTCCAGTCGACGGCGTGTGTGTAGCGGTGGCTGGCCACGCGGCGCGACATCATCAACACCAGCGCCACGGCCAGCGCCGACCATTCGCGGGGTAGCGGTGTCGAGAACAGCACCAACAAGGCAACAGCAGCCAACAGTGGCTTATAGCGAAGGCTTTCTGCCACAGGCGCCGTTGCCAATGGCACCGAAGCGGGGCCACTGAGCCACCAGCGCCGCCGCCAGGCGAGCCAGATGACGCTGTAGGTTGTCATCAGCGCGACCAGCGCAGGAACGGCGGCTTGCAGGCTGTAATCCCAAAACGCTAAGTCGCCCGCCTGACCAATCAGAATATTTTGCGGGTTGCCGATTAGGCTCGCCGCCGAGCCTGCGTTACAGGACATAGCCAGGGCCAACAAAAATGGGCGTGGATCTAAGCCCCGCGCCAGCAGCGTCTGGCACAGCAGCGGCGTCAGCGCAAATGCGACAATATCGTTGACCAGCAGCGCCGATAGCACGCCGCCCAACAGCACTACGCCGAGCAGCAGTTTGCTAGGCTGTTCCGCATGCCGGGCCATCCACTCTGACAGCTGGTGATACACCCCTGAAAAGCCAAACTGGGCTGAGACCAGCATGAGCGCCATCAGCAGCACCAGCGCGCCGATGTCGATATGGCTGGCAATCTCCTCCAGCTGAACGGTGCCGGTCACCAGCAAGACACACGCCGCCGCGAGGGCCATCCAAGAGCGGTCGACCTGCAGGCCAGGCAAGCGGCCCACTGCCATGCCCAGGTAGGTGAATGCGAACATGGCAGTGATGAGCCACATCGTGAGTGCTCCTTCTCAAAGCGCAAAAAGAGCAGGCATCATACGGCGCTTGCTGATCGCCACAAAGCGCTAAAAAACCTGTTAGAAACCCATAAAAAAACCGGCCTGCATCGAAGATGCAGGCCGGTATGATCAGCAGGCAAAAACGTTAGCTCAGGTTATCCACCACCTTCAAGACCGGGGCTGCCTGGTTCAGCGTGTAAAAGTGCAGGCCCGGCGCGCCGCCGTCCAGTAGCCGCTCGCACAGGCGAGTCACCACATCGGTACCGAAAGCGGCGATAGCTTCGCTGTCATCGCCGTAGGCTTCTAACTGCTTGCGAATCCAGCGGGGAATTTCCGCGCCGCAGGCATCGGAAAACCGCGCCAGCTTGGTGTAGTTGGTGATCGGCATGATGCCGGGAATGATCGGCTGCTCGACGCCCAGCGCCCGCGCTTTATCGACGAAATGGAAATAGGCATCGGCGGTAAAGAAGTACTGGGTAATCGCCATATTGGCACCCGCATTCATCTTGCGGGCAAAGTTTTCCACATCCTTATCGAGGCTGGGGGCCTGTGGATGAGATTCCGGATACGCCGCGACCGCGATGTCGAAGTGGTCGCCTGTCTCATTACGAATGAACTCGACCAATTCATTGGCGTAGCGTAGCTCGCCAATACTGGCCATCCCGGAGGGCATGTCACCGCGCAGGGCCACTAGGCTATCGACGCCCTCTTCGCGGTACTGCGCCAGCAGATCACGGAGCTGGGCCTTTTCGCTGCCGATGCAGGAGAGGTGCGGCGCCGTGGTGATGCCACTTTGGCTAACGGTGCGCACGATATCCCGAGTGCGCGCCTGGGTGGAGCCACCCGCGCCGTAGGTGACCGAGAAGAAACGCGGGTTACGAGCGGCCAGCTCATCACGCACGTGAATTAGCTTCTCCCGACCGGCATCGGTGTTGGGCGGAAAGAATTCAAAGCTAATACCTAACGGATGCTCTTGGCTGCTCATGGTTTATCCTCGCAGTGCGGTAACGTGATCATTATTTAGGGTATTCTCGCTGCTTCGCCGCGCAGCGGCTAATGAAAGATTCCACGGTCGACCTTCAATTCGGCTCATGTTGGCACCACCGCGTCTATCAAGGAGGAGATATGGACTTAGCACCCAGCGCGTTAATGGGCCCGCTGCTCATGCTGTTAGGGTATGTGGGGCTGGGCTTTATTGCCGCCCAACGGTTGAAAATAGACCCGCGCCCGATTGCTACCTTGTTGGTGTATTTGATCGCGCCGCTGACAATTTTTCGCGCGCTGATGAACGGCGGCCCCACCTTAGAGTATTTGGTGCTCACCCTGGCGATGTTTCTATTGGTCAGCGCCATGGCACTGGCCGTGCGCTGGGCTACCCAACACCGCTTTGGCCCGCAGGAAGGCGCGCTGCTGGCGTTCTCTTCTGGCACCGGTAATACCGGCTACTTTGGGCTGCCCGTCGCGCTGATTCTGCTACCGCCGGAAGGGGTGACGCTGTATCTCTTCTGCATGCTGGGCATCAATTTATACGAGTTCACGGTGGGGTTTTATTTGAGCGCCCGGGGCCACTTCTCGGTACGCCAGAGCTTGGCCAAGATTATTCGTCTGCCGCTGGTCTATGCGTTTCTCTTAGCGCTGCTGCTAAACGCGCTCAACGCCACGCTGCCGGAATCACTGATGAGTTCATTAGCGGTCTTTCCCGCCACCTATACCCTGCTGGGCATGATGATCATTGGCATGACGTTAAGCCAGGTCACCCTCGCCGCGTGGGATACGCGCTTTGTGGCGACCTGCGTGGGCCTGCGCTATTTGCTCTGGCCGCTGGTGATGCTGGGGGCGGTGCTGGTGCTCCAGCAGTTCACGCCGCTGGCACCAGAGCTGGCGATGGCGCTGCTGCTATTGGGCGTGGTGCCCATGGCCTCTAACGTCGTCGTGGTGGCCATGGAGTTGGGCATTCAGCCGCAGAAAGGTGCTTTAGCGGTACTCACCACCACACTGCTGGCACCGCTGTTGATCCCGCTCTACCTGGGGCTGATGCTGCGGCTCACCGGACTCGCTTAAAACCCATCGACGCCCGCCTGCTGCAGCTGGCGGGCCATGCGCTGAACGTCTGGGTGGCTGAAGAAGGCAACGAGCGCCTCGCTTCGCACCGGGCCAACGCCGGGCACGGCTTGCCAGTCGGATCGAGAGTAACCCGCGAGGGTGTACCAATCGCCTAGCTGGGCATCGCCTCCTGGCGGCATCCCCAGCGCCTTCAACCATGTTGCATAGGGCGCTTGGCGCGCCGTGTCGAACTGTGCCATCAACGCTGCGGCGGTGGTCGCGCCAATACCGTGGGCTTGCTGTAGCTGCTCCGGGGTTAGTGCCAACCAACCCAATAGTTCCGTCACCACACCAGCCTCCATCAGCGCCTGCCATGTGCCTTCGCCAATCCCTCGCATGCCCAGCTGCTCGCTGAGATAGGTTAAGCGGGCCAGCAGTTGGGCGCTGCATTCTGATGTTCGCTCGGGCGTTAGCGTAAAGCAGCTCAACAGATGGTAGCGCTCGGGCGGTGGGGCTCTAAGGGCGGCCCTTTCACGGGTTTGCCACACTACGCTGTCTACCTGAGGAATCGTCAGGCCCGCCAGCGTCACCGCCACTTGGTCACCTGGGCGCACGTCCCACGCCTGCCAGCGCTCCAATGAGCCAAGCGACACGCGGCTGATGCGCCGCCCTTCCAGAGTTACCGGGTAGAGCCATAGCAGCGGCGTTACGCGCCCGGTGCGCCCCACCCGAAACTCGACCCCGCGCACCTGGGCTAGCGCCTGCTGAGACGGATACTTCCAGGCCACCGCCCACTCAGGGGGCGATGACGACCAGCGGCGCACGCCAGGGCGCTCAGCCTGTTTTAATACCACGCCGTCGGTGGCAAACGGCAGCGGGCCGTTGAACCACCGCTCGCGCCACTCGGCGGCCGCCTCCTGGCCGCTGATCGAGTGGGTGTAATCGGCCGTATCGAACCCCAGTGCCGTCAGTTGCGCCAGCCGTTCAGCCATCTGCGTCGGGCCATCCGGCCAGTCCCATACGAATAAGCCGATGCGATTCAGCGTCTCTTGGCTCGGCTCGCGCTGCGCCATGGCACCGGCCACGGCGCCTCGGGCACCCGAATCTGGCTGGCGTGCCTGCACGTGGTTCTCCAGCCGCCAGTAAAGCTCGCCCTGCAGCACCGCAGAGACAGGCTCAGGAAGCGTTACAGGCACACCGGGCAGCTGCTGAACCCGCGCCGTCCAATCCTGCCCCCGCTCGCCGTCTCCCCGGCTAACCGCCTCGACGAGCTCCCCATTCTGATAACGCAGCGTCACCGCCACGCCATCCACCTTGGGTTGAATCCATAGGTCTTCGCGGCGGCTGGTAAAGCGTCGAATACCTTCTTCATCGGCTTTAGTGAGTCCGGTTTGAGCGGCCGGATGCGTGCGGGTACCGTCGCTGCTGGTCACTCGGGTAAGCGGCTGATGGGGAGTCGGGGAATCCAAGCAAGCTTGCCAGTTTTCCAACCGTGCCAGCGCTTGGTCGTACAGCTCATCGGCAATCAGCGATTCGCCGTTATCATGATAAGCTCGATCCCACACTTCGATATGTTCGGCTAGCGCCTGGGTTTCCAGCGCTAGCCGCTCGGCAGGCCAATCGGGGCACATGTCTGCCTGTGCGGAAAAAGTGACACTCATTAACCAGGCTGCCGCTAGGCTCGCTATTCCTGTCATTCGCCAACCCGACATACGCATCCTCACGTGGTGAACGGGAAATTTTTCAGTCCTTATTAAAGTTAACTTATAGGAAACTGACAGAGATGCAATGCGCAGCAAGCCGCTCTCGGAACCGTGTTCGACCCATAAAAAAAGCGCCCCCTGGCGTGAACCAAGGGGCGCTTTTCGCTAACCCATGACGCTCATTGCGCTTGCGGGAAGCTTATAGACCAGCGGCCTGACGCAGCGCGTCTGCTTTGTCAGTTTTTTCCCACGGGAAGGCTGTAAACGTCTCGGTATGCGTTTCGCCTTTGTCGTCTACCCAGCTGTAGCTGTGCTCAAACGGCTCGCGGCCAAAGTGGCCATACGCAGACGTGAGGCGATACATCGGATGCAGCAGGTCGAGCATCTTGGTGATTGCGTAGGGGCGCAAATCGAAGTGCTCGCGCACCAGCTCGACGATTTTCGCATCGTCGATTTTGCCAGTACCGAAAGTGTCGATAGACACGGAGGTCGGCTCGGCCACGCCAATGGCGTAGGAGACCTGAATCTCGCACTTGTCCGCCAAGCCCGCTGCTACGACGTTTTTCGCCACATAGCGGCCAGCGTACGCGGCGCTGCGGTCTACTTTCGACGGATCTTTGCCCGAGAACGCGCCGCCACCGTGGCGCGCCATGCCGCCGTAGGTATCGACGATGATCTTACGACCGGTCAGGCCACAGTCGCCCACCGGGCCGCCAATCACGAACTTGCCGGTCGGGTTGATGTGGTACTGGGTATTGGCATCCAACCACTCAGCGGGAATCACCTGCTCAATGACTTCACGCTTAATCATTTTGCGCAGGTCTTCTTGATCGATTTCCGGGTCGTGCTGAGTCGATAGGACAATCGCATCCACGCCACACGGTTGGCCTTCAGCGTTATAGCGGAAAGTGACCTGGCTCTTGGCATCCGGGCGCAGCCACGGCAGCAGGCCGTTTTTACGCAACTCCGCCTGACGCTCGACCAAACGGTGCGAGTAGTGGATCGGCGCTGGCATGAACGAATCGGTTTCGTTCGTGGCGTAGCCAAACATCAGGCCCTGGTCACCCGCGCCTTGGTCTTCCGGCTTGGTACGATCAACGCCCTGAGCAATATCGACACTCTGCTTGCCAATCAGGTTGATGACGCCGCACGTGGCACCGTCGAAGCCCACCTGAGAAGAGGTGTAGCCGATATCGGTAATCACATCACGCACCAGCGTCTCTAGATCCACCCACGCGGAGGTGGTGATCTCACCGGCAATAATGGCAACGCCCGTCTTCACCATCGTTTCACAGGCAACGCGGGCCTGTTTATCCCGGGCGATAATGGCATCTAACACCGCGTCTGAAATCTGGTCGGCAATCTTATCGGGATGGCCTTCGGAAACGGACTCGGAGGTAAACAGGGAATATTCGCTCATCGCGCACTCGACCCTCTGTATGACGGCTGCTCTGTTATGACCGCAGCATCAGCAGGAAATCATGGCAGGAAGTCCCCTGCCCGTATAAAGAAGCGGCACCATCACTTTCACCACCACTTCGGGAGCCAGAGTCTACACGCTGTTGCAAGTTCTTCCCACAACGTGCCCCTGAGAATTTGCCGCCGCCGGGGAAGTCAGCGACAATAGCGCCTTTATTCTTTCCGTTTTCAGGCGAGGAGCACCCCCATGCCGTCCCGTTTTGAGCTGGCCAATGCCATTCGCGCCCTTTCCATGGATGCTGTTCAGAAGGCCAAATCCGGCCACCCTGGCGCCCCCATGGGTATGGCTGATATTGCCGAGGTGCTGTGGAATGACTACCTCAAGCACAACCCCGAAGACCCCAAGTGGGCCGATCGTGATCGGTTCGTGCTGTCGAATGGTCACGGCTCCATGCTGCTCTACTCGCTTTTACACCTAAGCGGCTATGAGCTGAGCCTGGAACAGCTGCAAAACTTCCGCCAGCTGCACTCGCCCACCGCTGGCCACCCAGAGTTTGGCTACGCCCCCGGCATCGAAACCACTACCGGCCCGCTGGGCCAAGGCTTTGCCAACGCAGTGGGTTTCGCGATTGCCGAGAAAACCCTGGCCGCGCAGTTCAACCGCCCCGGCCATACCATCGTTGACCACCACACCTGGTGTTTCTTGGGCGATGGCTGCTTGATGGAGGGTATCTCCCACGAAGCGGCGTCCCTGGCGGGCACTCAGCAGTTGGGCAAACTGATAGCCCTTTACGACGACAACGGCATCTCTATCGATGGCGAAGTCGAAGGCTGGTTCACCGACGATACGGCCAAGCGCTTTGAGTCCTACGGCTGGCACGTGGTACCGAACGTCGACGGCCACAAGCCTGACGAGATCAAGGCGGCCATTGAGCTGGCGAAGAGCCATGACGACAAGCCAAGCCTGATCATCTGCAAAACCATTATCGGTTTTGGTGCCCCCAACAAGCAGGGCAAAGAAGAAGCTCACGGCGCACCGCTGGGTGACGACGAAGTGGCCCTGGCACGTAAACAGTTGGGCTGGGAGCACGCGCCTTTCCATATCCCCGAGCCGATTTACTCCGCCTGGGATGCCCGCGACGCCGGTAAAACGCGCCAGCAAGAGTGGGAAGGCCGCTTCGCTCGCTACACTGAAGCCTTCCCGGAAGAAGCGCGTGAATTCAAGCGCCGCATGAAAGCGCAGCTGCCCACGGAATTGGCGACCGAAGCGCTGATCCAGCAGGCCCAAGAGAAAGGTGAAAGCATTGCCTCGCGTAAAGCGTCGTTTGAAGCGCTGAACGTGATTGGCCCGCAAATGCCGGAACTGCTGGGCGGCAGCGCTGACCTAGCGCCGTCTAACCTGACATTCTGGAAAGGCGCGAAAGCGATCACCCCCGACGACGCCAGCGGCAACTACCTGCACTACGGTGTGCGTGAATTCGGCATGGGCGCGGTGATGAACGGTATCGCTCTGCACGGCGGTTTTGTGCCGTACGGCGCCACCTTCCTGATCTTTATGGAGTACATGCGTAACGCCGTGCGTATGGCGGCGCTGATGGGTCAGCAGGCTATTTATGTGTTTACCCACGACTCTATTGGCCTGGGCGAAGATGGCCCGACACACCAGCCGATTGAGCAGCTCACTAGCCTGCGCACCACGCCGAACCTGAACACATGGCGCCCCTGTGACGCCGTGGAGACCGCCGCTTCCTGGGATGCCGCGATTAAGCGCCATTCTGGCCCGACAGCGCTGGTACTCTCGCGCCAGAACCTGCCGCACCAGCCGCGTACCAAGGCCCAGCTCGCGTCTATCCAGCGCGGCGGCTATGTGCTGAAAGATAGCGACGGCACGCCAGAGCTGATCCTGATTGCCACGGGTTCCGAAGTCTCCCTGGCGATGGACGCCGCGGCCGAGCTGGAGCAGCAGGGTAAAGCCGTGCGCGTAGTCTCCATGCCGTCCGCTTACCGTTTTAACGGCCAAGACGCTGACTACCGTGAAAGCGTGCTACCCAAAGCCGTCACCAAGCGTATTGCCATCGAAGCCGGCCATGCCGACTACTGGTACAAATACGTTGGTCTCGATGGCCGCGTGATTGGCATGACCACCTTTGGTGAGTCGGCCCCGGCTGGCGAGCTGTTCAAGCACTTCGGCTTTACCGTCGAGAACATTGTTAAACAAGCCAATGAGCTGCTGGGTTAATCCCCCGCTCACGGGTCACGCAGTGCGGGCATCGCGATGCCCGCGCTAAACGGTCTGCTATGGCTAATTAGCTACTGGTTAATCGGAGAAGTGGTCATTCACTTCTCCGGTTTACCCATCTCTTCTGGGGTGGTGGGCATGCTGCTGCTGTGCACCACCCTCGCTATGATCGGCAGAGTGCCCTCCAGCCTTGCTGCCGCTGCCCAACCGCTGATTGCACTCCTGGCTATGCTGATTATGCCGGGCGTGGTGGGTGTATTCTTTATTCTGGATGAGCTGGCAGGCCAATGGCTGGCCATTGTGGCCGCCCTGCTACTCGGCACGCTGCTCAGCGTGTTCACCACCCTATGGTTACTAACGCGTTTGATGGGACGCAGCCATGCTGACTAACCTGCTGCCCACCTTAACCGCAACGCCTTTACTGGCCGTTGGACTAACGCTGGCCGCTTATTTGGTGGGCAGCGCAGTTTTTATACGGCTGGGTAAGCCCTCCTGGCTGCCCGCTATTTTGATCGCGGCACTCCTTTTGGCCGCAATACTGGCGCTGCTGGGGCTGCCTTACGCCACCTACCAGCAGGGTGCTACGTGGCTAACCGTGCTGTTAGGCCCCGCTACGGTGGCGCTGGGTATGCCGCTTTACCAGCAACTGCCGCGCATTCGTGAACTCTGGCGACCGCTAGCCGCCTGCCTGCCTATTGCTGCTGCTTTGGCGGCTTGCTATGCCTTGGGCATTGCGTGGCTGTTGGGAGCAGGCCCAGACATTTTGGCTTCCATTGCGGCAAAGTCGGTGACCGCGCCTATTGCCATCGGCATCACCGAACAGCTCGGCGGCAACGTTGCGCTGTTAATGGGCTCGCTGCTGGTGACCGGCGTGCTGACCATCCCCTTTGTTAGCTTGGCGGCTCGGCTGCTACGTATCAACGATGAGCGCATCATCGGTTTTGCTCTGGGGCTCAATGGGCACGCCATTGGTACCGTGCGGGCGTTTGATATTAGCCCTACCGCCGGGGCGTTTGCCTCGCTCGGAATGAGCCTAACCGGTATTTTTACCGCGCTGCTGTTGCCGCTGGCGTGGCGGCTAGTGGGCATCGGGGCTGGGTAAGCACCGCCCGGTGAAATACGCTATCATCGGGCCACTTTTTCTAAGAGCCGCATCGCAACATGGCGAACGCTTCCACTAAATATCGCATTGCTATCAATGGTTATGGGCGCATTGGCCAGTGCGTGCTGAGAGCACTGGTGGAACGCCAACACCCAGGGCTTGAGGTGGTGGCGATTAATGAGCTGTCTGACCTCGCCACCATCACGTATCTCACCCGTTACGACACCACCCACGGACGCTTCCCTGGTGAGGTGGATAACGATGGCAGCGCTCTGCTCGTCAACGGCCAGCGCATCCACGTGCTGTGCGAACGCGACCCGCAAGCGCTGCCCTGGGGTGAGTTGGATATCGACCTAGTGTTGGAGTGCTCGGGTAGCTTTAAGGATCGCGCCACCGCCGAGCAGCACTTAACGGCTGGGGCCAAGCGGCTGCTGTTCTCCCAGCCCGCTGAAAACGATGTGGATGCCACCATCGTGTGGGGCATCAACGAGCATGAGCTTATCCCCACCCAGCGCATCCTCTCTGCGGCGTCCTGCACCACGAACTGTTTGGTGCCGCTGCTCACCGTGCTGGATGAAGCATTGGGTCTGGAGCACGGCGTCACCACCACGATTCACTCAGCGATGAACGATCAGCCGGTGATCGATGCGTATCATCAAACCGACCTGCGCTTAACTCGCTCTGCCATGCAGTCGATTGTGCCGGTGGATACCGGCTTGGCAGTGGGTATCAGCCGCCTGATGCCGAGCCTGGCCGGGCGTTTTGAGTGCCTGCACGTGCGGGTACCCACCATTAACGTCTCGGCCATGGATGCCGCGCTGACCGTACGCCGCGACACCAGCGCCGCCCAGGTGAACGCGCTGCTACACAGCGCCAGCCAGCAGCGCTTGCAAGGGGTGCTAGGCTATACCGAAGCCCCCATGGCATCGATCGATTTTAATCATGACCCCCGCTCTGGCATTCTAGACGCCACCCAAACCCGGGTGGCTGGCACACGCTTGATCAAGCTGCTGTGCTGGTTTGATAACGAGTGGGGCTTTGCCAACCGCATGCTGGATATCAGCCAGCGCTTGGCAACGTTTCGCTAATTGATGGGTAGCACCACCTAGCGCTCTTACATTCGCTTGAACACGAGGAAACCGCTCACATGAACGTGCAAAAAATGACCGACCTGCCCCTGGAAGGGCAGCGCGTGCTGATTCGTGAAGACCTGAACGTGCCGATCAAAAACGGCCGTGTTTCCAGCGATGCCCGCCTGCGCGCCGCACTGCCGACCATTCAAGCGGCAGCCAAGGCGGGAGCCAAAGTGATGCTCATGAGCCATCTGGGCCGCCCCACGGAAGGCGAGCCTGCTGAGGAGTTCTCCTTAGCTCCCGTGGCCGAGCACCTTAGCGAGCTGCTGGGTAGCCCCGTCAAACTGGTCGACGACTACCTCGACACCGCGCCCACGCTCAGCAACGGCGACGTGGTGCTGCTTGAGAACGTGCGTTTTAACAACGGCGAGAAGAAAGACGACGAACCGCTGGCCAAGCAGTACGCCGCGCTGTGCGATATCTTCGTGATGGACGCCTTCGGCACCGCCCACCGCGCTCAAGCGTCCACCCACGGCGTGGCCCGCTTTGCGCCCACCGCCTGTGCAGGCCCGCTGCTGGCCCAGGAGCTGGACGCACTGGAGAAAGCCTTAGCGACCCCGGCGCGACCCATGGCGGCGATTGTGGGCGGCTCCAAAGTCTCTACGAAGCTCGACGTATTGACCGCTCTCTCCGATAAGTGCGACCAGCTTATCGTCGGCGGCGGGATCGCCAACACCTTTATCGCGGCGGCAGGCTATAATGTGGGCAAATCGCTCTACGAAGCCGACCTGATCGGTCAAGCCAAAGCGCTAATGGAGAAAGTCTCTATTCCGCTGCCCACTGACGTCGTTGTGGCCACGGAGTTCTCTGAATCCGCAGAAGCGGTAGTCAAACCGGTGGACCAGGTCGCTGATAACGAGATGATTCTGGATATTGGCCCGGACACCGCGGCCCACTTGGCCAGCCTGCTCAAAGATGCCGGCACCATTTTGTGGAACGGCCCCGTGGGCGTTTTTGAGATCGATCAATTTGGCAAAGGCACCGAAGTACTCTCTCTTGCCATTGCCGAAAGTAGCGCGTTTTCGATTGCTGGCGGTGGCGATACCCTGGCCGCTATCGACAAGTACGCCATTGCCGACCGTGTTTCCTATATCTCTACCGGCGGCGGCGCGTTCCTAGAGTACGTCGAGGGCAAACAGCTACCGGCGGTAGCCGCATTAGAAGCCGCAGCAAAGCGCGGCTGAACCATCACGCTGACACTGCACGCTCACTGCACCCGTTCACACTGACAACCTACAAGGTGACCCCATGGCTTTAATTAGCATGCGCCAGATGCTCGACCACGCCGCCGAATACGGCTACGGCATCCCCGCGTTCAACGTCAACAACCTCGAGCAGATGCGGGCCATCATGGAAGCCGCCGATGCCACCGACTCTCCGGTGATCGTGCAGGCCTCCGCTGGCGCGCGCAAATACGCAGGCGCCCCTTTCCTGCGCCACTTGATTTTGGCGGCGGTAGAAGAGTTTCCGCATATTCCGGTAGTGATGCACCAGGATCACGGCACCAGCCCCGCCGTGTGCCAGCGCTCTATCCAGCTCGGTTTCTCCTCCGTCATGATGGACGGCTCGCTGGGTGAAGATGGCAAGACGCCGATGGATTACGACTACAACGTTGACGTCACTCGTCGCGCAGTAGAAATGGCCCACGCCTGTGGTGTATCGGTTGAAGGCGAGCTGGGCTGCCTAGGTAGCCTGGAAACCGGCATGGCCGGTGAAGAGGACGGCATTGGTGCCGAAGGCAAGCTGGACATGGAACAGCTGTTGACCGATCCCGAAGAAGCCGCCGCGTTCGTCAAAGCGACTCAGGTCGACGCGCTGGCGATTGCCATCGGCACCAGCCACGGCGCATACAAGTTCACCAAGCCGCCGACCGGCGACACGCTCTCTATTCAGCGTATCAAAGAGATCCACGCGCGCATCCCGGACACCCACTTGGTCATGCACGGCTCCTCTTCCGTGCCGCAGGAGTGGCTTGAAGTCATCAACCGCTACGGCGGTCAAATTCCGGAAACCTACGGCGTACCGGTCGAGGAAATCGTCGAAGGCATCAAACACGGCGTGCGCAAGGTGAACATCGACACCGACCTGCGCCTAGCGTCCACCGGTGCCGTGCGTCGTTTTATGGCAGAGAACCCGTCTGAATTTGATCCGCGCAAATTCTTAAAAGAAACGGTCACCGCCATGCGCGATCTGTGTATTGCCCGCTACGAAGCCTTTGGTACTGCTGGCAACGCGAGCAAAATCAAGCCGATCAGCCTGGAAGCGATGTTCCAGCGCTACGAGCGCGGCGAGCTGGCTCCTAAAATTAAGTAAGCAGCTAAGCAATTAGCGACGCTAAGGCGGCCTTCGGGCCGCCTTTTTTGTTGCAATGCAGCACAAATAGGCTATTACTAGAGAGCACCACCCCACATTTCTTCACCAGGCAGCCCTCACTATGAAGCACTCCTCAATGCCCCTGTTTACTCCGCCCACCGCCATGTTCGATGTGTGGAAGGTCGGAATGATGGGGATTGAACTATGGAGTTCGTCGCTATCCACGATCGCCATGCGCCAACAGCTATGGCAAACCCAGCCCTTTTTTAGCCCCGCCATGATGCGTGAAAACCAGCGCATGGTGACCGAAAAGATCGAGGCCAGCATGGAAGCTGGCCTCGTGATGCAAAAAGCATTTTTCAGCGCGATGAGCGGTCAATACGCCCCCTGGTGGATTACCAGCCAGAAAGCGATGAAACCTTATCATCAACGTAGTAGCGCCAACTCACGACGCCTCTCCCGCTAACGGCACACTCACTCGTTATCGTCGTTACTCTGCTCGTCCTCGCCGTTTTCAATGGCATCTTCGGCGCTACCGGTACCACCGGTGCCGCCTTCGGTGTTGTCGCTATCGTCACCACCGTTGCCGGTGTTTTCTTCCGTCTCGTCAGCCGCGGCCATATCGGCGGTCGACTCGTCACGCTGAACGGCCCCGGCCTTGATGCCGTACTTCTCCTCCAGCGCCGCATCATCCAGCGCTTGGTGCTGCTCGCTATCGGCATCGGCTTCAGGCTCTGCCAACACGCTACCTGCAGAAGCCATCAGCGCGGTACCCACGACCAATGAGAGGAACCAAGGGGTGAATCGCATATACATCTCCATTTTATGGTTATCGCGGCGTCGCCTACCTACTATAGCCGGTCTCTCGATGATTCACATAGATTGCCTTGAAAACCGGGCAGTTAACCGAGGGTAGCGAGCGCTCAGCGGCATGGTCGCGCAGCTTCACTGTAAAAAATTATAAAACAGTGTTCACAAAGCCAGAAAAATCTCGTTCAATAGTCGTCTAGTCGGCTTAAATTAACGCGAGTAGCGCTTGTCACGCTGCAAGGAACTCCCATGCCGCTCCCACTTCTGCTGTTTGATTGTGATGGCACCCTCGTCGATAGCGAACCCCTACTGGCCGAAGAGATGGCTCGCGGCCTCAATACGGTCGGTCTCCCCTTTGCTTCTTCCGATTATCTTGGCGAGTTTCGGGGGGCCCGCTTCCGACGTATCGTGGCAGAACTGCAAACCCGCTATGGCGAGGTTGATGCCGAGCGCTTGAACCGCATGGAACAGGCCATGCGCGCCAAACTGGCGGAGCGCCTCGCCAATGAGCTCACCACCATTCCCGGCGCGCGTGAGTCGCTCGATGCACTGGCCCACTACCCTAGCGCCGTGGTCTCCAATGGGCCTGAAACCAAGATTCGTACCGCTCTAAAGGCGACCGGTCTCAGCGACTATTTCGGTCATCGGCTGTTTAGTGGCTATACCGCTAACTGTTGGAAGCCGGAGCCCTGTTTACATCTGCACGCAGCCAGTATCATGGGGTTTGCGGCGAAGGACTGCATTGCCATCGACGATGCGCTGGTCGGTGTTCACGCGGCGCTGCAAGCAGGCATGACCGTGATCCATCTGAATCGCTTTCCCGATGCCGAAGCAACGCCGGAAGGCGCTATCATGATGAGTAACATGTATCAGCTGCCTGCCGTTGTCGAGCAACTGACCCACGAGCGATGGCAGGCCGCAATGCCTCATCACTCAACAGAGAAATAGTATGGCTTCATTACGTGATCAGCTAAGTGGCCTCGTTTACTCCACCGAGCATGGCAAAACGTGCCCTGACTGCAGAGCCCCCATCGACGACTGCCGCTGTGAGGACACCAGCGAGCAAGCGCGGCTTGCCGAATTGGATGGGATCGTCCGTATCCGCCGTGAGACCAGCGGTCGTAAAGGCAAGGGAGTCACGACCATCAGCGGCGTGCCGCTCCCCCAAGGGGAGCTCAAGGCACTGGCCAAAACACTCAAACAGCGCTGCGGCACCGGCGGCGCCGTTAAAGAGGGTGTGATAGAAATCCAGGGCGACCATCGCGAAACACTGCGCGATGCCTTAACCTCAATGGGTTATCAGGTGAAATTGGCGGGCGGTTGAAGCGGACAACGCACATCCCCGGCTCATGGCGAAAGGGCAAGGCACGATAATGGTTTGGTTGGAATACCTGCTACCGCTCATCTTCTTGTTTCCCATGGCAGCGATGGGCGGCATCGTATTAGCCTTGCGTAGTCTTCACGATGCCCGCGTTCACTCACCCTTCGATGCGCCGCTCCGCGAGCCGGGGCAGGCGCTTCGCCATCGACTCGATCAAGCGTTTTCAAGCCTGTTTCTTAACGGCACTTTAGGGCCTCTGGTCAGCCTTGCACCGCTGGTCTACGGCATGGGACGAATGCTCTTCGTCGATAAACAGGACTGGGTCGAGTGGGCGCTGTATGGCCTGCTGAGCACGCTCTTGGTGCTGGCGTTTTCGCTGCTGTTGGTGCGTGACTATCAGCGCATCCGCCGCTTGAAGCTGGGGCTTGCCTGCGAACTTGCCGTAGGCCAAGAGCTGGAACGTCTGGTTCGCCCTGAAGCGCACCCCTATTACGTGTTTCATGACGTCCCTACGGATAGCTTCACCATTGACCATGTGGTGGTCACCCCTCACGGCGTATTCGTCGTGGAAACCCGCGCCAGGGCACTGGCCATTGGTAGCAATGGCAAAGAGTTGAACTGCGTGGCGGTAGAGCGTGAGCGGCTGCGCTTCCCGCACTGGCAGGAGCGGCGGCCGCTGCACAAAACGCGCCAGGGTGTCAGCTGGCTCAGCCAGTGGTTAGAGCGCCGCTGCGGTATACCGGTACCGGTGAAAGGGGTCCTGGTTCTGCCCGGCTGGGAAATCGACACCAGCGAAGCCTCGCCGGATATTCTCGTGGTCAGCGGTGAACAGCTGGCCAAGCAGCTGACCGACATCACGCCAGGACAGCTAAGCGATGCCATTCATGACAAGGTCATTCATGTTTTGCTAGAGCGGGCACGGTTGATGGAGCTCAAGCACCTCCGTCAACCGTCTGTCTAATGCCTCATTTAGTCGCCGCGTAACCGCCCGCCCATCTCTTGGGCAAGATCGACCGCGTAGTGGTCGGTCATCCCGCCAATGAAGTCCAGCATGCGCCGGTAGCTGTCATAAAGTGTCCATGAGGGGAGTGGCGTGTTCTCGCCTATCAACGCCAAAACCCGCTGATGCTTGAACGAGCTTTGCCCGGTGTGGTGCAGCTCATGAGCGGCACCGATGAAGGCTTCTAACAGGATACCCAGCGTGGTGTAGGCACCAATCTCCAGCTTCGCCTTGCGCTCATTCTGAAAAATGCGCTCTCGGGCGAGTTGTTTGGCGGACTGCACTCCCCAGCCTAAATCCGGGTGACACAGCTCCAACAAATCCTCGCTGAGAGTACCGCTGAGCAGCGCCTGCTCATGCTGTACAAAGACAGCCCCCACATCGTTGACGGCACGCTCCATGGCGGCGCCTCTGAGTAGGGCGATCCGGCGGCGTTGCGAAACATTTTTACGCTGCATCTCGGCATATTCGGGCGGAAACTCACCAGCGATTTGACGCAGAATCTCGACCACTTCCTCGTAGCGCAGAATGCCCATCTCCAGACCGTCTTCCAGGTCTAGCAAGGCGTAGCAAATATCATCGGCTGCTTCGACCAGCCAGGCCAGCGGGTGGCGACACCAGCGCTGCTCTCCTTGGGGAAGTAATCCCACCGCATCCGCTACCTCTTTCAATAGCGCCTGCTCTGACTGGTAGCAGCCAAACTTACCCGCCCGCCCGCTATAGCGGACCGTCCATGGATATTTCAGCAGCGTGCCTAAAGTTGCCGCCGATAGGCGCATGCCACCGTTGAACTGGTTGTACTCGATCTGGGTGATGACGCGGAAGCCCTGCGCGTTGCCTTCATAGGTCAACAGGTCGTCTCGCTCGGCATCGGACAAGCCATCCAGCAGGCCACTTCCCTGGGCGCGACGAAACCAGTCGCGTATCGCGTACTCACCGGCGTGGCCAAAGGGCGGATTACCGATATCGTGGCCAAGGCATGCGGTTTGCACGATCACGCCCAAATCTGCGGGGGTGATCCAGTCAGGGAGACGGTCCCGCAGCAGCTCGCCCACAATCATCCCAAGCGAACGGCCGACGCAGCCAACTTCGAGAGAGTGGGTCAAGCGGGTGTGAATGTGGTCGTTTTCCGTCAGAGGGTGCACTTGGGTTTTACGCCCCAAGCGTCGGAAAGAGCCGGAAAAGACAATGCGATCATGATCTTTATGAAAGGGACTACGCCCAATTTCCCGGGTGCTGTCCGTTCGTTTATCGTGAAGGCGTCGTGGGGAAAGTAACTGATCCCATTGCATTTGTGTCATAGCGCTCCTCCTTGGAGTGCACATTCTGACATAAAAATGCTGACATAAAACGACGGGATCGACGGGCAAACAAAAAACCCAGCCGTTTGGCTGGGTTCTTTGCGGTATAAGTGCCTGACGATGACCTACTCTCGCATGGGGAGACCCCACACTACCATCGGCGCTAAGCGGTTTCACTTCTGAGTTCGGCAAGGG